>NZ_JBNPUD010000003.1:0-744791 GCF_051167995.1 Bradyrhizobium sp. HKCCYLRH3073
CCAGCCTTGAGGCCGGCCGATCACCGGTCTACAAAAAAGACAGTTGCTCCCCGGGGACCGGCTTGTTTGCCCCCGTCGCCAGCCGGTCATCATCTCGGCCGGCTTGACCTCAGCATCGGGAGGCCAGGACCACACGATTTCGCCGGCGCATTCTGCCGTTCGTCCGCACGGAGAACCATGCTGCGGCAGCCTACGCCCGTCGCATCACCGCCTCCACGTTCGTGACGATCGCGAAGCGCCCCTCATGGCGAGGCGGGACAGGCGGAGTATTTCATAAAATTCGGAAAAACGAAAGCGAAATTTTCGTGGACGCGGCGTGCGAACCTCGATCGCATTGGAAGGGCTGGTGTTTGGCGCCGAAGATCGGCTTCGTCTGGGCGCAGACGATCTCGCCCGGGCGAAGCCGGATCGCTGTGGAAGTTGCCGGCTGGCCTGCACCCGGAACGGGGCCAGGCCAGCCGATGCGCATGCTCAGCGTCTTTGGCCTTTGCCTCGGCCGGGTCCCGTCGTGTCGAGAGCCTGGCGGCAATCCGCTGAGACTTTCTCGCGGTTGGTCTCGAGGCAGGCGCGAACCTGGCCTGCGCCGTGCTGCTTGCCGGAGCAGAAGCTCTGGATGTCAGCGGCGCATTGCGTTGCCACCGGCCCAGTTCCCTGAGCGAAAGCGGGCATGGCCGCGATGGCGGCGATGACGATGGCGAGTTGCAAGGACGTCCTCATTCAAGCCTCCTTGGGGAGTGGTGTAGGCACGGTAGCGAGGTAGCGTGTGTCCTGCGTCCGTTCGTTGCGCAGGATCAAGCCGAAGGGGATCGCGCCGGAGGAACGGCGTCGCGTTCCGGGAATCGTACCTGGACGAGACGGCGTGACTGCCAGGAAGCTGCTCCACGATGATGATATCGCCGACATCGAGAGGCAGTACCAATACCTGCTGCGTCAGCAGCATGACCGCGATGGCTTCGATCTCCTCGAAGGCAGCCGGCACATCGGTGACGATGTCAGCGGCCCTGCGGAAGCTCACCCCCGTCGACCTGAGGCCACCGTCCTACGCTCACCCCGCCGCTCGATCGGCTCGCTCGCACGCCCCTGCGGCTGCGCGCTGCGATGACGAGACGGGTCTCAGAAGCCGGTCCGCGCACTCAAGACAAGCTGATCTCGGTTTCGCCGTCCGGCCCGATGAGCGTCAGCACTCCGGGCGTGCCCTCGCCACCGGAGAGGTAGTGATAGCTATCAAGTGCATGTCCGCTGGGAATGCCGAGAAGCTCAGCGAGGCCCGTCAACCTGTCTTCGGCAAACATGAACGGCCTGGCTGGGGACGGCGTGGCGACGATTGCGGCAGGCCTTGTAGCCATGCGCTTTTCGATATCGGCGAGATATTGCTCGAGGCTCGGCGGATTCGGCATCTTGGCGGCAATCATCGGATAGGCCTCGATCGCTTTCTTACGGACCGCGTTGCGAGGTGCGGCGTCGCGAACGTGGAGGTTGGTGATGAACGATCCCATGGCTCCCTTCCGCAGTTCGGCTGCCCAAAGTCACGTTTGGCTCGAGAGCGCCCGTCACTGGGCGCCACAACTACGGAGCGTAGGCACCATGGGCGGCTGTGATACTCTCGCAGATGACGTCGACATATTCGTCATAGAACATGATGCGAAAATGTCGGCAGCGGGCAAGATGCCGCTGGGAGAAGCTCATCAGCCAGGCTGATCGTCCCAGGTCCACCACGGCGGCTTGATCGATCGCGGGCCCCCAACCGACGGTTTCACGGGAATAGTCATGGACTTCCTCTGGGGTGACTTGATGCACTTGAGTCTTGTGAAGGATCAAGTGTCGCATATCGTCCTCGGAAGCCCAGTCCGGGTTCAGATAGTCGAGGGCGATCAAGTTCAATCCGTGGCCGAAAAAGTGCGCTCGTCGCAGCTCTGGTCCGCGTCCGTCAGCCCAGATCCAATCGCGCAAGACCGGCTTGTACATCGCAGAAGATCGCCGTGGTTGGTTGTTGAGCGGCTCACAGCCGCGGATCGATCGGCTCGCTCTCCAGTGCCAGAACCGCGAACACGCATTCGTGCACGCGGCGCAGCGGCTCGCGGGAGACGAAGCGGGTCAGCGCCTCGTGGCCGAGCGCGAACTCGCGCAGGGCCAGGTTGCGCTTGCCCTCGAGCTTGCGCTGGCGCAGCCGGACGATGTGCTCCGGCGCATCATATTCCGGGCCGTAGATGATGCGCAGATATTCCGGCCCGCGCACCTTGAGCGCCGGCTGAATGAGGCCCTTCGGTCCGCGCGCGACGAAGTTTTTCGGCTTCACCACCATGCCTTCGCCGCCGCTTCCCGTGAGCTGCTCCCACCACGCGATGGCGTCGGCGACGGCCGTGTCGTCGGCCAGCACAACAGTGCGCCATTGCGTGCGGGTGACGACGGATGCTGATGCGGCGGCCAGCCGATCGGCGAGCGTCATGTGCCAGACGTGGTCCTGATCGAACCAGACCCGGCCCTCGCTGGCGAGCAGATGAAACGGCGCGACCTTGAGATCGTCGATGCCGCCGACCGGCCAGACATAGGGCGCCCAGGCAGCGCCATAGCGCTTGGCGCGCGCGACACGATCGCGGAAATGGTCGCCGAGCGCGGCGACATCGAGGCCACGCGCGGCGGCGCGCGCCACTGCGTCGGCTGCTGCTTCGAGGCCGGCGACCGATGACGCCGCGACCGGCGCGTACTGGCTCTCGATCAGGCTGCCGGCCTTGGCCGACCAGGGCATGATCTCGGCGTCGAGCAGCAGCCAGTCGGATTGCAGCTCCTGCCACAGGCCGGCGCTGTCGACAGCGTCACGCAGCCGTGCCAGCAGCGCCTCGGTCATCGCGGCATCGTTGAAGAAGGCGCGGCCGGTGCGGGTCCAGATCGCGCCGCTCTCGTCGCCTGCGATGCCGAAGCGGGCCCTGGCAACATCGGCGCTGTTGCATAGCGCAATGACGGCGCGCGAGCCCATGTGCTTCTCCTCGCACACGACCTCGGCAACGTTGCGGGCGCGGAAATGCGCGAACGCCTCCTCGGGCCGTTCCAGCCAACCCTCGCGCGCGCTCGTCTCCGATGGCGACATGGTCGGCGGCAGATAGACCAGCCATTGCGGCGGCAGCGCGAAGCGGCTCATCACCTCCAGCGCGGCGGCCGCGTTCTCCTCGGCCACGACCATGCGGACGCGCAGCGTGGTGTCGATCCAGCGGCGGCCGCTCACGTCATCGATATCGAGCAGCTGATCGGCCTCGGCCTGCGCGGAGGCGCTGCCGGCGCGAGGCGCGAGCGGACGGACCGGCTCGCACCAGACGCGCTCGGCCTCGACCTCGACGAGCTCACGCTCCGGCCAGCGCAGCGCTGTCAGCCGGCCGCCGAACACGCAGCCGGTGTCGATGCACATGGTGTTGTTGACCCATTCGGCTGATCGCACCGGCGTGTGACCGTAGACCACGGTGGTCGGTCCGCGGTAGTTCGCGGCCCAGTCGGCGCGCAAGGGCAGGCCGAATTCGTCGATCTCGCCGGTGGTTTCGCCATACAGCGCGAATTCGCGCACTGCGCCGGAGCCGCGGCCGATCATCTCCTCCTTCAGCCCGGCATGCGCCACCGCGAGCCGGCCGCCGTCGAGCCAGACATGGCTGCGCAGCCCGTCGAGAAAGCCCGGCAGAGTGTCGCGGAAGCTTCGCTCCTCGCTGGCGAGCTGATCGATCGTGGCCTGCAGGCCGTGCGCGATCGTGACCTTGCGGCCCGCCAGCCAGCGCTGGAATTTGCGGTCGTGATTGCCCTGCACGGCATAGGCGGTGCCGGCCGCCACCATGCTCATGACGATGCGCAGCACATCGGGTGATTGCGGGCCGCGGTCGACGAGGTCGCCGACGAAGACGAGCTTGCGGCCCGCGGGCGGCGTCACTGTGACGGCGCGTCGACCCTCTGTGTCGCTCCATGTGACCTGATAGCCGAGCTTCGCCAGCAGCGCCTGCAATTCGGCCGCGCAGCCGTGTACGTCACCGATGATGTCGAACGGTCCGGCGTCATGCCGCTTGTCGGTCCACAACGGCTGCCGCGCGATGGTCGCGGCCTCGATGCGCGCGACGCTGTCGAGCTTCCACACCTGGCGAAAGCCCTCGCGCTGCAGCCCACCGAGACCACGGCGGATCTCCGAGACCATGCGCTGCACGACGGGGCCGCCGAAGGCCCGCTCGGGACGCGTCCTGTTTCTGTCGATGCAGACGTCGATGCCGGGATCGAACACGATCGCGACCGGCAGCGCATGCCATTTGCGCGCGAGCTCGACCCAGCCCTTCCGGTCGGTAGGGCGCACATTTGTGGCGTCGATGACGGCGAGCCTGCGGTGCTTCAGCCGCTTGCCGGCAATTTCGCGGACGATGTCGAACGCGTCGGCGGAGACGCCCTGGTCGGTCTCGTCGTCGGCGACCAGCGCGCGGCAATGGTCCGAGGAGATCACCTCGGTCGGAAGGAAATGCCTGGCGGCGAAGGTCGACTTGCCGGAGCCGGTCGAGCCGATCAGCACGACCAGCGCGAAATCGGGGATTTCGATGTTCATGGAATTGCTCAGCGAGTGAAGACGGCCATCTGCGTCGGCGCGCCATGGCTCTCGTCGTGATGGCCGATGCCGGAGAAGGCGGCCTGATAGTTGAAGGTTGCGCAGATCCGCTGCGCCCAGTCGGCAAACTCGGCGCGCGACCATTCGAAGCGATGGTCGCGGTGGCGAAACTGTCCGGCGGGCAGGCTTGGAAACAGTGCGTTGTAGTCGGCGTTCGGTGTGGTCACGATCACCGCGCGCGGCCGCGCGGCGCCGAACACCACGCGCTCGAGCATCGGCAGCCGGTCGGGATCGAGGTGCTCGATCACCTCGACCAGAACAGCGGCGTCGGCCTCCGCCCAGCGCGCGTCGCGATAGGTCAGCGAGCCGTGCAGCAAGGTGACGCGGCCCTCGGGCGGGCCACCGGGGAAGCCCAGCTTGAGCCGCTTGGCCGCGCGCTCCAGCTCGCCGGCCGCGGGATCGAGCCCGATCAGTCGTTCGACCCAGCGTTCGCGTACCAGAAGCTGCAGCAGCCGGCCTTCGCCGCAGCCGAGATCGGCGATGGTCTTGGCACCGGTGGTCCGCAGCGCCTCGATGACCGCCGTCATGCGCAGGTCGTTGAGCCGGATCGGCGCCTCCAATTTGTCTTCTGTCAGGCTGCGCGCCTCGGGCTCGGCCGTCTCGTCCTGCGTCTCCGGCGCGAGCCGTGCCAGCGCCGCACGCGCGAGCACGCCGCGGTGGCGCAGATAGCGGCGCACGATCAGCTCCTTGGCAGGATGGGCGTCGAGCCAGCCTTCGCCGCGCTTGAGCAGCTTGTCGATCTCCTCGTCGCCGACCCAGTAATGCTTGGCATCGTCCATCACGGGGATCAGCACGTAGAGATGGTTGAGCAGTGCGCTGAGCCGCGCAATGCCGCGCAATGTCAGTCGCACGTAGCGGCTCATCGCATCGCCCTGTGGTCCCGCAATGGGTGCGAGTTCGACCTGCCAGCCCAACGGCTCGAACAATTGCCGCAGCACGGCTTCGCCGCCGCGCAGGGGCAGGGGTGTCACGACCGCCTCCAACGGAATGGCGCTCTCGGCGAGCGCCTGGCGCGCGCTGCTGACGCCGTTCATCGCGGTCCGGAACGCCTTGTTCAGCGCGACCGACAGGAACGACGACGCGGCATAGGGGCGGTCGTTGACATATTGATCGAGCAGCCCGTCGCCTTGGCCCTTGCCGCGGACGAGGCCGATCGGATCGACGTCGAGCACCAGCGCCGCCTCGCAGCGATCATTGCTGGCCTCGGGATAGAAGATCAGCGCCTTGCCATAGGTGAGCGCGAGCTCGTGCAGCCGCTCCGGATGCTTGTTGAGCAGGTAGCCGAGATCGGTGGCAGGCTGATGGGTGGTGGCGATGGACAGGTACATGGCGTCACTTAAACGGGGGCGCGTGGGGTGGTCCACTGTTTGTGGAAGAAGACCCGGGCGCGTCTGTGACGCGTCCGGGTCATTTGTCGTCAGTGCAGGGTCGCGCCGCGCAAGCTCTCCTCCTGCGCCGCGATCCAGGCGATCACGGCCTCGGAGAAGCCGTCGACCCGCGTCCAGGGCCCGTAGCCGACCCCGTGCTGGTACGACGCCACGTTGACCATGGTCCCGCGCGTCTTCGGCGCCGGCACTGGATCGTGGCTCTGCTCGTCGGTGAAGACGATCAGGTGGTCGCCCTTGCGGTCGACCTCGCTGACCGCGCGGCCGAGATAGGTCGAGACATGCGGCTGCGAGTCGAGGATCGCGTCGCGCAGCGCAAAGCCACGTCGCGGCGGCACCTTCACGACCTCATTGCTGAACGTGAAGATCTCCACCTCGTCGCAGACCTCGCGGGCGAGGATCGCCAGCCCGCACGCCGCGTCCGCGCGCGTCATCTCCGACCTCGCGGACAGCGCCGCGAACATCGAGCCGGAGACGTCGATCAGGAGCCGCGTGCGGCCCTTGAGCCGCGCGTAACCCTTGATCGACCTGAACATCGCGGCCTCGAGCTCGGGCTCGAAGGCCGGCGCATGCCGGGCCGCCGTGATGAACCGATACGGCAGCACCCGGTCCGTCCGCATCGTCGCGATCGCCTGTGCGATCGTTGCGCGCGGCACTCCGGCCTGCCGCATCAGGCGCAGGTTGCGCAACAGCGCCAGCGCTCCGAGCCTGTTCTCACCGAGCAGCCGCTCGAAGCTCGCACGCTTGTCCGCACCGGCCGACAGCGCGACCTCCCAGGTGTCGGGCGAGGGCAGCTCGCCATCGACGAGCTGCTTCCACACCGCCTCCTGGACGGCATCCCTGGGCCTGGCGTGAACCAGGAAGAGGACGTCGCGCAGCCGCACCGGCCCCTCGCGGTCATACTTCGCGAGCTGATAGGCGTCGAACTTCGAAAACGCCTTCGCCAGCCCCTTCTTGACCTGCGCCGAGACCGGCTGCCGCTTGCGCTGCTGCTGCGGACCGAGAGCGTCCGCCCAGTAGATCGCGAGCAGCTCGGCCATCTCGTCCGGCCGCTGGATGATGCGCGACAGCGTCTCGGCGACCAGCGCGCGGTGCGACGGCAACCGCGCCATCTCGCGGGCGACGAGCAGCGGCGCGTGCCGCAGCTTCATCTCCTCGCGCGCACGGACCGCGAGCTGAGCCACCTCGCGCGGCTCGACCTGCGGCACCAGCGCCTTGATGCGATCGGCGATCGCGATCCCGTCCTCGTAGAACTGGTCCTCCCAGAGCAGGCAGCTCATCAGCGTGCGCTGCAGCGCCTGTGCCGGCGCGAGCTGTCGGGACGGCGCACCCTCGTGGGTGAAGGCGCGCAGGAACGTGTTGAGCTTGACCATGCCAGGGCCTCCTCTTGGGTTAATGGTCGATGGATAAATGGCCGGGAGCATCGGCCGGCACGCGCGATCTCGTTCGAGATCAGGCGTGATGGGAACCACGCGCCGGGAACGGGCGAATGTTGATCGGTTAGTGCTCTACCGCTGAGCTACCGGCGCATGGAGCGCCGGGTGGGAGTCGAACCCACGACCTCTCGATTAGCAATCGAAGTATCAGCATTCTTCACCACGGCGCGTGGAAGAAGGAGCGCAGAGCGTATCTGCGCCGTCGCGGTGACCGCCTGTTCGAGACGATCACCGGTTGAGATGGAGCACGAGCCGGGAACAGGCGACGACTGAGACCCGGTCCCACTTTCGCGGACCGGACAGCGCTCTAACCTCTGAGCTACCGGCAAGCCGCCGGACGGGATTCGAACCCGTGACCTCTGGCGTGGCAAGCGAAGTAACAGTCGTCTTCACCACGGCTCGCGAATGAGTTCGGCGGGGAATGGGTGATGCTGTTGCTGCCCCAATGGGGCGCTCGGTTTCAACGAAGTAACAGGCATCTTCACCACCGCCTTGGCCGCACGGCTGCGGGATGCGGCCGGGCGGCATTGATGGCATGCTGGGGAACGGGCGATCACGGCGATACGACGATCGAAACGCAGGCTTGGCATCAGCCTCGCCGCAACCCGCGACTCACCCATCTCGCTTGACGGATTCCACGGTACGATCGATCGAAGGCGGCGCGCGGCCGCATTGGCGCGAAGGAGCCGCGATCTTCACCACCAGCAGCTCCCGGCTGCGAACGGCCGGGAATTCAATTGGCTTGTCTGCGGCGCTGCACGGCGCCGCGTGTTGCGAGCTCCAGGGAGCTCGCTCTGTCATCGGTGTCCGGCGTTGCCGCCTCGTTCCCTCCGACAGGCCCCGCGCGCGCAGGCCACGCGCATCACCTGCGCGAGCCCCGGGATCCGGGTCTCCCGTTCCGGCTCGAGGCCGGGACATCTGGTTGTTCGCCGTGCAGCCGGCTCACGTGAGGGCAACAAAAAACCCTCCGGAGCGGCGGGCTCGGGAGGGTCCGTGTGATGCGGACTGTTGATCTTGCCTCAAGCAAGATCGCTCCCCCGAGCATGGCGTGCGCCATCCACCGGCATGACGCCGTTGGACGTGCGGATGAAGTGTTCGTAGCCGAAGGACATCGTCTCGCTCATGTTTGTCGCGGGCGCAGTCGCTCGCGAGGCCGCGGGACATACGCCGCTTTGTTGGTGCTGTCAACAGCATGGCGTTGATGTTTTGCCGGCTGCTGCGGAGGCCTTGATCTGCAACAACGCGCCGATGCGGAGCATGCTTATCGTGAGCATATCGAGATGCGGCGAGAATTGCGGGCGCAGAGTCATGAACCGACGGCGGGTCCTGATAGGAGGCGGCAGCGCGCTTGCAGCGGCCGCGCTCGGCGCCGGCTCCTGGCGCGCCGCGACCGGCACGATGCGCGCATATGACGACTATAGTGCCCGGTTGCGCGCGCCGTTGTCGTCCGACATCACCGATGTCATCCGTTACGCGACGCTCGCGGCCAACAGCCACAACACGCAGCCGTGGCGCTTTCGCGTGACGCGGGATGCGATCGAGATCATGCCCGATCCGTCACGCCGCACGCCGGTGGTTGATCCGGACGACCATCATCTGTTCGTCAGCCTCGGCTGCGCGGCCGCCAATCTCGCGATCGCCGCCGATGCGAGCGGCCGTCCGGGCGAGATCAGCAGCGACGGCCGGATGGTGCGGTACAGCTTCACGAACGGCACGGCGCATGACGATGCGCGGCTTGCGGCCATCGTCCGCAGGCAGTCGACGCGCGCGGAGTATGACGGACGAGCGGTGCCGCCAGGCGATCTCGCCGCGCTGCAGGCGGCCTCGGCGATGCCAGGCGTCGATCTCGCGATCATCACGGCTCCCGCCGTGATCGCTGCCATCCGCGATCTCGTGGTCGCCGGCAACGATGCGCAGATGCACGATGCCGCGTTCTTGCGCGAGCTGAAGAGCTGGCTGCGGTTCAATCCGCGGAGCGCGATGGAGACGGGCGACGGCCTGTTCGCGGCGGCCAGCGGCAATCCGTCATTGCCGACCGCGCTCGGTGGCCTCGCCTTCGATCAGCTCTTCAATGCAGCATCGGAGAACGACAGATATGCGCGGCAGATCAGCTCATCGGCCGGTGTCGCCGTGTTCACCGCCGAGCAGGCCGACGCCTCGCATTGGATCAGGGCCGGGCAGGCGTGCCAGCGCTTCGCGCTCGAAGCGACGCGGCTGGGGCTGAAGCTCGCCTTCGTCAACCAGCCGGTCGAAGTCGCCGCGTTGCGGCCAGAGCTGGCGCGCGTGGTCGGAACGACGAGGCGGCCGGATCTCGTGCTGCGCTTCGGCTACGGGCCGGCGCTGCCGTTTGCGCCGCGGCGGCGCGTTGCCGACGTGCTGGGTTCATGAGTCGTTCCTGTCAATCTTGACGGATTTGCGACTCGGTGCATTGCTTCGCTGCATGTTCGAGAACACCCGATTGGCACGCATGAGCGACGGGCATTATTGCCTGGTGCGCGACCTTGGCCTGGTCAAGGGCGGCAAGGGCATGCGCCATCACGAGGTGGTGGTGGATTTCAGCTATCGCGGCATCAAGGTGTTTGCCAGGCAGGGCGCGTCGTCGCTGATGCGCCGCGTCGCGGCCAAGCTCGCGCAGCACGACGCCACCTCGAAGCTGCCGGCACTGCTGCGCGTGCGCCTGCGCGAGCCGCAGTAGCGTCAGCGCTTGCGCCGGAGCTTGCCGCGCTGCGCTGTCGCGATCGGTCGTTTCGGCTCGTAGGGGCTGTCCGGATTGACGTCGAGCTCGACCTCGGCGACGCAATATTGCGGCCGGCGGTGGCTGCGTCCGGAATGCCAGCGGCCCTGGTGCAGCTCGACGTCGCTCATGTCAGCGACATCGAAGCATTTCCATTGGCCGCCCGGCGGCAGGCCGCTGCTCGCGCCGCCCGCGAACTGGAACGCGAGCACGCGCTCGCGGCCGGCGGTGTGGCCGAGGATGATCGGGCAGATCGCGCGGGCGAAGCCGCCATAGATGCACAGAATCTGCTGGCGCGTGAGTATCGCCTGCATGATCAATCGGTAGGTCGGGCTCGGCATGCTGGCCTTCTGCACGATGCAGCAACATAAGATCGCCGGCCGCGGCCAGTTCCGCATCGAACCTTGCAGCGGCGGTTCACGGGCTTAGATTGAGCTCTCAACGAGACAGCGCGAGCAAAAAGCCATCATGTCCGATCTCTCCAGCTTCCCGATCACCGCGCGCTGGCCGGCGCGGCATCCCGACCGCATCCAGCTCTATTCACTGCCGACGCCGAACGGCGTGAAGGTCTCGATCATGCTGGAGGAGACCGGCCTGGCCTACGAGCCGCATGCGATCGATTTCGGCAAGGATGAGCAGAAGACGCCGGCATTCCTGTCGCTCAATCCGAACGGCAAGATTCCCGCGATCATCGATCCCGACGGTCCCGGCGGCAAGCCGCTCGGCCTGTTCGAATCCGGCGCGATCCTGCAGTACCTTGCCGAGAAGACCGGGAAATTTCTCCCCGACGATCCGGCGCGGCGCTGGCAGACGATCCAGTGGGTGCATTTCCAGATGGGCGGCATCGGCCCGATGTTCGGGCAGCTCGGCTTCTTCCACAAATTCGCCGGCCGTGAGTACGAGGACAAGCGGCCGTTGCAGCGCTACGTCGCGGAGAGCAGGCGGCTGCTCGGCGTACTCGACAACAGGCTCGACGGCCGGCAGTGGATTATGGACGCCGACTACACCATCGCCGACATCGCGACGCTCGGCTGGGTGCGCAACCTGATCGGGTTCTACGGCGCGCGCGACATCGTCGCCTTCGATGAGCTCAAGCACGTGCCGGCCTGGCTGGAGCGCGGCCTGGCGCGGCCGGCGGTGCAGCGCGGGCTGGAGATCCCGCAGCGGCCGTGATCGTCAGCGAGGCCGATTTCGAACGTTGCATCGCCGAACTGCTGGCCGCGCCGGCCACGCCGGGCGACGCCGTGCTGCCGTCCGACAGCGTGATGTGGCGCGTGCATCGCGAGGCCGCGCTGTTTCTCGGCGCCGGCCGCGCGCTGCTGTTGCAGCTCGCCCATCCCTGGGTGGCGGCGGGCATTGCCGAGCAGTCCAGAGTGTTCGCCGATCCGCTCGGCCGTTTCCACCGCACCTTCAGCATCGTCTACACCATGGTGTTCGGCACGCGCGCGCAGGCGGTCGCCGTGGCGCGGCGGCTGTATCGGCGGCACGCCGCGGTCGATGGCGTGATGCCGGAGACGGTTGGGCCGTTCGCCGCCGGCTCGCGCTATCGCGCCAACGACGTCGACGCGCTGCGCTGGGTCCATGCCACCCTGGTCGAGACAGCGATGATGTCCTACGGCCTGCTGTGTCCGCCGCTCGGCGATGCCGAGCGCGAGCAATATTGGCGCGAGGCCATGCGGTTCGCGGGCCTGTTCGGAATTCCACACGAGGCCATGCCGCCGGACTGGACGTCGTTCAAGGTCTTTGCGGCCGATATGATGGCGTCGGAGACGCTCACGGTTGGCACGGCCGCGCGCGACATCGCGCAACGCATCTTCTCGGGCGAGGCGACGTGGATCGCACCGCCGCGCTGGTTCACGGCGCTGACGGCCGAGATGCTGCCGGAGCGGCTGCGCCTTGCTTTCGCGCTGCCCTATGGCGAGCGCGAACGCCGCAGCGCGGCGCGGGCCAAGCGGTTTCTGCCACGCGCCTACGCGTTGCTGCCGGAGAGATTGCGTACCGTCGGCCCCTATCAGGAGGCGATGGCGCGCATCGAGGGGACGACGTGTCCGCCGTTCACACGGCTGCTCAACCGTGTCTGGATCGGACAGCCCAGCATGGCGAGCCCGTTCGAGCCGCGTGCAGACCGTGCGCGGAGCGGGACGCTCTGAGTCCGGCGCGCCTGCCGCCGCGACGGCGGATCACGGCCGCGGAGCGAGCTTGAGCGTGACGCCGCGAACCTCCTGCGGCGTCGGCGCGCGGCTGCCGCCGGGTTGGCTGATGCTGAGGCGGATCGACAGCCGTCCACCCTCGATGGCCTCCTTCGGTACCGGGAGCGCATAGGTCCCGGCCTCCGCACCAGTGCGAAGGCCGAATGGCGAGATGGTCCCGAGCGGCATCCCGGATGCGGTCGTCACCGTCACCTCCTGGCCTCGCCCCAGTGCGCCCAGGCTGATCTCGACGACCGCAGCGTCGCTCGCATCCAATGGCCGCGGCACGACCAGATCGACGGCCCTGAAGGGCTCCGCCGCCAAGGACGAGGCCGGTCGCAGCAAGGTATAGAGCAGCACGGTACAGAGCAGCACGGCGCAGGCCCGCAGCGCGGCGCGCCTGCCGTTCATCGGCGCAGCGGTCCGACCGAGAGCGCTTTCAGGGTCGGCGCGGTGCCGACGCCGCCCGAAGGCACGACGCGGATGCTCAGCGGCTGGTTGGGCGCGGCCCGCAGGGCGGAGAACGCCTCCTGCTTCGTCGGCAGCGGCACCGCGAAGGTCGCATCCATGGTCATGGCCATGCCTGGCATCATCGATCCGAAGAAGGCGATGGTGCCTGCATAATACGGGCTGTCAGCCGTGACCTTGGTGACGTTGGCGGGCGCGTTCACCAGGACGTCGAACTCGCGCACGGTCGAATAGCCGCTCGGGCGGGGCAGCGTGATCTGCGCCATCAGCGGCTGCGGCCGCGTTGCCGCCAGGTGCGCTTCGAGCGCGTCGCCAGGAATCTTCACCGTGCCCACATTGGCCTTGACCGAGCCCTGCTGCGGCTTGATCTGCGGCGCCGAGGCGACCGCGGGCGGACCCACGATGTCCTCGCCGAAACCCGGCGCATAATCGTAGTCGAAGCGGTCGGTCGAGATGTAGTCGCCGGCCTTGCTGGGGCCGACATAGCCGCCCTTGCCGTCGGCATAGAACAGGAACGGCTCGTCCGAGAATGTCTTCAGGTCGGCCCCCTGCGGCAGGTAGGGTAGCTTGAGCCGCTGCTGCTTGCGTGTCCAGACATCCCAGAGCCGGTCCATGTTCGAATGATGCAGGAAGAAGATCGGATCGACCGGCGACAGGAAATTGGTCATGTTGCCATAGGGGCCGGGATCGAGCGGGCCGACACCGCCGATGTAGTTGTGGACCTTGTTGTGCGGCAGACCTTCCAAGGTCGAGAACTTGGTCGCGCCATTCGGCTGGGTGTTGTGTGAAGCGGTTTTCGAGCTGGTGAAGCTCAGATAGTTGTCGGGGTTGTAGAAGTCGGTCGGCAGAAGGCCCGCCATGATCACGAACGGCGAGACGTCGTAGGTGGTCTTGGCATCGAGCTTCGGATTGTCGCGCGACAGATAGCGTGAGGCGCAGGTGGTCGCGAATGCCTCATTGCCGGAGATGCCGGCATTGGCGGACGGCGAGAAGCCGGTGACGTCGTTCCAGAGATCGTCGATCGACTTGTAGCCGCGGATCTCGAGCTGGCCGCGCTGGTCCTTCGACAGGCCGTTCCAGTAATCCGTCAGCGCCGGCTTGATGAACGAGGTGAAGGCCGCGAGATTCCCGGTGAACGGCTGATACGCCTTGTCGGTCGGCGTCAGCACGCCGTCGAACATGCCGGCAGGAATTTCCGGCAGCTCGGTCCAGTCCCAATAGGGCAGGGCGAAACTGTCGTCGCCGCTGAGCGCGCGGATCGATTGCTCGAAATAGCCAAGATAGCCGCGATGCCAGACGTAGAACCACCAATTGCCGTGCGGGCAGTCCATCAGATGAATGAACGCGTTGCGGAACCAGTTCTGCGGATGGTTTGCGGGAAGCTGCAGCATGGCGGCGACGCCCTTGGCGTAGCTCGCGAGCATCTTCTGGCCTTCCGCGCTGGTGACGTTGGCGCGGCGATATTTCGCGGCGGCGTGGCCTGGTCTCGGCGAGATGACGGTGCCGGCTGCCGCCATCGCGGCCGTCGCCAGGAACGTTCGGCGGGTCTGTCGCAATCCCATGCTCATCTGAAATGAATCCTGGTTGGAAAAACGCCATGTTGCGTTCTCACGATTGCAATCTCAAGTAGCAATTCCGTGTGATGGCCGTATGATGCCGCCCGAGAGGGTTGCCGATGAACGCGCTGACGCTGCTGATCATCCGTCATGCCGAGAAGCCTGACGGCGACACGACAGGCCCGGGCCTGACCCACACGGGCAAGCCGGATTCGAAGTCGCTGGTGATCTTCGGCTGGGAGCGGGCAGGGGCCTGGACCGCGCTGTTCGGCAGCGGGCTGGGCGGCACGGACTATCCGACACCGCAGGCGGTCTATGCCGCCGATCCCGACAGCACCAAGGACGGCTCCGACCCGAGCCGCCGGCCGTACGAGACGGTGCTCGAGCTCGCGGCGCGCATCGGGCTCGACAAGCCGAACACGTCCTTTGCGAAGGGGCAGGAGGCGGCGCTGGTCGAAGCCCTGCTACCGCTGTCCGGCACCGTGCTGGTGGCGTGGGAGCACAAGGCGATCATCTCCGACATCCTGCCGCGGCTGCCGGTGAGCAATGAAGGCCAGTTGCCGACCCACTGGTCCGGCAAACGCTTCGATGTCGTGCTGCGCTTCGACCGCGCCGCGGGCGGGGCCGATTTCAAGTTCACAGAGCTGTGTCCCTGCCTGATGCCGGGCGATTCCAACACGCCGTTCAAAAGCGATCCGAAAGACGATTGAGCACCCGATCGCGGTTCGCCTGCTCCAGGGAGATATCCCGCGGACGGGTGCAATGGAGCGACGTCCGCAGCAGTGGCGTGGGTAGGGTCGATCGCGCGGGCCGTTTCCTTTCGCGGGTCAGGTCAGGCCAGCGCAACCCGCTCGCGGTCGCTGATCTCCTCGACCCAGGCATGGGCGGCGAACC
This sequence comes from Bradyrhizobium sp. HKCCYLRH3073, assembly GCF_051167995.1. Taxonomy (NCBI): domain Bacteria; kingdom Pseudomonadati; phylum Pseudomonadota; class Alphaproteobacteria; order Hyphomicrobiales; family Nitrobacteraceae; genus Bradyrhizobium; species Bradyrhizobium sp. HKCCYLRH3073. The sequence continues at coordinate 15,284 of NZ_JBNPUD010000003.1, forward strand.
ATTCATGGTAGATGCGGCAGTGCGGGCAGTAGGCGCGCGAGAAGAACACGGGCATGCGCTGAAAGCGCGCAGCGTCCATTTCCATCCCCGTCTCGATGCTGCGGCCGGTCTGCGGACAACGTACCATGATCTTGCCCATCGCGGTCTCCTGTTCGTGGGCCAGATACGCCGGGGATGCGAAGAAAATGTAATGCTCAGCCGACAGTTTCGTGGCAAAGGTCGGAGTGAATTCCGACCGCGGAACGCGTGGCCTCCGCCGCATCAAAAGCGGGTGAATCGCACTGCAAAATGCAGGGCCGATTGTCGCAACGTGGGACATCCATCACCGTCGGACACGATTGTTTGAGGACGCGTGGCATGAGCATCACGATCTACGGAATCAAGAACTGCGACACGATGAAGAAGGCGCGCGCCTGGCTCGACGATCACGGCGTCGCTTACGAATTCCACGACTACAAGACCGCCGGAATCGACAAGGCTAAACTCAAGGCGTGGAGCGACGAACTCGGCTGGGAGGTGCTGCTCAACCGCGCCGGCACGACGTTCAAGAAGTTGCCCGACGCGGACAAGGACGGACTCACCGAGAGCAAGGCGATCGCGCTGATGCTGGCGCAGCCGTCGATGATCAAGCGCCCGGTGCTCGATCTCGGCGGCCGGCGCGTGGTGGGCTTCAAGCCGGATCTCTACGCCAGGGACGTGAAGGCCGCGAAGTAGTTGGAGCCGGCGATCGCTGCGCGCGTGCGGGAAAATGCCGGTGGCATGATATTCTATGTCAACGGGAAATACCGGCAGATTTCAACGCAAGGTCCGCCGGCCGCCTTGCGACGTCGTTGCCCAGCTTTCCGCCTTGCCTAACTCACTCGATTGACGGCATATTCCGCCGCGAAGCGGTCGCGGGTGGCGGCGAGGAATCGTCCAGCCGTCCAGCAGAGCCGTCGTACAGGAAGAAGCGAGGGCCAGGCGCTGAAGGCGCCGGCTTGGGGGGAATCTTTGGCTGACGAGTTCATTCTCGAGACCCACGGATTGACGAAGGAATTCGCGGGATTTTTTGCCGTTCGCGATGTTTCGCTCAAGATCCGCCGGGGCACCATTCACGCGCTGATCGGCCCGAACGGGGCCGGCAAGACCACGTGCTTCAACCTGCTGACGAAGTTCCTGACGCCGTCTGCCGGCAAGATTCTCTATAAGGGTCAGGACATTACGGCGACGGCGCCGGCCGACGTGGCAAGGCTCGGCCTGGTCCGCTCGTTCCAGATTTCGGCCGTGTTTCCGCATCTGACCGCGTTGGAGAACGTCCGCGTCGCTCTGCAGCGGCAGCATGGCTCGTCGTTCGACTTCTGGCGCTCCAAGAGCGTTCTGAACCGCTTCAACGGCCGGGCGCTCGAGCTGCTCAACGACGTGGGCCTGAGCGAGTTCGCCAATATTCCGGCGGTCGAAATGCCCTACGGACGCAAGCGCGCGCTGGAGATCGCAACCACGCTGGCGCTCGATCCGGAGATGATGCTGCTGGACGAGCCGATGGCCGGCATGGGCCACGAGGACATCGACAAGATCGCCGCGCTGATCAAGCGCATCTCCGCCAAATACACGATCCTGATGGTCGAGCATAATCTCAGCGTCGTCGCCAACCTCTCCGACACCATCACCGTGCTGACGCGCGGGCAGGTGCTGACGGAAGGGCCGTATTCGGAGCTCTCCAAGGACGAGCGCGTCAAGGAAGCCTATCTGGGAGCCGGACATGCCTGAGGTGATGACGGCCACGAAGCCAGGCGCGGCGGCTGCGACCAGCACCATTCTCGACGTCAACAACCTCGAGAGCTGGTACGGCGAATCCCACATTCTCCATGGCATGAACTTCAACGTGAATGCTGGCGAGGTGGTCACCCTGCTCGGGCGCAACGGCGCCGGCAAGACCACGACGCTGAAGTCGATCATGGGGATCATCGGCAAGCGCACCGGCTCGGTTCAGTTCAACGGCCAGCAGCTGATCCGCATGACCTCGGACAGGATCGCGCGGCTCGGCATTGCGCTGTGCCCGGAGGAGCGCGGCATCTTCGCGAGTCTCGACGTGCGCGAGAACCTGCTGCTGCCGCCGGTGGTGCGGCCGGGCGGGCTGACGCTCGATCAGATCTTCGAGCTGTTCCCGAATTTGAAGGAGCGGCTGAAGAGCCAGGGCACCAAGCTGTCCGGCGGCGAGCAGCAGATGCTGGCGATCGCGCGCATCCTGCGCACCGGCGCCAGCTTCCTGATGCTGGACGAGCCGACCGAGGGTCTCGCGCCCGTGATCATCCAGCAGATCGGCCACACCATCGCGCGGCTGAAGAAGGAGGGCTTCACGATTCTCCTCGTCGAGCAGAACTTCCGTTTCGCCTCGACGGTCGCTGACCGCTACTACGTGGTCGAGCACGGCAAGGTCATCGACGGCTTCGCCAATGCCGATCTGTCGGCCAACATGGACAAGCTGCATACTTATCTCGGCGTCTGACCGGCGCCGGCGAAGCCGACCTGGGAGTTTCCTTCCGCGGTTTTCTTACGGTTTTCTTGGCAGTCTTCTCGGCAGTTTCTTGGAAAGTTCTGGAAGTTGGAAATGAAGAGCAAATTCATCGCGTCGCTGCTGCTGGGAACGGCACTCACGCTCGCCGCTGGCAGCGTCGCTTCGGCCGGCGACAAGACCGTCAAGATCGGCGCGCTGTCCGATCAGTCGGGTCTTTATGCCGATCTGGGCGGTCCCGGCTCGACGCTCGCGGCGCAGATGGCGATCGAGGATTCCGGTCTCACCGCGAAGGGCTGGAAGATCGACGTCATCTCCGGCGACCACCAGAACAAGCCGGACATCGGCACCTCGATCGCGCGGCAGTGGTTCGACGTCGACAAGGTCGACGTCATCGTCGACGTGCCGAACTCGGGCGTGGCGCTGGCGGTGAACAACGTCGTCAAGGAAAAGAACGGCGTCTACATCAATTCGGGCGCTGCGACCTCGGATCTCACCAACGCGCAGTGCTCGCCCAATACGGTGCACTGGACCTACGACACCTACATGCTCGCGCACACCACCGGCCAGGCGCTGGTCAAGGCGGGCGGCTCGACCTGGTATTTCCTGACCGCCGACTACGCCTTCGGCGCGGCGCTGGAGCGCGACACCACGGCGGTCGTGACCGCCAATGGCGGCAAGGTGATCGGCAGCGTCAAGCACCCGCTCAACACCTCCGACTTCTCTTCCTTCCTGCTGCAGGCGCAGTCGTCGAACGCCAAGGTCATCGGCCTCGCCAATGCCGGCGGCGATACCACCAATTCGATCAAGCAGGCGGCCGAGTTCGGCATCACGAAGGGCGGCCAGAAGCTCGCGGCGCTGCTGTTGTTCCTGACCGACGTCAAGTCGATCGGGCTCGACATCGCGCAGGGCCTCAACTTCACCGAGACCTTCTACTGGGACATGAACGACCAGACCCGCGCGTTCTCGGACCGCTTTGCCAAACGGATGAAGAACGGCGCGCCGCCGACCATGGTGCAGGCGGGCGTCTATGCCGGCTTGATGCATTACTTCAAGGCGTTGGAGGCGCTCGGCGAGAACCCGCATGACGGCGTCAAGATCGTCGACAAGATGAAATCGATCCCGACCGACGATGCGCTGTTCGGCAAGGGCGAGATCCAGCCGAACGGCCGCACCATCCACACTGCGTATCTGTTCGAGGTCAAGAAGCCCTCGGAGTCCAAGGGCCCGTGGGATCTCTACAAGCTGGTCGGCTCGGTACCGGGCGACCAGGCCTTCACACCGCTCGACAAGAGCGCGTGCGCCTTGTTGAAGAAGTGAACCGCTGCCGTCCCGGCGGCTGATCCCGCCGGAACCGCTGTCTTTAGGAAACGCCGAGAGAAAACAGAAACAAGACGATGCAGGCCCTCTACGCACAGCTCCTGGTCGGACTGATCAACGGCTCGTTCTACGCGCTGCTCAGTCTCGGGCTTGCCGTCATCTTCGGCATGCTCAACATCATCAACTTCGCCCATGGCGCGCTCTACATGATGGGCGCGTTCTGCGCCTATTTTCTGCTCAACCTCGGCGGCATCAATTATTGGTGGGCGCTGCTGCTGGCGCCGATCATCGTCGGCGCCTTCGGCATGATCCTCGAGCGCACCATGCTGCAATGGATTGCCGGGCTCGACCATCTCTACGGACTGCTGCTGACGTTCGGACTGGCGCTGATCATCCAGGGCGTGTTCCAGAACTTCTTCGGCTCGTCCGGCCTGCCTTACGCGATCCCGGATCAGCTCCGTGGCGGCATGAACCTCGGCTTCATGTATCTGCCGGTCTATCGCGGCTGGGTCGTCATCTTCTCCCTGGTCGTCTGCCTGGCGACCTGGTTCCTGATCGAGCGCACCCGGCTCGGCGCCTACCTGCGCGCAGCCACCGAGAACCCGACCTTGGTGCGGGCCTTCGGCATCAACGTCCCGCGCATGATCACGCTGACCTACGGCCTTGGCGTCGGGCTTGCGGCGCTGGCCGGCGTGCTGTCGGCGCCGATCAACCAGGTGCGGCCGCTGATGGGCGAGCACATCATCATCGTGGTGTTCGCGGTGGTTGTGATCGGCGGCATGGGTTCGATCATGGGCTCGATCATCACCGGCTTCCTGCTCGGCGTGATCGAGGGACTGACAAAGTATTTCTACCCCGAGGCTTCCAACACCGTGGTCTTCGTTCTGATGGTCCTGGTGCTGCTGGTGAAGCCGACGGGTCTGACCGGACGGGCGGCCTGACATGACATCCATCACCGACGCGACCCTGCCGATCACCCCGCGCGCGATGCGCGACGAGATGATCGTGTTCGTCATCATGGCAGCGCTGCTGGCGATCGTGCCGTGGACCGGGCTGTACCCGTTCTTCGTCATGCAGGCGCTGTGCTTCGCGCTGCTCGCCTGCGCCTTCAACCTCCTGATCGGCTATGGCGGCCTGTTGTCGTTCGGCCACGCGATGTTCCTGGGAACGGCCGGCTATTGCAGCGCCCACGCGTTGAAAGTGTGGGGGCTGCCGCCCGAGCTCGGCATCCTCACGGGCGTTGCCGGATCGTTCGTCCTGTCGGTGATCACCGGCTACATCTCGATCCGCCGGCAGGGCATCTATTTCGCGATGATCACCCTGGCGCTGTCGCAGCTCTTGTACTTCATCTATCTGCAGGCGCCGTTCACCCATGGCGAGGACGGTATCCAGGGCATTCCGCAGGGGCGGATGTTCGGCATCCTCGACCTGTCCAAGCCGACGGTGCTGTATTACGTCGTGCTGGCCGGTTTCCTCGCCGGCTTCCTGCTGATCTTCCGCACCATCAACTCGCCGTTCGGCGAGGTGCTGAAGTCGATCCGCGAGAACGAGCAGCGGGCGATCTCGCTGGGCTATAAGACCGACCAGTACAAGCTGCTCGCCTTCATCCTGTCGGGGACGCTGGCTGGCCTCGCCGGTGCGCTGAAGGTGTTCGTCGCCCAGAATGCCTCGCTGACCGACGTCGAGGTCGGGATGTCCGGCCAGATCGTGCTCATGACCCTGGTCGGCGGGCTCGGCACCGTGTTCGGCCCCGTCGTCGGCGCCTTCGTGATCGTCGGCATGCAGCAATATCTGTCCGGCTTCGGCCAGTGGGTGACGGTGATCCAGGGCGGCATCTTCGTCGCCTGCGTGCTCACCTTCCGCCGCGGCGTGGTCGGAGAAATCGCCCATCTGTTCAAGCGATCCCTCTAAGCTATTGATCTGTAAAGAGATTGTCGAAAGGGCAGAAAGCGGTGGATGAACCGGCCACCGCTTCTGCTGGTGCGCGATCCGGAGTATGACAGTTCTGTGACGGGCCGGCCCTGGCCCGTTTCGGAATGGATGGATCTCGTCCCATGCTGCACTGGTTTCGCGCCGTTCTCCCGCGGGAGGAGCGGTTTTTCGATTTGTTCGCCCGCCACAACAAGGTGGTGATCCAAGGCGCGCATGCGCTGCAGGACATGCTTAAGGGCGGCGACGACATCCTCAGGCACTGCCAGCGCGTCAGCCAGCTCGAGAACGAGGCCGACAACATCACGCGGGAGGTGCTGACCGCGGTCCGCCGCACCTTCATCACCCCGTTCGACCGCGGCGACATCAAGAACCTGATCACCTCGATGGACGACGCCATCGACCAGATGCAGCAGACCGCCAAGGCCGTGGTGCTGTTCGAGGTCAAGGAGTTCGAGCCGACCATGCGCGAGATGGGCACCTTGCTGGTCGATTGCGCCAATCTGATCGGGAAGGCGCTGCCGCTGCTGCAGGCGATCGGCCAGAACGTGCCGATGATCACCGCGATCACCGAGGAGATGACCAAGCTCGAGGGCCGGGTCGACGACCTCCACGACATCGGGCTGAAGGAGCTATTCCTCAAGCACCGCAACGCCAACACGATGGACTTCATCGTCGGCGCCGAGATCTACGACCATCTGGAGAAGGTCGCCGACCGCTTCGACGACGTCGCCAACGAGATCAATTCGATCATGATCGAACAGGTCTAGGGTAGGGCCGCGCCGTGGACGCTCAACTCGGCCTTCCGATCCTGGTTGGCCTCATCGCCGTCGCACTCGCCTTCGATTTCCTGAACGGCCTGCACGACGCCGCCAACTCGATCGCGACCATCGTCTCGACCCGCGTGCTCCGGCCGCAATATGCGGTGTTCTGGGCCGCGTTCTTCAATTTCGTGGCGTTCAGCGTGTTCGGACTGCATGTCGCGCAGACCATCGGCACCGGGATCATCGATCCCGCGATCGTCGACGCCCACGTGATCTTCGCGGCCCTGGTCGGCGCGATCGTCTGGAACCTGGTCACCTGGGCGGCCGGCATTCCGTCGTCGAGCTCGCACGCGCTGATCGGCGGCCTGGTCGGGGCAGGGGTCGCCAAGGCCGGCATCTCGGCCACCGTGTGGAGCGGCCTGTCCAAGACCGTGCTCGCGATCGTGCTGTCGCCGCTGGTCGGGCTGGTGCTGGCGATGATCCTGGTTGCGATCGTGTCCTGGGCCTCGGTGCGCTCGACGCCGTTTGCCGTCGACCGCGCCTTCCGCATCCTGCAATTCGCTTCGGCCTCGCTGTATTCGCTCGGCCACGGCGGCAACGACGCGCAGAAGACGATGGGCATCATCGCGGTGCTGTTGTACTCGCAGGGCCATCTCGGCGAGCAGTTCACGGTGCCGTTCTGGGTGGTGCTGTCGTGCCAGGCCGCGATGGCGCTGGGCACGCTGATGGGCGGCTGGCGCATCGTCCGGACCATGGGCCTGCGCATCACCAAGCTGAATCCGATGCAGGGCTTCTGCGCCGAGACCGGCGGCGCCATCACGCTGTTCCTGGCGACGTTCCTCGGCGTGCCCGTCTCGACCACCCACACCATCACCGGTGCCATCGTCGGCGTCGGCGCCGCCCGCCGCGCCTCGGCGGTGCGCTGGAACGTCGCCGGATCGATCGTCTATGCCTGGATCTTCACGATTCCGGCCTCGGCCATCGTAGCGGCACTGAGCTTCTGGCTGGTGTCGGTGCTCAGGCACTAAAGACGGCGGGACCGTCCTGAAACGTTGGCGCCTCATGGTTCGAGACGCGCCGCAAGGGCGGCGCTCCTCACCATGAGGGGCGGGATTCGACCGCGGCGGCAGATTTCGCTGCACAATCAGACCTCGTCCTGAGGAGCGCGCCGCCTGGCGCGCGTCTCGAAGGACGGCGGCGGGCCGGGGAGCCAGCCCCGGCGTGCCCATCAGCCGCCGGGTAACTCCCCGGTTGGAGTTGCGGTGCAAAACGCCTATATGGAGGGCGCGCGGCGGCCGTGAGCCCGCGCCTTTCCCGTACATCGCCGCTCTCCGGCCTCAAAACGACGTCCGCCGCCTCATGTCCGATACTGCCGTCACGACCGAACAGCCGTCCCGCTCGCCTCTGTCCGACGAGGTCGCGCGCCGGCGCACCTTCGCCATCATCTCGCATCCGGACGCCGGCAAGACCACGCTGACCGAGAAGCTCTTGCTGTTCGGCGGCGCCATCAACCTCGCCGGCCAGGTCAAGGCCAAGGGCGAGCGCCGCAACACCCGCTCGGACTGGATGAAGATCGAGCGCGAGCGTGGCATCTCGGTCGTCACGTCGGTGATGACCTTCGAGTTCGAGGGCCTCGTCTTCAACCTGCTGGACACGCCGGGCCATGAGGACTTCAGCGAGGACACGTATCGCACGCTGACCGCAGTCGACTCCGCCGTCATGGTGATCGACGCCGCCAAGGGCATCGAGGCGCGCACGCGCAAGCTGTTCGAGGTCTGCCGCCTGCGCGACATCCCGATCATCACCTTCATCAACAAGATGGACCGCGAGAGCCGCGACACCTTCGACCTGCTGGACGAGATCGAGAAGACGCTGGCGCTCGACACCACACCGATGACCTGGCCGGTCGGCCGCGGCCGCGACTTCATCGGCACCTATGACGTCAGAGACGGCGGCGTGCGCCTGCTCGAAGGCGGTGGCGCCAAGACCGGCGCGGCGCAGCAGATCGCGATCTCCGAGCTCGGCAAGCTCAACGCCAATCTCGACATGGGCCAGATCACCGACGAGCTTGAGCTGGTCAAGGAAGCCTGCAAGCCGTTCGACCTGGAGGCGTTCCGCGAGGGCCATCTGACGCCGGTCTATTTCGGCAGCGCGCTGCGCAATTTCGGCGTCGGCGATCTCCTGGAAGGTCTCGGCCGCTACGCGCCGTCGCCGCGCGCGCAGGAGTCCAACCTGCGCAAGGTCGACGCCGCCGAGCCGCGCATGAGCGCCTTCGTGTTCAAGATCCAGGCGAACATGGACCCGAACCATCGCGACCGCATCGCGTTCGCGCGGCTGTGCTCGGGCAAGCTCAACCGCGGCATGAAGGCCAAGCTGGTGCGCACCGGCAAGACCATGCCGCTGTCGAGCCCGCAATTCTTCTTCGCACAGGACCGCTCGGTCGCGGACGAGGCCTTCGCCGGCGACGTCGTCGGCATTCCCAACCACGGTAGCCTGCGCATCGGCGACACCCTGACCGAGGGCGAGGACCTGACCTTCGTCGGCGTGCCGAGCTTCGCCCCGGAAATCGTTCGCCGCGTCCGTCTCACCGATGCGATGAAAGCCAAGAAGCTGAAGGAAGCCTTGCAGCAGATGTCGGAGGAGGGCGTCGTGCAGGTGTTCCGTCCGCGCGATGGCGCGCCGGCGCTGGTCGGCGTGGTCGGACCGCTGCAGCTCGACGTGCTCAAGGCGCGGCTCGATGCGGAATATTCACTGCCGGTCGAGTTCGAGATCTCCGAGTTCTCGCTGGCGCGCTGGATCTCCTGCGACGACAAGAAGAAGCTCGAGGCGTTCATCGCCGCCAACAATTCCGGCGTCGCCGACGACGTCGATGGCGACCCCGTGTTCCTGGCCAAGAACGAGTTCTATCTCGGCTACACCAAGGAGCGCGCGGAGGGCATCGTGTTCTCCAACGTCAAGGACGTGAAGAAGAAGGCGTGAGGCTGGCTCCGTTGTCAGCCGTCATTCCGGGGCATCGCGCAGCGATGAGCCCGGAATCCATCTTGCCTCTGGTTCTGTCGCCCGATGGATTCCGGGCTCGCCCTGCGGGCGCCCCGGAATGACGTGGGGAGAGAGTTCCCTGCAAAACTCGGGGCTGCTCACAGCTCGATGATGCCGCGCCTTGCCGCGTGCGCCACCGCATCCGTTCGCCCGGTGGCGTCGAGCTTGTCGAGCAGCGAGCCGACGTGGAATTTCGCGGTATGCACGGAGATGCCGAGGCTGCGGGCGATCTCCTTGTTGGAGCGGCCCTCGGCCATCAGCGCCAGCACGTCGCGCTCGCGCGCGGTGAGCTGAAAATCATCGATCGCCTGGCCGTCGATCCTGTCGTCGCCGCTGTGCGTCTCATCACTGCCATGCAATGGCGCGATGGCGACGTCGGCGCTCTCGCCGGGGGCGACCAGCGTCAGGCCCGTGACATCGCCGAGCAGCGCCGCCAGCCGGTCGGCGAGCTCGGCATCGTCGACCGCGATTGCGATCCTGATCGGCCCGCGCGCCTCCTCGCTCACGCCGGCCTCTCGCCGATGGTCAGGGCGAACTGCACCGGCTCGCCGGCACGCAGCGCTGCGACCTCGACGACGGCGCCGACGCTGTCCGGACCGAGTTCGCGCATCATCGCGCGCATGCCCCTGAACGGCTCCTTGTTGAGAGCGGTGATGACGTCACCCTGGCGCAGGCCGGCGGCCGCGGCCGGGCCGCTCTTGTCGAGGCTCATGATCATCGCACCGAGCCCGTCATCGAGCCGGACCGGCTGCAGGCCGGCGCCGAGATAGCCGCGCGCGATGCGACCATGCGTCTCGAGCTTGCCCGCGACCCGTTCGATCGTGGTCGCGGGAATGACGAGCGTGCGGCGCGGGCCCCGCACGGCCATGCCGATCGCGTGGCCTGCAGCGTCGAGCACGAGGCCGCCTTCGGAGCTGTGGCGCAGCCGGGTGTCGAGCTCGATCCGCGCATCGATGTCGCCGCCGCGCAGGCTGCGCCAGGGACCTGTGGATTTCGAGACCATGGCGAGCGCTGCGACCGGCGTGCCCTGGTCGGCGGCGGCGATGACCGCGAGCGAGCCGAGCGCGGGCACCTCGCCGGAGAGTTTGACTGGCGCCGCCGCGCCGCCATCGAAGCGGAGCAGGGCGATGTCGGTGGTGTGATCGCGGCCTGCCATCCCGGCGGGACGTGTGGTGCCGTCGGCGAAGACGATAGTGACGTCGCCTTCATCTGCCAGCGCCTCATCGGCGGTGACGATAAGGCCTGATTTCCAGACGAAGCCGGAGGCGCGCAAGCGGTGCGAGTGGACCGAGACCAGAGACGGTGCGACCGCGGCGACGGTCGTCGAAAGCGCTGATGAGAGCGAGGAGAGGGTGGACAGATCGGACATCGCGGGCTCCATGGGTTGATCCCAATGTGGAGCGTCGGTCGGCGTTTCGGAACTCCCCGGATGGGCAGGCTATGAGTTGAACTCAGAGCGTCTTCCGCGACTTCGGCAGCGGAAACGCGAGATCGCCGTGTTTCGACGTCTTCAGCCCCAGCCCGACCAGCGCCTCGGCGAAGCGCACGGCGGCGGCGACGCCGTCGATCACGGGAATGCCGAGCTCGGTCGAGAGATCGCGCGCCAGATCGGCCATGCCGGCGCAGCCGAGCACGATGGCGCCGATCCCGTCCTCGCGCAGCGCCGCCCGGCATTCGCCGAGCAGCGTGCCGCGCACATTGGCCTCGGGCTTGTCGAGATCGAGCACGGCGACGTCGACCGCGCGCACCTTGCGGCAATGCTGCTCCATGCCGTAGTTGCGCACGAGGTGCTCCGCGATCACCTTGGTGCGCGACAGCGTGGTCACGATGCTGAAATGGGTGGCGACGAAGCTCGCCGCATGCATCGCGGCTTCCGCGATGCCGAGCACCGGCACGCCCGACAATTCGCGCGCGGCGAGCAGGCCGGGATCGCCGAAGCAGGCGATCACATGGGCGTGGCAGCCCTCGGCGTCGCCGGCTTCGATCTCCTTGAGCATGCCGACCGCGGCAATCGCCTCGTCGTAGTGCCCCTCGATCGAGGCGGCGCCGAACCGCGCAGTGCGGCCGACGATCCGCGTCGACGGGCTTGCGCTGGCCTGGGCCGCCTTGGCGATCAATTCGGTCATCGTCACCGTCATGTTCGGGTTGATGACGTTGATCACGGTCTCGCTGTGGCTCATCGTCGCGTCCGTCCGTTGTCGCATCCTGCCGTGTTCTAGCCGAGTTCCGCAGGCACGGTCGAGGGCCGTTCGCGACGCGGGAACGCGCAGACGTGAACGGGATTGAGCTTGCGAATTCTGCGATCGGATCCAGCTTGGAGTCCATTCCAGCCCGAGAGTCCCATGCTCCGTGTCGTCGTGCTCGTCCTGTTGATGGTGGCCGCTCCGGCCACCGCCGACGCGCGCCGCCAGCAGATCAATCCGGTGCCGTTCGCGCACACACCGTGCAGCGTGCTCGACGAGGGACCATGCACGCCGTCGTTCTGCAGCGTCTACGGGCCGTGGCCGTGCATTCCCGAGATGAACTATCCCTATGGCCAGAACCTGCAACTGACGATCGAGAGCCGGCCCGCCAAGGATCAGGAAGCCAAATATCAGAAGCCGGATCACGATCTCGACACGATCGGCGATCTGTTCGCAGCGCTGCGTGCATGCTGGACGCCGCCGCCGGAGGACAACGCCCGCGCCGGGATGCAGATGACGGTGCGCTTCAGCTTCAAGCGGACCGGCGAGATGATCGCGCCGCCGCGCGTGACCTTCGCAACATCAGGCGCCCCGGCCGACACGCGTGCGACCTATCTGAAGACGATCAATGCCTCGCTCGACGGCTGCCTGCCGCTGAAGTTCACAAAAGGGCTGGGCGGCGCGCTCGCCGGCCGGCCGATCGCGATCCGCTATGTCGAGAATCGTGATCTGAAGAACACGTCGGAGCGGTGATGGCTTCGCCCGCTGGGCACGACCTCTCGACCGCCCCGTGTCTCGCGCCCATCGTCATTCCGGGGCGACGCGTTCGCGTCGAACCCGGAATTTCGCGATTGCCTGCAAGAACGCAAGCCAATCTCGAGATTCCGGGTTCGGCTCTGCGAGCCGCCCCGGAATGACGGCTGAGGCGCTTGGCGCCTCACCTCGAAAATGCAGGCCACGTTGCGAGGCCGCCCCCGGAAATGATACCGGTGCCCACGCACAGGTCGCGTGCAAGCGAAGGGGGATGCCGTGGGACTTCTGGTGATGGTGGTGGGGCTGGTGCTGTTTCTCGGCGCCCATGTGTTCACGACCCGGCGCGAGGCGCGCGCGCAGGTCATCGCGCGGCTGGGCGAGGGCACGTACAAGCTGGTCTACACGGTCGTGGCCCTTGCCGGCCTCGTCCTGATCGTGTGGGGCTTTGCCGATTACCGCAGCGGCGGCTGGATCCAGGTCTGGACGCCGCCGAAGGCGCTCAAGCACATCAATCTCGCGCTGATGCTGCCGGCCGTCATCATGGTGGTCGCCGCCTACATCCGCGGCCGCATCTACACCGTGCTGAAGCACCCCATGCTGGCGGGCGTGAAGCTGTGGGCGTTCGGGCATCTGCTCGCCAATGGCGACCTCGGCGGCATCATCCTGTTCGGCTCGATCCTGGCCTGGGCGGTGTTCGACCGCATTTCGCTGAAGCGGCGCGCTGACGCCGGCGGCCCACCGATCCCGGTCGGCGGCGTCGGCAACGACGTGATCGCGGTGGTGGTCGGCATCGTCGTCTATCTGGCGCTGGCCTTCGCGTTCCATCCCGTCGTGCTCGGCATTCCGGTCATTGGGGGGTAGCGATGTCGGTGCAGTCGACGGTCCGCCGAAAGACGGCTCCCGAGATCCGCGCCCGCAAGGGCGGCGAGCCGATCGTGATGCTGACGTCCTACCACGCCCATACCGCGGCGCTGGTCGATCGCCATTGCGATGTGATCCTGGTCGGCGATTCCCTTGGGAACGTGATGCACGGTTTCGAGACCACCGTGCCGGTGACCCTGGAGATGATGATCCTGCAGGGCCGCGCCGTGATGCGTGGTTCGCGCCAGGCGCTGGTGGTGGTCGACATGCCGTTCGGCTGCTACGAGGCGTCGAAGGAGCAGGCGTTTCATGCGGCGGTGCGGATCCTGAAGGAGACGCAATGCGGCGCGGTCAAGCTCGAGGGCGGGGTGCGGATGGCCGAGACGGTGGCCTTCCTCAGCGAGCGCGGCATTCCGGTGATGGGCCATGTCGGCCTGACGCCGCAATCGATCAACACGCTCGGCTCGTTCCGCGCGCAGGGCCGCGACGAGGCGGATTGGGCCGCGATCGAGAGCGACGCTGCGGCGATCGCGCAGGCTGGCGCGTTCTCGGTTGTGATCGAGGCCGTGGCCGAGCCGCTGGCGCGCAAGATCAACCAGCAGATCGCGATCCCCACCATCGGCATCGGCGCCAGCGCCGCCTGCGACGGCCAGGTGCTGGTGCTGGAGGACATGCTCGGCCTGTCGCCACGCGCGCCGAAATTCGTCCGCCGCTACGGCAATCTCGGTCCGGCGATCGACGAGGCGGTCGAGCGCTACGCGGCCGACGTGCGTAGCCGTGTGTTTCCGGCGGCGGAACATGTCTACGGCATGAAGTCCAAGACCTGACGGGCGCCTCTCGCTTGGTCGTCGCGTTGCAGCCGTGATGAGCGCGGCGGCACTGCGCTATCTCCGGCGCTGCCGGAGATAGCCAAGCGCATCGCCCGATGGTTATGCTTGGCTGGTCCGCATCGCGGCAAACAACGACAAAAAAGCCAAGCTCGGGGAAATGCCATGGACTGGTCGACCTATGTGACGCCGCCGATGCGGCGCGAAGCCCGTTTTGGCGATCGCGTGGTGCCGCTGTTCACGGAGCGGCCGGCGAACATCTGGGCCATGGTCGAGGAGGCCGCGGCGCGCAACGGCGACGGCGAAGCGCTGGTCTGCGGGGCCGTGCGGCTGTCATGGCGCGAGGTCGCCGAGGCCGCCGCGCGGATCGCCGGCGGGCTGCAGGCGAGGGGCCTGCGCCAGGGCGATCGGCTGGCGCTGCTGCTCGGCAACCGCATCGAATTCGTGCTCACGCTGTTCGCTGCCGCCAAGCTCGGGCTGATCACGGTGCTGCTGTCGACGCGGCAGCAGACCCCGGAAATCGCCTATGTGCTGAAGGATTGCGGCGCCAAGCTGCTGCTGCACGAGGCGGCACTGGCGGACCGGTTGCCGGCTGCTGCAGAGACGCCGGAGCTGGCGGGGCGCATTGCCGTCGATGATCGTCCAGCGCGATCGGATTTTGCAGCGCTGGCCGATCATGCCGCGCACGAGGCTCGGGTCGAGGTGGCGGAAGAGGACACCGCGATGATCCTCTACACCTCCGGCACCACCGGTCGGCCGAAAGGCGCGATGCTCGCCCATTGCAACATCATCCACTCCTCGATGGTCTACGAGGCCTGCCTGGGGCTGACGCCAGCCGACCGCTCGATCGCCGCGGTGCCGCTCGGCCACGTCACCGGCGTCGTCGCCAACATCACCAGCATGGCGCGCTGCGCCGGCACCTTGATCATCATGCCGGAGTTCAAGGCCGGCGAGTATCTGAAGCTCGCCGCGCGCGAGCGCGTGACCTACACGGTCATGGTCCCGGCGATGTACAATCTCTGCCTGCTGCAGCGCGACTTCGACAGCCACGATCTCTCGTCGTGGCGGATCGGCGGCTTCGGCGGCGCGCCGATGCCGGTCGCGACCATCGAGCGGCTGGCCGCCAAGATCCCGGGTCTGCGGCTGGTCAATGCCTATGGCTCGACCGAGACCACCTCGCCGGCAACGTTGATGCCCTCGGATCTGACCGCGCGCCATATCGACAGCGTCGGGCTGCCGTGTCCAGGGGCCAGCATCCTGGTCATGGACGGGGAGGGGCGGGAGCTGCCGCGCGGCGAGATCGGGGAGATCTGGATCGGCGGCGGCCAGGTTATCAGGGGCTACTGGAACAATCCCAAGGCCACGGCCGAGAGCTTCACCGCCGGCTATTGGCATTCCGGCGATCTCGGCTCCGTCGACGCCGACAATTTCGTCCGGGTGTTCGACCGGCAGAAGGACATGATCAACCGTGGCGGGCTGAAGATCTACTCGGCCGAGGTCGAATCGGTGCTGGCGAGCCATCCGGCGGTGGTCGAGAGCGCGATCGTCGCCCGGCCATGTCCCGTGCTCGGCGAGCGCGTGCACGCGGTGGTCGTGACCCGCGAGCCGATCAGCGCCGAGGCGCTGCGCAGCTGGTGTGCCGAGCGGGTCTCGGATTACAAGGTTCCGGAAACCCTGACCGTGACCGCGGACCCCTTGCCGCGCAACGCCAACGGCAAGGTGATGAAACGGCAGTTGCGCGAAGCCTTGACGGCGTGATAGCCGCGTTCGGACCCTGTGGCAGAACCGGGGAGTAACGCCTTGATTCGGCTGGACTCGCCTTGCCACCGCCATGCCGATGCGGTATCGGCGCCGGCGCGTGGGCAACGGGCCGCTCGCGCGGCCCTTCGAAGCCATGCGCGCGCGTTCGCAGCGAACCTGACTGGATGTCCTTAGGTGTCTGATTTTATTGATGAAGTAGACGAGGAGGTCCGCCGGGAACAGCTCAAGAAGCTGTGGGACCGCTACTCGATCTTGATCATCGCCCTGGCCGTGCTGATCATCGCCGGCGTTGGCGGCTGGCGCGGCTACCAATACCTGGAAGGCCAGAAGGCGGCCGAGGCGGGCTCGGCCTTCAACAAGGCCCTCGAGCTCTCCGAGCAGAACAAGCATGCCGAGGCGGAAAAGGCCTTTGCGGATGTCGCGGCTACAGCCCCATCGGGATACCGCACGCTGGCCCGCTTCCATCAGGCCGCAGAGGCCGCCATGCGCGACAAGGCGGCGGCCGTGAAGCTCTATGACGAGCTTGCTGCCGACCGCAGCATCGGGGCCGAGCAGCAGTCGATGGCGCGGCTGCGCGCGGCAGGCCTGCTGGCCGATACGGCACCTTACGCGGACCTCAAGCAGCGCCTCGAAGGCGAAACGGCGCCTGGTGCGCCGTTCCGCCACGCGGCCCGCGAATTGCTGGCGCTGTCGGCGTGGAAGGCCAACGATGCCGCCGCGACCCGTCAATGGCTCGACATGATTGCGCTGGATGGTGAGACCCCGCCGGGCCTGCGCTCGCGCGCCGAAGCGCTGCAGGCGCTGTTGCCTGCAGTCGCCAAGAGCTGATCGCGGATCGCGCGACGGCGAAACCGAGTTGATTGGAACGACGATCATGCGCCGCGCCCAACGTGCCATTGCCCTCACGGTCCTCATTGCGCTTTCCGGCGTGCTGGGCGGCTGCGCGAGCGGGGGAAGCTTCGACCCCTCGGACATGCTCGACTTCCTCGACACCAAGAAGAAGCTGCCGGGCGACCGCAAGCCGGTGTTCCCGGAGGGCGTGCCGGGTCTCGAGCAGGGCGTGCCGAAGGAGCTCTACAAGGGCGCGCAGCAGCAGCCGATGACCGATCCAGGCGCCCAGGAGGCGATGCCGGCGCCCCCGGCCGAGGAGCCCAAGGGCAAGAAGGGCGCCAAGGGCCGGCAGCAGGCCGCCGTGAGCAACCCGACCACGGCCGATCCGCAGGACGGCGAGGCCGCTGCGGTCGAGCAGGGCGCCGCCGGCGTTCCGCCGGCGCCGAAGCCGAAGAAGATCGTGCGCCGCCGCACCACCGCACCGCCGGCGGATGACACGGCCCCGGCGCAGCCGCCGGCCGCCCAGAGCTCGGGCGGCGGCTTCCCGGCGCCGATGCCGAGCGGCTCCTTCAGCCGTTAATCTCAGTCGCGAATCGACTGATCGCCCGTTCGGTTTTGCGGCCGAATGCGCTAAAGCTGCGCGCTCACGCGCACGGATCATCATGCCTTTCACCATCGCCATCATCGGCCGGCCCAATGTCGGCAAGTCGACCCTGTTCAACCGTCTGGTCGGGCAGAAGCTGGCGCTCGTCGACGACATGCCGGGGGTCACGCGCGACCGCCGCGAGGGCGAAGCGAAGCTCGGCGATCTCCATTTCACGATCATCGACACGGCCGGCCTCGACGAGGGCCCGAAGGGCTCGCTGACCGCGCGCATGCAGGAGCAGACCGAGACCGCGATCGCGCTCGCCGATGCGCTGTTCTTCGTCATCGATGCCCGCATCGGCCTGACGCCCGCCGACCGCGCCTTCGCCGATTTCGCCCGCCGCGCCGACAAGCCGGTGCTGCTGCTCGCCAACAAGAGCGAGGGCAAGCATGGCGAGCTCGGCGCCATGGAGTCGTATGCGCTCGGCCTCGGCGATCCCATCCAGATCTCGGCCGAGCACGGCGAGGGCATGGGCGAGCTCTACGACGCCGTCAGCAAGCTCGTGCCGCCCACGGACGACGAGGACGACGAGCGCGAGGAGACCGACGAGGAGCGCGCCGCACGTCCGATCCGCGTCGCCATCGTCGGCCGTCCCAATGCCGGCAAGTCGACGCTGATCAATCATCTGCTCGGCGAGGAGCGGCTGCTGACCAGCCCCGAGGCCGGCACGACGCGCGATTCGATCGCGGTCGAGATCGAATGGAAGGGCCGCGGCTTCCGCATCTACGACACCGCAGGCCTGCGCCGGCGCTCGCGCATCGAGGAGAAGCTCGAGAAGCTATCGGTGGCGGATGCGCTGCGGGCGGTGCGCTTCGCCGAGGTGGTCGTGCTGATGATGGATGCGCAGAACCGCTTCGAGGAGCAGGATCTGCGCATCGCCGACCTGATCGAGCGCGAGGGTCGCGCGCTCGTCATCGCGGTCAACAAATGGGACCTGATGGAGGCCAAGTCCGGCCAGATCTCGATGCTGCGCCGCGACGCCGACCATTGGCTGCCGCAGGTCGCGGGCGCACCGATCGTGGCGGTGTCGGGCCTGATGGGCGAGGGCATCGACCGGCTGATGCAGGCGATCGTCGAGGCCTACGCGGTCTGGAACCGGCGCGTGCCGACCGCGGCGCTGAACCGCTGGTTCGAGGGGGCGATCGCCGACAATCCGCCGCCGGCGGTGTCGGGCCGCCGGCTCAAGCTGAACTACATCACCCAGACCAAGGCGCGGCCGCCGAGCTTCGTGCTGTTCTGCTCGCGCGCCGACGCGATCCCGCAATCCTACTTGCGCTATCTCACCAACTCGATGCGCGAGACCTTCGAGCTGCCGGGCACGCCGGTGCGCATCACCCTGCGCGAGAAGGCCAACCCGTTCGCGCACAAGCGCAAGCGGCCGAACTGATCAGTCGCGGGAGCGGAAGCGGTCCGGCCATGGAAGCAAGCCCGCCGAGCGTCGCGACCGAAAATGCGCCGGCCCCGCGCCGCGGCGCAGTCGCCTTCATCTTCGTCACCATCCTGCTCGACATGCTCGCGCTCGGGCTGATCATGCCGATCCTGCCGAAGCTGATCGGGAGCTTCGTCGGCAACGACACCGCTCAGGCGGCACGCATCTTCGGGCTGTTCGGCACCGCGTGGGCGCTGATGCAGTTCGTGTTTTCGCCGGTGCTCGGCAGCCTGTCCGACCGCTTCGGCCGGCGGCCGGTGATCCTGCTGTCGAACTTTGGCCTCGCCGCCGACTATGTGCTGATGGCGCTGGCGCCGTCGCTCGCCTGGCTGTTCGTCGGGCGGCTGATCTCCGGCGTCACCTCGGCCAGCATCTCCACTGCCTTCGCCTATATCGCCGACCTGACGCCGCCGGACCGCCGCGCCGCGATCTTCGGCCGCATCGGCGCGGCGTTCGGCGCGGGCTTCGTGCTCGGGCCTGCCACCGGCGGGCTGTTGGGCGACATCGATCCGCGGCTGCCGTTCTGGGCGGCCGCGGGGCTCAGCTTCGCCAACGCGCTCTACGGCTTCCTGGTGCTGCCGGAGTCGCTGAAGCCGGAGCGGCGCAGTCCATTCCGGTGGCGAACGGCGAACCCGCTCGGGGCGCTGCGGCTGCTGGCATCGGACCGCATTCTCGCCGGACTGTCGACCGTGAACTTCATCACCCAGCTCGCCCATGTCGTGCTGCCGTCGACCTTCGTGCTGTACGCGACCTATCGCTACGGCTGGGACACGCGCACCGTCGGCCTCACTCTGGCGATGGTCGGCGTCTGCGCGATGATCGTGCAGGGCGGCGCGGTCGGGCTGATCGTGCGTGTGTTCGGCGAGCGCGGCGCGCTGATGCTGGGGCTATCCGCGGGGCTGGTCGGCTTCTTCATTTTCGGCGTGGCGCCGACCGGACCGCTGAGCTGGCTGGGCATTCCCGTGATGGCGCTGTGGGGCGTCTCGGGCGCGGCGTTGCAGGCGCTGATGACCCGGCTGGTGGCGCCGGACAAGCAGGGCCAGCTCCAGGGCGCGACATCGAGCGTGCAGAGCGTGGCCCAGCTCACGGGGCCGTTCCTGTTCACGCTGAGCTTCGCCTATTTCATCGGGGCCACTGCGCTCGTGCATCTGCCCGGCGCGCCGTTCCTGCTGGCGTCGGGGCTGATGATCGTCGCGATCGTGATCGCGCTGCGGACGCTCGCGAAAGCGAAGGCCGCCTCCTGACATCATCCCGATGCGCGCGACGGCGCATCGGCAATGTGCGTGGGTCCGGACTGATGCTGGCGCGCCAGCCCGGACCGATGCGGGACGATTACTTCTTCACCAGCGGGCACTCGCTGGCCTCGAGCGGCTTGGCGGCGTCCTCGGCCGGGATCGTCGCGATCAGCTTGTAGTAGTCCCACGGATATTTGGACTCTTCCGGCTTCTTGACCTCGAACAGATAGGCCGGGATCAGGCGGCGTCCGTCGGCGCGCAGCGGGCCCTTGCCGAACAGCGGATCGTCGGTCGGGATCTCCTTCATCTTGGCCACGACCTTGGCGCCGTCATGCGGATTGCCGCCCATCGCGTCCAGCGCCTTGAGGTAATGCAGCGTGCCGGCATAGACGCCGGCGACCGTCATCGACGGCATCGTGCCCTTTGGCGACACCTTCTGGAAACGCTTGGACCATTCGCGGGTCTTGTCGTTGAGATCCCAGTAGAACGACTCGGTGAAGGTCAGGCCCTGCGCCACCTTCAGGCCCAGCGCATGCACGTCGTTGACGAACAGCAGCAGCGCGGCGAGCTTCTGGCCACCCTGGACGATGCCGAATTCGGCGGCCTGCTTGATCGCGTTGGTGGTGTCGCCGCCGGCATTGGCAAGGCCGATGACCTTGGCCTTGGACGACTGTGCCTGCAGCAGGAAGGAGGAGAAGTCGGCGGTGTTGAGCGGGTGCTTGACGGAGCCGAGCACCTTGCCGCCATTGGCGGTGACGACCGCCGAGGTGTCGCGCTCCAGCGCATGGCCGAACGCGTAGTCGGCGGTGAGGAAGAACCAGCTGTCGCCGCCGGCCTTGGTCAGCGCCTTGCCGGTGCCGTTCGCCAGCATGTAGGTGTCGTAGGTGTAGGAGATGGTGTTGGCGTTGCAGGCCTTGCCGGTGAGGTCGGCGCTCGCGCCGCCGGAATTGATCAGGACCGAGTTCTTCTCCTTGACCAGATTGGAGATGGCCAGAGCAACGCCGGAATTCGGCGTGTCCATGATCACGTCGACCTTCTGGGTGTCGATCCACTGCCGGCCGATATTGACGCCGATGTCGGGCTTGTTCTGGTGGTCGCCGCTGATGACCTCGATGGTCCAGCCCTTGGCCTTCATGCCGGAATCTTCGACCGCCATGTTGACGGCTGCGACCGAGTTCGGTCCGCCGATGTCGGCATAGAGGCTGGACATGTCGTTGAGCACGCCGATCTTGACGACCTTGTCGTCGGCGAAGGCGGAGCCGGCAAAGCTGAGCGTGGTGGCGGCAAGCAGCGCGGCCATCCGCCGCGCCTGAGACGTCGTCATCAAAGTCCTCCCTGGTGTCGTGTCACGGCGGGGCTTCTTGGGCGCCCCTTGCCGTCTGTCTCCCTGGATAGCCGGTCTTGTGAGTTGCGGCAATGTGCCAAAAGGCGCGAGGCGCGCCCAAGGTTTGTGCGTTTCGCTTGAGCGTTAACGCTGGGCGTACAGGCCCTGCAAGAATACCGTTGCTCATCATGAGGCCCGTGACCGACGCCTTCCACGATCAGGTCATGCTCGGCTGAGCACGGCGCGGTAGCTCATGAGGGCTCGACGATGGGCGTCGAGCCGCGGGCCTTTCTGGTCTTGTCGCCGACCGGCGAGGGGGCTGCGGGCGGCCGCAGGAAGCGCGTCAGCATGATGCGCAGATGTGCGGTGCTCTTCTTGATGTCGACGTTCGGATTCCGGATCGGCAGCGCGCGTGCGCCGTCGACGATCGCGAACAGAATATTGGCAGTCGATTCGGGATCAAGGCGGGGATCGACGTCGCTGCGCCGCTGCGCCTTGATGAGAAAATCGACCAGCAGCGCCCGCATCGCGCGCGCATGGGCGTGGACGATGGCGGCAAAATCGGCATTGCGGCAGGCCTCGGCCAACGCCTCGGCGCTGAGGACCTGGGCCTGCGGCTGATGAATGCTGGTGCTCTCGAGCTCCTGCACCAGGGCGTCGATCACGTCGGGTGAGGCCAGGATCGCCTGGAGGCGCGCTGCGGCGTGGCTCAGGTTCTGGTCGACCAGCGCCTGGATCATCGCCTCCTTGCTGGGGAAGTAGTGGTAGAGGTGGCCTGGGCTGATCTTGGCGGCGGCGCAGATATCGGTGGTGCTGGCGCCGTGAAAACCGTTCCGGACGAAGCACGACAACGCCGCCTGGAGAATCTCCCGGCGCTTCTGCTCGTGCTTGACCGGATCGACCTTTCTCATCACGCGTCTCTCATCACACGTCCTGTCGGGCCAACTCTCGCCACATTCGCCGTTTCCGCCAACTGCTTGTAATATAAAATAATATTTCGCGCCGCTCTAATCTAGAGAATTTGATCTAGTTTAGTTGGACAAGCGTTTCGGCTTGTGAGACTTAATTAGAGTGAGCTATCTATCAATGGGTCTCGCCGGTAAGATGCGCCTCGCCCCGCTGAAGTCGACGGCCCTGATTTCCCTGGCGCTGGCAACGGCCGGCTGCGCCACCGCTCCGCTGGAGCGGGCCGGCTCGCTCAAGAATTACGATCGTCTCGCCGACGCCAATGGCTTGGTGACGCGCGCGCAGATCAAGGCGAACAAGAAGGAGCTGCTCGAGGCCAGGACGATCCGGATCGAGCCGACCGCGTTTCCGCCGCGTCCCGACATCGCCTTCGACGAGAACGAGCGCAAGCTGGTCGCCAACGCCATCAGCCGGGAAATGTGCCTGCGGCTCAGCGAGCGCTTCCGCATCGTTGCGCTCGGCGAGGAGGCGGATCTGACGATCAAGGCGACCGTCACTCACGCCACGGCGACCAACGCGACCGCCTCGGCCGCCTCGCAGGCGGCGTCGATCGCCAAGAGCGTCGCGCTGCCGGGCGTCCCGGTGCCGGTGCCACGGTTGCCGGTCGGGCTCGGCACGCTGTCCGTCGAGGCCGAGGCGCGCGATTTCGCCGGCTTCCAGAAGGCCGCGATGGTGTGGGCGCGCGGCGCCTCCTCGGTGTCGACCGCCCGCATGGCCAATGACGGCGACGCCTACGACCTCGCTTCGGAGTTCGGCGCCGATTTCGCCAGGCTGGTATCGACCGGCGAGTCGCCGTTCTCCGGCGTCCCGTCGCTGGCCTCGCTGCCTTCGGTGTCGAGCGTGCCCGCCAAGCTCGGCGGCGCTCCCAAATATGCCGCATGTGAGCAGTACGGACGCTTCCCCGGCCTGAAGGGCTTCGTCGGTGCCGGTCTGGGCCTGCCGCCGGGCTGGACCGACAAGGGGGCCGACGAGGTCAAGCCCGGCGTGCCGCCGCCGGCGCCGGAGATCGCAAGCGTGGAGCAGCAAGCGTCGCGATGAAGTCTGCCGCCTCCTTCCGCGCGATGGTTCCGCGTATCCTGCTCGCATGCGCCGCGTCGCTGCTGCTGGCGGCGTGCGCAGCCGTCATGCCGCGCAACGCGCTGCCGGAAGCGGCTGCCGTCAGCGCCGACCCGGTCGGCTTCCGCAACGTGCGCTACTGGGGTGACGAGCCGGCGCCGCGCTTTGCCGAGGCCGCGATGTCGCGCGCCTCGGCCGAAATCCCGATCTCGCGTCCGCTGAATTTCCTCGCGATCTCCGGTGGCGCCGAGAACGGCGCATTCGGCGCCGGGCTGCTGGCCGGCTGGGGCGAGTCCGGCAACCGGCCGTCGTTCGACATGGTGACGGGCGTCAGCTCCGGCGCGCTGATCGCGCCGTTCGTCTTCCTGGGGCGCGAGCACGATGACAAGCTGCGCGAGATCTTCACCGCCTATGAGCGCAAGGACATCTTCACGGTCAACATTCCCGGCCTGCTGCAGGGCTCGGCGCTGGCCGACAACACGCCGCTGTCGCGGCTGATCGAGAAATATGTCGATCGCGAGTTCCTGCGCGATGTCGCGCGCGAGAGCAGCAAGGGCAGGGTGCTGCTGGTCGGCACCACCAATCTCGACGCGCAGCGGCCGGTGCTGTGGGACATGGGCCGCATCGCTGCCGCCGACACGCCCGAGGCGATCGCGCTGTTCCGCCAGGTGCTGCTGGCGTCCGCGACCGTGCCGGGCGCTTTCGCCCCGGTTCGCATCAAGGTGCGGATCGGCGACAAGGATTACGACGAGCTGCATGTCGATGGCGGCGTCACCCGGCAGGTCTTCATCGGCCCGTCGGTGCTGCGTCTCGTCTCCGGCCGCGGCCCGCGCCGGAGCGTGAGCGGCGCGCATCTCTACGTCATCCGCAACGCCCGCATCGATCCGCAATGGGACAGCGTCGGCGCCGACGTGCTCTCGGTGACGCAGCGCTCGCTGTCGACCCTGATCAAGAACCAGGGCATCGGCGACATCTACCGCATCTACTCGGTGGCGAAATTCAACGGCATCGACTTCAACTTGGCCAGCGTGCCGGCCGATTTCCAGGCCAAGGCCGACGGCCCGTTCGATCGCACCTACATGACCGCGCTGTTCGATCGCGGCTTCGACATGGGCCGTCGGGGCTATCCCTGGGTGAAGAGCCTGCCCGGGCTGCAATCCAACGAGCATGGCATCACGGCGCAGGGGACCACGCGCACCATGGCAGCGGCCGCGCGATGAGCTTCCGCCGGACCTGCTCGCGATTGACGCGGCCCATGCCCTGGCGTTCAGCGCTGCGGAGCGCGGCGCTGTTGACATCCGTGCTGCTCGGCGGCTGCGCGACCTCGGGCACGACGCCATCATCCGACACGGCGCAGTACGGCAACACGTACAACTATCTCCCGGTGAACGACGTGCCGCATGACGAGCAGCGCCCGGTGCTGTCGGTGGAGCAGCAGGAAAAGCTGCGCAAGGAGCTGACGGCGGTGCGCGATCGTCAGGTGCCGGCCACGGCGAAGCCCGTCCCCGCGAAGTCCGCTGCCGCAAAGCCTGCGGCGGCGAGTCCTGCTCCGAAATAGCTGCCGACGCAGATCGGCTCACAAGTGGTCGGGGCACGAACGGGTTGACGCGTCGTGCGTGAGAGGCGTGGTGCCGACCACGTCCGCCGCTGTCGTCCCGGCGAACGCCGGGACGGATACCGCGTGATGCGTGTTGGGAAAGACGGTCTGCGTCGTCATCGTCGCCCACCACGACCGCCGGTGGCTATCGGTCCGGCGTTCGCCGTACGGTGAGGGGAGCAACGATCTCACGCCGGCGGCTGAAAGCTCTTCAGCGTGCGGGTCTTGTACTCGTACAGTTTGCCGGTCTCGGTCCAGGACGGCAGGCACATCGGCACGATGAAGTCGGCGACCTGCTCGGGCGTCTCGAGCGTCATCGGGTCTTCACCGGGGAAGACCGTGGCGCGCATGCGGGTGCGGATCGGGCCCGGGCTGAACAGGTTGACGCGCAGCGGCGTGCGCTCGGTCTCGTGCGCCCACACCCGCGCCAGCGTCTCCAGCGCGGCCTTGGTGACGGCGTAGGGGCCGAGATAGGCCTGGGCCTTGTGGGCGGCGCCTGAGGTGAGGAACACGGCGCGGCCTGCGTCGGAGGCCTTCAGCAGCGGCTCCATGCAGCGGATCAGCTGGAAGTTGGCTGAGAGGTTGACGGCGACGACGTCGTTCCACGGCTTCAGGTCGATATGGCCGAGCGGCGAGGACGGGCCGGGCACGGCGGCATTGCCGACGAGGATGTCGAGCTTGCCATGGCGCTCATGCAGCGCGGCGCCAAGACGGGCGATGCCGTCGCTGTCGGTCATGCTGAGCGGCACCAGGGTGGCGCCGTTGCCGGTCTCTTTCCGGATCTCGTCGTCGAGCTCCTCCAGCCCGCCCTGGGTGCGGGCGACGGCGACAACATGCGCGCCGGCGCGCGCCAGCGCGCGGGCGGTCGCATGGCCGATGCCGCGCGAGGCGCCGGTGACGAGGGCAATCCGGTTGGCGAGGGGAAGGGTGGTCATGGCCGCTATTCTCTCAGACGTCGTCCGGGCCAGGCGCACGATTGCGCGCCCGGAGCCGGGACCCGTACTCCTCGGCGGTTATGAGGGAGTTGGACCGTCGTGGCTAGTCCTAGCCGCCCAACGATCGCTGGTGGCTATGGTCCTGGCATTCGCAGAGACGACGGGCAACCGCGCATCGCCCCGGAACGACGGCGTGTGGAAAGAGCCTCAGCTCGCTTCCGCCAGCAGCGAGAGCTGCTGCTGGGGCGGCTCGACGAGTGACTGGTCGGTGAGATGGGTCGGATAGCTGCCGGTGAAGCAGTGGTCGGCATATTTCGGCGCTGCCGGGTCGCGGGCGGGCTCACCCATCGCGCGATACATGCCGTCGATCGACAGGAAGGCGAGCGAGTCCGCGCCGATCAGCTGGCGCATCTCCTCGAGCGAATGCGTCGCCGCGAGCAGGCCGCCGCGATCCGGCAGGTCGATGCCGTAATAGTCGGGGTAGAGGATCGGCGGCGAGGCCAGGCGGAAATGCACCTCGGTGGCGCCGGCGTCGCGCATCATGCGCACGATCTTGCGCGAGGTGGTGCCGCGCACGAGCGAGTCGTCGATCAGGATGATGCGTTTGCCTTCGATCGCGGCGCGGTTGGCCGAGTGCTTCATGCGCACGCCGGATTCGCGGATCGCCTGGGTCGGCTGGATGAAGGTGCGGCCGACATAGTGATTGCGGATGATGCCGAGCTCGAACGGCACGCCGGAATGCTGGCTGTAGCCGATCGCCGCCGGCACGCCGGAATCCGGCACCGGCACGACGACGTCGACCTCGGGGTGGCTTTCGCGCGCGAGCTGCGCGCCGAACGCCTTGCGCACCTCGTAGACCGAGCGGCCGCCGACGACGGAATCGGGACGGGCGAAGTAGATGTATTCGAACACGCAGGGACGTGCCGGCTTCGGCGGGAACGGCTTGTGGCTGTGTGCGCCGGTCTCGTCGAAGATCACGACCTCGCCGGGCTCGATGTCGCGGATGTAGCGCGCGCCGATCATGTCGAGCGCGCAGGTCTCCGACGCCAGGATCGGGCAGCCTTCGAGCTCGCCATAGACCAGCGGACGGATGCCCAGGGGATCGCGGGCGCCGATCAGCTTCTTGTTGGTCATGCAGACCAGCGAGTAGGCGCCTTCGAGCGCGCGCAGCGCCTCGATGAAGCGGTCGATGAAATTGGTGCGGCGGGAATGCGCCACCAGATGCAGGATCACCTCGGTGTCGCTGGTCGACTGCATGATGGCGCCGGCGCGCACCAGCTCGCGGCGGAGCGTGAGCCCGTTGGTGAGGTTGCCGTTGTGGCCGACCGCGAAGCCGCCGGCATTGAGCTCGGCGAACAGCGGCTGCACGTTGCGCAGGATCGTGGCGCCGGTGGTGGCATAGCGGACATGGCCGACCGCGGCGTTGCCGGGCAGGCGCTCGATCACCTCGCGGCGGGAGAAGGTGTCGCCGACCAGGCCCAGGCGGCGCTCGCTGTGGAAGCGCGCGCCGTCATAGGAGACGATGCCGGCGGCTTCCTGGCCGCGATGCTGGAGCGCATGCAGGCCCAGCGCAGTGATCGCGGCGGCATCGCTATGCCCATAAATGCCGAACACGCCGCACTCCTCGCGCAGCGTGTCTCCGTCCAGGTCTGGGTCTCTGAGGTAGGCTTGAGGTCCGAAGTCCAGATCCGCGTGAGTATCCGCTTGGGCTTCGCCGGAAGAATCGTGGTGCAGGTCCATCGCGCCTCTCTTCTGGGCTGAGCTCACTTGGCCGCGGGTTTCTCGATCAGCTTCTTCAAGCTGTCGCGGGCAGGCTTGCTGTACCCATCGCCGCCCGCTCCGGGCGACTCGGTGTCAGTCTGGTCGTCGTCCGGCTTGTTCTTCTTGAATTTCTTTAAAATGGTGTTCTCGGGATCATCAGGCAAGAGCGACATCAGCCAATCCCCGGTTCCCTGCAGGACGACGCGGGATTTGGCGCCGGTGACCCAGTCCGGGCGCTGCTTGTCCGGCACCAGCCAGCTGAAGAACAGGAAGGCGACCACGACGATCAGCAGGCCACGGCCCAGTCCGAACAGGAATCCGAGGGTGCGATCCAGCGCGCCGATGCGCGAATCGAGAATCATGTCGGAGATCTTGACCGTGATCACCGAGACGATGAGCAGGGTGCCCACGAAAGTACCGGCGACGACGACGACGCTGGCGACGGTATCATTGTTGAAATAGGTCTTCGCGGTCGGCAGCAGCTTGGAGAATGAATAAAGCGTGACCAGGGCGGCCGCGCCCCAGGCCGCGATCGACAGCACCTCGCGCATGAAGCCGCGGACCATCGCGAGCAGCCCCGACACCAGCATCACGCCGAGCAGGATGAGATCGAGGATCGTTATCGGCATCGGCTGCTCAGGTCCGCTTCACAGGTCCAAGGTTCGCTTCGAATCGACGGAGGACCGCCCCTCCAGGTGGAGGACAGCGAGGTTCCCCGGCAAGTCCGGACGCTGCACGATCCCGTGTGGGCGACCGGTTGCGGCGTTGTATAGCGGCGAGTCACGCGAACGTCACGGTCCGGCTAGCCGTCCTGGCGGCGGAATCTCGCTGGTGTGGCATTTTTTTCGGCAGGGCGCGGTCCGCGGCGGCCGTGGTCGCCGTCATCGTCGTCCTGCCGGGTCGTCTCATGGCGGGCACGAGGCGTGCCGCGCGCGGCGATGTCGGCCACCAGGCTGGTCAACCCGCCGACGGTATTGAGGCTGAGCCCGGCGTCGCCGCCGGCCTCGCCGCGGGCGCGCTCCGGCAGCACCACGCGCAGAAAGCCGAGCTTGGCGGCCTCCTTCAGCCGTGCCGAGGTCTGCGCCACCGGTCGGACCGCGCCCGACAGCGAGATCTCGCCGAAATAGACCGCATCGGACGGCAGCGGCGCGTTGACCAGTGACGAGACCAGAGCTGCGGCCGCGGCGAGATCCGCCGCCGGCTCGTTGATGCGCAGGCCGCCGGCGACGTTGAGATAGACGTCGTGGCCCGACAGCTTGACGCCGCAATGCGCCTCCAGCACGGCCAGCACCATCGACAGCCGGCTCGGATCCCAGCCGACCACGGCGCGGCGCGGCGTGCCGAGCGAGGTCGGCGCCACCAGGGCCTGGATTTCGACCAGCACGGGGCGGGTGCCCTCGATGCCGGCAAAGACCGCCGTGCCGGGGCTGCCGAGATCGCGCTCCGACAGGAACAGCTCGGACGGGTTGGTCACCTCGCGCAGGCCCAATCCGGTCATTTCGAACACGCCGATCTCGTCCGTCGGGCCGAAGCGATTCTTGACCGAACGCAGGATGCGGAACTGCTGCGAGCCCTCGCCCTCGAACGACAGGACCGCATCCACCATGTGCTCGACGACCCGGGGGCCGGCGATCTGGCCGTCCTTGGTGACGTGGCCGACCAGGATGATGGCCGCGCCGGATTTCTTGGCGAACCTGATCAGCTTCTGCGCCGAGGCGCGCACCTGGGTCACCGTGCCCGGGGCCGATTCCACGGTGTCGGTCCACATGGTCTGGATCGAATCGATCACGATCAGCCGCGGCACGCCGCCCTCGGACAGGGTCGCGATGATGTCCTCGACCGAGGTCTCAGCCGCCAGTTGTACCGGCGCATCCGCAAGCCCGAGGCGCTCGGCGCGCAGCCGCACCTGGGCGACAGCTTCCTCGCCGGAAATGTAGACCGCGCGATGGCCCGCGCGCGCCAGCATCGAGGTCGCCTGGGTCAGAAGCGTCGATTTGCCGATGCCGGGATCGCCGCCGACCAGCAGCACCGAGCCGCGCACGAAGCCGCCGCCGGTGACGCGGTCGAGCTCGGTCATGCCCGACGACAGCCGCGGCGCGTCGATGGTCTTGCCGGTCAGCGATTCCAGCTGGAAGGTGCGGCCCTTGCGCTTGGAGCGCAGCGACACCGGCGCCGAGGTTGCCCCCGTCGTGTCTTCCTCCGCCAGCGTGTTCCACTCGCCGCAGGCCTCGCATTTGCCCTGCCAGCGCGAATAGGCCGCGCCGCAGTTCTGGCAGACGAAGGAGAGCGTGGTCTTGGCCATGAGGTGAGAATCGGTGCGGTCAGGAGTGGTTGGCGTTCCATAACATACTTAGGCCTGCGGCCAGCATGATGCCATCCATCACCACGCGGAACACATCCGGCTTCATGTGCAGCACGAAACGCTTGGCGACGAAGGCGCCGGCCATCAGCGAG
Organism: Bradyrhizobium sp. HKCCYLRH3073; assembly: GCF_051167995.1. Classification (NCBI taxonomy): domain Bacteria; kingdom Pseudomonadati; phylum Pseudomonadota; class Alphaproteobacteria; order Hyphomicrobiales; family Nitrobacteraceae; genus Bradyrhizobium; species Bradyrhizobium sp. HKCCYLRH3073. The sequence goes on from NZ_JBNPUD010000003.1 coordinate 45,446, forward strand.
CCGCCGGCGATCAGACCTTTCAGCAGGATGTCCGGCGTGAGCGCGCCGAAGCGCTGGAAGGTGATGGATTTGGACACGTAGAGCCCAAGCGAACTCGCGGCCTCCGTGGCGAGGAAGGCGCCTTTCGACAGCCCGTAGAACAGGAACAGCGGCACGCTCAGCGGCCCGGTCGAGACCACGATGCCGGTCAGATATCCGATCACGGCACCGCCGGTCGCGAGATGCCAGAGGTTGGCCTTGAGATCGTGCCGCGCCAGCCAGTGCCGCACCGGCACCATCGCCATCAGGAACAGCCCGATGGTGATGTCGACGGCGTGCGACGGCAGGATCAGCAAGGTGCGCGCGCCGAGTGCGGCGGCCGGAATCCCGGTGACCGAATAGGCCGCGCAGGCGCGCCAGTCGACCTCGCGCCACCACGCCAGGATGCGCGACAGGTTCGCCATCACGGCGGCGACCGCCATGATCGGCACGGCCTCCTTCGGCCCGTATTCATAGGTCAGCACCGGCATCAGCATGATCGACGAGCCGGTGCCGACGATACCGGACAAGGTGCCGGCCACGAGGCCAACCGCGAGCACGAAGAGGAAGCCCAAGAAGATCGTCTCCGCGCTCGGACGAGATCTCTCTCCGCGTCGTTGCGAGCGAAGCGAAGCAATCCAGGCTGTGCGTGCCCCTGGATTGCGTCGTCGCGGAGCCTGCCCTCGGGCTCGCCGCAGGCGAGACTCGAGGGGCTCCTCGCAATGACGGAGTCGGAGAGATGCGTCCCGTGGTTAACGGCTCGTTCGAGCCGACTCGAAATCGGCGATGATTGTGCGTCCGCATCATTAAAAGTTGAAGCGTATTCCTCGCAGGTCCGCTGATGTTCTCGGACGATGACGATGAGCAAAACGCCAATGTCCTTGCAGATGCGGCCGTCCATGACGGCAACCGCCGATGCGGAGTTCCCCTGGTTCACGGCTGCGATGCTGGCCATGGAAGCCGGCGAGGTCATCCGGCTCCGGCTGGAGAAGTTCGCGCGCGGCGAAGCCGATGCGGGCGAGGAGGCTGAGCTGATGGTCAGCGAAAAGATCGCCGCAGCCCTGGAGGCGACGGCGAAGCTGATGGCCGGCGCGAGCCCGGCGGCAGTCGTCGATCTCTATCGGGACTATGTCGCGGCCAACGCCGAGCGGCTGTCGGCCTAAGCCCTGCGCAGTCCGATTGCGTTGGACTGCGGATGTCGAGCCACCGAGCGTGGACGAGCTGGTCGAAACGCCGCCGGCTGGGCCGTTTCATGCGTTCAGGTGCGGTGTGTTGCCATTGTGATGAAGATCGGACACCTTCCCGAAACCACCGACTGCCGCTCACTTCCTTTCGCCGGACCGATCGAGTGCGACTGCTCATACGCCTCATGCAACGCGTGCTGGTCGCCGGGCTGGGGATCTTCACGGTCTGGCTGATCGTCTTCGTGGTGTTCGAGACCGCGAACCGCAGGCTGCCCTGGATTGCCGCAGTCGGCGTCAGCTACGCGTTCGCGGCCTATGTCGTTCTGCCACGCGTGATCCGGTTGAGCCTCAGGATTCTTCAGAAGCGGCGAGTGCCCAGCTACACGATCACGGGGGATGGATTGCCCGGCGACCCCGTCAATCTCGCCCTGGTCGGGACGCTCCAACAGCTTCGCGCAAGCTTTGCTGCGGTCGGTTGGTCTGAAGCGGACCGATTGGGCCTGACGAGCTCCTGGGCCATGATCCGCGCCTTTGTCCTCGATGCGCCTTACCCCGCCGCTCCGTTCAGCACGCTCTATCTGTTCGGGCGCGGCCAGGATATCGGCTTTCAGAAAGCCATCGGCAACAGCCCGCGAAAGCGCCATCACGTCAGGTTCTGGGCTGTTGGCCTGGCACACGCAGAGCAAACCTGGAATGCAGGCGATTTCTGGTCCAACGCCGATCAGCCGGCGGTCGATGAATCCGCTCTGTGGGTCGGCGCCGGCACGAAGGACACCGGCCTGTCGTTCACCCGATTGACGTTTCAGGTCACGCACGCCACCGATCCGGATGTCAACGCCGAGCGGGACTACATCATGGCCGAACTGATCAGGACACGATCGATCGAGACCGTGGAGCTGTACAAAGCTGGTCAGAGCCTCCCCGAGCGGGTCAATCACTACGTGACGGACGGAGACATTGCGTTGGCGAGCCTGTTGGTCTCCACCGCAGACGACGACACATGATTTGCCGTCGTCTGTCTAATGGACATGCTGACGAGCCTCTGTCGATGTCGTCCGTTCTGCCCGGGGCCGGACCAGGAAGGCGGTGCCGAGCAGGACGAGCATCGCCACGCAGACGACCGTCAGGAACGCCTGATCGAAGGCATGGTGAGCGTGCGAGGTGACGATGGCAGCGAGCTCGGTCGGCAGCCGCTCGGCAGCGATCAGCGCCTCGTCGATGCTGTCGCGCGCAGCGGAGGGAATGCCGAGGCCGCCGGGCAGAACCATGAAGGCCGTATAGACCCCGGACAGGATGCTTCCGAAAATGCTGATGCCGATGGTGCCGCCGAGCTCGAACGACACTTCCTCGATCGAGGCGGCCATGCCTTCGCGGCCTTCGGGCGCGTGATTCATCACGGCGTTGGAGGCAGCCGCGATGGATGCGCCGAGCCCGAGCCCGTTGATCGCGATGCAGATCAATTGCAGCACGAGGCTGGCGTTGTAGCAGAGCAGGTAGCCGGCCGCGCCGATGCCTGCGATCAACAGCGCGCCGGACATCGTGGTGGCGGCTCCCACGCGACGCAGCATGAGGCTTGCGAGCGGCCCGCCGATGAATGCGCCGAGCGGAGCCGGCAGGATGTACAATGCCGCCTGCAGCGGCGAGTAGCCGAGGACGAGTTGCAGGCGCTGGCTGATCGCGAGCTCGGTGCCAGCAATGGCAAGTGAAGCCACGATCGCGGTGATCACGCTGAGCGTGAACTCGACGTTTCGGAACAGGGTGAAGTCGAGCAAGGGATCTTCGAGACGCAATTGACGGCGCACGAACACCGTCAACATGATGGCCGTCGCAACAGCCGTGCCGGCAAGGACGACATAGGACGACTGGCGACTGCCGAGCTCCTCGACGACGTAGGCGAAGCCGATCAGTCCGGCCATCACCTGCGCTGAACCGAGGAGGTCCCAATCGCGCTCAGCACGATCTCGCGGCGCAGGAATCAGCAGCAGGCCGGCGGCCAGCGCCAGGACGACGAGCGGCACGTTGATCAGAAAGACCGAGCCCCACCAGAAATATTCCAGCAGGACGCCGCCGACCAAGGGGCCGACCGCCGCCCCGCTGGACGCAACGGCTCCCCAGATCGCGATGGCGAGCGCCCGTTCGTGGTCATCGGAGAAGGTGATGCGAATGATCGACAGCGTCGCCGGCATCATCAGCGCGGCGCCGATCGCGAGCAGGACGCGTCCGCCAACCAGGATCGTGGCGGTCGGCGAATAGGCGGCGACGACCGAGGCCAGTCCGAAGACGATGAGGCCGGCGACGAATGTCCTCTTGTGCCCGACGCGGTCGCCGAGCGAGCCGAAGCCGGGAAGCAGGCCGGCGACGACGAGCCCGTAGGCCATGACGATCCACAATTTCTCCGAGGCGGTTGCTCCGAGCTCATGGGTCAGGCTGGGCAGCGCCGTATAGAGCACAGTCATGTCGATGACGACGAGCGCCAGCGCGCCGGAGACGGTCAGGAGGATCAGCCAGCAAATGCGCTTCGACGTCGGCGAATCCGCCGGCGGAAGACTTTGTTCAGTCCGCGCATTCGCCATCTCGCGCACCGTCATCATTCCCGTTCAGAGTCCGTCGCGATGTGTGATCCGGCCGTTCATCATCGTCAGCTGAACGTTCACCTTGCCGATCTCGTGTGGCCCGACATCGAACAGGTTCTTCTCGAGCACGATCAGATCGGCCAGCTTCCCGACCTTGATGGAGCCGATCTTATCCTCCATGCGCATCTGATAGGCTCCGTTGATCGTGTAGCCTCGAATGAGCTCCGGCAGGCTCAGGCGTTCGGTCGCGGGCGGATGGACCAGGCCGTCGGGCTTGCCGGGCTCCTGACGCGTATGGCCGGCCTGCACCGCCTCGAGCGGCTTGACGACGACCTTGGAGCCGGTCGCCAGGGCATCCATTCCGAACGACACCGTGACGCCTTGGTCGATGAACGTCTTGAAGGTGTACATGCGGCTCCAGCGTTCCTCGCCGTAGAGCTCGCGGATGCGACGCTGGCTCGTGTCCGGCACGCCCCACTGGATCTGGGTGTTCGCGATCACGCCGAGCTTTCTGAAGCGCGCAATGTCCGAGGGCGCAGTGAGGAACGCGTGGCAGATGGTATGGCGGCGGTTGCCCGGGCCATGCTTGCCGAACGCGGCTTCGTATCCATCCAGGCTCATGCGTACTGCGGCGTCGCCGACGGTGTGAAGATGCGTGTCGATTCCCTCTGCATGTGCCTGGCGCAGGATTCGGTTCAACACGGGCGCTGGCAGCAACGGTTCGCCGCGCCAATCCGGACTTCCGGCATAGGGATCGAGCAGATAGGCGGTGCGAGTCAGCTCGGTGCCGTCGACGAGCAGCTTGAGCACCTCGGCCTTGACCAGCGGAGTGCGATAGCGCTTCCGGTACGCCCGAATGATCGGCAGCGGATCGACGTTGGGATCATTGTGATAGAGGCAGCCGATCACGCGTTGCAGCAGCTTGCCGCGCCTCTCGAGGTCGACCAGCATGTCGAAACCGTGATGCTGCTCGGTCGGCCAGGCGCTGAAGCCGGCATCGAAGAAGGTAGTGATGCCGGCGGCCGCCAGCTTGGGCTGCCATTCCTCGATGGCGGCGGCGGTCGACTTGAGGCCGAACGGTTCGATGCCGTGCTTTTCGAGCGTCTTCAGCACCGCGAACAGCGCGGGCACTTCCAAAATGAAGCCGGTCGGCGCGCCATTGGGATCCTTTTCGTACCAGGAGGAGCCGGGTACGACGTCGCGTGGGGTGGCCTTCGTGATGCCGGCCATCTCCAGCAGCTTGGAATTGACCCAGTAGCTGTGCAGATCGCAACTGACGAGCAGGACCGGCCGGTCAGGGAAGATCGCGTCCAGCGGTTCCTTGCGCGGACCCGAGGCCGGAAACGCGCCCGCGATCCATCCGAAGCCGAGAATGAACTTCTCGTCGGAACGCGTCTTGGCGTAATCGCGCAGGATCTCGTAGATGCGCTCGGGATCTTCCTCGTTGACCCAGGCGCCGCGAGCAAATGCGAGCGTGCAAAGATGCCAATGCGCTTCGACGAAGCCCGGCATCAGCATACGGCCATCGAGGTCGATGACCTCAGCCTCGCGTCTGGCAAACTTCATCGCTCCGGCGTCGTCGCCGACATAGACGATTTTGTTTCCCTTGACGACGACCGCCGTCGCCCAGGGCTGCGAGTCTTCCACAGTATAGACGCGCCCGCCGCGAAACACGGTCGTGCGGCTGGAGGCGGCAAAAGCCTGAGCCGGCCCGGCGGCCGCGAATGCTGCGGCGGCAGCCGTGGTTGCAACCATCCGGCGACGGGTCAGTCCGCCGCCCTCCTTGTTCGACGCCGCAAACAGCGAACCGAGGGCTGAGCCGCATGCGATGCACATTGTCCTGCTCCGAACGCCCGCGCTCCGCATGAGCTGCGTCGTCTACCAATCGAACGCGAAACTACGTCTCTCCGCGCATTCCAGGATTGACCGCGATCAAGTCGGCCTCAAACTAGGCGAACGTGCGTACGCACACCGAAGTTCTGTTTGCTGATGGCGAAAATTCAAATCGAATGCCTTCAGACCGGATCGCAGACCGGATCACTACTCACGGCCACAGCGGCCGTTCGATCCGAGCAGAATCATTTTGGAAACAGGAAAGCCAGACTCGCCCGAAACTGCCAATGCGATGCCTGGTCCGGCTTCAGCAGGTTGTAGTAGACGCCCACCTCGGCATTGATCGGCTGCTTGTCGACCATGAAGAGCTTGCCCACGCCGACGCCGATCGGGACGACCCAGCGATCATTGCCCTTCGCGAGCCAGTTCGCCGTGATGATGGGACTCGAGCTGATGTAGGACCCGTCGGAGAAGTTGTAGGTCACGAAGTACTGCAGCATCATCTGGTTCACCGGCGCGCGGTCGCTCGGACCGGCAAACGACCAGATGTTGTTGGCGAGTACCCCGAGCACCCACGGACCCGGCATGGTCAGCGCGACGAGGGTCGGACCTGCGCTCCATTTTCCCGAACCGAGGGCGGGATCGGTCGCCGACGGATAGGAAAAGGTCGGGCCGACACCCCAGATGAGGGCGCCCGAATGCGACGGGGTGAGCGCGAAGATCTGGTTGATGTCGCCGACCCCGCCGATCCGGCCCTGCTCAGGGGAGAAGCGCACCTGGGCGATGCCGGGAATGGTCGTGCGCGTCACCAGATTCCAGTCGGCATTGAGCTCGAACGGGATGACCGGCTCGATCTTGAAGACGTCGGCCGTCTGCCGGTACGGGCCCGTATTCGGCATCGCGATGTTCTCGAGGCCGACGCTGATCGTGTCCGCGATCGGGTTCTGCGCCGCCTTGGCCAGATCTTCGAGCGACGGCGCCCTGGCCTGCTGTGCCAGGGCGCCGGAGTCATGGCAGAGCGCCGCGATCAGGAGCGACAGAACCACACGTCGAAAAGCTCTCGGAATCCTTGTCGACCTCGCTGTCGAAGCGCTGCTCTGGCAGCCATTGTCTCGCGTCCGCACCGTATGGCCCCGCTTGCATCAGGTGAAGGTCGGGAAACGCTCGCCCGCGAACAGGGAGCGCCGGAGACGGGACCAGTTGGACGCGAACTGGAACGTGTCGAGATCGGTGTAGGTCTGGCCGATCACCTGCATGCCCGCGGGCATGCGGTCCTCGACCAAGCCGAGCGGGACCTCGACGACGGGATAGCGGTTGAGCAGGTTCCAGTGCCACGTCAGCGCCAAGTTCAGGCCGGTGCCCACCCACGGGTCCACCTTGTTGTCCTTGCTCTTGAACATGTCGGCCCCGACAAGAGGGGTTGCCATGGTCGGCATGAGCAGGATGCGGTAGCCCTTGCCGAACACGCGCTGCTGGACCTGGCGGTGCAGCCGCTGCAGCAGCTCTTCGGCTTCTTCGGCCTGGCGCGGTCCGACCGGGCCGACCTGGTCGAGCATTTCGGTCATGTAGGGCGAGAGCTGATCGCGATGCGCATTCGAGATCTCGATCGCGGTGCCGATGGACGTCGACATCAGCCCACGGATGAACACCATCTTGTGGGCCTTCGTGAAGCCGCAATCGACCTCGTCCACCGTGCAACCCGCGGCGCGCAGCGCCGCGATGCCTCCCAGCATCGCCGCCTTCACGGACGGGATGGCCTCCGCAATGCCGGCGCCCCAATCGACGGCGATGCGCCACCCGGAAAGGCGCGGATAACGGGTGGGATAGTCGAGGCGAGGGCGCATCGCGGCCATCACCCGCTCGGACGGACCGACGATCGCGTTCTGGAGGCGGACGAGGTCGTCGAAGCGCCGCGCCATCGGGCCCGAGGTCGAGAACGGGATTTCCCCGCCGGCCACGCGTCCGAACGGCGGCCTGAAGCCATAGAGGCCACATTGTGAGGCGGGAATTCGGATCGAGCCGCCCATGTCGGAGCCGAGGGCGAGCGTCGTGAAGCCCGCGGCCAACGCCGCGCCGGACCCCGCCGACGACCCGCCCGGAGAATATTCGAGATTCCATGGATTGCGCGTCGTGCCCCAGGCGCGGGTGGATGCGCCGAGGAAAAGATAGAATTCCGGCACGGTCGTCTGGAACGGCATCACGGCGCCGGCCGCCTCGAGCGAGTCGATGATGGCCGCGTTCTCCGTTGCCGGCGGCGAGTCCTTGTAGATGAGCGAGCCCTGCGTCGTCCGCCAGCCCGGCCTGGAGAACTCGTCCTTGATGGCCACCGTGATCCCTTCGAGCGGCCTCGGATTGCCGCGCCGATAACGGTCTTCGGACTGCTTGGCCTCCTTCATCGCCTGGTCGAAGTGCTCGTAGGTGATGCAATTGACCTTCGTGTTGTAGGCTTCGATCCGCTTGATCTGCGCCTTCAGGAGATCGACCGGCGACGCCTTGCGGGCCCGGAACATGGCGGTGAGATCGGCGACCGATGCGTAGCAGAGCGGATCGGCGGACTCGGCCCGCGCGGCCGGCAAACCGAGTTCGGACGCGACCAACGCCGCTCCCGCGCCTTTGATGAGCATTCGTCTGTCGATCATATACGCCTCCGTATTTCCGGGAATCGGTCCGAGTATTTCGATCTGATCGTGAGGTGACGATCCGAGAAAGACGTGCCCGCTCTGCGGGAAAGACACTATTCCCGATTCCGCGGATCGTATGAACTCGGGGGAACTACGTAGTCCATTGCGTGCGAAGCGTTCGCATGAGCTGCGCGTGTTCGAGACGAATAGGTTAGAATGATTGTCAATTCGGAATAACTCCGCGACTTCGAAGCGGAATCGCCATTCGAAGCAAGCAGGGCCGCATCACGTTGTGAGGGACGCCGGCCTGCGCATCGTGCAGTTCGCGATCAGGTCGCGAACTCATCCGATCTGCTCAGCTCATGGCAACGAAATCGATGTAACCTGCAAGTGCGCGATTCGCGCGGCTCTGCGAGCGCGACCCCTGATCTGGCTGCATCCGTGGAGCAACCGGCGGTCCCGCTTCGCTCGGCAACGTGCTCTCATGATCTTGCTGCTGGCCGTGATGCTCCTACCGAAGTGCGACGGCAAACCGACGGAGTGAAGAATGTTCACACTGGTACATGCAGGGACTTGGCTCGTCGTCGGCTTGATTGGTGGCGGCCTTGCCGGAATCCTGGTGAAGCGCCGCCGGGCAGGTTTCGGGCTCCTCACCAACATCGGATTGGGGTGCGTCGGCGCCCTCATCGGCGGTGTCCTGTTCAACATGTTCGGGTTGTTTCCAGGCATGGGCAGCATCGTCATTTCGCTGCGCGATGTCGTCGCGGCGTTCGTCGGCTCGCTCGTCCTGCTGGCGGCAATCTGGCTGTGGGGCGTAGCACGCGAACCGAGTCCGCGCTGAGCCGGCGGGGCTCTCAGCCCGAGTAACGCGCGGTCTCCGCGCGCCAGTCGCGCGGACGCATGCCGAAGCGCTGCTTGAAGCGGCGCGTGAAGTGCGACAGATCCGAAAAGCCCCAGTCGAAGGCGATACGGCCGATGTCGCGGCCGCCACGGGCGGGATCGCGCAGATCGCGCGCTGCGCCATCGAGCCGGCGCTCCATCACCAACTCGGAAAAGCTGGTGCCGGCGCGGGCCAGCAGCTTGTGCACATAGCGCTCGCTGATCCCGACGACAGATGCGATGGTCGCCACCGTCAGGCCGGGCTCGCGCACCCGCTCGTGAATGGCGCGGCGCAGCGCCAAGGTCGTCGCATCGGCAAACGAGGTGGTCGCATGCGTCTCGCGGCGGCCGCGACGCGCCAGGCTCAGCGCCACCAGATCGAGCAGCACGCCGAACAGCGCCGACGCATCGTCCGGCGCGAGCCGCAGCGCGTTGGCGTTGAGGGAGCGCGCCGTCTCCACGATCAGTGCGCCGACGCACGGGTCGTCGGACAGCCGCGTCGGCGCGATGTCCGGCACCGCCGGCAGGCGGCCGAACAGCGCATCGGCTGGGACGCGGAACGAGATCACGCCGAGCGACGGCCCGCGATCGTGCTGAAGCACGAAGGTGCGGTCGCTGTCGAAGATGCCGACCTGGCCGGTGGACAGGCTGACATCGCATTCGTCCTGCAGGATGGTGCAGCGGCCGGCGAGCTTGAGGTTGAGATAGAAGCAGCGCTGGGTGGAAGCGGCGATGTCCGCGCGCGAGCGGCGGACGATGTGCTCGGGAAAGCTAACGCGGTTGATGGCGCCGCTCCCGACGCTGATGCTCTGCACCTCCGCGGCGAAGCCGATGCCGCGCGCCGGCTCCGGCGTCAAATTCATGAAGGCCTGGCAGATCGCCTCGCGGTAATACGAGAACTGCTCCTCCGGCCGCACCGCTGCCGTATTCCAGCTCCGCTGCCGTTCCGGCTCGGCGCCCATCGGTTCACTCCGAGACCAATCGGGTTCAGTTGCAGCCAAGCGCCGCGGGCGCGGTCCGGCCCATAGTCCTTGCACCGCCTTCCATCGTGCAAAGGAACGTGATCATGTCAACCTACGTCCTGGTCCATGGCGCCTGGCATACCGGCGCCGAGCTCGAGCCGGTCGCCGCGCCTATCCGCTCCGCCGGCCACACGGTCCATCTGCCGACCATCCGCGGCAACCGCCCCGGCGACGCAAAGACCATCGGACTCGACGAGGCGATCGCCTCGATCTGCGACTACTTCACCCAGCACGACATCACCGACGCCGTGCTGATGGGGCACTCCTATGGCGGCATGGTCATCACCGGCGTCGCCGACCGCATCGCTCAGCGCATCCGCCGCCTGGTCTACTGGAACGCGTTCGTGCCCAACGACGGCGAGTGCCTCAACGACATGGTGCCACCGCACTATGTTGCGCTGTTCGACGCGGTCGCGGCGGAGCGCGGCGACGGCTCGGTGGTGCTGCCGTTCCCGGTCTGGCGCGAGGCCTTCATCAACGACGCCGATCTCGCCACCGCGACGCGCACCTATGAGATGCTCAATCCGCATCCCAACAAGACCTTCACCGACAAGATCACGCTGCGCACCAATCCCGCCGAGATGGCCATCGCGAAATCCTACATCAACTGCACCGAGGACACGGCGCTGCCGCACAGCCTGCCATGGCATCCGCGCCTGTCCGGCAAGCTCGGCCTGTTCCGGCTGGTCCAGGTGCCCGGCAGCCATGAGCTGTGCTTCTCCGATCCCGGCCGGCTCGCGCAAGCGATCATGGATGCGGGCCGGGACTGACGGCGCGCCGTCACGCTCTCGGTGTGACGCCACACGGTGATGATTCCAGGTTGTGATCGGCGTCACATTCGCCGGGAGCGCGATCGGCCAGACTGATCTCCGATGATTGCAGCTCGGCGGGGCATCCATCCTCGCCGCACCATCGGAGAACGCGTCATGGCCCAGCTCCATCTGACGTCCCCTCGGGGTCTTGCATCCAAGACATCAGCCGCGAAAGCGCCCGCGCGGCCGGCCGCGACCCGGGCCGGCTGGCTCGCGATGGCCGCCGGCGTGATCACGACCGTGTTCGCCGCGATCGGCGCGGTGAACAGCGTCATTCCCGCGGCGTCGAACGTCGGCGCGGCCGTGCTCGACGCGTTGAACCTACCGGCCTGCCTGTCCTATGCCGATCGCTATGACGGCACGCAGAGCAGCTTCCGCAAGGAAGGCCAGCTCTGGCGCGAATATCCGCGCGGCTCGGAGACCTTCAGCTACGAGTTCAGGGAGATCCGGCGCACGCGCCAGGAGATCATGCTGTGGAACGTGACGCCGCGCCCGAACGTGCCCGACGCCGCGAGCCTCGTCGTGCACCTGCCGGTGTGCGGCGGCATGGCGGTGCTGACCGAGGGCCTGCCGGAGCGCGCGACCAACCTGCAGCAGACCTGGCCGGACCGCGGCTGAGGCTCCGGCGCGCGCGACCTTCGGACTATCTCAGCACGATCCAGGCCGGCGCGTGATCGCTGGCGCCGTCCTCGCCGCGGATGGCGCGGTCGACGCCGGCCTTGGCAAGGCGCGGCGCGAGTTGCGGGCTCAGCAGCAGATGATCGAGCCGCAGTCCGGCATCGCGCGGCCAGCGGTTGCGCTTGTAGTCCCAGAACGTGAACATCGGCGCATTCGGATGCAGCGTGCGGATCGCGTCGCACCAGCCTTGATCGACCAGCGCGTGAAAGGCGGCGCGGCTCTTCGGCTGGATCAGCGCGTCCTTGTCCCAGGATTTTGTCGGGTAGATGTCGAGCGTATCAGGCGCCACATTGTAGTCGCCGGCGAGCACGACCGGCAGGTCGTCCTTGATGAACTTGGCCGCGTGCCTGTGCAGCCGCTTGAACCAGGCGAGCTTGTGGTCGAATTTCGGCCCCGGCTGCGGATTGCCGTTCGGCAGATACAGACAGCCGACGACGATGCCACGCACCGCGGCCTCGATGTAGCGGGCGTCGCGATCCCTGGGATCGCCGGGCAGGGTGGTGCGCGTCAGCACTGGCTCGGCCTTCCGCGCCAGGATCGCGACCCCGTTCCAGGTCTTCTGCCCCTGCCACACCGCGCCATAGCCGGCCTTGGCGATCGCATCGACGGGGAAATCGACCTCGGTGCATTTCAGCTCCTGCAGGCAGACGATGTCGGGCCTGGCGGCGCGCAGCCAGCGCAGCAGATTGGGGAGCCGCCGCCGGACATTGTTGATGTTGAAGGTCGCGATCTTCATGATGCCCGTTGCGGTGGGGATGGTCCGGATGACCAAGCTCGCAATCGCCTTTTGGTTCACGCTGCAGCATCGATGCAGCCAAGGCTGCCTATGAAAGCCCGGCCCATCAGGCAGCCACGCGCTTCTCGGCGGCGCGAGTCGAGAGGGCGCACGTGTCTATTTAGGTCGCGACGTCACCAGCGCGCGGATCTTGTCCGCATCCTCCGGCGTCGCGGGATTGTAGATCACCATGGTGAGGTCGGGCCGGCCATCGACGGCGAAGCCCGAGAATTCCAGCGAGAGCGGCCCGGCGAAGGGATGGTGCAGGACCTTCACGCCATCGCCATGCCGCCCTTGCACATCATTGTCGCGCCACATCGCCGCGAAGTCCGGGCTGGTCGCGCAGAGCTCGTCGACCAGCGATTGGACATTGCGGGCCGCGCCGGCGCGCGCCACGTCGGCGCGGAAGGACGCGACCACATAGCGCGCCACGGCCTGCCAGTTGGACTGTGCGGCGCGGACGCGGCTGTCGTGGAACATCATGCGCAGAACGTTGCGCTGGCCCTCGGGCAGGGTGCTGTAGTCGGTGAGAACGACCGTGGCGGCCCTGTTCCAGGCGACGATGTCCCATGTCGCCGTGCGAACGAAGGCGGGGCTGTAGTCCAGCGTGTCGAGCACGCGTTGCAGGCGGGGTGAGATGCCGTCGATGGCGTGATAGCGGGCTTCGGGCGGCCGGCCGAGACCGAGCAGGAACAGATGCTCGCGCTCGACGTCGGTCAGCATCATGGCGCGCGCGATGCGGTCCAGCACGTCGGCGGAGGGCGCGCCGCCGCGCCCTTGCTCCAGCCAGGTGTACCAGGTGGCGCTCACATTGGCGCGTTGCGCCACCTCTTCGCGCCGCAGCCCCGGCGTTCGCCGCCGCTGCAGCGGCAGGCCGAACGCGGTCGGATCGAGCTTGGCGCGGCGATCCCGGAGATAAGTCCCGAGCGAGTTGCTGTCCGTCATCCTGTTAGCGATTATACCCGTATAATGTCACGACTTTACCCGCATGAGCAGCGTAGCAATATCCCGGCGATCTGAACAGGGAGTGTGTCTCATGCGTGTCTTCGTCACCGGCGCCGCCGGCTTCATCGGCTCCGAAACCACCAAAGAGCTGATCGCTGCCGGGCATCAGGTCATCGGCCTCGCGCGCTCCGAAGAGAACGTCCGCACGCTCGAGCAACTGGGCGCGCAGGTTCATCGCGGATCGCTGCAGGACCTCGACAGCCTCAAGCGCGGCGCGAAGGACGCCGACGGCGTGATCCATCTGGCCTTCATCCATGACTTCGCGAAGTTCGCGGAGAACGGTGCGATCGACAAGGCTGCCATCGAAGCCATGGGCGAGGTGCTGGTGGGCTCGAACAAGCCGTTCATCGTCACCTCCGGAACGGGGCTCGTGGCGGCCAATGTGGTGGTCACCGAAGACATGCGGCGCGAGTCCAGCGCGCATGTCCCGCGCGTGTCCGAGCAGACGGGTCTCGCCTATGCGTCGCGTGGCGTGCGCGCGATGGTGATCCGCCTGCCGCAGGTGCACGGCGCACCAGGAAAAGCCGGGCTGATTTCCTATCTGGTCGAGCTCGCACGGCAGAAGGGCCGCGCCGCCTATGTCGGCGCGGGCGCCGAGCGCTGGGCCGCGGCGCATCGATCGGATGTCGTCCGCCTCTACCGGCTCGCCCTGGAGAAAGGTACGGCCGACGCGATCTACCACGCCGTCGGCGAGGAGGGCGTCCCCATGCGCGAGGTCATCGAGGCGGTCGGCCGCGCGCTGAACGTGCCGGTCGTCTCGATCAGAAAGGAGGAGGCTGGTGACTACTACGGGCCGCTGGCGATGTTCGCGGGCCTGGACATGCCGGCCTCCAGCACCCTGACACAGCAGCGCCTGGGCTGGACGCCCGAGGGCATCGGCCTGATCGCCGACATCGGCCAGCCGGACTACTTCAAGCCGAGCTCTCGGAGTTGAAGGATTGCCTGGAGCGGATCGTCTCAAATTTCATGCTTGTCACCGGAGTTGCGCAGTCGAGTTCAATCCGTTGCAAGCGCCGCCGTCGCGGCCGCGATGACTTCGTCCTGTAGCGGCGAGGCGCCGAGGGCGCGGGCCATGACGACAGTACCGATCAGCATCGTCAGTGTGCGGATCGCTTCCGCGCGCGCGTCATGCTCTGCAACGCCGCGCGCAATCAGGCCGGCTGCAACGCGCGTGATCAACTGCTCGGCGCCGACGGTGAATTCCGTGCCGAGCACGTCCGGCATCCGCCCGGCGTCGGCACCGAAGCCCGCCGCGGGACAGCCCATCCCGGGATGGGCGATGTGCTCGCGCGACAGGTAGCGCGCCACGTAGGCGGCGAGCGCCGCTTCGGCGCCGCCTGTGTCCATGTCGCGGTCGATGCCGCCGGCCATCGCGGCGAAGGCGTGCCGCGTGGCGGCAGCGAGCATGTCGTTCTTCGACGCGAAGTGCCGGTAGAAGCCGCCCTGCGTCATGCCGGCGGCGGCCATCACGTCAGCGATGCTGGCCCCCGCGACTCCGCGCTCGCGCAGCAGGCGCGCCGCCGTATCGACGATTTTCGCTTTGCTCTCAGCGGTTTGTTCCCTGGTCTTGCGCATGTGATCGAACCTGTCTCGTGTCGCTTGACAATTTAGCGGTCGTTCGACATCTTTGCAATTAGAGTTCGATCGAAATCTAAATAGGAGCTGACCATGACCAGCCCATCCCTGCGTCCGCTGACCGAGGCCGAGCGCCTCCGCCGGGCCTATGGCACCTATGCGGTCGTGACCGGCGCCTCCGATGGGATCGGCCGCGCGGTGGCTATGCGGCTGGCGGAGGCCGGCTTCGGCCTCGTACTGGTCGCGCGGCGCCGCGCCGTGCTGGAGGCGCTCGCCGCCGAGCTCGAACCGCGCACGCCCATCCGCCCGGTCGTGATCACAGCCGATCTCTCGGTGCCGGACGATGTCGACCGGATCGCGCAAGAGACCGCTGATATCGATGTCGGCCTGCTGGTCGCGGCCGCCGGCTTCGGCACTTCGGGGCCGTTCGTCGACGGCGATCTCGCAGCCGAGCTGAACATGATCGACGTCAATTGCCGCGCGCTGGCGCAGCTCACGCATCTGTTCGGGCGCCGCTTCGCCGCGCGCCGCCGCGGCGGCATCGTGCTGATGAGCTCGCTCGTCGCCTTCCAGGGCGTCCCGCGGGCCGCCAACTACGCCGCAACCAAGGCCTTCGTGCAGAGTCTCGCCGAAGGTCTCGCGCCGGAGCTCAAGCCGTTCGGCGTCGACGTGCTGGCCTCGGCGCCGGGGCCGGTGATGAGCGGCTTCGGGCAGCGCGCCCACATGACGATCCGCAGCGGCCAGACACCGGACGAGGTCGCCGTCGGCACGCTCAACATGCTCGGACGGCGCACCACGGTGCGGCCCGGCTTCCTCGCCAAGGCCCTGGAGGCGAGCCTGATGCTGCTGCCGCGCTCGGCCCGTGCCGCGATGCTGGCACGCGTGATGGCCGGCATGACGCAGGCGGCGTGAGCCGATCCTTCCCGAAGCCCGGAGTGCGCTGCCATGATGACCGACACGCCGTCCCCCGTCGCCGTCCCATCGCCTCCGCCGTCGCGGCTTTCGGCATCGGAACTGCTCGATCTTGCGCGCACCTGCGGCGCCGATGATTGCGGCCTTGCCTCGATCGACGATCCCAGCCTTGCCGAGGATCGGCCGCATATTCTCGCAGCCTTTCCCAAGACGCGCACGCTCTTGGTGCTGGTCGGACGGATGCATCGCGAGCCGGTCCGCTCGCCGGCGCGCTCGGTCGCCAATCTCGAATTTCACCGTTCGGGCGACCACATCGACGAGGTCGCGCGCGGCATCGTCCGCGTGCTGGAGGATCGCGGCATCCGCGCGCTCAATCCGGCGATGGCGTTTCCGATGGAGATGGACCGTTTTCCGGAGCGCGGCTGGATCGTGTCGCACAAGCGCGCCGCCGAGGCCGCCGGGCTCGGCCGCATGGGTATCCATCGCAGCGTCATCCATCCGCGCTTCGGCAGCTTCATCCTGCTCGGCACGGTGTTGATCGCTGCCGAGGTCGATGCGGTCGCTGCTCCGCTCGACCACAATCCATGCCTCGAATGCAAGCTGTGCGTCGCCGCCTGTCCGGTCGGGGCGATCAAGCCCGACGGAGCCTTCGACTTCTCCGCCTGCCTCACCCACAATTATCAGCAATTCATGGGCGGCTTCGTCAACTTCGTCGAGGACATCGCCGAGTCGCGCTCGGCCAACGATCTCCGCAGCCGCGTGAGCTACGCCGAGACGGTGACGCGCTGGCAGAGCCTGTCCTACGGGCCGAACTACAACGCCGCCTATTGCCTCGCCGTCTGCCCCGCCGGCCACGACGTCATCGGCCCCTATCTCGCCGACCGCAAGCAGCACGTCGCAGACGTGCTGGAGCCGCTGACGCGCAGGACCGAGCCGGTCTATGTCGTGCCCGGCAGCGACGCCGCCGACTACGTCGCGCGGCGCTTTCAGCACAAGACGATCCGCTTCGTGCGGGCGAGCGTCCGTGCGACCTCGATCCGCGGCTTCCTAGACGGCATGCGCCTTACCTTCCAGCCGGGCAAGTCCAAGGGCCTGGATGCGATCTATCACTTCACCTTCACGGGCGCAGAGCCGGCCGAGGCCACCGTCACCATCCGCGACCGCCGCCTGACCGTACAGCCCGGCCATATCGGCAAGGCCGATCTCCGTATCATCGCCGATAGCAAGGCCTGGCTGCGCTTCCTCGCCAGGGAGATCTCGGTGGCGCGACTGATCCTCACCCGCTCGCTGAAGCTGAAGGGGCCGGTCCGCCTGATGGCGGCGTTCGGGAAATGCTTTCCGTCGTAGCGTGAGCCGGGACTCAGGCCGTTTTGGCGCAGGGGGAGTTTTACGCGCTGTCACTAAACTCTCGAGTCAAACCCTCGTCGGCTCGACCTTGCCTGCGAAGGGCGGACTATGAAGCGGCTATTAACCAATAGGTCGGCTCTGTATACATTCGATAAACTCGTCGAGATTCATAAGGCAGAGTTGAAGCGTCCGCACATTGTTTTCCCAGATCGGAACGCCCGCCTCGGCTTTACTTTGAATGGGCACTCCCTCGATGGTGGCAGCTTTCTGATATCTCCGAGTTTGAGCAGCGACAGCGTTGATCATTCCAATCGCTTGAAGGAGAATAGCTCCCGCGTCTTCCAACAGATACAGCTGATCTGTCTTACTCATAAGTGTGGCGGACACCTCAACTGCAACGTCATAGATCGAGCCGTGCTCGATAATTGTCTCGATTTCACCCTTAAGAACAAGAACGTCTGCAAACAGCAGAAGTGCGAGTCCATCGCCGCGCAACTTCTTCTCCGCGGCACGTTCAGCTGCTTCGGTGCGCGCCGGTATCGTTGCCGAGTAGTAGACCACCAAGAGGGCGATACCCGCAACCAAAGCTTGGGCCCAACCCGCGAGACCCGTGCTGTCATTCCAGCTATCAATCTTGATGCTGAAGAGCGGGCCCCACAGGCCTAGCCAAACAGTTATCATGGCGCTCAAAACGAGCGCCGCCACCGTTGGCAATCCCGGGAGACGAGGTGCCATAAGTGTAGATTGCAAACAGAACACTTTTTTTGTCCAGGACATTGTTACAAGAAATTTTAGCAAGAAATGGCGAAAACCACAGGTTGCCGACGATCCTGAGCCGTTAGGCGGCGATCTTCATCGTGATCCTAAGGCAGACAATCGAGCCGCCTGCGCCGAAGCACGAAATATTCCTGCGATCTCAACGCGACTCATCCTGTCCAGTCCTCCCGCGAAAAATATTCGACTTCCGTTTATCAGAAAATCATGATTGTATGTTGTCGTCCCGCCTCGACACGAGGGGCGTATCGCGATCGTCATGACACGCGGGGTGGGATGTGGTGGGCGCTTCGGGTCGCAGCATGGCTTGGCCGTGCGGACGAACGGCACGAGGCGCACGTCGAAAACGTATGGTCCTGGCATCTCGACGCTGATGCTACGCTGGCGGTGATGATCCGCCGGTCACGGGGGCAAGACAGCCGATCCCCGGGGAGAGTACGCATAAGGCGTAAAGCCATCGCGCAGGGAATGCCGGTTGACCGGCTGGACCTGTGGTTCCTGCCGCCTGCATTTTTTTCGCAGGCGGGCCATGGGTTGCGGCCAGCACCCGGCATTCCCTGCGCCCTCGTTGTTGAAGAGGGTGAAATCGAGATGCAAGCCTCGGGCGTTATAGGCCGCGAGAACGAAAGCTCATGTCAGGACGCCGCTGCAAGTGCCCCGAGCTGGATCAGCGCGCGCGATCGCAATTTTGCGTGCGTTATCCATCAGCCCGTCATTGCGAGCGCAGCGACGCAATCCAGAGTCCCGCACACCACCCTGGATTGCTTCGCTGCGCTCGCAATGACGGCGTGGAGGCAGCAGTGCGTCCTACTACTGTATCCGGTGGCTGCTGCGTCCGACGATCAGCTTTCCGCGGCCGCCGCACCGCCCTTGTAGATCCGATGATAGCGCCGGCCGAGATTGGTCAGGACCTCGTAGCCAATGGTGCCGAAATGATGCGCCAGCTCGTCGACGGTGATGCCTTCGCCGAGCAAAGTGGCGAAGTGGCCGCGGCGGGCGGCCTTCGGCGGCAGGTCGGTCACGTCGACCGCGATCAGGTCCATCGAGATACGCCCCGCGATCGGGCAGCGCTGGCCGGCGATGATGACGTCGGCGCCGCGGGTGCCGTCATTCGAAGAGGCAGCGCGGAAGTAGCCGTCGGCATAGCCGGCCGAGAGGATCGCAAGCTTGGTCGGCCGGCGCGCGCTCCAGGTGCCGCCATAGCCGACCGTGTCGCCGCGCGCGAGGTCGCGCAGCTGCACAATGCGGGCCTTGATCTCGGCGACCGGCTGCATCGGGTTGTCGGCCTCCGGCGTCGGGTTGACGCCATAGAGTGCCGCGCCGGGGCGCACCATGTCGAACTGGAAAGAGGCGCCGAGGAAGATGCCGGAGGAGGCGGCAAGCGCGGCGGGTACGCCGGTGAAGACGCCGGCGACCTCGCGGAACGCCGCGAGCTGGCGCGCGTTCGACGGGCTGTTGATCTGCTCGGCGGAGGCGAGATGGCTCATCACCAAGGTGATGCCATGGTCGCCGCTCTGGATGCGCGGGATCATGCTCTGCGCATCGATCAGGCTGAGGCCGAGCCGGTTCATGCCGGTGTCGACATGGATGGCCGCGCCGCCCTTCCAGCCGGTGCGGCGGCAGAACATGTCCCATTCGGCGAGCTCGTTGAGATCGCCGATGACAGGCCGGCAGTTGATCGCGGCGTAGTCGTCGCCGGTGTTCTGGAAGAAGCCGTCGAGCACGTAGAGCGCGGCCGAGTCGGGCAGGGCGGCGCGGGCGACCCTGGCCTCGGCGAGCGTGGCGACGAAGAAGGTCTTGCAGCCGGCGGCGGCGAGCGTGCGCGCCACCTGGGGAATGCCGCAGCCATAGGCGTCGGCCTTGATCACGCCGGCGCATTCGGCCGGCACCGCGGTCTTTTCCAGCTTGCGCCAATTGGCGGCGAGCGCGTCGAGATCGATGGTCAGCACGCCGGTGGCGCTGGCCGGGACAGCGTCATCGACCGCCGAGACAGGCTGTTCGGCGGGTTTCTGTTCGGGAACACTCATGGGGCGCTTTTACGCGCCACGGCGTCACGGTTCAACCGCGTCAGGTCAATAGTCGTGATGCTGCGGCGGCAGACCGTCATGCGCGAGATCGCCGAACCGGGTGACCGAGGCGTCGAAGTGCAGCTCGACCGTGCCGGTCGGGCCGTGACGCTGCTTGCCGATGATCACCTCGGCCTTGCCGAGCGCCAGATCCATTTCCATCTGCCACTTCTGGTGCTCCTCGGTGCCGGGGCGCGGCTCCTTGGCGGCGAGGTAGTACTCGCCGCGATACACAAACAGCACCACGTCGGCGTCCTGCTCGATCGAGCCGGATTCACGCAGGTCCGACAGTTGCGGCCGCTTGTCCTCGCGGTTCTCGACCTGGCGCGACAGCTGCGACAGCGCGATGATGGGAACGCTGAGCTCCTTGGCCAGCGCCTTCAGGCTGGTGGTGATCTCGGTGATTTCCTGGACGCGGTTGTCGTTGCCGCGCTTGCCCGAGCCCGACAGCAGCTGGATGTAGTCGATCACCAGGAGGTCGAGGCCCTTCTGGCGCTTGAGGCGGCGGGCGCGCGCCATCACCTGCGCGATCGAGATGCCGCCGGTTTCGTCGACATAGAACGGCAGCGACTGCAGCTCGATCGAGCACTCGCGCAGCTTCTCGAAATCGGCCTCGGTAATGCCGCCGCGGCGGATGTGGCTCGAGGGAATGCCGGAGCGCTCGGCGATGATACGGGTGGCGAGCTGCTCGCCGCTCATTTCGCACGAGAAGAACCCGACGACGCCGCCCTGGGCGGCGCGATAGGTGCCGTCGGGCTGCAATTCGGGAACATAGGCCTGGGCGACGTTATAGGCGATGTTGGTCGCGAGCGAGGTCTTGCCCATGCCGGGACGGCCGGCGAGGATGATCAAGTCCGAATGCTGCAGGCCGCCCATCTTGGCGTCGAGATCGCGCAGGCCGGTGGAGATGCCGGACAGCTTGCCGTCGCGCTGAAACGCCTTGGCGGCCATGTCGAGCGCGGTCGTCAGCGCCTGCGAGAATTTCTGGAAGCCACCGTCATAGCGGCCGGACTCGGCGAGCTCGTACAGCCTTCGCTCGGCGTCCTCGATCTGGTTGCGCGGCGCGAAGTCGACCGGCGCGTCATAGGCGACGTTGACCATGTCCTCGCCGATGCCGATCAGGTCGCGGCGCAACGACAGGTCGTAGATGGTGCGGCCATAGTCCTGGGCGTTGATGATCGTGGTCGCCTCGGCCGCGAGCCGCGCCAGATATTGCCCGACCGTCATGCCGCCGATGTCAACGTCGGCCGGCAGGAATGTCTTCAAGGTCACGGGCGTCGCGATCTTGCCCATGCGGATCAGGCTCGACGCGGTCTCGAAGATCGTCTGATGCAGCGGCTCGAAGAAATGCTTCGGCTCCAGGAAGTCAGACACGCGATAGAACGCGTCGTTGTTGACCAGGATCGCGCCGAGCAGACCCTGTTCCGCCTCGATGTTGTGAGGAGCGCTGCGATAGGCCGGCGTCGCTGCGTCAGCCGGCGCCAGCTTGTGAACGTTCGAATCGGTGAGTGCCATGACCGCGTGTTTAGCAGCTTTGAAGGGGAGGGGATAAAGCGCCAGTCGCGCGCGAAGCGGAAGCGAAAGCTGAGCGCAATTCACCGTCTGGTAAATCTGGTGGATGAATCCGGACTCGCCAGATGCCGTGCTTGACGGAACCGACAGGACTCAAGGCCGCGCGAGCGCGAGCGACATGCCGGTGCACTCAACCGGCGCGATCGTTCGACATGTCCGCGAGGCGGGAACGAGAGTCGGTACGGCAGGGCGTGCGAGGGCCGCGCGTGGATCCGCGCCCGGCGTCAGACCAGCAGCAGATAGAGGAGGGCGATCAGGGATGCCCCTACGCCCGCGGCGATCAGCGCGTAGTCGGTGCTGAAGTCGGTCTGGGGTTCCAACATGGCTCTGGCGGGGCTCTGGGACACGCCGGGACAATACGGCCGGGCTTACCCGGGGTCTGTGAGCCAGTTCACAGACCGCACGATTTGTTTGAAAATTTGAGTCGGATGGGCATGATCTCACGCTTGGGACGCGATCCGTTATCTACGCATCTCAAGATTGAAGTCGGGCCCGCGGCGCGGCCGCGCGAATCCGGGCGTCCGTCTCTGCAGGACCATTGCACTGACGCCGCCTTCCGCCTTCGTCACGGGCCGCGCGCGCTACTCACCCGCCATCTGCAGCGCCGGGCGGCTGCCGCGCTCGCGCGCCCGCAGCCGCGTCTCCTCGCGGTGGACGTAGTCACGCGTCATCGGCACGACGCCCTGGCGCTTCGTCAGCTGGATCTGGACATTCATCAGGTTCTGCTTGCGGAACCCCATTTCCGCGGCCGCCAGGTAGAACTCCCACATCCGCGCGAAGCGCTCGTCATAGAGCTGCACGGCCTCGTCGCGCCGGGCCATGAAGCGTTCGCGCCACGCCTTCAGGGTCTCCGCGTAGTGCAGGCGCAGGATCTCGATGTCGCAGACGAGGAGCCCGGCGCGCTCGATCGCCGGCAGAACCTCCGAGAGGGCTGGGACGTAGCCGCCGGGGAAGATGTATTTGGCGATCCAGGGGTTGGTCGCATCAGGGCCCTCGGAGCGTCCGATCGAATGCAGCAGCATGACGCCGTCGTCCGCGAGCAGCTCGGCGCAGCGGCGAAAGAAGGTGTCGTAGAAGGCGACCCCGACATGCTCGAACATGCCGACCGAGACGATGCGCTCGAACGTACCTGGCACGTCGCGGTAATCCTGCAGCAGGAAGCGGGCGGCATGGGACAGGTGCCGTTCGGCCGCGCGGGCCTCGGCGACCTGCAACTGCTCGGCCGACAAGGTCACGCCGGTGACGTCGGCATCACACATCTCAGCCAGGTAGAGTCCGAGCCCGCCCCAGCCGCAGCCGATGTCGAGGATGCGATGGCGGCGGCGGATCAGCAGCTTGGCCGCCAGATGACGTTTCTTGGCGAGCTGGGCATCGTCCAGCGTCGCATCCGGCGTCTCGAAATAGGCGCAGGAATATTGCCGGTCGGCATCGAGGAACAGCGAATACAGCCGCCCGTCGAGATCGTAATGATGGGCGACGTTGCGGCGCGCGCGTGCCCGGATGTTGAGCTGGTGCAGGTGCCGGACGAGGTAGCGCAGCCACCATTGCGTCTTGGCCCAGTCGGGCACCGCGGCCGGCTGGCTCATCACGATCGACAGCAGATCCGCGATCGATCCTCGTTCGACGACGAACGAGCCGTCCATATAGACCTCGCCGAGCGCGAGCTCGGGATTGGCCAGAATCCGGCGCTCGGCTTCACGAGTCAGAAATCGTGCCGCCACGGGGACACCGGTTCCATCCCCGCAGCTGAACGACGTGCCGCTGGCCGTCGTAAAGCTGATCGACCCACGGCAAATGAAGCCACTCAACAGACTTCGCAGCAAACGGTCCATCCACACCACCCAACGAGCTATTCCCGTGAGTTGCTGACTTTCCCGGCCGTCGCACTCGACGCGTTGAGAACCGATTGGTTCCCAATCATCACGTTGTTATGTTACCCAGCGGGCACACGCCGATGCCACTGCCATGAACACAAAGCCGATATTCAGAACTGTCATTGTCATTGATCGATGGACATCTCGGCGCAGGAACATCTGTGCGCTTTCATTCGCTCCGCAATCCGTTAAAAAGGCCGCGGCCGCCGGCCTTTTGGCCGGTGTCCGGCATCTGACCGCCGGACGAGGTCTGAAGGGATCGCCGTCGACGGCGTGGAGCGACCGCAATGTCCGCTGTCACGTTCGGCTGATAGCGAGAGGAAACACGGCAGCGGATGTCGCGCGGGGCGGCGCCGTGTGGGCGAAACCATAGCTGGAGAATGAGAATGGTGGGCCGAGCGCTCAATTTGGCGGCGGTGGTGGCGGTGTTCTGCATGGGCTTTGCGGGGGCCGCCGTTGCGCAGGAAAATCTCGATGCGGGCAAGAGTCCTGCGCAGATCTTCAACGGGACCTGCGTGGTCTGCCACAAGTCGCCGCGCGGTCTGGCCAAGAACACCTCGGCCGGCTCGCTGCCCGGGTTTCTGCGCCAGCATTACACGACGAGCCCCGAGATGGCCGGCGTGCTCGCCAATTACCTGATTGCGAACGGCGCCGCTGATGCGCGATCCACGGGCCATTCCGGCAAGGAGACGCGGTCCGAGCGTCGCGCCCGGTCGGCCACCACCGAGCCGTCCGAGGCGAAGCCGGCCACCGCTGACGATGCGGCCGAGCCGCGCCGTCGGGGTCATCATTCCAGGCGCTCCGCGCCGGCCGAGGCCAAGCCCGATGCGGCAGCGGAGCCCGCGGCTGCACCGGCCGACGGCGAGGGCAGTGCGCCCGCAAAGAAGGGCCGGCTCGGCAAGCGCAAGAAGCCGGCCCAGGAGGGCGCGGCCGCGGATGAGACGCGCAGCGAGCCGACCGGTGCGACCCAGCCGTCACCGTCGCGCGAGGACAGCGCCGCCGGCTCCGAGCCGCCGCGGGTTGAGCCGGCAAGATCGAGCGACGCCGCCCCGGCGCTGCGCGCCGATCCGGTCCCGCCGGTGACGCCGGCGCCGGCCACGACCCAGTCGGTGCCGTCGGATCCCTCGGTTCCGTCCTCGCCCTCGCGGTGAGACGGCAATGAAAAAGCCCGGCTCGTTGAGCCGGGCTTTTCCGCAGATGGGCTGGCGCGCTTACTGCTGCGCAGGCTCGCCGGCAGCGCCCTCGTCCTGGGCCTCCGGATCGAAGAACTCGCCGGCGGCGGCGATCGCTTCGGCGGCGGCGTCGCGGTCCTCCTGGCGGGTCGAGATGTCCTCGCCGCGCTTGATGCGCTCGGCCTCGTCGGCGCTGCGGGCGACCGTCACGGTCACCGAGGTCTCGACCTCCGGATGGATCGCGATGGTGATCGTCTGCTTGCCGATCGTCTTGATCGGGGCGTCGAGCCAGACCTGCGGCCGGCTGACGGTGATGCCGTCGGCGGCGAGGGCGGCGACGATGTCGCGCACCGAGACCGAGCCGAACAGCTGGCCGGATTCGGAGGCCTGGCGGATGATGACGATGTCGCGGCCGTCGATCTTCTCGGCGACCTTGGACGCCTCGCCCTTGGCCTTGATGTTGTTGGCCTCGAGCTCGGCCTTCATGCCCTCATACTTGGCCTTGTTCTCGGCGGTGGCCCGCAGCGCCTTCTTGCGCTTGAGCAGGAAGTTGCGGGCGAACCCGTCCTTGACCTTCACGATCTCGCCCATCTGGCCGAGCTTGGCGACACGTTCCAGCAGAATGACTTCCATCGATGTTCTCCTTTAAGATGTTCGAAGCGGTTGGTTGAGGTGAAGCTTCTACGGCACCGGCAACGGCGGCGGCTGCCGCGGGCCGAAGCGGTGGCGGAGGTCGAAGGCGGCGTCGGCGAGGCCGAGGACGATCATCGCCAGCATCGGGATCGGCCAGATGAAGGTCAGCATCAGCGCGTAGGCGAGGCCGAGCCAGAGCGGCCGGGTGCGCAGCGGCAGGGTCAGCGTATGCAGGACCGCGAAGCCGGTGAGCGCATAGGCGGTCAGCAGCGCTGCGGCGGCGATTCGCGCGAGCATGCCGATCAGCCCGCCCGGGAAGCAGAAGGCGATGATCGCAAACAGCGCCGGCAGCGTCATCAGCGGCAGCTTGGTGTCGCGCAGGCGTGGCCATGGGCGCATCAGCCGGCCGGAGATCGCCGTGATCTTTGCAGCCGCCAGGACGTTGAGCGACAGGATCGTGGTCATGATCACCGCGGCCATGGGCGGCGCCATGAAGACCAGGAGCTCGACCAGCTGGGGAATGTCGACCGCGTCGGTCGACGCGACGGTATTGCCGAGCACGCGCGACAGCAGCCGCCTGAGACCCTGATTGGTGGCCGTCATGTCGGTGCCGAAGGAGAATGCGGCAATCAGCGCGGCGATCACCGCGATCCACAGCAGGATGTTGCCGGGCGGATACCATTCGATGCCATCCTGGCCGGATGGGCTGGTCGTCGGCCGGCCGAGCAGGACGAGGTGGCCGAGCCACCAGGCCGGCAGCGTCACAGAGACTGCAAAGGCGAGCGCGCGATCGAAGCCGAAGATGGCCAGCACGCAAGCGGTTGCCACAAGACCGCCGATGACAGCGCAAAGCCGGCCCCAGGCGATTGCGGCGACCAGCAGCGGCACGGGCGCGAGCAGCGCAAGCACGAGCGCCGTCATTACGCCCGCCGCCGTCGAGGCGAACATGACGGCGGAGGCAGCGCCTGCTGCGAGCGCGATGAGAAGCGTTCCGATCATCAGCTGTCCCGCTCCCTTCGAGCGGTTAGAGGCGCCTTCGCCCCAACCATCGGCGACCGGACGACCCGGAAGCCTTATGAGAATTCAACGGAAGGAGCCGGCGGCGCGGGGCCGCCGGTCCGAGGTCCGCAATCAGCGGATGACGTAGGGCAGCAGGCCGAGGAAGCGGGCGCGCTTGATGGCGCGCGCGAGCTCGCGCTGCTTCTTGGCGGACACGGCGGTGATGCGGCTAGGCACGATCTTGCCGCGCTCGGACACGTAGCGCATCAGCAGCTTGGAGTCCTTGTAATCGATCTTCGGCGCGTTCGGCCCGGAGAACGGGCAGGTCTTGCGGCGGCGGAAGAACGGGCGACGTGCGGGGGCTTCAGCCATTGATCTTACTCCTCGTCCGTCGTTTCTTCGTCACGGGGCCGGCGCGGGCCACGATCGCCACGGTCTCCGCGATCGCCACGGAAGCCGCCGCCATCGCGCTCACCACGGAAGCCGCCGCCGCGGTCGTCGCGCTCACGGTCGCGATCGGCCTTGCGCATCATCGCCGACGGGCCTTCCTCGAGCTCCTCGACGCGGACGCTGAGGTAGCGGATCACGTCCTCGCTGATCCGCTCCTGGCGCTCGATCTCGGCGATCGCCGCGGACGGCGCGTCGATGTTGAGCAGCACGAAGTGCGCCTTGCGATTCTTGTTCATGCGGTAGGTGAGGGAGCGAACGCCCCAATTCTCGGTCTTCGTGACCTTACCGCCGAGACCCTCGACGATACCGGTCATCTGAGCCGTCAGTTCTTCCACCTGCTGGGTGCTCGCGTCCTGACGCGCGAGGAATACATGCTCGTAAAGCGGCATGGCTGTCCTTTCCAAGTTGGCGCAAATCCCGGCGTCAAGCCCTTCGAGACCTTGTGGAAAGGACTCGCAGACGTCAGCTCAGAAGGCGGGAACACGGGACGACGGGCCGACTGGCCCTGCCACATCAAAGTCGCCTGGACAGCTTGGAGAGGGTACATCCCCAAGGTTGAGCAAGGTGAATTTGCTGGGACCGTCCGTTCAGCTCCCGGCTCGGGATCCACGGATGGCGGGCCTTATACCGATTTTCGGCGCCAAGGCAAGGGAAAGTGGTCGAATTGAGCCGGTCATGCGCTTGACATCCCGGCCTTTGCCAGTGTCTTTCCGGCCAAAGTTACTCAATTCCAGGGATTTTGGAACGTTCAGGGGGCGGCCATGACGGCAGCATTCACTTTTCCGGGGCAGGGGTCCCAGGCCGTCGGCATGGGCAAGGCGCTCGCGGACGCCTTCCCGGTAGCCCGCGCCGTGTTCGATGAGGTCGACGCCGCCCTCGGCGAGAAGCTGACCGCCATTATCTGGGAAGGCCCGGCCGAAACCCTGCAACTGACCGAGAACGCCCAGCCCGCCCTGATGGCGGTATCGATGGCGACCTTGCGGGTTCTGGAGGCCGAGGCAGGGGTCTCGGTCGCGCGCGACGCGGCCTTCGTCGCGGGGCACTCGCTGGGCGAGTATTCGGCGCTGGCGGCCGCCGGCAGCCTGACCATCGCCGACACCGCCCGCCTGCTGCGGACGCGCGGGCTCGCCATGCAGAAGGCCGTTCCGGTGGGCGTCGGCGCCATGGCCGCGCTGCTCGGGATGGATTACGAGGCGGCCGTGGCGGTCGCCGAAGAGGCGGCTCAGGGCGAGGTCTGCCAGGCCGCCAACGACAATGGCGGCGGCCAAGTGGTGGTGTCCGGCAACAAGACTGCCGTCGATCGCGCCGTCGAGATCGCACGCGCCAAGGGCGCCAAGCGCGCCATGCTGCTGCCGGTCTCCGCGCCGTTCCACTGCAAGCTGATGCAGCCGGCGGCCGACGTCATGGCGGAGGCGCTGTCCAAGGTCACCATCAAGGCGCCGGCCTCGCCGCTGGTCTCGAACGTGCTCGCGGCCCCGATCAGTGATCCCGACGAGATTCGCCGTCGCCTGGTCGAGCAGGTCACGGGTACGGTGCGCTGGCGCGAATCGATCGCCTACATGGCGAGCCAGGGCGTGACGCGCTTCCTGGAGATCGGCGCGGGCAAGGTGCTCAGCGGCCTGGTCAAGCGGATCGCGGATGGTGCAGTCGGTGTCGCCGTCGGCGGACCGGCGGACATTGCGGCCGCCAAGGATGCGCTGGCCGCGGTCAAAACGTCGTAGAGCGTCGCGTATAGCGGCATTGAGGAGAGTTTGATGTTCGATCTGAGTGGCAGGACCGCGCTGGTCACCGGCGCGACCGGCGGCATCGGCAATGCGATCGCCAAGGCCTTGCATTCCCAGGGAGCGACCGTGGCCGTTTCCGGCACCCGGCGCGAGGTGCTCGAGACCCTCGCGGGCGAGCTGGGCAGCCGTGTGCATGTGCTGCCTTGCAATCTGTCTGACGCGGCCGAGGTCGAGGCGCTGGTGCCGGCCGCCGAGCAGGCGATGGGGCAGGTCGACATTCTCGTCGCCAACGCCGGCATCACCCGCGACAACCTGTTCGTGCAGCTCCGCGACGAGGATTGGGACGAGGTAATCAAGGTCAACCTGACCGCGACATTCCGCCTCTCGCGTGCCGCCACCAAGCTGATGATGCGCAAGCGCTTCGGCCGCATCATCGCGATCACCTCGATCGTCGGCGTCACCGGCAATCCGGGGCAGGGCAATTACACGGCGTCCAAGGCCGGCATCATCGGCATGATCAAGACGCTCGGCGCCGAGTACGCCAAGCGCGGCGTGACCGCCAACTGCATCGCACCGGGCTTCATCAAGACACCGATGACCGACGCTCTGAACGAGAAGCAGCGCGAGTCGATCCTCGCCAAGGTGCCGGCGGCGCGGCTGGGCACGCCAGAGGACATTGCTGCAGCTGCGGTGTACCTCGCCTCCAACGAGGCGGCGTATGTCACGGGCCAGACCATCCACGTCAACGGCGGCATGGCGATGATCTAGGCCCTGCCGCGGCTCGGAATGCGGCGAAAAGACGTCGCGACCAGCATACCGGGCCGTGTGGTCAACGATTCGCGTGTATGGTAACCGGGCAGCTGATGGGGGCACGAAGAACGCCATTGCAGGATTTCCAAACCCTGTATATTGGCGGGGCGAGCTGCCATCGTTCGCCGGGCCTCCGTCGGCTGGCGCTGCTGATCCGGGTTCCTGTTTGAGCGCTCTGGATCGGAGGCGTACCGGCCTCATGGAGAGTGTGGATTGGAGTTTGTGAGTGGCCCCGTTTCCGAAGTTTTCGGACCGCAAGTCGTCCGCCAAATTTCGGTAAAGGGGCGCTGCGGGGCAAATCTGGTTTTGCGCGATCGCGAAGGAAGTTTAGCGGCCGGGGTGATGCGGATCATCCGGGGGTCGGGTCTTAAAGGAACAAGCACGAGGTTGAACGATGAGTGAGATTGGCGAGCGGGTTAAGAAGATCGTGGTCGAACACCTTGGTGTCGAGCCCGAGAAAGTGGTCGACAACGCGAGCTTCATTGACGACCTCGGTGCTGACAGCCTCGACACGGTCGAGCTCGTCATGGCCTTCGAGGAAGAGTTTGGTTGCGAGATTCCGGACGACGCCGCCGAGACGATCCTGACCGTCGGCGACGCCACCAAGTTCCTCGAGAAGAACGCCAAGAGCTGACGCTCCGGCGAAGTTGCGCGAAACCGGCCGATCCGTCTTGTGCGGTCGACCGGTTTCTTGCTGTTGGCGGCGTCGTGATGAGCCGTCATCTGGCGGCCGGCGACAGACGATTCGGTCGCGCTGCCTGGCCAGACCGTGTTACTCGAACAATTGACCCGAGATGCGGCGACGGCCGTCAGCCGATCCACAAGCGCTCAAAATCGGGTCTGGAGAAACGAACATGAGGCGGGTTGTCGTCACTGGCCTTGGCATGGTTTCGCCGCTTGGCTGTGGTGTGGAAACGACCTGGCAGCGCATCCTTCAGGGCAAGAGCGGTGCGCGCTTGATCGAGTCGTTCGAGGTCTCCGATCTTCCCGCCAAGGTGGCCTGTCAGGTGCCGCGCGGCGATGGCTCCGACGGCACCTTCAATGCCGACCAGTGGATGGAGCCCAAGGACCAGCGCAAGGTCGACGATTTCATCATTTTCGCGATGGCTGCGGCGCGTCAGGCGCTCGATGACGCCAACTGGCATCCCGCGACGGAAGAGGACCGCTGCGCCACCGGCACGCTGATCGGGTCCGGCATCGGTGGCCTCTCGGGCATTGCCGACACGGCGATCCTGCTGAAGGAGCGCGGTCCGCGCAAAGTGTCGCCCTTCTTCATTCCCGGACGTCTGATCAATCTCGCCTCGGGCTATGTCTCGATCGAGCACGGGCTCAAGGGCCCCAATCATTCGGTCGTCACCGCCTGCTCGACCGGCGCGCATGCGATCGGCGACGCCAGCCGCCTGATCGCGCTCGGCGATGCCGATGTCATGGTCGCCGGCGGCACCGAATCGCCGATTTGCCGAATCGGCATGGCCGGGTTCTGCGCGGCCCGCGCACTGTCGACCGGATTCAACGAGACGCCCGAGCGCGCGTCGCGTCCTTACGACAAGGACCGCGATGGCTTCGTGATGGGCGAGGGCGCCGGCGTGGTCGTGCTCGAGGAGTATGAGCACGCCAAGGCACGCGGCGCGCGGATCTACGCCGAGGTCTGCGGCTACGGACTGTCCGGCGACGCCTATCACATCACATCGCCATCGCCGGATGGCGACGGCGGCTTTCGCAGCATGAGTGCGGCGCTGAAGCGCGCCGGCATCACGGCCGCCGACCTCGACTACATCAACGCGCACGGCACCTCGACTCAAGTCGGCGACGAGATCGAACTCGGCGCGGTCGAGCGCCTGCTTGGCAATGCCGCTTCGAAGATCTCGATGTCGTCGACCAAATCGTCGATCGGCCATTTGCTCGGCGCGGCCGGCGCCGTCGAAGCCATCTTCAGCATTCTCGCGATTCGGGATAACATCGCGCCGCCGACGATCAATCTGGAGAATCCGTCGGTGGAAACCGCGATCGATCTCGTGCCGCATGCACCTCGCAAACGCGAGATCAACGTGGCGCTGTCGAACTCCTTTGGTTTCGGCGGCACCAACGCGTCGGTGGTTTTGCGGCGCGTGGTGACCTAGTGCGGAAGGACGGAATGCCGCTCGGGCCGATTGTCGCTTGGTCACGCGGATATCCGACTGCAGCCACACTAGAACCCAAGACTTCGCGTGTCTTTAACTTCGCGTGTCTTTCGCAGGTCGGCCTTCGGCGCCGATGCGGTAAGTGGATGCGCATGGCGGTGAGGCCCGGCGAAAACACCTTTTCGCCGTATTCGATGACGAGATGACGAATCGTTAAATTGGGCGTGGACTTCAGGTCGCTTGCGTTGGGGAGCGCACGGCCACGACGAGAGCGACAGGACTGAAGGTTGCATCGATGAGTGAACGGCCGCCCATCTCGCCCCGCAGCCCGCGCGCAGCGCTGGAGCCGGAACGCGTGCCGCCGCCGCCGCGCCGCTCCGACCGCGCCCGTAATCCGTTCGTGGTGGTCGGCAATGCGATCATCACCTTGCTCATCCTGGCCATGCTCGGCGTGGGCGCGGCCTACTATTATGGACGGCAGATCCTCGAAGCGGCAGGACCGCTGCAGGAGGACAAGGTCGTCAACATCCCGCAGCGCGCGGGCAAACGCGATATTGCCGACGTGCTCGCGCGTGAAGGTGTGATCGACGTCAATCCGTGGATCTTCATCGGTGGGGTCTATGCGCTGAAGGCCAGTTCCGACCTCAAGCCGGGCGAGTATGCGTTCCAGAAGAATGCATCGTTGCGCGACGTGATCGGCGTCATCGTCGAAGGCAAGGTCGTGCAGCATTCGGTGACCGTGCCCGAAGGCCTGACGTCAGAGCAGATCGTGGCGCGCCTGTCCGAGAACGAGATCTTCACCGGCAGCGTCCGCGAGATTCCGCGCGAAGGCACGTTGTTGCCGGAGACCTACAAGTTCCCGCGCGGGACCAGCCGCGATCAGGTCGTGCAGCGCATGCAGCAGGCGCAGAAGCGCGTGTTGGCCGAGATCTGGGAACGGCGCAGTCCGGATCTGCCGGTCAGGACGCCGGAGCAGCTGGTGACGCTGGCTTCGATCGTCGAGAAGGAGACCGGCAAGCCCGACGAGCGCAGCCGGGTGGCCGCGGTGTTCGTCAACCGGCTGAAGCAGAGGATCAAGCTGCAGTCCGATCCGACCATCATCTATGGTCTGGTCGGCGGCAAGGGCACGCTGGGCCGTCCGATCAAGCGCAGCGAGATCACCCAACCGTCGCCCTACAACACCTATGTGATCGAGGGCCTGCCGCCGGGACCGATCTCCAACCCCGGCCGCGCCTCGCTGGAGGCGACGGCCAATCCGGCGCGCACGCGCGATCTCTATTTCGTCGCCGACGGCACCGGCGGCCACGCGTTCACCGAAACCTACGACCTTCACCAGAAGAACGTCGCCAAGCTCAGGGCGATGGAGCGCCAGACCCAGAACGACACCGTCGAGCCCGACGAGGCGCCGCCCGCCGTTGCCGGCGGAGCGGCGGATCCGGCGGCCGGGGCAGCAGCCGCGCCACGGGCGCCGGCCGGTGCGAAGAGGCCGCCCGCCAACCGCGCCAACGGCGGTGTTGCACCCGGCAACGGGGCGCGGCAGGGCGCTGCGCAGCCGACCCCGCCGGTCGTTCAGCAATAATTTCCCACGCATGTCGGCCGCGCAGAACCGGGCTTAACATTTGCCCAAAAGGCCGTAAGGTTCGCGCACTTTTGGCGGAGCGAGTCTGTCCCGCCATTCCCGATATGCCGGAGACATGGACGAAATGGCGCTGTCGAGCATGACCGGCTTTGCCCGTAGCCACGGGGCAAGCGGTCCCTACTCGTTCGAGTGGGAGTTGAAATCGGTCAATGCCAAGGGATTGGACGTCCGGGTGCGGCTGCCGCAGGGCTGGGACGAGGTCGAGGCCTTCGCCAAGAAGCGCGCCACCGAGGTGCTGTCGCGCGGCACCGTCTACGCCAATCTCACCGTCAAGCGCACCGAGACCGGGTCGACGGTACGAATCAACGAGGATGTGCTGGCGGCCGTCGTGAAGGTGGCGAGCCAGCTCGCGGGCCGGATCGACGCGGTCGCGCCCAGCATCGATGGGCTGCTGTCGATCAAGGGCGTGATCGAGGTGGCGGAGCCGGAGACCGACGAGGCCGAGGACAAGGCCGCCAAGGAGGCGGCGATCGCGGCGTTCGAGACCGCGCTGAAACATCTCGTGGAGATGCGTCGGCGTGAGGGCGACACGCTCGGACAGATCCTCAACCAGCGCGTCGACGAGATCGAGGCACTGGCGAAGAGGGCCGAAACATCGCCGGGCCGCAAGCCAGAGGCCATCAAGGCGCGACTCGCCGAGCAGGTCGCGGCCCTGCTCGACACGTCGGACCGCTTCGATCCTGACCGCCTGGCGCAGGAGGCGCTGCTGATCGCGGCCAAGGCCGACGTGCGCGAGGAACTCGATCGCATCGCCTCCCACATCGCGCAGGCGCGCGAAATGCTCGGCAAGGGCGGGCCCGTCGGCCGCCGGCTCGACTTCCTCGCCCAGGAATTCCATCGCGAGGTCAACACCACCTGCTCGAAGTCGAACGACATCGAGCTGACGAACATCGGCCTGGAGCTGAAGACCGTGGTCGAGCAGTTCCGCGAACAGGTTCAGAATCTGGAGTGATCCATGGCGGCTCACGACGGAAGCTTCGATGGGGTCGAGCGGCGCGGCCTGATGTTCGTGCTGTCATCCCCTTCGGGGGCGGGCAAGACGACGCTGTCGCGCCTGCTGATCGAGCGCATGTCGGGCCTGCGGATGTCGGTCTCGGCGACGACGCGCTCGATGCGGCCAGGTGAGGTCGACGGCCGCGACTATCACTTCGTCGACCGCGCGCGCTTCGAGGACATGGCCAAGCGCAACGAGCTGCTCGAATGGGCGACCGTGTTCGACAACCGCTATGGCACGCCGCGCGCGCCGGTCGAAGCGGCGTTGTCGGCGGGCCAGGACGTGCTGTTCGACATCGACTGGCAGGGCACGCAGCAACTGCGCGAGAAGGCGCGGCAGGACGTCGTCAGCGTGTTCATCCTGCCGCCGTCCGCCGCCGATCTGGAGAAGCGTCTCCACACCCGCGCGCAGGACTCCGATGAGGTCATCCGCGGGCGCATGAGCCGCGCCAGCCACGAGATGAGCCACTGGGCGGAGTACGACTACATCGTCATCAACCGCAACGTCGACGACGCGTTTGCCGAGGTGCAGTCGATCCTCAAGGCCGAGCGCCTGAAGCGCGAGCGCCGCACCGGCCTGACGACCTTCGTGCGCGAGTTGCAGCGCCAGCTCGAGGGCTGAAACGCCTTCCGTCTACGCCCGCCGGCCGAGGCGCGCCAGGATGTCCTGGATGCCGTCGAGCTCATCATCGTGCTGAATGTTGCGCGGCCGCGGGCGCAGCGCCGGAGGCCGCGGAATAAAGTCGAGCGGCGGGGTCGCCGGGTCCTCGAACTGGCTCGGCACGAACAGGGGTCGCTGCTGCGGCGGCCGCTGCGGTTGCTGCGGCGCCTGCGGCCTGTCGATGATCGGTGGCGCGGCGGGGATCGACGACCGCGATTCCAAGAGACTCATCAGTCGGGCCGCGGGATCATCATGCATATGCGCGACGTCCTGCGGAGCCTCGACGGAGAACTCCTCCTGCTGCGGCTCCGCCTCCAGCTCGTCTTCGGGCAATGAAAAGCGCGACTGCAGAAGGTTGATCAGCGCCGCCGCAGGATCGTCGAGCTCGTCGTCTTCGGCGGCAGGGGCCTCCGACATCATCCCGGGTCCGGCCCTCGCGATGTCATCGTCAGGCTGAGGGGCCGGCTGTCGTGCCGCATGCGCGCGAAGCGTCTCGATCAGCGCGGCCGCTGGATCGGCTGGTGCCGTTGACGGCGCGCGCGGGGGCGCGGGCTGATCGGGCATCGCGGGAACGGGCTGAGCGGCCGGCTGGCCGCCACGCAATTGGTTCGTCAGGGGTTGCGACGCCTGCGTGGTCCGGTGTGCAGCGTCCGCCTGCGCTGGCGGAGCCGTCTCAGCGAGGGCCGCTGCAGCCGGACCGTCGCCAGCCTCGCCGGGTTGCGGGGTACGCCGCTTGGCCGCGCGCGACACCAGCAGCGCGGCAATCACCTTGGCGGCGTCGATCGGCGCGCCGGCAGCGGGGGACGTGGCATCGCTGTTGCGGGCCCTGCGCAGCGCCGACACGATTTCGCTGACGTCGACAGGGGCGGGTGGGGCGGCGGTCGCGGCAGCCTGCGTCGGTGGCGGGGCCGATGGCGGCATTGGTGCGCCCACCTGGATACGGGCGGGATTCGCTGGTTCAACCCGCTGCGCCGCCGGCCAGGGCTCGGCGGGTGCCGTCGGTGCCGCATAGGTCGGCGAGCGCGGCGAGGCGTCTGCAGCAGCAGCGCTCGCCTGGGCTGCTGCAATCTTGGCGGCAGCGGCCTGCGCCGCGGCCATCTGGGCAGCCGTCAGTTGTGCCTGCGCCGGAGCAGTAGGCGATGGGGCAGTTGCGGCAACCGGCATTGGCTGCGCGTTGGTCGCAGCGGTCTGTGCCCCGGAAGGCTCGGCCCGGCGTACTGCTGCGCGATCGACCAGCTCATCGACCGCCTGCCATACCGCGTCGGTGGACTGCGATCGTTGCATCGCCGCAGCCGCGTCCCGGTCGCGTCGGCGTGCGGCTACGGCCGGGTGATCCTGCTGCTGGGGAGACGGCGCCGGCCGCTGCGGACGGGGCTCGACCTGGTCCGGCGAAGCCGCCAGCCGCGCGCTCGCGAGGTCGAGCGCCGAAGCCGGCTGAGAGCCGCGGCTGCCGCCTGAATGGGAGGGTGCTGCCGGCATGCTGCCGCGGCCCGCACGCATCCCGCCCTGCGGCGCCTTGGACCGTGGTTTGATGCGACTACGGCGCATCCGGACTGCGTCCGCGTGCCAGCTGCCGTTGCGCCGTTGCCGCCGTCCCATCCGGCTGAGCCGATAGAGCGCGCTCGCCAGCAGTCCTGAAATCGCGAGGGCGCCGATGACCACGAGCATGAGCACGTGGATGGGCGCTTCGGGCTTGCTTGGCTTCGGTGCGATGATCGGCCCGTCGGCAGCCGGCGCCGCATTCGTGTCCGGCTCCGCATTGCCGTCGTCGGCCATTGCCGGCGGTGGCGCATCGGCAGCGATCGGCTCCGCCTGTTGTGGCGGGGCAGAGGGCCAGGGCGAGGTATCGAGGCTGCGGGGCAGGCTGGTGTCGGATGCGGTCAGCGTCGTCGGTGTGGCAAGAGTCTGCGGCTTCGGGGTGCCCCGCACGGCGAGATCGGCACGCAGCCGCGGCTGCGGCGCTTCTGCGAGGGCGTCGCTGGTGCGAGCGACCGGGCCATCGGTGCGTCTTGGCGTCAGTTTGGGTGGAGCGGGCTGGGCGAAGTCCCACGGAGCCGGCTGCTGCGTCGCCCGTATCGGTGCCGCGGCGTCACGGGTGTTGCCGTTGGCGTCTTTCAGATACCAGCAACGCCGATTGGTGCCACGATCGAAACGATAGTACCAGCGTTGCGCGTCGGACTTCTCTCCCGTCGGCTCGGTCAGACATTCCTCCGCCGCCAACACGACGCGCGGCAGCACGAGCACGACGGTGCCAAGGATTCCGGCTGCAATGGCAAACGCAACTCCTGCCGTTCGGCTTGCCATTGAAGACTCCGGATACGCTTACGCAACGGCGCGTTCTCGGAGAGAAGTTGGGTGGCAATGAGCCGCAATTCCGGATTAATTCTGTCGCGATCCTTTCGTGCCCGAGTGCGGCTTTTTTCCCACAAGAAGCTCCCCATCACGCCGCGATTTTGGCCGCGCTATCGCGCCAAATCGGTCACATCGGTGACGATGGACCTGGCTTTTCACCCTCAGGGGGCAGAGGCGTCGCGCCGACAACCTCTACGTTTGTGGACAAATGATTGGCCGCAGTGGCGGCGAGCGGCGGCGGTGCAGCACCGCCGCCGCGTGCGATGTCGCAACGGCGAGGGATCAGTTCGTCAGCACCACGCGTCCGACCACATGGCCGGCGCGCAGCGCATCGATCCACTTCTGTACGTCAGCCATCGGCTCCTCGCGCATCGGCGGCGGCTTGATCTTGCCGGCGCGCGCGAGCGCCATCAGTTCGTGCGCCTCGGCCAGCGTGCCGACCATGAAACCCTCGATGGTCATGCGCTTGTACACCCATTGAACCATCGGCAGGGTGAACTGGCCGCCCATCAGTCCGGACACGACGATCTTGCCGCCGCGCGCTGCGACGGAAACCGCAAAGGCCATCGACTTCTCGTTGCCGGCGAAATCGACGATTTCGTCGAAGCCGCCCTCGGTCTCCTTGAGGATGCGCTTGATCACATCCGGCTCGGCCGGATCGTAGGCCGTCGCGGCGCCATTCTGCAGCGCGGTTTCGCGCGCGGCCGCCGAGAGGTCGGCCACCGAGATCGGCTGCTTGAACATAGCCTGCGCGAACGACAGGCCCATCATGCCGACGCCGCCGAGTCCGATCAGCAGCAGATTGCGCTGGCGAGGCCGATCCACGAGGCGCTTGAGCGCGCCATAGGCCGTTACGCCGGAGCACATCAGCGTCGCGGCCTGGTTGACCGGCAGCGGATCGTATTCCAGCAGATACTTCGCATCTGGCACCAGCACGTGGGTGGCGAAGCCGCCGTCGATCGAGACGCCGAGGAAGCGCTGCTTGGCGCACAAATTCTCGTCGCCATTGGCGCAGTCGCGGCACTGGCCGCAGCCGATCCACGGAAACACCGCGCGCCGGGCGCCGATCAGCTCCTTCGGCACGTCGGGGCCGACCTCGTCGACGACGCCGGCGATCTCATGGCCGAGCGTGAAGGGCAGGGTCATGCCGCGCGTGGTGTCCAGGCGCTTGCCGCCGCCGAGATCGGCATAGCCGTCCTGGATATGCAGGTCGGAGTGGCACAGGCCGCAGCGCTCGATGCGAACCAGAACTTCCCGGCCTTGCGGCTTCGGCGTCTCGACGATGGTTTCGCACAGCGGTGCGTCGAACTTGACGAGCGACTGACGGCGCATCAACGCCATGATGAAACTCCCTGAAATGCTTGTTGATTACGACTTGTTCTCGTCGCGACTATTGGTCAATTCGCGGGCCATGGCAACAAAGCCCGACACCGGAATGGTCTCGGCGCGGCGGGTGGGATCGACGCCTGCGGCGGCTGCAAGCCGCGCGGGATCCGCCGGCAGCGACTTCAGGCTCTGCCGCAGCATCTTGCGGCGCTGGCCGAAGGCGGCGGCGGCGACCTGCTCGAGCGCGCGGCGGTCGCAGGGTTCGGGCGACGGGCGCGGCACCAGCCGCACCACGGACGACGTGACCTTCGGCGGCGGCACGAAGGCGGATGGCGAGATGTCGAACAGGATCTTGGTCTCGCAGCGCCAGTTGGCGAGCACGCCGAGCCGCCCATAGGCGTCCTCGTTCTCGCGCGCGACGATGCGCTCGGCGACCTCGCGCTGAAACATCAGCACCATCATGTCGTACCAGGGCGGCCACGGCTCTGTAGAGAGCCAGCCGATCAGGAGATGCGTCGCGATGTTGTAGGGCAGGTTGGCGACGATCTTCGCCTTGGTGGTCCCGAGATAGGGCGCGACGTCGAAGGTCCGCGCATCGCCGCAGACGATTTCGAGGCGGCCGGGATAATGCTCGGCGATCGCCTGCAGCGCCGGGATTGCGCGCTCGTCGTGCTCGACCGCGATCACGTGGCGTGCGCCGAGCGCGAGCAGCGCCCGCGTCAGGCCGCCCGGGCCGGGGCCGATCTCCACCACGGTGGCGTCTTCGAGCGGCCCCGCGGCGCGCGCGATCCGGGCGGTGAGATTGAGATCGAGCAGGAAGTTCTGGCCGAGCGCCTTGCGCGCCGACAACTGATGATCGCGGATGACCTCGCGCAGCGGCGGGAGGTCGTCGATCGCGCTCATGATGATTGCTGGACCATGCGTGCGGCGAGTCGCAACGCTGCAATCAGGCTTGCCGGATTGGCGGTGCCTTTGCCGGCGATGCCGAACGCCGTGCCGTGGTCCGGCGAGGTGCGGATGAACGGCAGGCCGAGCGTCACGTTGACGCCGTCGTCGAACGCCAGCGTCTTGATCGGGATCAGCGCCTGGTCGTGATACATGCAGATGGCGCAGTCGTAGGTCTTGCGCGCGGCGTCATGAAACATCGTGTCGGCGGGCAGCGGTCCCTGCACGTCGAGGCCGGCATTGCGCAAGGTTGCGATCGCGGGCGCGATGATCGTGTCCTCTTCGGTGCCGAGCGTACCGTCCTCGCCCGCATGCGGATTGAGTCCCGACATCGCAATGCGCGGCCGCGACACGCCGAAATAGCGGCGCAGGCTCGCCGCGACGATGCGCGTCGTCGAGGTGATCAGCGGGCTCGTGAGCTGCTCGATCGCGTCGCGCAGCGCGACGTGGATCGTCACCGGCACGACGGCGAGCATCGGTGACCACAGCATCATGACAGGCTGCGGGACCGCGCCGCTATCGGCGGCGAGCTCGGCGAGAAATTCGGTATGGCCGGGATGCGAGAAGCCGGCACGGTAGAGCACGGCCTTGGCGATCGGGTTGGTCACGACGGCGCTGGCGCGTCCGGCCCTCACGTCGGCCACGGCCTCACGGATCGAGCCGATGGCCGCCGCGGCACTCGTCGTGTCGGGCCGGCCCGGCAGGGCCGTCACGGCGTGTCCGGTGGAGACCACGGGCAGCACGGTCCCAAACGCCTGTGCCGCCTGTTCGGGACGAACTTCGTCCACGGTGACGGGAAGGTCGAGCAGCCTGGCGCGCTGCGCGAGAAAGGCAGGATCGCCGCGCACGTAGAAGGGGGGAAGCCCGAACTCGGTACGGCGCAGCCACGCCTGCAGGGTGATGTCGGGTCCGATGCCTGCCGGTTCCCCCAGGGTCAGCGCGAGCGGCTTCGTCATCAGCGATATTCGATCATCGCCGCCTTGCGGACTTCCTGCAGATAGGCCTTGGAGGTGGCCTCGTATTTCTTGGTGTACATCTGCTCCTTGATCTCCCGCTTCTTCGGCGTGTCGATCGTGGTCGGAGTCCGCGAGCAGAGGGCCACCATCTGGATGCCCTGCCGCGTCGCTTCCGGCGGAGTCAGGTGGCCGATCGGCGTGTCATCGAGCAGCTTGCGCAGATTCGGCGGGATGTCGGCGGACGTCTTGACGACGATCTCCTTGATGACCGCATTCGCCGTCGTCTTGAAGATGTTATTGGCTTCGGCGCAGGTCTGCACCCGTGCGCGCAAGGCCTCGGCCTCCTTGTGCCGCGCTTCCATCAGACCCTGGTTCGAGGAGTTCGACACGATCAGCACGATCGGCTGCATCTTGTACTCGAACGCCTGGCCCTGCTGATCGCCATCGCCGCCCGCGGCGGCGACAGCCGCGGCCACGTCCTTGTCGGAGACGATCAGGCGTTCCTTGTAGCGGCCGCGCACCAGGCTGCTCC
The DNA here is from genome assembly GCF_051167995.1 of Bradyrhizobium sp. HKCCYLRH3073. NCBI lineage: Bacteria > Pseudomonadati > Pseudomonadota > Alphaproteobacteria > Hyphomicrobiales > Nitrobacteraceae > Bradyrhizobium > Bradyrhizobium sp. HKCCYLRH3073. Next base: position 86,278 of record NZ_JBNPUD010000003.1, read on the forward strand.
AGACGATCTCGGCCTTGATGCGCGCCTTCAGCGTCTCCGGCCGCACACCCTGGCTCTCCAGCGATTTGGTCAACTGTTCCGGGTTGAGCCGCATGCGAGAGCCCATGCCGGCAAACGACTGGTCGACGTCGGAGGCGGTCGGCTCGACGCCAAACTTCTTGCCTTCCTTGATCTTCACCTTGTCGTCGATCAGCTCGTTGATGATCTCCTGACGAGTCTGATGCTTGCGAGTGCTCAGGAAGTTCAGCTTGGTGCGCTGCTCGATGTCATAGTCGGTGATGGGATCGCCATTGACCATGACGACGATGCTCTGGGCGCGAGCCGACATCGTTCCGATGCCGCAGACGAGTGCGGCAAGAGTGCAGATGGCCAGGGCCCGAAGGCGAGGAGAGAACGCGATCGTCATGACCAAGCTTCGTTGTCGCTATTGATCCAACTGGAAGCGGCGCCACGGCTCCCAACGAGGGACTTTCGACCCCCACGGAGCGGCCCGTCGGAGACTGGCGCGCGCTACTGCAGGCCCCCAGCCCCGGTTCCCGTGGACGAGGAATTGGCCAGCGTCCGGAGTCCGATCTGGAGCATATAGGCATGGCTCAGAACGGGGGGAGTGGTGCCCGCCGTATAATTATACGACGTTACATAGTTGGCGGCCAGCACGAAACAATCGTCCACATAGCCGGCGCCGATCACATACTGGTTGATCTTGTTGGCTGCCAGATCCCAGCGCGCCGCACCCGTGACGACCCAGTTCGGCGCCACCTTGACCGAGCCGCTGCCGAGGATGCCCTCGCGACGGTCGAGGTAGCCGAGCGCCGGATCGGCGGCATAGTTGCCGTAGGTCAGGGCCACCGACCAACGATCGAAGTTCGCCTTGGCTTCCGCCTCGAAGCGCTGGATGTTCAGGGTCTGCTGGTCGAACCGGCTGCGCATGCTGAACGTGTAGGTGCGGTTCGGCGAATAGTCGACGCGCGCCACGTAGTCCGAGGCGTTCTTGTCCAGGCCGGAACCGATGGCGGTGTTGTTGGCGTCCTGCACCGCGAACGAATTCAGCCCGAACAGGTGGTAGGACTGGCCGAACAGCACGTTGATGGTGCCGCCGCGGTCGAACTGCGTCGTCGCCTGGACGCCGACATTGGCGCGGCCGCCGCCCTCGACCCGGCCGTACCCGGAGAACTTGTCGACGCTGAACAGGTTGCTGGCGTCGAACACCATGCTCTGTGCGTCCTCGTTCGGCAGCCGCCCGGCATAGGTCTCGTTCGGCCGGATGATCACTTGCGCGATCGGCTCGATCGTCGTCGTGCCCCACGGCTGAACGTTGATGAACGGATAGCGATATTCCAGGCCGACCGTCGGCATCAGGCGCAGTGCCTGGGTGTCGCCGGTTTGCAGGAAGTTGCCCACGCCCGGCTGGTTCGAGACGTTGGCGTTGATCGCGTCTGCGCGCAGGATCGCGAACGGCGTCCAGATCTGGCCGTAGGGATCCGTGAACGACCGCCGCCACTCCGCCTGCGCGGTCAGGCGGGTGTAGGTGCCGGGCGTGGCGCGCAGCAGGCACTGGGTGGGCAGGCGCGCCCGCGGATCGGCAGACACCGTCGTGCACAGCCCGGCGGTGTTGGCCGTGGTCGTGATCGGGTCGAACACGGCCGTCTGGCGGCTCAGATTAACGAAGTTGGTCTTGTAGCTGAACTCGCCGCCGAACACGGGATAGTTCAGCACGTTCGAGTAATCCAGCACCGGATAGACCACCGGCACAGTCTGCTGGTTGCCCGAGAAGCTCAGATAGTGGATCGCCCGGACGTCGAAGAAGCTGCGGCTGCCGACGCCGGTCAAGTAAAGCTGCGAGATCGCCTCGGTCGGGAGGCTCATGAACGAGTTGAACGGATCGCGATACTGCGCCAGCCGGTAATCCGACAGGAACATGTAGTCGGACAGCAGGATGCCGTCCCAGCCCCAGACCCATTTGTCGTTGAGCGCGAACTGGCCCTTGGTGTCGACGCCGCCGCGGAACTGGCGGTCGCCCGGCTGGCCGGCGAAGGCGTTGCGGTCGAGCTGATCGATACCGTACAGGCGCACCTGATAGCCGCCATTGCTGAGGCGCTGGCGGAACTCGGTCTGCAGCAGCACGCCCTGCTTGGAGGTGATACGCGGCGTGAACGTCGCGTCGTAATCCGGCGCGATCGCCCAGTAATAGGGGATGTCGACGCCGAAGCCGTAGCCGCCGGTCTGGGTGACGCCCGGCATCAGGAAGCCGCTCTTGCGCTTCACCGTCGGATCGGGCGTCGAGAAATAGGGGATGTAGGCCAGGGGAACGCCGAAGAATTCGAGCTGGGCGTTCTCGAAATACAGCATCTTCTCGGTCTGGTCGTGGATGATGCGCGCACCCTTGACCTGCCACAGCGGCGGCTTCTTCGGATCGTCCTTGCACGGCGCGCAGGCGGTGTATACGCCGTTCTCGAAGACGGTGTAATTGCCCTTGGAGCGGTCGGCGCGGGTCGCCGCCATCCGCGTCTGGTCCTCGGTCTCGACGCGCAGCGAATCGACGAAGCCGTCGCGATAGTCGTCCGACAGATCGAGGCTGTTGGCGTAGGTGATCTTGCCGTCGGCGTCGGTCATGCGGATGTTGCCTTCCGCATGCAGGCGCTTGGTCTTCTGGTCGTAGATCACCCGGTCGGCCTCGACCGAGGTGCCGTTGTAGAACAGCTGCACGTTGCCGACCGCCGACACGCGCGAGTTGTTGTAGTCGTAATCGACCTCGGTCGCCTGCACCAGCATCTGGTTGTCGTTGGCGACGCGCGGCGGCGGCGCCTTGGGCGGGCGCGGATTGTAGGTGAAGCCCTGCGCGACGGCAGGGGTCGGCGCCACGACCGCGGTCGCAGCAGCAACCATCAGGCCGAGCCCGCAGGCCAGAACGAATCCAAGTACGCCAGACCCGGCGCGACGCACGCGCGCGCAACCGGCGCGCGCAACGGCATGCTGCCGGAGCGCGGCGAGCGCTGTCTGACGGACGGCAACGAACGACACTAGCCGTCCTCCTGGTAGAGCAAAGCCATGAAACCGGTGAGGCCGCCGACGAACACCGGCAGCCACGCCGCAGCGATCGGATTCATCAACTCAGCCTTGCTCAAATCTTCAGTTACTTTCGACAGAACGTAGAGCAGAAACCCGGCGCCCACGCCACTCAAAACCATTTTCTGTACGCCACCCATTCGGAAGAACCTGAGCGACACGGACGCAGCCAGCATGACCATCGCAGCCAGCAAAAACGGCTGCGCGATCAGCTTATGATACTGCAGTCGGTACCCCGCGGTCGCGAAGCCTGAGCTCTCCGACGAACGGATGTATGTCGGCAGTTGCCAAAACGACACAGTTTCGGGGGTGGAGAAGCTGTTTCGGACCTGCGCCGGCGTCAGGCTGGTCGGAAGAATGTACGTCGGTTCGTCGACCGGTGGGGCATCGAGGGAGAATCGGCGCACGGACCGGAAGACCCACCGGCCTTCTTCCAGGGTCGCCTCGCGCGCTTCGATTCGCTCCTTGAAGTGCTTGTCCGTATCAAAACGGAACAGGGTCAGTCCGGTCAGGCGGACGCCCTGCTGCTCGCTGCGCGCGGCATTGATGATGACCGAGCCGTCGGGGTTGATCTGGTTGAGCCAGAAGCCGGCCGCATCCTGCACGCCGCCGCCGGGCGCTGCGCCGAACAGCTCGGCCTCCATCCGCTTGGAGAGCTCGCGCAGATTGGCCGACATCGGATTGTAGAGGGTCGTGGCCATCAGCCCGAGCACGATGGCGCTTGCCAGCGCCGGCGCGATGAACTGCCAGGCGGAGACCCCGGCTGCGCGCGCCACCACCAGCTCGAGCCGCCGCGACAGCGCGAGATAGCAGGTCATGGCGCCGATCAGGACGCAGAACGGCATCATCTTCTCGAGCAGCTGCGGCACCCGGAACAGCGACGTCTCCGCCACCATCAGCGCCGAAGCGGAGGCAAGTCCGGAGGTCTTGCGCACCATCTCGATGTAGTCGACGAGCACGAGCAGGATGAAGATGCTCGCGAACACGCCGACCGCCGAGACCAGGAAGCGGCCGGCGAAATAGCGCCCGAGCGTGTTGGTGACCATGCTCATGCGGTGGCCGGCCTCCCGAACAGCCGTGCGATCCGCGCGTTCGAGCGGTTGATGGCTTCCATCAGCCGCGCCGGCGGCTCGACCACCACGCCGCCGATGATGATCCAGATGCTGAGGCCGAGCACGCCGAACAGCATGAGGTACTGCACCAGCGCCGCCATCGGCGTCTTCACGGTCATGACCGAGCAGGCGAAGCCCGCCATGCGCACGCCGAACACGGCGAGAATGGCGCTGCCGAACGAGAAGTTGCGGCTCTGGCGTGTCGTCCGCGGCGCGCCCAGGAATGCGAAGGTGAGGGCCGCGAAGGCGAACGGATAGATCGGCGCCAGGAAGCGGTCGTGCAATTCCTGGCGGAACTGTCCGGGGATCTGCTTGTAGATCGGATCGTTCTCGGCGGGCGCCATCAGCTCCCACAGATAGCGCTCGCGGATGCCGAGCGTGACATCGCGGCCCTGGTTCGAAAACTTCGACATGTCGAAGGCGTAGCGGGCGAACGCGACCATCGCCGGCTCGCGCTTGCCGAGCTCGAAGCGTTCCAGATTGCCGTCCTCGAGCACCAGGAACGAGCCGTCGGCATTCTTCACGACGGTGCCCTTCTCGGCGATGATCGTGATTCGCTCCTTGGGGTCGCGGCGGTCGTCGATCAGGATGCCGGACAGCTCGCCGCCGGGTTGGCGCTCGCGGATCCGGATGGTCAGGTTCTGGTCGAGCTGCGCGAACCGCCCGGGCTGCAGGATGTTGGCGAGCACGTCGGCGGTGATCTCGGCATCCCACTGCTTGATCCGGCGCAGGCCGTCGGGGGCGAAGAAGGCGGCGATCAGCGTCACCAGCACGGCCACCGCGCAGGTGGCATAGGCGAACGGCACGAACAGCCGGATCGGCGACATGCCGGCCGCGTTCATGACGATGATCTCCGAATCGGTCGCAAGCTTGTTCAGCGTGTGCGAGACCGCGATCATCAGCGCGATCGGCGCGATGACGCCGAGCAGGGAGGGAATCACGAGGCCGGTGATGCCAAGGAAGGTCAGGATCGTCTGGCCCTGGCTGGTCATCAGGTCGATGCCGCGCAGCGCCTGCGTAATCCAGATCACGCCGGTGAGGCTGACCAGCACCAGCGCGAACGACGCCAGCGTCGTGCGAAAGATGTACCTGTCGATGGACCCCATCGTCTGCGCTCGATCCCCAGTCATCTGTGCCGGAACGCGCGCTGCAGCCAACCCTCGCAACGGGCCCCCCAAGGCTGCAGTCGCCGTCACGTTCCGAAGGCGGTGAATATCTGTACCATCCCTTTGATCCGTCGACAAAATGGCTGTGGCATGGCGCCACGAAAATACGGTTAAAATTTCATCATTGTGACCGGTCCGCAACGCGGCGCTTGGCAGCCCCGGTCCGGGCAGGCCATACTGCTGCCAAGTTGGGTTCCGAACTGCCGCCATCCTGGTCTGGCCCTTGAGGTTTTCGGTCGGACGTGGCGGCTCATCACGTCGAAATTTGGAGGATTGCTTGATGTCCGACGCCGTCAAGGTCGGCTTCGTCCCGCTGTCGACCGCCCCGCGTGGCATCGTGGTGGCGTTCTGCGATGACACCCTGCGACTTGGAGTCGCGACCGAGAAGGCGCTCGGGGGAGCCTCGGACCTGATCAAGCGCGCGGCCGGGGCAGCCCGGTTCAAGGGCAAGGATGGTGCGGTGTTGGATCTGCTGGCTCCTGAGGGAATCAAGATTCAGCGCTTGATCGTCATCGGCATCGGCAAGGGCTCGGACCTCAAGGACAAGGATTTCCTCAAATACGGCGGGACTTTAGCCGGAAAGCTGAACGCCGGAACTGAAGCGGTGACGGTGCTCGCCGAGCTGCCTTCGGGACCGCTGTTGCCAGATCAGGTCAGCTCGCTGGCCGCCGGCATTCGGCTGCGGGCCTATCGGTTCGACCGTTACAAGACCAAGAAGAAGGACGAGGAAGGCGCCGTCAGCGCCAATGTCTCGATCGCCGTGGCCGACGTCGCGGCGGCCAAGAAGGCCTTCGCGCCACGGTCCCATGTCACCGACGGCGTGATCCTGGCGCGCGATCTGGTCAACGAGCCGCCGAACGTCCTTTACCCGGAGGAGTTCGCCAAGCGCGCTGCCGCCTTGCGCAAGCTCGGCGTCACCGTCGAGATCCTCGACGTGCCCGCGATGAAGAAGCTCGGCATGGGCGCGCTGCTCGGCGTCGGCCAGGGCTCGGCACGGCCGAGCCGCACCGTCGTGATGCACTACAATGGCGGCAAGCGCGGCGAGCAGCCGGTCGCGTTCATCGGCAAGGGCGTGTGCTTCGACACCGGCGGCATCTCGATCAAGCCGGCCGGCTCGATGGAGGACATGAAGGGCGACATGGGCGGCGCGGCCTGCGTGGTCGGCCTGATGCATGCGCTCGCCGCCCGCAAGGCCAAGGCCAACGTGATCGGCGCGATCGGCCTCGTCGAGAACATGCCGGACGGCAACGCCCAGCGTCCGGGCGACATCGTGACCTCGATGTCGGGTCAGACCATCGAGATCATCAACACCGATGCGGAGGGCCGCCTCGTGCTCGCGGACGTGCTCTGGTACGTCGCGACCAAGTTCAAGCCGAAATTCATGATCGACCTGGCGACCCTGACCGGCGCGATCATGGTCGCGCTGGGCACCGAGCATGCCGGTCTCTTCACCAACAATGATGATCTCGCCGACAAGCTGCTCAAGGCGGGGCAGGAGACGGGTGAGAAGGTGTGGCGGATGCCGCTCGGCCACGAATACGACAAGCTGATCGATTCGCAGTTCGCCGACATGAAGAATACCGGCGGACGCCATGGCGGCTCGATCACCGCCGCGCAATTCCTGCAGCGCTTCGTCAACGACACGCCGTGGGCGCATCTCGATATCGCCGGCACCGCGATGGGCGCGCCGAAATCGGAGATCAACCAGAGCTGGGGATCGGGCTACGGCGTCCGGCTGCTCGATCGGCTGGTGTGGGATTCCTACGAATCCAAATCCGACTCCAAGGCTGAAAAGGCTGAAGCCAAATCCGGCGCCAAGGCGTGACGTCGGGCGATGACTGAAGTCCTGTTCTACCATCTGCAGAACATGACCCTGGAAGGCGTGCTGCCGCCGCTGCTCGAGAAGTCGCTCGAGCGCGGTTGGCGCGTCGTGGTGCAGTCGACGTCCGAAGAGCGTGCGGATGCGCTCGATGCGCATCTGTGGACCTATCGCGACGATTCGTTTCTGCCGCACGCCACCTGGCGGGTGGCCGATGTGGCCGACCAGCCGATCGTGCTCGCGGTGGAAGAAGGCAATCCCAACCGCGCGAACGTACGATTCCTGGTGGATAACGCGCCGCTGCCAGCGGACTCGCACAGCTACGAGCGCATGGTGCTCGTGTTCAACGGCGATGATGCGGACGCGCTCGCGGCTGCGAGATCGGCGTGGACCGATTGCAAATCGCGGGGATTCGAGGTCACCTACTGGCAGGCGGATGAACGGGGACGCTGGCAGCGCCGACAATGATACGGAAGCCCGTGAAGCGCCGATGATGGCAGCGCCGCGTGATTAATGATAATCTGCCGATTTGCCGGCAGAGCGTTGGCAAAGCCACGAACGTGCCGCAAAGTGATGTTGGGACAACACGTTAGAGTGTCCACAGGTTGCAATTCAGCAAGGTTCATCGTGCGAGACCACACCAAACAGCTGACGCGCGCTCTGGCGTTCCTTGTGCTTGCCCCGGTCGTCGCCGGATGCTCGAGCACGCCCGATTTCCTGTCCAAGGACGCCGAGTGGTTCAACCGGCCGCAGCGCCTGTTCATCAAAAACATCTCGATCGACGCGCCGCCGCTGACGCCGGACAAGCCGGTCTCCGCTGAGGATCTTGTGAGCGCCGAAGGCGCATGCCCGGGCATGGCGCCTGCGGCCGGTGCTGCGGGCGCGAACGCGCTGGCGAATGATCCCGCCACGGCCGCGCCGGCTGTCGGCGGCACCGTTGCGCTCGGTCATACCGAATGCGACGTGGTGCGCGGCATCGGTGCACCCGACAACGTCAACATCTCGAGCAATGGCGGCGAGCGCGTGGCCACCGTGACCTGGCTGCGCGGCGCGCGCGCCGGCGTCTACACGTTCAGCTCCGGCCGCCTGACCTCGGTCGAGCGGGCGCCCGATCCGGGACCGGCGCCGAAGGTGGCGAAGCCCAAGGCGAAGAAGCGGGCGACCTGACGGAGGAGGCGGCCATGCAAATCACCGGCCTCCGTCGCGAGTTGGAGGAGGCCGGGTATGCGGTGCGCCGTGGTTTTCTTCCTCGCGAGTTGCTCGAGGCCGGCGATCGAATCAAGTCGCGAGCCGGTCGTGAGGCGATCGCGGAGCCTCATCTCGGATCCGTTGTCTCAGTCGGCTCGTCGGCCGATTTCGCGCCGATCATTCTGTTCGATGCACAGTATGAACTGTTGGAGCGCGCCGGATACCGGGATGCACGCTTTTTTGCCGGCTTCCTGATCTCCAAGCCGGCCGGATGTCCGAGGCTGCACTGGCACCAGGATTGGTGGGGCTGGTCGAGCGCTGCGAGCTACGCCGCCACGCCTCCAATTCTCTACTTCATGTACTACTTGACCGATACGAGCGCCGCGAACGGATGCTTGCGCGTGCTTCCTGGCAGCCATCGGCGCAAGAACGATCTCCATGCCTTGATCAAGGACCGGCCGACGCATCCCGATCGGATTCTGCCTGTCGACGACGTGCTGGTTTCCACACGACGCGACGAAGTCGATGTGACCGTTCGGAGGGGGGATCTGATCGTTCGCGACGGCAGGCTTCTGCATGCATCCCATGCCAACAATTCGAGCGAAGACCGCGCCTTGATCGTGTTGTCCTTCGTGCCCTTCTGGTCCGACCTGCCGGGGGAGCTGCAATGCGCCTTCGACAGGAAACGACCCAAGATCGAAAAATCCTGGCCGTCCCTAGAGGCCGAGCGCGTGCTGGCTCGAGCGACGGTCTACAACGGAGCGTCCTCGCCGATCCGTCTGCAGCGAACCCCGGACTTGAGCGACTGATCAGGCCGCTGCGTCCTCCGCATCCAACTCCATGACGACATCGGTCGCGCTCAACGTCTCGCCCGCACCGCGCCGGACCTGACTGATTGTCCCGGAATAGGGAGCTTTCACCGACAGCTGTGATTTGGCCGCCTCGATGACGTAGAGGACCTCACCGGTCTGCACCTTCTGACCCGCCTTGACGCAGACGTCGTAGAGCAGGCCGTCAAGTCGAGCGTAGAGCTGCTTGTTCATGTTTCGTCCTCCTGAAATCGCTTCAATCGAACCTCAAACATCAACGTTGTGTACCGAAAGTAGAGCAATTTTGAACCTGCCACAATGGCGCTTTCCAGCTTATGGATGTATGTAGTCATGATTGCTACCTCCAGCTCCGGGCATAGCGAGGCGCGCCATGAAGTGGTTCTTCAGCAAGTATCTTTTTGCAGCGATGATTGTCGTAGTTTCGTCGATTGCTGCGCGTGCCGACGTTCTGCCGGCGCCGTCGAGATGGACAAATCAACGAGGCTCGGTGCTCGAGATCTGGTCAGTCACCGATGGACAGGTGCGAGGACAATTCACCAACAACGCGCCAGGATTTGCGTGCCAGGGCATTCCCTATCCGGTATCCGGCAGATCGGCCGGCAGCGCCGTCATGCTGGTCGTGACGTTTGCTCAGTGCAATTCGATCACGCGGTGGAGAGGCCAGGTCGGCGGCAATCTACTCCGGACGAATTGGAATCTCTTCTACATTCAGCCCAACGGCGATCTCGGCAACCTGCCGGGTGCGGACCTGTTTCAGCGGACCAACTGATCCGGCCGCTCGCGCCGACCACGCATTCATCCGCGCGGGCCGCTGAGCGCGAGGGCATTCCGCGAAAGCCGAGTTGTCTGCGACTTTCCGCCGAATGCCCGATCCGAGGCTCGGGGCGCTTCAGCTCCCCGCCTCGTCATACAGCGTGCTGGCCTCCAGCCATTGCTCCTCGGCGCGCGCCAGCGCGTCGGCGGCATTGGCGCGCGCCTTCGACAGTTGCGCCGCCTGCTTCGGGTCGCGCGTGAAGATGTCGGGCAGCGACAGCGCGCCGTCGATCTTGGCGATGATCTCGGTGATCCGCGCGATCTCGGCCTCGGCCGCGGTGATCCTCTGCTTCAGCCCGCTCCGCCGGTTGTCGCTGCGGGGCCGCTCGGTCTTCTCGGCGGTCCCCTGCGGACGTTCGGTGTCTCGCGTGCCGGCACCGCTGCGCGACGACAGCACCATGCGCCTGTAGTCATCGAGGTCGCCATCATAGGTCTTCACGGTGCGGTCGGCGACGACCCAGAGACGGTCGGCGCAGGCCTCGATCAGATAGCGGTCGTGCGACACCATGATCACGGCGCCGGGAAAGTCGTTGATGGCCTCGGCGAGCGCGGCGCGGCTGTCGATGTCGAGATGGTTGGTCGGCTCGTCCAGGATGATCATGTTCGGGCCGAAGAAGGTCGCGAGCCCGAGCAGCAGCCGCGCCTTCTCGCCGCCCGACAGGCTCTTCACCAGCGTGTCCGCCGCCTTGCCGGAAAACCCGATCGCGCCGGCGCGCGCGCGCACTTTCGATTCCGGCGCATCGCCCATCAGCTTGCGCACGTGACTATACGGCGATCCGGTCTCGTCCAGCTCATCGAGCTGGTGCTGGGCGAAATAGGCGATCGACAGCTTGTCGGCGCGCGTGACCTTGCCGGAGAATGGCGCGAGCCGGCCGGCGAGCAGCTTCACCAGCGTGGACTTGCCGTTGCCGTTGGCGCCGAGCAATGCGACGCGGTCGTCATTGTCGATGCGTAGGGTGACGCGGTTGAGCACCGGTTGCGCGGGGTCGTAGCCGACGGAAGCGTTGTCGACCGCGATGATCGGCGGCGACAGCAGTCGCTCCGGTGCGGGGAATGTGATCTCGTGCACGTCCTGGGTGACGAGCGCGGTGATCGGCTTCATCCGCTCCAGCATCTTGACGCGGGACTGCGCCTGGCGCGCCTTCGAGGCCTTGGCCTTGAAGCGCTCGACAAAGGCCTGCAGCCGCGCACGCTCCGCTTCCTGGCGCTTGACCGCCTTGGCATCGAGCATCTCGCGCGTGGCGCGCTGTTCTTCGTAGGAGGAGTAGCTGCCGCGATATAGCGTCAGCTTGCAACGGTCGAGATGCAGGATCTGGTCGACGGAGGTCTCCAGGAGATCGCGGTCATGGCTGATCACGATCACCGTGCGCGGATAGTGCGCCAGGTGATCCTCGAGCCACAGCGTGCCCTCGAGGTCGAGATAGTTGGTCGGCTCGTCCAGCAGGAGCAGGTCTGGCGCGGCGAACAGCGTGGCCGCCAGCGCAACCCGCATGCGCCAGCCGCCGGAGAATTCGGCGCAGGCCCGCGCCTGGTCCGTGGCGGAAAATCCGAGGCCGCTGAGAATCGCGGCCGCGCGCGCTGGCGCCGAATGCGCGTCGATGTCGACGAGGCGGGTCTGGATCTCGGCGATACGGTCTGCGTCATGGGCCGTCTCGGCCTCGTGCAGCAGCGCGTGCCGCTCGAGGTCGGCCCGGAGAACCACCTCGATCAGGCTTTCGGGCCCGCTCGGGGCTTCCTGGGCCAGGCTGCCGATGCGCCACCGCGGTGGCACGCTGATGCTGCCGGTCTCCAGCGACAGTTCGCCGCGGATCGCCTTGAACAGGGTCGACTTGCCGGTGCCGTTGCGGCCGACCAGTCCGACGCGGGCGCCGGGCGGAATCTGCACCGAGCTCTGGTCGATGAGAAGCCGTCCGGCGAGGCGGATGGAGATGTCGGTGATGGAAAGCATGCGCGCCTTGTCACCGCGCGCGCGGCCAAAGGCAACCGCTTTGTCGCGTCTCAGCGGCCGGATCGGCTCGTCCCGGCCTCGTCGCGCTTGCGCAATTCGTTCATCAGCTCCGCGAGGGGAGCTGGCAGGTGAGAGCCGTCCGGCGGCAGGCTGCGTTGCAGGCGCTCGCCGACCGCCTCGCAGATCGACCGGCTGGTCTTGCGATCGAGCGCGTCGCTGAAATCGGCGGTGCGGCCAGACATGACGGTATTCCACGGGCAGTTGCAGGACGATGCTGTAACAAGTCGTGGCCGCTCGATTTGTTTCCGGCTCCCGACCGGAATACCCCGAAATGAGGTTGAAAGTGCACAAAAAAAGCCCCGGCGTGGGGGAGACGCCGGGGCAATGCGAGTTCGGTGCGGCGGGGGGCGGGTGCCGCGCCGAGGCTCGTATCAATAGCAGCGGTTGATCAACCGCCAGCGCGGTCCCCACGGGGTCGGAACCACGCGGCGCACGTAGCAGCCGCCATAGCCGTAGCTGTAGACCGGGCCGCCGACGAAGAAGCGCGGGCCGTAGAACGGACGGTGCCATCCGCCATAGCCGCCGTGCCAACCGCCCCCATGCCAGCCGCCGTGCCAATGAGCCGAGGCGGCGGTCGGGGCGAGGGCGGCTGCGCCGAGGGCAATTGCGGCCGCCGCGATGAGGGAGAGTTTGCGCAACATGATCGTCTCCTGGATGACAGCGCTGGTGGCGCCGAAATTGTCCGACGGATGAGGCTGGGAGAGGGCGGCCACCGGTCGTGCTGCTGGCTCGTCCCCGCCCGATAGCCACGACCTTAAGGCCCCTGAGCTGAACACGGGTGGCACGGACCCTTCAGACTATGTTCAGAATCGTGAAATTGTCGTAAGGCGTCCCGCCTCCGGCAGGGTCCCGGTCGCTTGCCGTCGGCCGATCGCGTCGATATAAGCCCGCAACTCACCCAAATCCCGCACCTCCAAGGACGACATCATGGCGATTGAGCGCACCTTTTCGATCATCAAGCCCGACGCGACCGAGCGTAATCTCACCGGCGCGATCAACGCGCTGATCGAGAAGGCCGGCCTGCGCATCGTGGCCCAGAAGCGCATCCGCATGACGCGCGATCAGGCCGAGACCTTCTATGCCGTGCACAAGGCGCGGCCGTTCTTCGGCGAACTGGTCGATTTCATGATCTCCGGGCCGGTCGTGGTCCAGGTGCTCGAGGGCGAGGGCGCCATCCTGAAGTACCGCGACGTGATGGGCGCCACCGATCCGTCGAAGGCGGCCGACGGCACCATCCGCAAGCTGCATGCGAAGTCGATCGGCGAGAACTCGGTGCACGGTTCCGACGCGGCGGAAACGGCTGCGATCGAGATCGCGCAGTTCTTCTCCGGCAACGAGATCGTCGGTTGATCGATCCTCGTGCGGCGGAGGGCGCCCTCCGCCGCACGACCTTCGTGTTCTACGCTGAACTTGTCTGAAAGGCCCGGCCGTGAACTGGCTATCGCAACTCGCCGATTCCGCCAGCTTCGGCCACATGCTCGCTCAATTCGAGGCCGACCTGCAGAGCCCGGGCTTCTGGCTCGCGCTCGGCAAGATCGTCTGGATCAACGTGCTGTTGTCGGGCGACAATGCGCTGGTCATCGCGCTCGCCTGCCGCGGCCTGCACGGCAAGCATCGCTTCTGGGGCATGGTCGCCGGCTCCGGCATTGCCGTCGCGCTGCGCATCGCCTTTACCGGCATCGTCGCCACCCTGATGGCGTTGCCGTACCTGAAGCTGGTCGGTGGGCTGGCGCTGCTCGTGATCGCTGCCAAGCTGCTGGTGCCCGAAGACGAGAACGACGAGATCGCCGCCGGCACGACGCTGTGGCATGCGGTCCGCATCGTCGCGCTCGCCGACCTCGTGATGAGCCTCGACAACGTGATCGCGGTGGCTGCGGCCGCGAACGGCCAGGCGTCGCTGCTGATCATCGGCCTCGCCATGAGCATCCCGCTGATCATCGCGGGTGCCGCGCTGATCATGCTGGTGCTCGATCGCTTCCCGCTGCTGGTCTGGCTCGGCGCGATGCTGCTCGGCTGGGTGGCCGGCGAGGTGATCGCGACCGATCCCGCGATCGAGCCGATGCTGCACCATCTGCTCGACGGCACCGTCGTCATCAACATCGAGGCGACCTCGGCGCTGCTCGCCGGCAAGACCACTCTCGCGAGCCATGTCGATGTCATGGAGACGCTGATGTCGCTGATCGGCGCCGGCGTGGTGCTGCTCGCCGGCTCGATCTGGCGTGGCCGCGCGCTGCAGCGTCAGGGCCAGCTGGAGCCGGTGCCGGCGCGGGGCGTCGATCTGCCGTAGCGGTCGTCTGCGCCAGCGGATCCGACCGCACGCGCCGTCAGGCTTCGGCGTCGAGCCGATCGAGGAACTCGCGCACGGTGTGAACCGAGCCCGTGTCGGCCGGCTGATAGCCGGGCAGGGCGGCGATGGCGCAATGGAAGTCGTCGCCCTTCATCACATCGAGGATGCGCCGCATCGGATCGCTCTCGAGAAACGACTGATGGCAGGCGAAGAAGTAGTCCTCGGTCAGGATACGGATGAAGTCCAGCCCGAACTGCCGCGCAGCCGCCTCGACGCCGAAGCAGGCGTCGGCCATGTCGCTCGCGACATAGGCCGCGACGGCAGCGTGGGTGAACTCGATCTGCTGCGCGCCATTGATGCGCGCCTCGTCCAATCCGTGCGAAGCGAGCAATTGATCGAACAGCAGGCGGGTGCCTGAATCATGATCGCGGTTGACGAAGCGAATCTTGCCATCCGCGATGTCCGCCAATGATCGGATCGACAGCGGATTGCCGCGCTTGACCATCAATCCCATCTCGCGGGTCACGAAGCTGATGACGCAGTCCTGCCGGGGATCGAGCCAATCCCGGCAAGCCTGGATGCTCTGTGCGCGCAGTTCGCCGCGCGGCAGATGCAGACCGGACAGGTCGCAGGCGCCTTGCGCGAGCGACACCAGCGAATGCTGGCTGCTGACATAGCGCAGATCGACGCCGACGCCCGGCTCGCGATCGAGCAGCTCGCGCAACTTGGCGACGGCGAAGCCGTGGCTTGCATGCACGCGGACTACGGTGGGATGCGGCTGCAGGAACGGCTTGATCTCGGTCACCAGCTCCTGCGCCAGATTGTCGAGCTGCGGGCCGAGACGGGCCTGCATGCGCTCGCCGGCCCAGACCAGCTTGTCGCCGAACGCCGTGAGCTTCGATCCTTTGCCGCGCTGGGTCTCCACCAGCGGCACGCCGAAGAATGCGGACCATTGCTCGATCAGATTCCAGACATGACGATAGGAGAGGTGCGCGTCATGGGCCGCGCTGGTGATCTTGCCGGTTTTCCTGATTTCGCTGAGCACGCTGAGCATCACGACGATGCTCTGCGGTCCGTCATCCCAGTGGAAGCGCCAGACGGGTTCGATCGCGATGCGCAGCATCGGACCTGCTTGTGAAGTCGGCTTCATATGATGGCCCGCCATAGGCAACAGATATCATATTTACGAACTCATATTTGCTCCTACGCTGGCATACAAGAAGCGGAGGAAATATGATGTCCATTGCATATGACTACGAACGCGGCTCCAGCGCGTCGCGCTATCTGGCGAAGCCGCTGCAGCTCCTGGTCGACGGCCGGCACGTTCCCTCCGTCTCGGGGCGCTCGTTCGTGTCGTTCAATCCTGCCACCGAGCAGCCGATCGCGACGATCGCCGAGGGCAACGCCGAGGATGTCGACCGTGCCGTCGCAGCGGCGCGGCGTGCTTTCGAAGGGCCGTGGCGCACGATGCGCGCAGCGGAGCGTGGCGCGATCCTGCTGAGATGGGCGCAGCTGCTGCGTGATCATGCCGACGAGATCGTCGAGCTAGAAAGCCTCGATGCCGGCAAGCCGGTTGCGGCCGTGCTGCGCCAGGATCTGCCCGCAGCGATCGATACACTCACATATTACGCCGGCTGGGCCGACAAGATCAGCGGTGAGGTCGTGTCCACGCGCGACGATGCCCTGACCTACACGGTGCTCGAGCCCGTCGGCGTCGTCGCTGCGATCGTGCCGTGGAACTTCCCGCTGATGATCGGGATGTGGAAGCTCGCGCCGGCGCTGGCCTGCGGCTGCACCGTCGTGATGAAGCCCGCCGAGCTGACCTCGCTGTCGGCGCTGCGGATCGGCGATCTCGCGCTCGAAGCCGGTCTGCCGCCCGGCGTTCTCAACATCGTGACCGGTCCCGGGCGCACGGTCGGCGAGGCGCTGGTCAATCATCCCGATGTCGACAAGGTTACGTTCACCGGCTCGCCCGGCGTCGGCCGCGGCATCATGAAGGGCGCGGCCGGCAACTTCAAACGGGTGTCGCTTGAGCTCGGCGGCAAGTCTGCCAACGTCATCTTCGATGATGCGAACATCGAGGCGGCTGCGAAGGCCGCGGCCAGCGGCATCTTCTTCAACACGGGGCAGGTGTGCTCGGCCGGCTCGCGCGTGCTGGTGCAGGAGCGTGTCTATGACGAGGTTGTCGAGCGCCTGACCGAGCGGGCGAGGGGCTTACGGATCGGCGATCCGCTCGATCGTGCCACCTCGCTCGGACCCGTCATCTCCGAGCGGCAGATGAAGACGATCCTCGATTATGTCGAGATCGGCCGCAACGAGGGCGCTTCGCTGGTGACCGGCGGGGCGCGTGCCGCACCGCGTGGCTACTTCGTCAGCCCCGCCGTATTCGCCGGCGTCACGCACGAGATGCGGATCTCCCAGGAGGAGATTTTCGGACCGGTCGTCAGCGTGATCAAGTTCAGGGACGAGGCCGACGCGCTGCGCATGGCCAACGGCACCGCCTACAGCCTGGCCGCCGGCGTCTGGAGCCGCGACATCGGCCGCGTCCAGCGCCTCGCCAAGCGGCTGCGCGCGGGCACGGTGTGGATCAACACCTATGGCTACACCGATGTGCGGTTGCCGTGGGGTGGCGATCGCGACTCGGGACTGGGCCGCGAGCATGGCACGGCCGCTCTGGACAATTTCACAGAGCCGAAGGCCGTCTGGATGAATCTTGCGGTGTGAGCCAGGCGTCGGTTGACGCGGACGGCCGCCATTCGCATCGGCGGTCGTCTGCGCGATCCAACGGATCAGTCGGCCTTGGCGCCGGTCGTGATGATCGAGCCGACGTGGTGGCCACGCAGCGCCGCCGTCAGCCGTCCCGGCACTAGGCCGTTGACGACCTGGACCTGCGAGATGTGGCGTGCGTTGGCCATCACCTCGAGCAGCGTGCGGTCGAACGGCAGCGTGCCGTCCTGCCTGGCCAACGCATCGAAGCTGGTCTGACCCAGCAGTCTTGCTTTTGCCGCGTCCGGCCCGTTCGGGTCGACCGTGTAGACGCCATCGACGTCCTCGACGATCGTCAGTCCCGCGGCGCCGAGCGCATCGGCGATCAGGAAGGCGCCGGTGTCGGCCCGATGCGTCGGAATGCGCGAGGTCGGGAATTCGTGGTGGTGATAGGGCGGGAAGGCACTGCCGACCACTGCGCGTGCCGCGGTGAGATGAATCGCGAGCTGGTTGGCGATCGTCGGATGCTCGATGTAGGACACGCCTTCGCAGGCCAGCAGCGCCGCCAGGATGTGGCCGTTCTGGCCGGCCTCGCTGGCGGCGAGCGGTGCGAGCGAGCCGACCGGCAGGCCGAGATCGAGGCCGACGCCGTAGAGATGTCGGGCGCGGATACCTGCGCCGGTGAGGATCAGCAGGCGGTGCTCCGGCAGCAGCTTCCTGATCTCCGCGACCAGCGGCAGGATTGCCTCGGCGCCGCGGTCCATGATCGCGCGGCCGCCGATCTTGACGACCTGCAGCCAGGGCAGCAGCGCGATCGGGCGTTTGCCGGCGACAGGACGGGTGAGCTTGTCGTCGAGCAGCGTCTGGCGCGCGAGCGGCGAGGCGACGTGCTTGATGGTGTTGGTGTCAGCCATGGCGGTGGGGCCCTCAGCTCGCGGTGATGATGGTGCCGACATGCTCGCCGGCGAGCGCACGGGTCAGATTGCCGGGCACGAGTCCGTTGACGATCTGGACCTCGCGGACGTGTCGCGAGGCTTCGAGCAGGTCGAGCATCGGGAACTCCAGGATGGAGTCCGCCAGACCCTTGGCCTTCATCTCGGGCACCGAGATCTTGGGAATGAAGGTGGCATTCTTTTCGGTCTTCGGATTGGCGGTGTAGAGGCCGTTCTCGTCCTTCACGTAGATCATCGCCTTGCAGCCGAACTGCTCGGCGACCAGGAAGCAGCCGGCGTCGGTGCGGTAGGGCGGGATGACACCATCGGCCGAAGGGCGCATCCACAGGCCGTAGGGCGGCATGCCGCTGAAGACGACCGCGGCGACCTCGGCGAGATAGAGCGGCACGGCGGAAAGACCCGCGCCTTCCACCGCCGAGATGCCGTGCTTGGCGAGCAACTGGCCCAGCATTGCCGCGTTCTGGTCGGCAACGGAGGCGCCGAGCTGCGACAGCACGCCGGCCGGCAGATTCAGTCCGGCGGCGATCGAATAGAGGTGGCGCGCGCGGGTGCCGGCACCGGTCCCGATCAGCATCTTGTGCGCCTTGCGGGCGGCGACGATCTCCTCGACCAGCGGATAGACGGCGGCACGGCCGCGATCGATCATGCTCTGGCCGCCGATCTTGATCACGGTGGCGTCGGGAAGGATGCGGAAGTCAGCCGCCGTTTCCGCCGCCGCAATCAACTGGGCGTCGGTGAGCGAGCGCTGCATCAGAAGCTGCTCGAGCCCGGCCGTCGTGGTTGCCATTGAAAAACGTTCCTTTCCTCGTGGATGTCCGGCCGGCGTGCCGGATTGGCTGCGCCGTCCACCCGCTCCTGACCGTTTCCCTGAGATGTCCTGGCAGCCGGCTCAATGGCCGGCTATCGATCGCATATTGCCCGTGGAATACACGACCGTTCGTGGCCCCGACAATCGTCTGCGGAGCAGGTTGGCCCACGCTGTCATGCGCGAATATCGATCGCGCCGATCCCGCGGGTCCATCCAGTCAGAGAAAATCCCTTGGTATTTCAATTAGCTATATCGAGAATCATATAGCTTCACCCGAGCGGTTTGCAGGGTTTCCGACAATGCACAAAGTTTCGGCATAATCGCGCCGACTGCGGCCTGGCCCGATTGATCGCAGCGCCAGGTTGCCGGTGAACGGCAGCCGCGATCATTTGAGAAGCTCGCAGATCGTGGGTCGATTCTTGTCGAATACGGCGCAGCGCCGCGACACGCTCCACCACCACTGGTCCAGCGCGCGACGCGTGCAGGGCAGCCTCACGCTCATGCCCTGCGCGAAATTGATCCACTCGGCGAACCTGAAGCAGGGGACGGCGATCAGGACAGGGACATCCGCGGCCAGTGCCTGCTCGATCAGATAGGTCAGGCCTCCGCCTTCGCTTTCCTGGCGGCCGAAGCGGTTGATGATGAGAAGATCGGCGCCCTCGCTCAGCGCCCCCGCCACTGCTGAGCCCGCCTGCAGCAATTGGCCGACGTCGAGGCGGCAGCCGCCGGCTTGGCGCCCAAGCCGCTGCAGCAGAGAAATCTCGACACCGCTGTGCACCAGCGTCGCCGCGATCTCGTGCGCGTCGAGAGAGCGCTGGACACGCTGCACCAGTCCGACGGCACGAACGCCGCGAGCCCGAAGACGGTCTGCGAACTCTCGTAACAGCTGATCCGGCTCGTCGCCCTGATCATACACCAGGGCAGCGAGGTCGCATTCGGCGTCGAACATCACGCGCTCCGGAGTGAAAATGACGGTGGACCCGTTTGCGGGAAGGCCGCGGACAACTGTCCGCGGCCTTCATGTGGCTCAGGCCGTGAGGCCCGGTCCGTTGATGATCTGCAGCTGGGTGAACTCGGCGAGGCCTTCCTCAGCGAACTCGGTGCCGATGCCCGACTGCTTGGCGCCGCCGAACGGGATGTGCGGCGCCATGTCCAGGTGCTTGTTGATCCACACCGTGCCGGCCTCGATCTGGGTGGCGATCTCATGCGCGCGTTTCGGATCGGACGACCAGACCGATGCGCCCAGGCCGTAGCTGGTGCCGTTGGCGCGGCGGATGACGTCGCTCGGGTCGGAGTATTTGATCACCGGCAGCACCGGTCCGAACTGCTCCTCGTCGACCAGCTTCGAGCCTTCCTTGATGTCGCGCACGATCGTCGGCTCGATGAAGTAGCCGGGACGATCCATCGCAGCACCTCCGGCGATGACCTTGCCGTTCTTGTGCGCGTCGTCGAGGAACGCCTTCACTTTCTCGTATTGCATCCTGTTCTGCAGCGGCCCGAGCTTGGTGCCCTGTTTGGAGCCGTCGTCGACCACGGTGTTCTTGGCGATCGCGACCAGCTCGTTGCAGATGTCATCATAGACGCTCTCGTGCACGTAGAGCCGCTTGATCGCTAGGCAGACCTGCCCGGAGTTCTGGAAGGCGCCCTCGAAGATACCGGGCGCGACGGTCTTCGGATCGACGTCGTCGAGCACGATGCCGGCGTCGTTGCCGCCGAGTTCGAGCGTGATCCGCTTCAAGGTCTGCGCGGCGCTGGCCATCACCTTCTGTCCCGTCGCGGTCGAGCCGGTGAACGAGATCTTGCGGATGTCCGGATGCCCGGTCATGCGGTCGCCGAGATCGTTGGCGTCGGTGATCACGTTGAGCACGCCGGCCGGCAGCACGTCCTTGACCAGCTCGGCGAATTTCAGGGTCGAGAGCGGCGTGGTCGGGGCCGGCTTGACCACCAGCGTGTTGCCGGCGAGCAGGGCAGGCGGCAGCTTGAAGCCCAGGATCAGCAGGGGATAGTTCCAGGGAATGATGGCGCCGACCACCCCGAGTGGACGGCGATAGGCTTCGACCTGGCGGTCGCCCGAACTCTCGATCACGCGCATCGGCAGCTCGAGCGTCGCGAGATAGCGGAAGAACGCGGCCATGCCGAGCACCTCGCCGCTGGCGTCGGTGAGCGGCTTGCCCTGTTCGCTGGTCAGGATCCGGGCCAACTCGCCCGAATTGGCTTCGATGATGTCGGCCATCTTGCCAATGAGCCGGCGACGCTCCTCGATCGCAGTCGCGGCCCAGGCGGGGAAGGCCGCCTTGGCGGCGGCGACCGCCTGGTCGAGCTGGGTTTCGGAGGCCCGCGGACACTGCGCGAGCACCTCCTCGGTCGCCGGATTGATCACCGGCATGGTCGCGGCGCCCGGCACCAGCGTGCCGCCGATCAAAAGATGATAGTCGCTCATCGGCATGACTCTCCCTGCAAGATGTGGCACTTCGGCCACGTTATATCTGAAGCTATATCACGATGAATACAGCAACGCCACCGCGGCATTTCCGCTGCCGCGCTGGACGCGATGGCATTTTTCGCTATAGTCATACGGAAATAACGGTGAATTGATGTGGAGCCATCATGGAGCTGCGGGCCAAGGCGCTGACGGTCTGTGAGGTCGTCGACGACGGTGAGACGATCTCGCTCGGGTTCGAGGACGCGGCCGGCAATGCGGCGGCGCTCAGCCTCTCGGTCAGCCAGGCCGGCGCGTTGGTCATGACGCTGCCCGGCCTCCTCGAGCTGGCGCTGCGTACGCGTTATGGCGACCAGGCACTGCGCTACGCCTATCCGCTGGCGTCCTGGACCATCGAGCAGTCGACGGATTCGACGAAGCGCATCATCACGCTCGCAACGCCCGACGGCTTCAGCGTCCGGTTCGCGATTCCCGACGATCAGCAGAACGTGCTCGGCGAGGCGCTGCTGATGCGATACCCGTCGGCACCGGCGATCCGGCCGAACTGATCGCGCGGGGACCGATCCGAACGTTGGTCAGGCCAGGGATTTCCTGCCTGTTTCGAGGGCGGCGGCCGGCGCGTCGGCGTCCTCCGATGCCCTGCGAGAAGCACGATGGCCGTCATATGTGTTGCCGTTACCGTCTCCGATCACTGGGTCGGTCAGCAACCGTCGCGGCCGGATCACAAGCCGCTCCACAATGCTGCGGCACGGTGCCGCGCCTTTGACAAGTAACTCAGGGCGCGATCGTCTGTTTCTTATAATCTTGAACCCGTTCGCGCCGCCGCGACACCACCACGTCGAGCTCCACTGGTCGGGCCCTGATTGGAATTGTTTCGAATTGGACTTGCGCATGTTGACTGCTGATGAGATCGTGCACGTCAGGTCGTCGTTCGACTTGGTATTTGCCAATGCTACACAGATGACGACGACGTTCTATGACCGCATCTTCGAGCTTGCGCCGGAATGTCGGACGATGTTTCCCGCCGACATGGACGTGCTGAAACGGGACTTCATCGCGACCCTGGCGGTCCTCGTCGGCAGCCTCGATCAGACGACTGGTCTGTTGTCCAGCACCGACATCCTCGGCCGCAATCATGCGCGCTATGGGGTCAGGCCGGAGCACTATCCGGTGGTCGGCGAAGCGCTGCTGTGGACCCTCGCCAAGGGACTTGGTCCGCAATGGAATGATGAGGTCGAGCAGGCCTGGCGCAAGGTCTACGGCATCATCGCCCAGCGCATGATCGCCATCTCGGCCCGCGCGCGGCGGCCCTGATCATGATCTAGCTGCGCACGATCGAGCCGGAGCGGCCGACGAGACGCGCGAGCTGCTTGAAGCGTCCGCCGACGCGGTCGGCGACGAGGTCGACCATCTGGTGCTCGAACACCAGCATCAGCTTGCGGTCCTGGGTGCGGAAATGCGTCGCAGGCAGCACGCCGGGCCGCGCCGCCGAGATCAGATGCGCGACGCGAAACGCGGTGCCGAGCAGGCGCGCACGATCGATCTGAGCCGGGCTCAGCTGCTCGGTGAGAGCAGGCGGCTTCGCCTCGTTGCCCAATCCCTCGTAGCGGAAGAACACCGACAGCGCGGCGAAGATGCGGCCCTCATGGCTGATCGAGCCGAAATTGCCGTTGAGAATGATGCCGTAGGTCTGCTCGCCGCGATGGTCCGGATGCATGCGCCAGCCGATGTCGGACAACAGGCAGGCCGCGTGCCGCAGCCTGCGATCGTCCTCGGTCTCGCGGATGTGCATCACGCGGAACAGGCGGTCGGTCCAGTCGATCAGCTCGCGGGCATGCTGGGCCGAGCGCGACAACAGCTCGTTGAGGCCCTGCGCCGCGCAGAGCAGCCCGTCCTTGGCGCGCTCGGCGTCGGGAAGCTTGGAGTAGAGCAGGCCCTCGCGCACGCCGAAGGTCGAGAACACGACGGTCGTCGGCCTGGCGACGCGGATGATGTGCTCGAGCACCAGCGCGGCATAGGCAAGCAGCGGGCGCCGCGCCTCGGCGATCGCTTCGATGTCGGCCAGCATGTCGGCGGCGACGAGACGGCGCAGCCGGCGCACGAAGGCCAGCCCGTCGGCCGCCGGGATCGCATAGCCGTGCATCACCCCGAGCGGATAACCGCTCTGGATGATGTGGATGCGCGCCAGCGCGCGCCAGGTGCCGCCGACCGCGTAGAAGGTGCGGCCCTCGCCGGCCAGCAGCTGCGGCAGGTCGGTCAGCGCCTCGCTCGCGATACGCTGCGCCTTCTTCAGCGATTTCTCGGCAAGATCCTGCAGCGCAAGGCTGCCGAGCGGCAGGGTGACGCCGCTGCGGACCTGGTGCCCGCGCACGTCGATCAGCTCGAGTGAGCCGCCGCCGAGATCACCGACGATGCCGTCGGGCTTGTGAATGCCGGAGATGACGCCGAGCGCCGAATAGCGCGCCTCTTCGGCGCCGGTGAGGATCTGGATCGGGGCGCCGCAGATCTTCTCGGCCTTGGCGATGAAATCGGGGCCGTTCGAAGCATCCCGGCAGGCGGCGGTCGCGATGGCATGAACCTGCCCCACCCGCTGCACCTTGCACAGCGCACGGAAGCGCTTCAGCGCGGTCAGCGCCTTGTCGACGGCATCAGATGCGAGAAGGCCGGTGGTCTGGACCTCGCGACCGAGCCCACACAGCGCCTTCTCGTTGAACACGGTGACGAGACTGCGTTCCATCGCCTGGTAGACGACGAGACGGACCGAATTCGAGCCGATGTCGATGACACCGACGCTCGTGGCCCTCGTGCGGGGCGGCTTCACCACGGCATATCCCGGCGCAGAAGGCCCCGGTGCAGACAGCCCCTATGAAGGAGAGCGTTCATTCCGGCGCGTGAGCCGGCGCGGCGATGATTCCTTGAGCGACTTTCCACGGCCGGACAGACTCGGATTCGTCATGAAGTAATTGTGCAGGTTGAACGGCTCCTCGCCCTTCGCGGCCTTCATACGCGTTGACGACCCATCCGGCAACAATTGCCAGCTCTGCTCGGTATCCTTCAGGTTCGCGACCATGATCTGTTCCAGGACCTGCTGATGCACGGTGGGGTTCTGAAGCGGGCACAGCACCTCGACGCGGCGGTCGAGATTGCGCGGCATCATGTCGGCCGAGGAGATGTAGACGGCGGCCTTGGCGCTCGGCAGGCCCTGACCCATACCAAAGCAGTAGATGCGGCCATGCTCGAGGAAGCGGCCGATCACCGATTTGACGCGAATGTTCTCCGACAGTCCGGGGAGGCCGGGACGCAGGCAGCAGATGCCGCGCACGATCAGCTCGATCGACACGCCGGCCTGCGAGGCCTCGTACAGCGCGTCGATGATGTCGGGATCGACCAGCGAGTTCATCTTCATCCAGATCACGGCCGGCTTGCCCTGGCGGGCGAAGCTGGTCTCGCCGTGGATGTGCTCGATGATGCGCTTGCGAAGCGTGAGCGGCGACACCGCCATCTTCTCGATGTCGATCGGCTCGGCATAGCCGGTGATGTAGTTGAACACCCGCGTGACGTCGCGGCCGATCACCGGGTCCGACGTGAAGTAGGACAGGTCGGTGTAGATGCGCGCCGTCACCGGATGATAGTTGCCGGTGCCGGTGTGGACATAGGTGGTGAGGCTGCCGCCCTCGCGGCGCACGACCATCGACAGCTTGGCATGCGTCTTCAGCTCCAGGAAGCCGTACACCACCTGTACGCCCGCGCGCTCCAGGTCGCGGGCCCAGCGGATGTTGGCCTCCTCGTCGAAACGCGCCTTGAGCTCGACCAGGGCCGTCACCGACTTGCCGGCCTCGGCGGCCTCCACCAGCGTGCGCACGATCGGCGAATTGTTGGAGGTCCGGTACAGCGTCTGCTTGATCGCAACGACGTCGGGATCGCGCGCCGCCTGCTGCAGGAACTGCACGACGACGTCGAACGACTCGTAAGGGTGATGGACGATCAGGTCCTTCTGCCGGATGGCGGCGAAGATGTCGCCGCCATGGTCGCGGACACGCTCGGGATGGCGCGGCACGTAGGGCGCGAATTCGAGGTCGGGCCGGTCGACCCGCGTCAGTTGCGACAGCTCGTTCATCGCCAGCACGCCGTCGACGACGAACACCTCGTCATCCGTCGTGGACAGCGCATTCTGCACGAAGCGGCGCAGCTCCTCCGGCATGTTGGCCTCGATCTCGAGCCGGATCACCGAGCCGCGGCGCCGCCGCTTCAGCGCCGTCTCGAACAGCCGCACCAGGTCTTCGGCCTCTTCCTCGATCTCGATCTCGCTGTCGCGGATGATCCGGAAGGCGCCCTGGCCCTTCACGGTGTAGCCCGGAAACAGCCGGCCGATGAACAGTCCGGTCGCCTGCTCGAGGGTGATCAGGCGGATCACGCCATCCTTGGAGCCGGGGAAGCGGATGAAGCGATCGATCTTGCCGGGCATGCGAATGAGGGCGTTCATCGGACGCCCGTCGGCGGAGCGGATCAGCTGCAGCGCCACGGTGAAGCCGAGGCTCGGGATGAACGGGAATGGATGCGCCGGATCGATCGCGAGTGGCGTCAGCAGCGGGAAGATGTTGGCGAGGAAATGGTCCTCGATCCAGGCGCGCTCGCTCCTGGTGACGTCCTGACCGTCGACCAGCACGATGCCGAGCTCGCCGAGAAACTTGCGCAGGTCGCGCCAGATCGCCTGCTGGTCGATGGCGAGCTGCGACACCGTCTCGTTGATCAGCTTCAGCTGCTCGGTCGGCGTCAGCCCGTCGGGGCTGCGCTCGGCGATGCCCTCGCGGACCTGGGCGCGGATGCCGGCGACGCGCACCATGAAGAATTCATCAAGGTTGTTGGCGGAAATCGACAGGAAGCGCACCCGCTCCAGGGCGGGATGGCGCGGATTGACCGATTCCTCCAGAACGCGGCGGTTGAAGTGAAGCCAGGACAGCTCCCGATTGATGAATCGCTCGGGGCTCGAGGCAATCTCGATGGACGGCGCCGAGACCGGTGCTTTCTCTGAAATTTCAGTAACTTGCTCGGTATCCATAGGGAATTCGATCCATATCCGTCCAGTCGCGAATGGTCGACCGTAGCCCAATCTGGGTGACCAGGGGATGACGTTGCCGGCACCATTGAGGTTCCGTCATCAACCGCCGTCAAGATGGCCGTCGGTCACGCCGGGCGGAGCAGCTCCGCCGCCAGCGCCCGGGTGACGGGGCGTCCGAGCCGCAGCGACTCGTTGTCCAGCAGCGCGATGGTCTGGCGTGCCGCCGCATAGGACCGCTCGATGTGGCTGGCGAGATAGCTGACCACGGTTTCGTCGATCGCCATTTGCCGGTCGGCGGCCAGCTTGACGATCAGGGCCCGGAACAGCTGGTCGTCGGGCGGCAGCAGCGTGACCACCGGGACGGCACGCAGCCGCGACCTCAGATCGGCCAGGGCGATCGGCAGGGCCGCCGGGGCCTCGCGCGCCGTGATCAGCACGAAGGCCTCGTCCTGGCGGGCCAGGTTCAGCAGGTGAAACAGCGCCCGCTCGTCGAGACCGGTTGCGGTCAGATCCTCCAGCACCAGCGCGCCGGTGGCGAGCGCCCCGGGGACCACGCCTGCCTCAAGGGCATGCGCGGACAGCGATCGGGCGCCTGCCTGCTCGGCCCAGATCGCGGCGAGGTGGCTCTTGCCGGAGCCGTCGGGGCCGACCAGGAACATGGTCCGCGCCGGCCATTCCGGCCAAGCGTCGACCAGAGCGAGCCCGGCCGCGTTGCCTGGACCTTCGAAGAAATTGTCCCGCGTCAGGCTCTCCGCATGCGGCAGCGCGAAGGCCAGCTGACGAGGGGGGATATGGCCGGCCAAGATCGAATTGCTCCGTATCGTGTGGTGCGTGAGGTCAGGACGGGCCCTCCGCGGAGGATCACCGGACCTCGATGGTGCTCATGTGGCGCACCCAGTCGACGAGATACAGCCCGACCGACACGAGGGTAAAGACGGTGACCAGCACCATCAGCACCACATCGTAGGGCCTGGGCTCGAAGCCGAAGCTGAGCGAGGCCAGCACAAGCGCCGCGAATCCCACCTGGGCGACCGTGTTCAGCTTGGAGACCATCAATGGCTTCATCGCGACCGGCCTGTCGAACAGCCAGGACACGATCACCGCCGAGACGATCATGATGTCGCGCGAGACCACCAGGATGACGATCCAGCGCGGGATCGCGCCCCAGATGCCAAGCGTGACGAAGATCGAGACCAGCAGCGCCTTGTCGGCGAGAGGATCGAGCAGCGCTCCCAGCTCGGACCGCAGGTTGAAGCGCTTGGCCAGGAAGCCGTCCACGGCGTCGCTCACCCCCGCGACCACGAAGACCAGAAACGCGATCTCCATCTGGCCGGCCGCAATGGCCCAGACGACGATCGGAACCAGCAGGATTCGACCCAGCGTGATCAGATTGGGGATACTGTGGGGAATGGTCACGCAGCGGGTCCCGACGACGACTCGATCAAAAGACAACCCGATTCCGAAACAGGGCGAACCGGTACGGTTCCTAGATAGTGTGGGGACGAGCCCCTTGCGAGCCATTGCGCGCGGCCGGATTCCGACGTAACCAGCGGCCAGATTAGGGGTTTTTACCATGACCGAGCGCAAGAACGGGCTCACTTATGCAGATTCGGGCGTCGATATCGATGCCGGAAATCGTCTGGTCGATCTGATCAAGCCCATGGTGCGCGCAACCGCCCGCGCCGGCGCGGATGCCGAGATCGGCGGCTTTGGCGGCCTGTTCGACCTCAAGGCCGCTGGATTCAAGGATCCGGTGCTGGTCGCGGCGACCGACGGCGTCGGCACCAAGGTGAAGATCGCGATCGAGACCGGGCTGCATGGCGGCATCGGCATCGACCTGGTCGCCATGTCGGTCAACGATCTCGTCGTGCAGGGCGCCGAGCCGCTGTTTTTCCTCGACTACTTTGCGTGCGGCAAGCTCGACCCGGAGGCGACGGCGTCGATCGTGGCCGGTATCGCCGAAGGCTGCCGGGAATCCGGCTGCGCGCTGATCGGCGGTGAGACCGCGGAAATGCCGGGCCTCTACAAGGACGGCGACTACGATCTTGCCGGTTTCGCGGTCGGCGCGGCGGAGCGTGGCACGCTGCTGCCGTCTCCCGACATCGCGGCCGGTGACGTGGTGCTGGGGCTCGCATCCTCCGGCGTCCACTCCAACGGCTATTCGCTGGTGCGCAAGATCGTCGCCCAGTCCGGCCTCGGCTTCGATGCGCCGGCGCCGTTCGCGCCGGTCCTGACTCTCGGCGCGGCGCTGCTGACGCCGACCCGCCTCTATGTGAAATCATGCCTTCGCGCCATCCGCGAGACCGGTGCGGTGAAGGGGCTCGCACACATCACGGGCGGCGGCTTCACCGACAACATTCCACGCGTGCTGCCGAAGCATCTCGGCGTCTCGATCGACCTGACGGGCCTGCCGGTGCTGCCGGTCTTCAAATGGCTGGCGGAGCAGGGCGGCATTGCCGAGCGCGAGCTCTTGCGCACCTTCAATTGCGGGATCGGCATGATCGCGATCGTCAAGGCCGAGGCCGTCGATGCCGTCATCGAGGTGTTCACCGCGAATGGCGAGCACGTCGCGCGGCTCGGCGAGGTCGTTGCTGCGACAGGCGACGAGCGGGTGATCTACACCGGCGCCCTCGATCTGGCTCTGTGAGACGAGTGTGCCGATGAAGCGCCGCGTCGCCATCCTGATCTCGGGCCGTGGGTCGAACATGGCCGCGCTGATCCACGCGGCGGCGCAGCCGGAATTTCCGGCCGAGATCGCCGTCGTGATCTCCAACCGGGCCGATGCGGCCGGGCTGCAGAAAGCGCAGGAGAGCGGCGTCGCGATCGAAATCATCGAGAGCAAGCCGTTCGGCAAGGACCGCGCAGGGTTCGAGGCCAGACTGCAGCAGGCGCTCGATGCACGCGGCATCGAGATCATCTGCCTGGCCGGTTTCATGCGCCTGTTCACGGCGGAGTTCGTGCAGCGCTGGTACGGCAGGATGCTGAACATTCACCCGTCGCTGCTGCCATCATTCCCCGGCCTCGATCCGCATGGCCAGGCGCTGCGCGCCGGCGTCAAGCTGTCAGGCGCCACCGTGCATTTCGTCATCCCGGAGACGGATGCAGGTCCGATCGTGATGCAGGGCGCGGTCGTGGTCAGGGACGACGACACGCCGGACACGCTGTCGACGCGCATTCTCGGCGTCGAGCATCGGATCTATCCGGAAGCGCTGAAGCTGTTGGCCAAGGGCTTGGTGCGGCTCGAAGGCGATCTCTGCCGGACGTCGTCCGTGGAGCAAGGCGATCATACGCTGATCTGGCCGGTCGTCCGCTAGCTGTCGCGGACAAAAAAATCCCCGGCGGGGCCGGGGGCACATCAAGGCTGACGAAGTCTGATCATCGGCGGCGAGCGAACCTGACGCGGAGCTCGTGAGTTGGTTTACGAACCCGCGCTGTGGCGCTCTCCGCAGGGACGATGCTCACGAGAGCTTCAGGTTCTCTGCCGACGTCTTGCCGCGGCTCTCCACCAGATCATATTCGATCGTCTGGTTCTCGTTGAGCGTGGTCAGTCCAGCACGCTCCACGGCTGAGATGTGGACGAACACGTCCTTGTCTCCGCCAGTCGGTTTGATGAAGCCATATCCCTTGGTCGGGTTGAACCACTTCACGCTGCCCTTGTAGGTCGGCATCGCTGTCTCCTCGTCTAGACGAAAAAAAGACGCGGCCACGCTCACGCGTGCCACGCCACAAACGGGCTTCCCGGGATCTGCTCAATTTCCAAAGTCGCGAAACGCACAGTCGAACGGCCAATCCGATTGTACGGGAGATTGCAACACGATTTTCCGCCGATATCAAGGTTGGCGGACTGATGAGAACGCGTCGCGACGTCGCGTCGCCGGCTGTTGCTGCAATTGCGAGGCTTGTGGTGCTGGAACCACAAATCCCTGCAGGGAAGCCGCGGCACGGGCAATCCTCATTGACCGCGATCGGGAACTGCGGGCAAATCATCGCGGCAATATTGAAGCGAATTTGAGCGGCGGTGAAACGGGGCATCGATGCGCGGGGCATCTCAAGCCAGGCCGGATCGGCGAATGCGTAGTGGTGCGTCGGGCGCGATGCTGCTCATCGTCGCGCTCGGCACGGCCGCCGCGTCTTCGCCGTGCGTCGCGCAGGCCAGCCTGCCGAGCATCGCCGCCAGCCCGACGCCGACACCAACGCCGAGCCCACTGCCCAGCCCTGCGCCAGGCGCGATCAGTTCCGAACGTTCGGCCGGCCGAGCCGTGCTCGATCTCGGCTCGAGCTTCCTCGAACGGCTCGGGACTCAGGCCACGCAGGGCGTCACCCGGCTGCAGCGGAGCAATCCCGGGGGCGGCGGCGCGCCGGAGGCTTCGGAACAGCCTCGGTTCCGGACCTGGGGCGAGATGTATGGCGTCACCGTCCGTAGCGATGCGCAACGCGACTTCGTCGGCGACAAGAGGACGACTGGGGGCGGCGTCGCCGGTATCGGCATGCGCCTCGTGCCGGGCGTGAATGTCGGACTATCCGTCGACCAGAGCCGGACCTGGGTCGATGTGCCGCTGGCGCTGCAAGCGGCGACGCTCGATCTCACGCAGTTTGGCTTCAACGCCTCGGTCGACCAGGGACCCTGGACCTGGGCGATCGCGGTCGTCCATGGCGTCGGCGGGATCAGTGCGCGGCGCGACACCAGCCTCGGTGCGGCGACGTCGGTCTACGGCGCCCACATCACGGGCGTGCTGAGCGAGCTCGACTACTACTGGAGCATCGGGGAGAGCCGGATCGTTCCGAAGCTCGCCTTCGAATACACGCGCGCCACGACGGCGGCATTCCAGGAAGCGGGCGGGCTCGACCCGCTGTCGGTCAGCGGCACCTCGCTGGAGCGCGCCCGCGTTCTCGTCGGCGCCGAGTTCGGCCGCTACTTCATCGTCGACGGCAAGATCCTCGACGTCTCGGCCTATGGCAAGCTGTTCGACAATTTCAGTCAGAATCTCGGCGCGCTGACCGTCAGCCTCGGTCCGCAAAGCATCACGCTGCAGGGCCTTGGCGAGGGCCGCTACGGCGCCGACGCCGGCGCGGCACTGTCGCTATCCCTGAACCGAACGGCACGCCTCTATCTCAACTACGATGCAAAGCTTCGCTCGGTGCTGCAATCGCATCAGGGCACGCTCGGCGTCGAGCTCAAATGGTAGCCCGTCATACGGGTTTCGGCGCGACGTAGCCGTTGAAGCCGACGACATCCCGCGCGGGCGCCATCAGAGGCACGAGATTCAGCGGATGGATGAACTCGTCCCGGAAGCAGGCATGGACCTTCGGATCGAAGATGCGCTTCAACCAGTCGATGACGACCTTGTGCCGGTCGGAGTTGCGAAACTCCTTGTGATAGGTCAGCCACAGATCCATGTGGTAGTTGATGCCGAGATCGACAGGAACGAGCGGCGCCCCGAGCGCGACCGCCGATGTCGGCAGAAAGCCGATGCCGGCGCCGCGCTCGACCGCGTAGAGCACGGCAACGCTCGAATTGGTTGAGATGCCGACGATGCCTTCGAGGGACTCCAGGCCGAGGATGCGCGCATAGCCGGTCTCGTCGAGTTGCACGCCGTGCTGCTTGATGATGCGGTGGTTCTTGAGATCCGCCAGCGAAGTCGGCAGTCCATGCGCGTCGCGATAGGCCTCCGACACGAAGCCGTAGATGTGCAGACGGCCGAGCTTTGCAACGATCACGTCGGGGTTGGTCGGCCGTTCGAACTGGATCGAGATGTCGGCCTCCAGCCGCGACACGTCGGCCTGCTGCATCGCGCAGCTCAGATCGACGGTGATCCTGCGATAGGTCTTCTGGAAATCGATCAGTCGCGGCAGGATCCAGAAATTGCCAGGGCCTTCGGTCACGGCGACGCGCACCGACCCCTGAGTGTCGGTCGACAGCGAGGCACGCCGGAAGATGTTGAAGCTCAGCCGCTCCATCTGCTCGACGTCGAACAGCAACGATCGTCCCTCGTCGCTGAGCGACAGGCCGGATTGATCACGGATGAAGAGCTTGCATCCGAGCTCGTCCTCGAGCCGGTC
Source organism: Bradyrhizobium sp. HKCCYLRH3073 (assembly GCF_051167995.1). Taxonomy (NCBI): domain Bacteria; kingdom Pseudomonadati; phylum Pseudomonadota; class Alphaproteobacteria; order Hyphomicrobiales; family Nitrobacteraceae; genus Bradyrhizobium; species Bradyrhizobium sp. HKCCYLRH3073. The sequence goes on from NZ_JBNPUD010000003.1 coordinate 118,593, forward strand.
GATCTTGCGCATCAGGGTTGTGCCGGTCAGTCCGAGCACATCCGCCGCGTTGCGGAAGCTGCGGTGACGCGTACAGAGCAGAAATGCTCTCAAATCCTCCCACGAAGGGTTAAGCGTTTCGTCAGACTTCCTGCGCTGCGTAGATGCAGCACCCCGATGCAAATGTTGCCGCATACACTCCAGCCCCGACAAGTATGATGACGTCATCAAAGCCAAGCTGGAAACATAGATGCAGAACCCCTACCGCGGAAGCACAGAATTCACGCCGCGACATCAGCTCGACGCGCTGCCGCGGACGGATCGGGTCGCGGCGCGGGCGGTCACGCTCGATCGGCTCGGTGAGCTCGCGGCGCTCGCACGCCGGGAAATACCGGGCGTTCGTGCCTCAGAACACGAGCTTGCGGAGTTCTTGCGGCACGATCCGGACTCGATCTTCGCGCTCTACCGCGGCAGGAACCTGCTCGGCGGCATCGCCTTCCTCTATCTCAACTGCTCAGGCCTCGATGCTTTGCTCCTGGATGAGTTCAATTTGAATGATCCGCCGCGCAGATTTCTGGCGCGGCCGGACGAAGACGTAGCCGCCATCTATGTCTGGGCGCTCGTCGCGCAAGGGCGGGGAGCGATCGGTCTCGGCAACGTCGCGCAGGCGCTGCAAGGCGCCAGATTTCGCGCCGCCGATTACTACGCGCAACCATCGAGTCCGGAAGGGCGCGCCTTTCTCGGCGCGCTCGGCTTCACGCCGGTGCCGAGCTTTCAGCCCGATCTCTGGTGGTATCAGCGGCCGTGGAACCGGATGCCCGAGATGATCGCGCCTTCGATCCAGTCGATGAAGGGTTTCGAACAAGGGAGCATTGCGGATGCACAGCATTAGTTCGGCCAGGACAGCAAAGACGAATCCCCGCGCGATCACCGTGCGCATCGCGCGCGATCCGAATGACCTCATGCTCGTCACCGCGATCCGCTCGGCGGTCTACCTGACCGAGCAGGATTGTCCCATGGAGGAGGAGTTCGACGGCAACGATCTGGTTGCAGCCCACTTCCTCGGTTTCGTCGGCAAGGAGCCGGCTGGATGCGTTCGTGTGCGCTTCTTCGGCGACTTCGCCAAGGTCGAGCGGCTCGCGGTGCGCCATCAGTACCGGCGCTCGCGGCTGTCGTTCAAGCTGGTTCGCGAGGCGCTCGACTATTGCAGGCGCAAGGGCTTCAAGAAGGCCTATGGCCACGCGCAGGATCGTCTCGTCGATTTCTGGGCGCATTTCGGCGCCAAGCCGCTCGGCCATAATCGCAAGCTCACATTCTCCGATTTCTCCTACACGGAGATGGTGCTGGACCTCGAGCCGTGCGACGATGCGATCACGCTCGACAGCGATCCCTACATGATCATTCGTCCGGAAGGCGACTGGGATCGGCCGGGCGTGCTCGATCTCTCGGCTGGCCGGCCGGCATCCTCGCCCTTGCACGACTTCTCCGCAGCGAGACCATGATGCCGGGCCGAGATCTGTTCGGTGCCACCGAGGCGGATCCGCCTGTTCTCGTCTGCGCCGATCTGCAGTGCGAATATCTCGCCGAGGGACGCAGGCATCTGATCGCCGATGGCGACGTCGTCATGGCGCGCTGCCGGCAGTTGATCGCGCTCTGGCGTGACAACCTGTGGCCGGTCGTCCATCTCAAGCGGATCGCACAGGCAGCCTGGTTCAACCCGGCTTCCAACCTGACGAACTGGCTTCCGGACTTCAAGCCGACCCCGGGGGAGCTCGCGTTCGAGCATCCGCTGCCGTCCGCCTACAGTTCGGCCCGGTTCGCCGAGTACATGGCGAACATGCGCAGCATGCGCTGCGTGCTGCTCGGCTTCTCGCTGGACGAGACGATCCTCTCGACGGTGGTGGACGGCTTTCACCGCAGTCACCGCTATCAGGTGATCGGAGACGCCGTCGCCTGCCGGCAGGCCTGCGCCGGCGACGCCGCCTTGTACAAGTTGGTTGTAACCAAGGTGATCGGCAATTTTGCCGGTGTCCTCGACGGCGCCGAGCTTATCGGCGCTGGCGGCCGGCTCGCGGTGTGACCGCGGCGGCTATTGGCGGTATCATCCTGAGGCGAGTCGTTCGGCCAGATCGATAATCATACGACGATCGGCCGGATCACTGATCTTGTTGAACGCGACGACGAGGCGAAGGGCCTCGACGACGTGCAGGTCGACCGGATTCTCGCTGAGCAGCCGCAGCAGCTTCTGTTCCGGCGGTTCGCAATTGTCTTTGCTCACGCGGCAGCTCCAGGACCGAGACCACGACATGACCCGAGAGGAAGAGCTCAAAGAGCTGGCGAGCAGCCTCCGGGCAGCCATCGCGAAGGCGCGCCAGCTCAATCTGCCGACCAGCGTCTACATTCTCTCGATGGCTCTGGTTGAGGTGTCCCAGACAATCGAGGCGGAGTTGAGGGGGCAGACCAGCGCCGAATGATTGGCGAGATCATGGACACCCGTGCCGCCTGCTGCAATCAACTCGGCAGACTCGGGGAAGACGCGGCCGGCCATAGCCGCTGCGACGCCCATCAGGCCCGGTCGACCCGGACGACGCGGCCCTTCTCGATGGCGAGCGCGAGCTTGCCGTGCTTCAGCGCCAGCGCGGCCTCGCCGAACAGTTCGCGGCGCCATCCCTGCAGCGCAGCGACGTCGGCATTGTCATCGCCGGCGATCTGCTCGAGATCATCGACGGTGGCGATGACCTTGCTCGCCACGGCGTGCCGTTCCGAGGTCATGCGCAGGAGGACCTTGAGCAGCTCGACGATCGCAGCGCCATTGGAGTTGTTGCGCGGCTTTTCCAGCTTGGGCAGGGCGGCGAGATCGCGCGCCAGTCCGCGCTGCACGGCGGCAACGATGTCGGAGCCCCATTTGGAGCGCTCGAAGCCCTTGGGCAGCGAGCGCAGATTGCCGAGCTTCTCGATCGTTGTCGGGGCATGGGTGGCGATGTCGCCGACGGCGTCGTCCTTCATCACGCGGCTGCGCGGCACGTCGCGGCTCTGCGCCTCCTGCTCGCGCCAGGCCGCGACCTCGATCAACACGGCCAATTCCTTCGGCTTGCGGACGCGGGTCTTCAGCCGCTCCCAGGCGCGCTCGGGGTGGAAGTCGTAGGTCTTCGGCGAGGTCAGGACCTCCATCTCCTCGCTGACCCAGTCGCTGCGTCCGCGCTTCTTCAGGTCGGCATCGAGCGCGGCGAACACGTCGCGGAGATGGGTGACGTCGGCCTCGGCGTAATGCGCCTGCTCCTTGGTCAGCGGCCGGCGCGACCAGTCGGTGAAGCGGTGGGTCTTGTCGGGGCGGTGGCCGGTGATGCGCTCGACCAGTTGGTCGTAGGCGATGCTGTCACCGTATCCCAGCACCATCGCAGCGACCTGGGTGTCGAAGATCGGGTGCGGCACGATGCCGGCGCGGTGCCAGATGATCTCGATGTCCTGGCGGGCGGCATGAAAGACCTTCAGGACCTTCTCGTTCGCCATCAGCTCGAAGAAGGCTTTGAGATCGATGCCCTCGGCCAGCGCATCGATCACCACGGCCTCGTCCGGGCTCGCCATCTGCACGACGCAGAGCAGGGGATAGTAGGTGGTTTCCCGGAGGAACTCGGTATCGACGGTGACGACCGGGTGGCGGGCGAGGCGGGCGCAGGCGGCTGCGAGGTCCGCGGTGGTGGTGATCAAGTCCATGAACGATCCATGACGAGGCTCTTACGCCGTCGTCCGAAAACGCTGACAAGTCAAGGGTGTCGGCAAAGGGTAAGGGACGAAATTCGTCTCCGCTTGTCGGCCCAATCCGCCCCGAACGCAAGCGCCAGTGTCTCGGCCGATCGCTCTATGGTTGATGATGGGCGGGCAGGGGGCCGGTCAGTGATGCCGGACGCGGCCCGCGGGCCGGCGCGCCGAGGGCACAGCGAGCACGATCAGGCACAAGGCGATCATCGCCAAACCCATGAATTCGAACACCAGCGCGTCCACGTCTCAGACCTCCCCGACTTGTTGGTTCAACTTGTCGGGGCTGCGTTGATCGTTTCTTAAGGACCCGGGGCGCTGTCAGGGCGATGGTGGACGCGAGGTTAAGACTGCGTGTCAGGTGCCGCAGAACGTCTGCAACACCTGCTCCTCCGGCTGCGGCGGATCGGCATAATCAGCCCGGTCCGGCTGGTCGTCATAGGGCCGGGCCAGCACCGCATGCAGCTCCTCGAACGGCGCGTAGTCGTCGTTCTCGACCGCCGCCGTGATCACCGCCTCGATGCGGTGGTTGCGCGGGATGAAGGCCGGATTGACCTTGCGCATGGCCGCGCGCCGCTCGGCCGGGCTCTGCGGTTCCTCGGTCAGGCGCTGCTGCCAGCGCGCCGCCCATTCGTCGAACCCGGCGGGATCCTCGAACAGCGAACGGACCTCGCCGAGATCGCCGTTGCCGGCGGCGTCGCTGAGACGGCGGAACGTCAGCGTGAAGTCGGCCTTGGCCGCGGCCATCGCGTCGAACAGCGCCTGCGCCAGCGGCTGGTCGCCCTCGGCTCGCGTGAACAGGCCGAGCTTGCGCCGCAGTCCCGCCTGGTGGGCGTCGGTGAACTCCGCGGCGAAGCCGTCGAGTGCAGCCTCGGCTTCCTTGATCGCCTGGTCCTTGTCGTCCCCGAACAGCGGCAGCAGGCATTCGGCCAGCCGGGTCAGGTTCCACAGCGCGATGCGCGGCTGGTTGGCGAAGGCGTAGCGGCCGAACTCGTCGATCGAGGAAAACACCTGCTTGGGGTCGTAGGCGTCCATGAAGGCGCAGGGGCCGTAATCGATGGTCTCGCCGGACACCGAGGTGTTGTCGGTGTTCATGACGCCATGGATGAAGCCGATCAGGAGCCAGTCGGCGATCAGCTTGGCCTGCCGCGCGATCACGGCGTCGAGCAGGGCGTGGTAGGGCCGCTCGGTGCCGGCGAGATCCGGATAGTGCCGGTGGATGACGTGGTCGGCGAGCCGGCGCACGGCGTCCACGTCCTGGCGGGCTGCGAAGTACTGGAACGTGCCGACCCGGATGTGGCTGGTGGCGACCCGGGTCAGCACCGCGCCGGGCAGGGCCGTGCCGCGATAGACCTGCTCGCCGGTGACGACCGCCGCCAGCGACCGGGTGGTCGGGATTCCCAGCGCCGCCATCGCCTCGCTGACGATGTATTCGCGCAAGACCGGCCCCAGCGCCGCACGGCCGTCGCCGCGGCGCGAAAATGGCGTCGGGCCGGAGCCCTTGAGCTGGATGTCGCGGCGGACGCCGTTGCGGTCGACGACCTCGCCGAGCAGGACTGCCCGGCCATCGCCGAGCTGCGGCACGAAGTGCCCGAACTGGTGGCCGGCATAGGCCATCGCAATCGGCTCGGCGCCCTCGGGCACGGTCTTGCCGGCCAGGATCGCGGCGCCCTCCGGCGTCTCCAGCTCCGTCGGGTTGAGGCCGAGCTCCTCGGCCAGCGGCCGGCTCAGCTTGATCAGGCGGGGCGCCGCGACGGGGGTCGGCGCCACCCGGGCAAAGAAATTGTCCGGCAGCGCGGCGTAGGAATTCTGGAAGGGGAAATGCACGGTCATGGCTCCAAGATAGGCCCGCTGAGGCCGCTTTTCGAGCCCAAACGGCTGCCAGATGAGCGTTTCAGCGCCAGCTCAATTCGGCGGCAGCGCGGCCGGTTGCTCCGGTGCGCCGTGGAGGCGGCCTTTTCCGCAACGAGGCGGAAAAGGGGCCGCGCATGCGGTTGCCGCGCCGGGGCGGCTCGGCTAAACCCTGCGCGCATTCGGCAACGCGCCCTTGCGGCTGCGCCGATTCCCTTTTCCTCACGACGACCATTCAGGACGACCATGCATCGCTACCGGACCCACACCTGCGGCGCGCTCCGCGAGAGCAACATCGGAGAGACGGTCCGGCTGTCCGGCTGGTGCCATCGCATCCGCGACCATGGCGGCGTGCTGTTCGTCGATCTGCGCGACCATTACGGCATCACCCAATGCGTCGTCGATCCGGACTCGCCGGCGTTCAGCCTCGCCGAGAAGCTGCGCTCGGAGTGGGTCGTGCGCATGGAGGGCAAGGTGCGCCGCCGCCCGGCCGGCGCCGACAACAAGAGCACCGACAATGACGATCTGCCGACCGGCAAGATCGAGCTCTACGTCTCCGACATCGAGGTGCTCGGCCCCGCGGACGAGCTGCCGCTGCCGGTGTTCGGCGAGCAGGACTACCCCGAGGACATCCGGCTGAAGTACCGTTTCCTCGATCTGCGCCGCGAGAAGCTGCACCAGAACATCATGACGCGCGGCGCGATCATCGACTCGATGCGCCGGCGCATGAAGGAGCAGGGCTTCTTCGAATTCCAGACCCCGATCCTGACCGCGTCGTCGCCGGAGGGCGCGCGCGACTTCCTGGTGCCGTCGCGCATCCATCCCGGCAAGTTCTACGCGCTGCCGCAGGCGCCGCAGCAGTACAAGCAGCTGCTGATGATGTCGGGCTTCGACCGCTACTTCCAGATCGCGCCGTGCTTCCGCGACGAGGACCCGCGCGCCGACCGTCTGCCGGGCGAGTTCTATCAGCTCGACGTCGAGATGAGCTTCGTCGAGCAGGAGGACGTGTTCGCGGCGATGGAGCCGGTGATCACGGGCGTGTTCGAGGATTTCGCCAAGGGCAAGCCGGTGACCAAAGGCTGGCCGCGCATCCCATTCGCGGAAGCGATCCGCAAATACGGCTCCGACAAGCCCGACCTGCGCAACCCGATCGAGATGGCCGACGTCTCCGAGCACTTCCGCGGCTCAGGCTTCAAGGTGTTCGCGCGCATGCTCGAGGACCCCAAGAACCAGGTGTGGGCGATTCCCGCACCGGGTGGCGGCAGCCGCGCGTTCTGCGACCGGATGAACTCGTGGGCGCAGGGCGAAGGCCAGCCAGGCCTCGGCTACATCATGTGGCGGGAGGGCGGCGAGGGCGCGGGTCCCTTGGCGAACAACATCGGTCCGGAGCGCACCGCTGCGATCCGCAGCCAGATCGGCACCAAGGAAGGCGACGCCGCCTTCTTCGTCGCCGGCGATCCCGACAAGTTCTGGAAGTTCGCAGGCCTCGCCCGCAACAAGGTCTCCGACGAGCTGAACCTCGCCGACAAGGATCAGTTCAAGCTGGCCTGGATCGTCGACTTCCCGATGTACGAGTACAACGAGGACGACAAGAAGGTCGACTTCTCGCACAATCCGTTCTCGATGCCGCAGGGCGGCCTGGAGGCGCTGCAGACCCAGGATCCGCTGACGATCAAGGCGTTCCAGTACGACATCACCTGCAACGGCTACGAGATCGCCTCCGGCGGCATCCGCAACCACAAGCCGGCGGCGATGGTGAAGGCGTTCGAGATCGCAGGTTACGGCGAGCAGGAGGTGGTCGACCGCTTCGGCGGCATGTACCGCGCCTTCCAGTACGGCGCCCCGCCGCATGGCGGCATGGCCGCCGGCGTCGACCGCATCGTGATGCTGCTGTGTGGCACTACGAACCTGCGCGAGATCTCGCTGTTCCCGATGAACCAGCAGGCCATGGACCTGCTGATGGGTGCCCCGTCCGAGGCTTCGACGAAGCAGCTCCGCGAGCTGCACATCAGGACCAACCTGCCGAACAAATAGGTCGGCAGGGCTCGATGTAGGGTGGGCAAAGCGGCCGCCACCAGGCGGCAGCGTGCCCACCATCCATCGGCGCATCCGCCGCGAGATGGAGGGCACGGCGCTCCAGCAGATTGCCGTGAGGAGAGAGCAGGGCAGCGCCTTTGCCCACCCGACGGCAGTGTTCTCCCTTATGCCACCGAACGGCCCGGCGGCATCCGCGTCAGGACGTCGTCGCGGCGTACGGCGTGATGAAACAGTGCGGCGGCGACGTGCAGGGCTACCACGACCCACGCGATCCATTTGCCGACAAAATGGTGGATCGCGTCGACCGGCGGCTCGAACGCCTCTCAGGCGATCCCCGAGCGCGTCTCGATCCAGCTGAACAGCGCAATCCGTCTCGGCTCGTCGCTATCGGCCCCGAGCTGCGGCATGTCGTCGCCGGTTAGGACGTCACGCCGGTGCAAGATGACCCAGCCTTGAAGGCGTCGCTCCGTATTTGATGTTCTCGCGTTAATGCTGGTTAACACTGCGAACAACTTCGTCCGGGCCTTCGATTGCGTCGAGGCGGCTCCGGATGCGCTCTCGCGCATCGCGCCGAGCTCTTCGAACGGCCACAGGATCGGGCCGTCGTGCCCCGCGGCAAAGTGTTGATTCTGAGAACTAATCGATGGCGCCGGCTGTTAGTTCGGCGCGTTGCGAGACCCAACGCAGAACGCGATCGAGCAGTGCGGCTCGCTATGAGTTCCAGGCGACAGCGATCAGTCGAATGGCGGTTGCGGTGTTATGCAACCTGTCCTTAATAGAAGCCTGTCTGACTCATGTAGTGAACATAGCCAACCAATCACAAGAAGACGGATAGTTCAAAATGACCGTTCGCTGGTGTGCGCTCCTTCTCGGAACCTGCTTCTTCGTCCCTGCCGCCTCTGCTGTTCCCATTTCCCCCGATGTCGTTCGTGATCTCGCCGCCCGCGTCGGTCCGGTCGTCGGTCAGGCCGCGACGTGCCGCGAGATCGCCCAGGGACGCGTCCAGACCATCATCGATCAATTCAGCGAAGTGATCCGCCAGGGCTCTTCGAACGGCGGCGAGCGCGATGGGCTCATCCGCACCTTCAACAGCTACATCGCCGAGGGCCGCGGCCGGGTCGCGTCCTCGCAGGTGAACTGTCAGACCGCAGAGCGCCAATTGGCAGAGCTGGAGCGGTCGCTCAGCCAGCAGCAGTCGGCGGCTCCCTCGCTGTCCTTCGCGCTGGCTCCCTCGACCGCGGCCGCTTCGACGCAGCCCACGGCCAACCTGCCGCCTCCGCTTCCGCACGGCGTCAGCGATACTGAGATCCGGTTCGGCACCGTCATCCCGTTCTCTGGAGTCCGCAAGGAGTCCGCGCGCCAGATGAAGCTCGGCATCGAGACCGCGTTCGCGCGCGCCAACGATGCCGGCGGCATCAACGGCCGCAAGCTGCGGCTGATCGCTGCCGACGACGGCTATGATCCGACGCGGACGCTCGGCGCCATGACGCAATTGTACGAGAAGGACCAGGTGTTCGGCTATATCGGCAACATGGGCACTGCGAACAACGCGGTGGCGATTCCCTACGCGCTGGAGCGCCGCGCGCTGTTCTTCGCGCCCTATAGCGGCTCCGCCGTCGTCCGCCGCGATCCGCCGGACCGCTACGTCTTCAACTATCGTGCGAGCTACGCCGAAGAGACCGCGGCGATCGTGCGCTACCTGATGAAGGTCAAACGCATCCCGGCGAAGCAGATCGCCGTGTTCGCGCAGAACGACGCCTATGGCGACGACGGTGCCAACGGTGTCGCCAAGGCGTTCCGCGCGAACGGCATCAACGATCCGATCATCCGCTACGGCTTTCCGCGCGGCACGCTGGACGTCGACGAGGCCGTCGGCAAGCTGAAGGCGCAGACCAAGCCGCCGATCAAGGCCGTGATCATGATCGCGACCGACCGCGCGGCGGCGAAATTCATCGAGAAGACCCACGAGGCGGTTCCAGGGCTGATCTACGCCAATATCTCGGCGGTCGGATCGTCATCGCTCGCGGCCGAGCTGAAGCTGCTCGGCTCGAAATACACCAACGGCGTCATCGTCACGCAGGGCGTTCCCTCGGTCGCAGGCTATTCGAGCCTGGTGCTCGACTACAAGACCGCGCTGGAGAAGTACTTCCCGGGCGAAGCGCCGGACTACACCTCGCTCGAGGGCTTCATCTCGGCGAGCATCCTGATCCAGGCGCTGAAGCAGACCACGCCGCTCGAGACCGAGCGGCTGGTCGATACGCTGGAGTCGATGCAGAGCATCGACCTCGGGCTCGGCAGCAAGCTCTCCTTCGGACGCGCCGAGCATCAGGCCTCTCACAAGATCTGGGGCACCGCGCTCGACGAGACCGGCACCTATCAGGCGATCGAGCTCGAATGAGGCGCGGAGCGGGGCGCGGCAAGACGGCCATCGCCGGGCCTTGCCGCGTCGCCCACGCTTCCCGCTGACTTCCGGTGCCGCTGCGATGAGTTCGGGCGGACACGGCTGCGGCCTGCCGTCCTGGGCTCATGGTGAGGCGGAACAGTTGGCCGGATTTCGGGTTGGATTGCATGCGCAACAACTGTGGGCGACTGCAATGTCCGTGCGAACACAGATTTCGGCGATGATCTTCATGATGGTTCAGGCTGTGCTGTTCGGCGCGGGAGTCCTGACCATTCTCCTCACACCGCTGAGCGACCACGCGATGATCGCGATGCCGGTCATGATCGCATCGAGCGTGGCGCTGGCCGCCATTCTCTCCTGGCAGATCGCACCGCGGCTACGTGCGAGATACTGGCGGCGGCGTGGAACCACCCACGACCTGATCTCGGGTTGACGCGGGACGCCGGGCTCCGGACGGCAGCTACAACGCTGCTTTCGGACTGCTGTGCCTGGCCTTCGCCGCGGCCACGGCAACAAAGAACGGCTGCGGAATACTCAAACCGGCGTCGTTCCATCTCCCCGCCCACGATTTCACTCCGCCGCATAGGGCGACACAGCGGCGCCGCGACGGTCGTTGCGGCGCAATATCGAAAGCCGGCAATCCGTTAGAACCAACCCTGAGCCGCACGGTTAGAGAGCATTCTCATGGAGGATGAACCATGCGCGTTTCAGCAGCAGCGACCGTTCTGTTCCTGTCCTCTTGTTTCGTGTCCGCCGCAGCTCTGGCTGAGCAGGCCGACACCACGCCTCGAACGGGCCAGTCCCAAGCCGTTCCTGTGCAGCCCGAACGCACGCCCCAGCAGGCGGACCAGGCCCGGGAGCGCGAGCGGCAGAGCGCCGAAGATACCAAGGTGAACCGCGATTGGACCACGCAACAGCGCGACGACGATCGGATGGGCATGGATCGCATGCGCCAGCACCGCATGGGCCGCATGATGGACCAGGACATGGACCATCGCACCACGGGAAGGAGTTCGCGCATGCAGCGCGACGACGACATGGATCGCCGTTCAAGCAGCTTCGACGAGGACCGGCCGTATCGCCGTATCAAGATCTGCTACGAGTACGAAAATGGCGACGAGTTCTGTCGCTACCGTGACTAGGTGAGGGCGGTTGCGACAGCATCGGCTGATGAGGCACCGACCGCACCGCTGCCCGCGGGCTCGCTTCCTGACAGCGAACGAGCTGCTGGTTTGCGTCAGCTTGCGCGGCGTGCAAACAGCAGCGCGCCGCCGAGGCCGCACATGACGGCGCCCGACGCCTGCCGCATCCGCGTCACGAGGCTCGGGCGCGTGACGAGACCGTGCCGTGCTCTGGCGGCCCAGAACGTCACGACCAGGTCGACGCTGGTGTTGAATGCGACCGAGATCAGCCCGAGCACGATGAACTGCGCGGCGACGTGGCCCGTGGGATCGACGAACTGCGGAATGAAGGCGAGGAAGAACGCCGCCGTCTTCGGGTTGAGCGCCTCGACGACGATGCCCTCGCGGAAGGCGCGCCGGCTGCCGGTCGTCGTCACCTCGGCCGGCACTGCGACCCGCGCCTCACGCCAGGTCTTGATGCCCAGCCAGATCAGGTAGAACGCGCCCGCGATCTTCAACACCGCAAAGGCCTCAGCGCTCGCCATCACCAGCGCCGACAGCCCGACGGCGCCGGCGGTCACGTGCACGAGCCCTCCGAGCCCAAGCCCGACGCTGGACGCCAGCCCCTCGCTCCGCCCGCCGGCCAGCGTCCGCGCCACGATATAGAAGATGCCGGGGCCGGGCGTCAGCGCGACGATGAGTGCGGCGGAGAGGAACAGGAGGAAGGTGGGGAGGTCGGGCATGACGTTCGTATTATCACCGCAGGCGGCCCTTTTCAGCAGAAGGCCGATGCGATCGATCATCCTTCGGTGCGAGTGGCGCGCGTAGCCGGCAATCAAGGCCGCGGTCGAGCGCCAAACACAACTGTCGTCCCGGCGAACGCCGGGACCCATACCGCGTGATCTGTCGAGGAACCTGACTGATAGTTGCCGACAGGGCCGAGACCAGCCCGACGGGCAATCCCCGCAATCCCGCCATGCGCAATCTGCCCGTCGTGTTAGTTTGACGCAATCATTCCGCTTGCGCCGTCGGGCAAATCACCTTCACATTTCCGGCCATCCCGCCTCGATGAAGAGGGACGGTTCGCGGTCGTCACGAGGCGTGAGGCGGGGAGGCGGTGGCTGCATCGTGCTCGCAACGTGCCGATAGCGCGCGTGGACGAACGGCACGGTGCAGACGGTCAAGTCGTGTGGTCCTGACACCCCGATGCTGGTGTCAAGTTCGCGGAAGATGCCTTGCGGCATCTCGCGGATGACGGGGGCAAACAAGCCGGTCCCCGAGGAGAGCGCGAAGCAGCCGAAAAGCCCACCGCGCAGGGAATGCCGGATGTTCGGCTGAACCTGTGGTACCTGCCGCCTGCATTTTTTTCGCAGGCGGGCCATGGGTTGCGGCCAGCACCCGGCATTCCCTGCGCCCTCTTCATCTGAGAGAGGGCCGAACGACCGGACAACTCGGGCGCTCGCGCCGCGGGATCGGGGACGCGCGTGGCTCGCGAGTTGACTTGAATGAGGGATGCGAAGAACGCGGACGTTCATGGGACAAAGGCCGTCCTCGCCATCGTACCGGTGTCAGCCCCGTGCACAAATCCCATCGTTGTCATTCCGGGCTCGCGCTGCGCGCGCCCCGGAATGCGTAATGACGGAGGAGAGAGGCTGGGACTCACTCTCCCCTCACATCGCGGCTCAAGTCACGGCGCGGTCTGGGCCTCGATCTTGAACTGCGCCAGCGCGCTCGGCGGGTCGATGGCGATGAGCTGGGCGAGCTGCAGGGCTGGGACCTTGGCGCGCGGCGAGAGCTTCAAGGTGAAGGTCTGGCGCGGGATCTGGACGAAACGGCTGATGGCCTCGACGGCGCTGGCGACATCGATGTTGTCGGCGGCGACCTGGGCACCGATCGCCTTGATGCTGTCGACCAGCGCCTTGCGCGCGGCATCGCGCGTGATCGCATGACCGCGCGCGTAGTTGGCGACGAGCACGTCCACCGCGCCGAGATCGCGCAGGGTCAATTCCAGCCCGCTGGCTTCGATCTGCGCCGCCGCCGTGGTCGCCTGCTGCAGGTCGATGGTGAAGACGTCGCGCGGCACCTGCGACAGCGACACGTTGGCGGAGGCCGCGATGAGGTTGCTGACCTCGAGCTTGAACGGCTGGAGCGCGAACGCACCCGAGCTCTCGGTCCAGCCGAGGCCGAGATCGGCGTCGAACGCGGCGGTGTCGATGCCGGCGACGAGGAGCGGCAGCAGCGCCGGATTGGACGCATCCAGAGGTCCGGCCATCTTGGCCACCAGGTGCGCCTGGGTCGGGATGGGGCCGACGAACTGGCCCCAGTCGAGGCTGAAATTGTCGATCTGCACCGGCTTGGTGCTCGCCTTGTAGGAGGTCGTCAGCCCCTTCAGCTCGATGCCGCCGATCAGCTTGAACAGCGCCAGGGCTTCGGCCGCACCGGGCTTGGCGCCGGGCACGGCGAATTTGGCGGTCTGGCGCAGCATACCGCCCATGTCGAAGCGCTTGACCGCGAAGCGGCCGAGCTTGACCGGTCCGTTCGGGGTCCGTCCGTCGAAGCCCTCGAACGCGACGTCGCCCTTGCCGTCGTCGAGGTCGAACCGCGTCAGCGCGACCTTGACCGGGCCGTCGGGAGTCTCGACCGCCAGACCTCGGACCTCGACGTTCTTGAACAGGACGCCGTCATAGATGCTGGCCACCTTGTCGATGAGGTCGGGCGTCATGGCGCTCGTTCGCGGCGAGGTCGGCGTCAGGGCAGCGACCAGCGCGGGCAGTTGGATGCGCGACGGCCGCACGCCGAACTCGTCCATCGTCAGGGCGTCGATGTGCATGCGCATGCCGAGATCGGACGTGATCTCGTAGAGGCCCATCCCGGCGGAGCCGCTCAGGCGGATGGCACGATCGTCCTTGGCGGACTCGGTCGCGAACAGGGCGACGATGGCGTTGACGTCGATGTCCTTGGTCACGATGTCGAGCATGCGGCCGCGCACCGTCTCGACCTTGCCGTTCGGCGGCTGCGCCGCCGTGCTGAAGGTGACTTCCTGGATCTTGTAGTTGTCGATGCGGCCGCCCTTGATGCCGTCCACCACCAGCCCGGAATAGCCGAATTCGGTCGGCCCGACCGCGGCGCCGCCTTCCATCGTGCCGGTGACCCGCGGCACCGTGGCCGAGGTGGCGCTGACGGTGGCGAGCTGTTGGGCGAGGGCGCGGGTGGTCTCGAGCGCACCCGCCCCGGCCGGGATCGCCGCGAACCGCGCCGGGCCGGCGTAATCCTTCACCACCAGTTGCGGCAGCTTGTAGCTCAGGCGCAGCGGCGAGGGGCCGGGGATCTGGCCGGCCATGGCGATGTCGCCGATCTCGATGCTGGCGGCCGTGACATGCTCGGAATCAGGCTGGCTCAGGCCGGTCGCGGTGACGGTGCCAAGCGTGACGCTGGCCGGCGGCTGGGTCGCCGATTCCAGCTTGACGTCGGCGATTGTCAATTTGCGGCTCCACAGGTCGAAGGCGACCTTGCCATGGGTTGCCGTGGCGCCACTCTGCCGGATCTGGGCAAAGCTCGCCTCGACCTCGCGCTCGGCGCGGCTCTGGGCGTACCAGGGCACGCCGACGAGGCCAGCGACGGCCAGCGCGACAGCCGTGAGAATTCCGATCACGATACGGGTCATTTGATGTGCTCCGCCCAAGGCTTAGGCAGCAAGTGGTGATGGTCTCAATGAAATCGATGGAGTAGGGATGTGCTTCTGCGAATTGGGGAATCGCTGGCCCGGGATGCCGGCGAGCATGGTTTCGGATGTTGCATGAAAGCCGCCCAGCGTGCATCACATGCGCTTCCACCGGCCGGAAAAACCGACGTCTGACCGAGACTCAAGAGACCAAAAATCCGGGTCGGAAACGCTGGAGCACGTATGTCGTCGTCCTATTCTGAAGATCTTCGTTCCGCAGCCCTGGCCTATCACCGCCTGCCGCGGCCCGGCAAGCTGGAGATCCAGGCCTCCAAGCCGCTCGCCAATCAGCGCGACCTGGCGCTGGCCTATTCGCCGGGCGTCGCCGCTGCGTGCACCGAGATCGCCAACAACCCGGCCGAGGCGGCATCGCTGACCGCGCGGGCCAACCTGGTGGCCGTCGTCTCCAACGGGACCGCTGTGCTCGGCCTCGGCAATATTGGCCCCCTGGCCTCCAAGCCGGTGATGGAGGGCAAGGCGGTCCTGTTCAAGAAATTCGCCGGCATCGACGTATTCGACATCGAGATCGCGGCCGATACCATCGACCGGGTGGTCGAGACGGTCGCGGCGCTGGAGCCGACCTTCGGCGGCATCAACCTCGAGGACATCAAGGGACCGGAGTGCTTCGAGATCGAGGCGCGGCTCAAGGAGCGGATGAAGATCCCGGTCTTCCATGACGACCAGCACGGCACCGCAATCATCGTCGGCGCCGCGATCAAGAACGCGCTGTCGCTGTCCGGCAAGCAGCTCTCCGACGTCAAGATCGTGACGTCGGGCGCAGGCGCCGCCGCGATCGCCTGCCTCAATCTGCTGGTGTCGATGGGCGCGCAGCGCAAGAACATCTGGGTCTGCGACATCGACGGCGTCGTCCATGAGGGCCGCAACACGCTGATGGACCCGTGGAAGGCGGTCTATGCGCAGAAGACCGACAAGCGGACGCTCGCCGATGTGATCGGTGGCGCGGACATCTTCCTCGGGCTGTCCGCCGGCGGCGTGCTGAAGCCGGAGCTGCTCAAGCAGATGGCCGAGAAGCCGCTGATCATGGCGCTCGCCAATCCAAATCCGGAGATCATGCCGGAGGAGGCGCGCGCCGCACGGCCCGACGCGATGATCTGCACCGGGCGTTCGGACTTCCCGAACCAAGTCAACAACGTGCTGTGCTTCCCGTTCATCTTCCGCGGCGCGCTCGACGTCGGCGCTACCGCGATCAACGAGGCGATGAAGCAGGCCGCGGTCGATGCGATCGCGCAGCTCGCCCAGGATCCGCCCTCGGACGCGGTGAGCCGCGGCTTCGATAGCGGCGAGACGCAGGGCTTCGGCCCGGGGTCGCTGATCCCGTCGCCGTTCGATCCGCGCCTGATCCTGCGCATCGCGCCGGCGGTGGCGAAGGCGGCGATGGAGTCCGGCGTAGCGATGCGGCCGATCACCAATTTCGACGAGTACACCGCGCTGCTGGAGCGTTTCGCGTTCCGCTCCGGCCTGGTGATGAAGCCTGTGTTCGCCAAGGCAAAGACGCAGCCGGTCCGCGTGATCTATGCCGAGGGCGAGGACGAGCGCGTGCTGCGCGCCACCCAGGTGGTGCTGGAGGAGAAGCTGGCGCGGCCGATCCTGGTCGGTCGCCCCAGCGTTGTCGAGGCCCGCATCAAGCGCTTCGGCCTGTCGATCAAGGCCGGGCGTGATTTCGACCTCGTCAATCCCGAGGACGATCCGCGCTACCGTTCTTACGTGCAGAGCTACATCGAGATCGCCGGCCGCCGTGGTGTCACGCCGGATGCGGCGCGCACGGTGGTGCGGACCAACGCCACGGTCATCGCGGCGCTCGCCGTCGTCAGAGGCGAGGCGGACGCCATGATCTGCGGCGTCGAGGGCCGCTACATGAGCCATCTGCGTCATGTCCGCGAGATCATCGGCTTCATGCCGGGGGTCAGCGACTACGCGGCGCTGGCGCTCACCATCACCAGCAAGGGCGCCTATTTCATCGGCGACACCCAGGTGCGGCCGGATCCGACCGCTGAGGAGCTCGCCGAGATGGCCTCGCTCGCGGCCAACCACGTCACGCGCTTCAACATCAAGCCGAAGATCGCGTTCGTGTCGCACTCCGATTTCGGCGGCTATGACACGGAGTCCTCGCGCAAGATGCGGCAGGCGACGGCATTGCTGAAACAGCATCGTCCCGACCTCGAGGCCGACGGCGAGATGCAGGGTGACACCGCGCTGTCGGCGACCGCGCGCAAGGCGATCCTGCCGCATTCCAATCTCGAGGGCTCGGCCAACGTGCTGATCATGCCGAATCTCGATGCCGCCAACGTCGCCTATCAGATGATCAAGGTGCTGGCGGATGCGGTCCCGGTGGGGCCGATCCTGATCGGCCCTGCCAGGCCGGCGCATATCCTCACGCCATCGGTGACGGCGCGCGGCATTCTCAACATGACGGCGGTGGCTGCCGTCGAGGCCCAGGAGCGGGCGGGGAGGGCGCAGCCGACGCTGTTCGCGTAAAGCGGGTTGGCGTGATCGAAGTGTGGCGGAATTCGTCCGGTTTCGGTCGTATTCCGCCCGCCTTTATTGTTGAAAAGCGTTCGCGACGTCACATATCCGGCCCTGTAGGCCGGCGACACATCGTTTGAAGTTGATCCGTGAGGGCGAGAATGCCGGGTTTCATTACGTTCGGGCGCGTTCTGTTCGCCGTGATCTTCATCTACACGGGCGCGACCAAGCTGTTCGGCATTGCCGCCACCGCCGATCTGATCGCCGCCAAGGTCACGATTCCCACGATGCTCGCGCCCTATGCGGCGCAGCTCGAGGCCGCCGCCAAGATGCCGATGCCGCAGATCCTGGCGATCGCGGCCGGCGCGTTCGAGGTGCTCGCCGGTGTGATGATCGCGCTCAACTTTCTCGGGCGTTTCTTCGCGGCTCTGATGATCCTGTTCGTCGGCGCGACCATCTTCTACTTCCATGACTTCTGGAACCAGACCCCGCCCGACAACGCCAAGACCCTGATCGACGCGCTGAAGAACCTGTCGATCATCGGCGCGCTGTTCATGATCTTCGGCTACGGCAAGGGCCCGAAGGCACCGGAGCAGAGCGCCTACGGAGATATCTAGGAGGGAGCCTTAAGCGGATCGCTTCCAGGCGGTCACGCTGACGTCGTCGGCGGGATCGAGCATCAGCTGATTGGACGGCGTGTAGCCGTGGGCCGTCAGCACCTGCTGCGGCGATCGGTCGGGACCGACGCCTGGAAAGCACGGCGCGCCGCCGGGCAGGGAGACGTGGGGCGCCAGCGACAGGAAGAAGCTGTCGTAGCTGTCCATGAACATCTCGAACACGACCGGACCGCCGATCACGGCCACCGTGCCAGAGCTGACGCCCGCGGCTTCACAGGCGGCTTCGAAGGAGGCGCCCGCCGGATTCCAAAGGGTAGAGAGCGGCTTCTCCGGATCCGGCGCCAGCCCCGCGACCTTGCGGGTCACGACGATGCGCCGGCGCTTCGGCGAGTTCGGCTGGTCCTCATAGGAGTTGCGGCCATGGACGATCAGATCGGCGCCATCGAGGGCCTGGGAAAAGAATGCGGCGTCGCCGGGGAATTTCAGGGCGGGCGGCATCGCATTGTGCGCGTCGGCCAACATCCCGTCGGCCGACACGATCACGTAACCTTCGATACGAAGCTTGGTCACTGACGAAAGGAATCCTGTCTCATTCGGACACTGTCGTCACAACGCTCGAGACCGGCCTTTGGCTCACCGTCGGCAGCTTCGCGACCTTGGCGAGCTGCTCGTCATATTGCGGCAGCGACTGCACCGGCGCCTTGGCGCGCATCGCGACCACCTTGTAGCCGCCGGCCTTCAGGCGGCGCAGCATCTCGGGCAGGGCCTCGGCGGTATGCTTGTGGAAGTCGTGCATCAGGATGATGCCCTTGCCGAGCTTGTCGAGCTTCTTGAAGGTGACGTCGAGCACCGCCTGCGCATTGCGCGCCTTGAAGTCGAACGAGTCGAGATCGCAGGAGAAGATTCCGATGTTGCGGGTGCCGAGATAGGTCACCATCTCCGGCGGGTGCTGCAGGGCCGGGAAGCGGAAGAACGGCGCCGGCGAGTTGCCGCCGAGCGCCCACTTCACGGCGCTGATGCCGAGCTCGATCTCTTCCTTGCGCTGATCCTCGGTCAGCTTCTTGTTGGTCAGCGCCGCATGCGACCAGGTGTGCGTGCCGACCGTATGGCCGGCATTGTAGACCTGCTTCAGGATCTCCGGATAATAGGTCGCATGCTTGCCGATGATGAAGAAGATGCCGGTGGTGCACTGGTCGGCGAGCGCCTTGAGCACGCTGGGCGTGTTCTCCGGCCACGGGCCGTCGTCGAAGGTCAGCACGACCTCGTGATCCTTCAGGAAGTCAAGGTCCTTGAAGTGCTCGAAGCCGAAGCCTGGACCGCCGGTCGTGTCGATTTCGACGGTGCGGCCGACGCCGAGCGCCTCGGGGTTCATGCAGGGCGCGCGCGGCGGCTGGGTCTGCACCGCAGCGGCCGGAGCGGGTACGGGTGCGGCAGCAGCCGGGGTCGGTGCCGCCGCCGTGCGCTGCGCCTGCGACCACGCCACGCCAGACGTCAACAGCGAAGCCGCCAAAGAGCTCGCGAACACCAATCCTGCTGCAATCCGCATCGTGTTTCCTCGGGGTTGTTGCAACGGGAGCGCCAGTGCCGACAGTCGCTCCGTCATCCGGCCGGGATATTAGCCCAGCAGCCGGAGTGGCGCCAAAAGGAAACAAGGCAAAAACACGGGGAAGTTGCCGGCTTCCGCCGCATTCCTGCCGAGTGTTGCTCAGCCGTTCGCCAGCAGCCGGGCGACCGCGGTCTTGACCCGCGTCTCCGTCGGCTCGACCGAGGAGGCGAACACGTCGGCGATATAGCCGTCACGGCCGATCAGATATTTGTGAAAGTTCCAGCGCGGCGTCTCCTTGGGCCGCGCCTCGGCGGCCCAGCGGTAGAACGGGTGGGCGTTGGAACCGGTGACCACCGCCTTGGCGGTCATCGGGAAGGTCACGCCATAGTCCTTGTTGGCCAGCTCGGCGATGTCGCCGGCGATTCCGGGCTCCTGGTTGAAGTCGTTGGACGGCACGGCAATGATCGTCAGCCCGCGCTCATGGAACTCGCTCCACAGCTTCTGGAGGCCGGTGTATTGCGGGGTGTAGCCGCACTGCGAGGCCGTGTTGACGACCAGCACCGGCTTGCCGGCGAAATCGGCGAGCCGAATCGGCTCACCGGCCAGCGCCGGGAAGGAGAAGCGGTAGGCGGTCATCTTGCTCACCGCATTGTCGGCATGAGCCGCCTGCGACGTGAGCGCCGCGCCCGACAACGAGGCGCCGATACCGAGAACAACCATCCTGCGATTGATCATGTGAATCTCCCTGAGCAGAGCCAGCCCCGTCAGCATGAATGTGCCCGCGCTCGACCTGCCGATGCGTGAACGGCTTCGGCGTTGCGCTGGATCAGACTGCGTTGCGGCACGGGATACCCTTGCCGTAGGGCGGAAAGAGGGACGGCGTCGGTCTTCAGCGCAGCGAAAGGATGAAGTCCGTGCCCTCGCCGGTTTCGCCCTGGTTGATGCCTTGATCGGAGACGATCAGCGAACTTCCGGTCGACAGGGCTTCGCCGAGCCACGCCATCACGTCGGCGGGAATGGTGATGCGATCGAGCGCCTCGGCTGCGCTGCTCAGCTGAACGACCTGTTTCAGCTCGGCATCGGCGCCCGCGGACTTCTTGCCGCGCCGGACCGCCTTGGCGGCGCCATCGTTCGCCGCGGTGCTCCGCGCCGAGGAGGGCAGCGAGACGACCGACCAGCGCATCGTCGCCGGATCGGCCTTGTCAGCCGTCGCGGTGAACACGTGGGTGCCGAGCGGCTTGTCGCCCGGTGCGATGGTGACCGGGATGTTGAACACCGGAGCGAAGTTCTGCCGCACGTACAGCTTCGAATCCTTGCGGCTGATGAAGATCGCGATCTGGCTGTTGCGCTTCAATTCGGGCTTGGGCGCAATCGGCTTGTCCGGCGCGGCAACACGCGACTGATCCTTGGCGAGATCGTTGGGATCGACCGCCTTCGCCGGTGCCTCTGCCGCCGGTGTGGACGGCGACGCAGGCTGGTCCGCGATCGGGGCGTCGGCGGGCTTGGACTCTACCGACTTGGACTCAGCCGGCTTGGACTCGGCAGGCTTGAGTTCGGTCGAACCGGTGGCTTCGGCATTCGATGCCTCAGCCGGCTTCTCGACAGCCGGAGCGGCCACCTGCGCAGCATTCGTTGGCTCGTTCGCCGGAGCGACGTCGCCGGGGGCAGACTTGGCCTCTGCGTCGGCGGTCGCAGGCTCAATCTTGGTCTCGGCGACACTGGGCTTCAGATCGGCAGTGTTGCTTTGAACCTCCACCGGTGGCGAGCGCGATGGTTCGACGCTTGGGGAAGCATCCGAGACCATCGGTGGGAGTCCGTTGGCGTTGGCGGCGTCGGCGGTCTGCACCTGGCGCGACGCGGCGGGCGATCCTTCGCCGGAGCGCGGGCTCTCGGCATGGCCGATCGTGGCGCGCAGATCCGTCGTCGCGACTGTGATCGCGGTGGTGACGGCGGCGCCCTTGTCCGACTTGATCGCCGCCGGCGCAGTCGCATCGGGTTGCACCGATGCGCTCGGCTGCGGCGCCTTCAGTACAGCGAGCATCGGATGCGAGAAACTCGCAGGAGCCACCTCGTTCGGCGTGACCAGGACCCGGGATCCCATCCGCGTCCAGCCATAGAATCGGGTTGCAAAGCTTGGCGGCATGCGGATGCAGCCATGCGAGGCCGGGTAGCCGGGCAGTACGCCCGCATGGAGCGCGACGCCCGACCAGGTGATGCGCTGCATGAACGGCATCGGGGCGCCGCTATAGATGTTGGAGCGATGGAATTTCTGCTTCTGAATGACGCTGAACACGCCCATCGGGGTGGAATGTCCCTTCATGCCGGTCGAGACCGGCGCTTCCGCGAACAGACCGTTTGCGTCGTAGACCTTGAGCTGCTGCTTGTTGATCGACACCGCGATCGTGACCGGCCCTTGCGGCTTGGCAGCCTCCTTCTCGGTCTTCAGCTTGTCGAGGTGGCGCGCCTTGGCCTTGCGCGGCGCGGCCGGGCGTAAGGTCGGAGCAATGGTGACGGGCTGAGAGTCGTTCCAGTAGTAATAAGACGCTGCGTCAGCCTGTGAAGTCGCTGCGAGGGCAAGCGGAACTGAAACGATTGCTGCACAATAGAACCGCCCCCTGGCGGCCGCACGAACGCAGAGCATTCCGGCAAATCCTCAAGAACCATCTGGTCTTTAGTGTCGCAGACGGAGTCTGCGTTCACCAGCTTGGGGCTTCTGCCCTGCGTGATTTCGTTCCAATCGTAGCAGAAAAGCCTCACATCCCGTTAAACGGGTAGTGGAAGGTCACGGGCTGGAGCGCCTTCCTTGCAGGCATTTGTGTCCCTACATGGGCGGTATGCCGAGCATCGGCGGTATAACGGAGACCGACATGTCGTTCAGAGCCACCAAACGGTTTGATCTGTGGCTGAAAACCCTCGCTTGCCTACTGCTTATCGGATTGTCCTCGCCTGTCATCTCAGCATACGCCGCAGACGAGCCGGATCTGATCTTCCGTCGGTCGACCGTGTTCAAATTGCTCAGCCCGAATGACAAGCTCGCGACCTATGGCGTTGATGATCCAGAGGTCGAGGGCGTCGCCTGCCACTTCACGGTGCCGCAAAAGGGCGGATATGCCGGCTGGCTGGGCCTGGCCGAGGAGGTCTCCGACATCTCGCTCGCATGCCGGCAGATCGGCCCGATCAGGTTCAAGCGCAAGCTCGAACAGGCCGACGACATGTTCCGGCAGCGGCGGTCGCTGTTCTTCAAGAAGATGCAGATCGTTCGCGGCTGCGACGCCAAGCGCAACGTGCTGGTCTACATGGTCTACTCGGACAGGCTGATCGAGGGCTCGCCGAAGAACTCGACCTCCTCCGTCCCGATCATGCCTTGGGGCAAAGCCGATGACGGCGCAGTCCAGAAGTGCGGCGATTTCATTCAATAAGGGATGTGCCAAGAGACGATCGGCTGCCGAAAGCCTCGCTGGGCAATTTGTGCTTGGCGGGATCGTGGCAGCCGATCAGCCGCACCAAGCTCTGTGGGGCCGAGGCGGCGTAGCTCTCGGTCCGCTGCTGCGCCATCGGCGTAGCCAGGGAGCTGCGGCGAGATACCTTCGGCTTGGGTGTGTGCAAGCGCTTGTCCATGGTGACCCTGAGGGAGCAACGTCGTCTCCCAACGCGCCGCGCTGCTAGGTTGCCGTGGTGAGCTGGGAGGTTCGCCCTGCCGGCCACGATTAACGCAAGGTCGTTAAGAAGCTCTCCGTCGGCAGATTGACGGTTGCCTTGGATGGCGCTGGCGCGGTCAAAGCGGGTGGTGCTTTAGGTCACTCTCGTTTTGATTGTATTCTGTGTCGTCGGGTGGTCGCGATGAAACGAAGCGGAGGGGCCATGAAACCATTTTGTGCCCGTGCCGCAGACCGCTTGAAACGTGAAGCGGGTATGAAAGCATGAGCGAGATGCGAATCGTGTCGTCCCGGCCCGCGTGGATGACATGACAAAAAACAAGAACCAGCGGTCCACCATGTGTTTTCGACTGGATGCTGCGGCGCTTGCCGCGCTGTCGTGCCTCTTCTGGTCCTCCGTCGAGGCGCGGACGACGACCCGATTGCCAGATCTGCGCGGCGAGTTCGTACGGCTGTGTGCGCCTCATATGCTCGACCGGTGGACGCATCCCGAAGCTGTCTGCTCCTGCCTGCATGATCATGCGGCCGCGATGGTGGAGGATGCCGACTTGCGTGAGGCGCTGCTGCGCGGGATCAGTGAGACCGGCGTGCCGACCATAGAGACCGATTGGGTGCCCGCACCGAAGCGAGCGGAGATCGGTCCCACGTTCACCAAGATCGCGAAACCCGCGCTGCAGTGCATGTTCGATCCGGCCAACTGATCAGCCGCTGGGCCTGATCTCGATCAGCGTCCATCGTCTGGCGGTGCTCGTTGTCAGTCCAGGCCATATTGCGACATCAAGGACTGCACGTCCGGCCGGCGCATGATGCGCGAGATCCGGGTACTGATGGCAACCTCGTCGCTGTGTCTCGACGATCTCGCAGCAGGCTTGGGCGCAGGGCGGGCCGCTGCCGCGCTGGCGCGGGTTGGCTGATGCCGCGCAGGAGCAGGCTTTTCGGCGGACGACGAGGCGGCCGGTTGCGTCCCCGTGGCCTGTGTGGCCGCCGCGGCCGGCAGGCCGGACTGGGGCGGCGCGGCGACAGGAGCGGCCGCGTGGACGAGGGCCGGTGAAGCCGCGGCCGTGACCGGCGGCGTCGCGGCTGGTGCCATCGGGCGTGTTTCGGTGGTGGCGGCCGCGGGCGGTGTCGCGAGCGCTGCATTCGACGTCTTGGTAGCTTCAGCAACGGGCGCGGCGGCCGTGAGCGAGTTGGTACGCGTCTGCGACGAAGCTGCCTCAGGCGCCGGGACGGGCGCAGCCAGTGCGGTGAGCGCCGGGGCTGGCGGCGAGATCGCCGCCGGCGGCTCGATGACCGGAAGCGGGGCGGCGATGGCGGCATTGCCTGCGGAGGCGGCCTCGCTGGTGATCTTTTCGCTGCGGTCCAACTCGGGCTTCCTGATATCGCTGGGGACATTGAGGGCCTGGGTTTGCGCGTGAGCCAGCATCTGCCGCGCGGTCATTGGTGTCTCCGCCGAAGCCGAGATCGGCAGCAGGACGGCGGTCGCGAAGGCCAGCTGCAGGGTCCTCGTTGACGATGTGAACTTGATCATGACCGGCTCCTTGCGATGTGCGATCTGCACTGGGTTCGTTCAGGCCGCTGCGCTGGCGGTCGCCCGGTCGTGGGCGATGACGACACGCTGGCCGCGCATCTTGGCGATCACCTCGTCGCGCGGGCCGAATGCCAGCGTCTTGCCGAAGGCCATCACCATGATGCGGTCAACATGCGCCAACAGCTGCGGACGGTGAGTGACGACGATCACGGTGCGACCGGCGGTCTTCGCCTGGGCCAGGGCGTGCGCCAGCGCCCGCTCGCCGTCCTCGTCGAGGTTCGAGTTCGGCTCGTCGAGGATCAAGAGCCGCGGGTTGCCGTAGAGCGCGCGGGCGAGGCCGACGCGCTGCCGCATGCCGCCGGACAATGCCACGCCGCCTTCGCCGATCGGCGTGTCGTAGCCGTTGGGCAGGCGCAGGATGACCTCATGCGCGCCGGCGGCCTTGGCGGCAGCGACAACGGCCGCTTCGTCGACCTTCGCAAGCCGGGCGATGTTGTCGGCGACGGTGCCTGAGAACAGCTCGATGTCCTGCGGCAGGTAGCCGATGTGCTTGCCAAGCCGGTTTGGGTCCCATTGGCTGTAGGCGGCGCCGTCGATGCGGATCACGCCTTCGCGTAGCGGCCAGACCCCAGCCATGGCGCGCGCCATGCTCGACTTGCCGCTGGCGGAGGCGCCGACGATAGCGAGGCTCTCGCCGGCCTTGAGCGAAAAGCTGACGCCCTTGACCGAGGGGCGGCCGGCCGCCGGCGGCCACACCACGGCGTTCTCGACGTCGATGTCGCCGCGCGGCGTCGGCAGCGCCGTCGGCGCAGCCGTGACTGGCAGGGCCTGGAACAGCTCCTCCAGCCGGCGATAGGCGGAGCGGAATGCGATGATGCGCTTCCACTGCCCGACGACCTGCTCGACCGGCGCCAGCGCGCGGCCCATGATGATCGACGTAGCCATCATCGCGCCGGGCGAGATCTGCTGCTCGATCGCGAGCCAGGCGCCGATGCACAGCAGCGAGGTCTGCACCGCCATGCGCGCGAACTTGGTCACGGAATGCATCGCCGCGCCCCGCTCGACGAGGGTGCTGTGGGCATCGACCATCGCCGACTGACGGCAACTCCAGCGGTCCATGACGATGTCGCCCATGCCGAGGCCGCGCACGACCTCGCCATTGCGCAGCGCCGCCGCGACGAAGCGCGAGGCCTCGTTGGCCAGCGCGTTGGTGCGCTCGACGCTGGCGCGGGTGTAGAATTCGGTGAGCAGCGCCAGCGAGAACAGCACCGTCGCGCCGAGCAAAGAGAGGATTCCGAGATAGGCGTGCTGCAGAAAGCACAGCGCGACGAACACCGGCGTCCACGGCAGATCGCAGGCGATGGCGGCGGTGCCGCTGGAGATGCAGTCGCGGATGGTCTCGGCGTCACGGATGATCTGCTGGCCGAAGCGATGCCGCGGCGACAGCTCCGCCTTCATCATCGTCTCGAACAGCGGGTGGCGCAGCGTGCCTTCGAACTGCACGCCGGCACGGGCCAGAACGCCGGAACGGGCGAATTCGAGGACGCCATACAGCACGAGGAAAACACCGACGATGAGCGTCAGCATGACCAGCGTGCCGAGATTGCGGCTGGTGAGCACGCGGTCATAGACCTGCATGGAGTAGAGTGGCGAGGCGAGCATGCTCGCATTGATGAAGAGGCTGAGCACGAAGGTCGCGGTGAGCGCGGGAAAGCAGGCGCGGAGCGCGGTTCCCAGCGGGCTTCGGGTGGTGCTCGTCATGTCGGATCCCCTTGCGATGGTGCTGGGGAGCTTGGCCTGGGCAGCCGTCGTCGACCGTGACTGACCTCACATAGCTCGAGGCGGATCTGCCGGCGCTTGAGTTGGCCGGTTGCAGCCGCTACCGGATGGATCAGCCGTGCCCAGATTTCGCACTTGCCTGAATCACAGTGACCTCATGCCTGCCGTAACCTCCCAGAACATCCGGCTCGTGTCGGGCCTCGTCCTGTTTGCCTTCGCTGCGACGCATTTTCTCAACCATGCGGTTGGTCTGTTCAGCCTCGAGGCGATGGACGAGGTGCAGGAATGGCGATTGGTCGTCACCCGATCGTGGCCGGGAATGATCGTGCTGGCGGCGGCGCTGCTCGCCCATGCCGTGCTTGCGTTCACCAAGACGGTTCAGCGCGGCACGTGGCGGCTGTCCTCGTGGGAGCTTGTTCAGATCGCCACCGGATTTGCGATCCCAGTGTTGTTGCTGCCGCACGTCATCGAGACCCACATGGCTCATGCTCTGTTCGGCGTTCAGGACGGCTACCTCTATGCGCTGGCGCTGCTGTGGCCCAAGGCGGCGTGGATTCAGACTGCGCTGCTGCTGCTGGTCTGGATCCACGGCTGCGTCGGCCTGCATCATTGGCTGAAATTCCGGGGCTGGTATCGCGTGATGCAGCCGCTGCTGTTCGTCCTCGCCGTCGCGCTGCCGTTGGCGGCGCTGATGGGCTTCGTGGTGTCCGGACGCGCCGTCGCCGCGCTGCTCGGCAATCCCGGCATGGCCGAGCAGATGCGCGAGGTCACCCATTGGCCGAGCGAACTCGACGCCAAGTGGATTGCCCTGCTGCAGGTTTCGGCGCAGATCGCGGCCGTCGCGCTGCTCGTTGCAGGCGTGACGATCATCGTGTTCCGCCACGTCGCATCGCTCGCAGCGCCGAAGATTGCCGTTGCCGTCACGGGCGGCGCTACGGTGCAGGCCGCGGTCGGTCCGACGCTGCTGGAGATCGTCGGCAGTCATGGGCTGTCGCTCCAGGCCGAATGCGGCGGCCGCGCCCGCTGCGGTCTCTGCCGCGTCCGGGTCGATGAAGGAGCGGAGACGTTGGCGCCGCCCGGCCACGCGGAGCGTGTCATGCTCGCCGAATTGGCGGCACCGGCGAATGTGCGCCTGGCCTGTCAGGTCCGACCGGTGGCGCCGCTGACGATCACGCGTCTCGTCGGCGGCCAACGAGAGGAGAGGGTGCCCGCCGTCGACGGCCTCCAGGCTGAGCGCCGCGCGGTGTGTCTGGTTCATGTTCGGGTCCGCGCGGTGGCGACCATCGCGCGCGACCGGTTGCCCTCCGACCTCGGCTTCATGATGAACGAGATCTTCGGCGCCATTGGCGGAGCCATCGAAGCCCGGTCCGGGCGCATCGATCGTTTCCTCGGCGACGGCGTGCTCGCCGTCTTCGGCGAGGAGCAGGGAGCAGAACAAGGCTGCCGCGATGCGCTGCAGGCGATCGGCGCCATGGACGTGGTTATGGACCGCGTCAACGAAAAGATCGCCGCGGAGATCGGTCGGCCCGTGGAGCTGGCGATTGGTGCTCACCTTGGCGACATCGTTGTCGGGCAACTGACCCTTGGACGCACCTCGCAGGTGGCTGTACTCGGACTTGGGACGGAGTGGCCGGCGCTTCTGGCTGAATTGGCGGAGACCAGAGGCTGGCAGCTCGCAATGTCCGGGGGCGTGGCGACAGCTGCCGGCCTTGCTGATCTGGATGGAGCGATGCGTGAGAGGCTTGCCGATCCCGAACAGGGTCGCGAACTGGACGCCATCGGCGTGCGGCGTGCCCGCGACCTTGCAGTCGTTGCGGGCACGCCACCGGCGCGGTCGGCATAGGTGCTCTCGGCTCATTTCTCACGGAACGTCTTGGCGAGCGTGTTGAGCAGCGGGCCGACCAGATATTCGAGCACGGTGCGCTCTCCCGTGGAGATGATGACGTCGGCCTGCATGCCCGGCAGGATTTTCTCGGCGATCTCGGGCGGGATGGTCGAATAGTCGATCACCACGCGCGCCGAATAGTAGCTCTGTTTGCTCGCCTCGTCGGACATCGCGTCCGCCGAGACGCTCGTGACCTTGCCGAAGATCGTCGGCGTGGTGCGCGAGGAGAAATTGGAGAAGCGCACCTCGGCCCTCTGGCCGATCGCGACGCTCTCGATGTCGCGCGGCGAGACGTGCGCCATCACGTCGACGCCTTCGCCGACCGGAACGATCTCGGCGAGCGTATCGCCGGGCTTCACGACGGCGCCGACGGTGTGGACTTTCATGTTCATGACGATGCCGTCGCGCTCGGCGCGGATGTCGACCCGGCGCAGCACGTCCTCGGCGATGACCAGCTTCTCGCGCAGGTCCGACAGCTTGGCCCGGGTGCCGTCGAGCTGCTGGCCGACCTCGGTCAGATATTTCTGCAGCGTCTGATCGATCTGCAGGCGCGTCTGCGCGGCCGTCTGCGTCAGCCGCGCGACGTCGGCCTGCGCCTGGCCGAGATCGCCTTCGACGCGGGCGCGCTCGCGTTCCAGCTCAAGGAACTTGTTGCGTGGATAATAGCCTGCGGCGACGGCCGGGCGCACATTGTTCATCTGCGTCTCGAAGCTCGCGAGCTGCGCGGAGAGCGCTGCGCGCTGGCGGTCGCGGCCGGCGAGCTCCTGCTGCTGCTGGGCGATCTGCGAGTTGAGGATGTTGATCTGGCTGATCAGGCCATTGCGACGCTCGACGAACAACCGCTGCTGGTCGGCGATGGCAAGCGCCGCCTCCGGCACGTTCTGGCGGTTGAGCAGCGCGTCGGGAAACGTGATCATCCGCGCATTGCCGCGCTCGGCGAGGAGGCGCGCCTCCTCGGCCAGCGCCGCGTCCATCTGCTTGCGCAGGAGGTCGGTGTTGGCCTGGGCCTCCGTCGGCTGCAGCCGAAACAGCAGGTCGCCGCGATGCACGGCGTGAGTTTCCTTGGCCAGAATCTCCCTGATGATTCCGCCCTCACGGTGCTGAACCACCTTGTGATCGCCGGAGACGGACACGGTGCCCGGTGCGATCGCCGCACGATCGAGCGGCGCATAGGCCGCCCACACGCCGAAGCCGCCGAACACCAGCGCAATCGACAGATAGCCGAGCAGGGCGTAGCGGCTGAAATCGGCCTTGACCGGCTGCGGCCGGTCGGCCGCTTCGAAGAAGCCGTGATCCTGCACCGCTGACATCGACATGCTGCGTCCCCGAGATTGTCCGTGGGGCAGGAGCATCGTCGATGCACAGATTCAGGACTGTGCGGAAGGTCACGTGCCGGAGGCCGGCTATGTATGACGGCCCAATCGAACGAGATCAGCTACTTCCTTTTCGGCCCGAACCGCGGCACGCATTTCGTGGTGCGGACAATGCCGGTTTCGGCCATCTTGGAGCCCAAGACCTCCTTCACCTGGCCGGCGGGGCAGGTGCCGTCATCGACCAGCACCCGCTGGCCGAGCCGGAGATCCGTGATGTCCTGCTCGCGCCCGACATATTGCGCCTGTGCAGGTGCGGCGACCAAGAGCAAGATACCGAGGACGCCGAGAGGGCGGGCTGCGACGTCCGCGAACGCGAAGATTTGAGAACGCATCACTTCCCTTCGATCTTCAGGCCTTTGGGCCCGAGATTGATCTGGACACCCTCGGGCTGCTTCTTGGCCTGATATAAATTGTAGCCGAGCACGATGATCGCCGCGCTGAGAATGCCGAGGAGGAAATAGAGGATATTGCGGTGGTCCGACATGCCAAAATCCAAAGTATGTTACCGTCGTTCGTATGCGCGAATGTACGAGCGGCCTTGCGATTCTGAAAGCAGCGGCGAATCCGGTGCAACTATGCATCAGATTGTGATTTGGTGCGGTCATCGGCAATTGGAACCGCGACAGGCATGATCACCCAGGACACTACGCAGCGCATCGTCGACGCCGTCGATGCCCACTTCGACCGGCAGCTTGCGACCACGAGCGACTTCGTCGCCATCCCCTCGACCCGCGGCGCCGAAGGGCCGTGCCAGGACATGTTCGGCGATCTCCTGCGTGTGCGCGGCTACGAGGTCGACGACTGGCACATCGATCTCGACGATCTGAAGGACATGCGCGGCTACGGCCCGATCGAGCACGACTTCTCGAAGGCGCGCAGCGTGGTTGGAACCTACCGGCCGGCCACGTCGGCCGGGCGATCGCTGATCTTGCAGGGGCATTGCGACGTGGTACCCGCCGGCCCGCTCGAGATGTGGGAGACGCCGCCGTTCTCGCCGGTGATCCGCGACGGACGAATGTATGGCCGCGGCGCCTGCGACATGAAGTCCGGGACGATCGGCGCACTCTATGCGCTCGATGCCATCAAGGCGGCCGGCTTCAAGCCGACGGCGCGCATTCATGTCCAGTCCGTGATCGAGGAGGAGAGCACCGGCGTCGGCGCACTGTCGACCTTGCAGCGCGGCTACCGCGCGGATGCCTGCTTCATCCCCGAGCCGACCAGCGGCAAGATGGTGCGCTCTCAGGTTGGCGTGATCTGGTTCCGCCTCAAGGTGCGCGGCTTTCCCGCGCATGTGTTCGAAGCCGGCGTCGGCGCCAATGCGATCCAGGCGAGCTATCATCTGATCCATGCGCTGGAGAAGCTCGAAGCGGACTGGAACGAGCGCGCCAAGAGCGACCATCATTTCAAGACGCTCAATCATCCGATCAACTTCAATCCGGGCATCATCAAAGGCGGCGACTGGGCCTCGAGCGTGCCGGCCTGGTGCGACGTCGATTGCCGCATCGCCATCCTGCCGGGCTGGTCGGTCAAGGACTGCCAGAACGAGATTCTCGCCTGCGTCGCCGCGGCTTCGCGCGATCACCGCTTCCTCTCCAACAATCCGCCGGTGGTCGAGTGGTCCGGCTTCCTGTCCGAGGGCTACGAATTGACCAATTCGGCCGAGCCGGAGGCGGCGTTCGGCAAGGCCTTCACCGCCGTCTACGGCGGCGAGGTGCAGGACCTCGTCTTCACGGCGCTCACGGATACCCGCTTCTACGGGCTCAACTACAACATCCCCAGCCTCTGCTTCGGCGCGACCGGCGCGGCGATGCACGGCTTCAACGAATATGTCGATCTCGACTCGCTACGCCAGGCGACCAAGACCATGGCCTTGTTCATCGCCGAGTGGTGCGGAGTCGAGAAGGCGTGAGCGCAAGGCCGTCGCGGCAATGACCTCGGAGGTCATTGCCGCGCGGTCTGGGCTTGGCGCATCCAGGGTGCGGTGAAGGCACGGGGAGACGTGTCGTCCGTGCGCAAGGAGAGGAACGGTATGACGCCGCTGGACAAGATCAATGCGCTGAAGATGCCGTTCGCGGACTTGAAGGGCGTCACCTTCACCGAGGCCAGCGCCGATCGCGTTGTGGCGCAGATGCAGGTTCGGCCGGATCTCTGCACCCTGCATCACACCATCCATGGCGGCGCCATCATGGCGCTGGCGGACTCGGTCGGCGCAGCCGCAACCGTGATCAACCTTCCCAAGGAAGCCAAGGGCACCACGACGATCGAGAGCAAGACCAACTTCATCGGCGGCGCCAAGGAGGGGACCGTGGTGACCGCAACCGCCACGCCCGTGCACCGCGGCCGCCGCACTCAGGTATGGCAGACGCGGGTGGAGACCGAGGACGGGCGCCTAGTCGCGATCGTGACCCAGACTCAGCTCGTGCTGTGATGATTCGTACACAAACGAATTGTTAACGCACGCGATCCTTGCATGGCCGCATGCTCTCTCCGTAGAGCGCGGGGCTTGCAATGAATGTTGCGATGCACAATATAGATTCTGTCTAGGGAAAGACGTCTGTGTGCGAGGGCTCTCGAGAGGAGTCTCAGGCAGTGTCACAGGTAGATACTTTTCGTCCCCGGCCGGGCTTCGGCTATGTGCGGACGCTCAGCCAGCACGAAGAACTGCCGTTGCTGCGCGATCATCTGTTGCGGCTCGATGCGGAAAGCCGGCACGATCGATTCAACGGCTTCCTCGATGACAGTTTCATCGAACGCTATGCGGCCCGCTGTGCGGCCGATGGCACGATCGTCGTCGCCTACATGGAAAACGGCATGGTGCGCGGCGCCGCCGAGTTGCATCCGCCGGAGCAGTCCGAGGACGGGCTTCCGGAGATTGCGTTCAGCGTGGAGGCTTGCGTGCGCCGCCGCGGGGTCGGCAGCCTGCTGTTCCAGCGCGTGATCTCGGAGGCGCGGTGGAAGGGCTATCGCAAGCTTCGCGTCACGACCGGATCGCAGAACCATGCGATGCGGGCGCTCGCGGCCAAATTCGGCGCGCATCTGGCGTTCCGTCACGGCGAATCGACCGGCACGATCGATCTGAGCGAGCGGCCTCAGGATGAACTGGCGAAGCTCGTGATCGATGCGCCGATCGCGGCCGCGCGTGCGTTCTTCACCCTCAACCGAGCCTGCTGGAAGCTCGTGACCCGGATGTACGGCGACAAGCGCGCGGCCTGAGCGGAGCCGTTGCTGCGATGACAAAGGCGCGACAGCGATCACCGCTGCCGCGCCTTTTCGTTTGATTGCATTGGCCGATGCGCCCCGGAAGGCGTTCAGGTGCCGGTGCGCTTGTCGAAATTGAAGCGGCGCACGGTGCGGCGCTCGACCACGACGGCGCGCTGCTGCGTGCCCTGGTCGGCCGTGATGACGCGCGTGTTGGTGCGCGCGGCAACGCGGACTGCCTTCTTCACCTCGGGCAGCACCTGCTCGAGCGGCAGACCCATCAGCGCCGACGCGATCTCGGCCTGGGCCTGCACGTCGTCGGTGATGCCTGACGCGGCGAAGATCGCTTCCTCCAGAGTCGGGGGATCACGCCTGACGCGACGCGGACCGTACTTGGTGTTCCAATCTTCGCTCATGGGGGCCTCGTGAATCGTCCGGGATACCTAGAAGCAGGATTGTTGCATTGCAATATATATTCCGCGGGGCAGCCCAGCTATGCGTTCACCATGTCGCGATTGGGCAACGGTACCTGCGTCATGTGGATATCCTGGGGCCAGCGGCGCAAGGCCGCGAGGCCGGCTTTTGTGAGGACATAGACACCGCGCTCGGCGCGGTCGAACCAGCCGTAGACGTTACGCTGCAGAATCTTCGGCGCATCCGGAATCTCCGCGCGGAGGTCGCGGACGCGCTTCGGCCCGCCCGAGAGCGCCGAGGCGCAGGCCAGCGCCTGCTGCCGATAGGCCGTCATGATGGGAGCCCGGGTCGAGCCGCCAGCGACGGGGTCGCCCTTGCGCCGCTGATGCTCGATCACGAGACGCGAACGCTTCTTGGGGTTCTTGCGCGGCGCGGTGGTAGGCGGCCGCACCAGCACTTCGATGTCTCCGGCTGAGGTCACGGCCAGCATGCCGAAGCCGAGCCGGCGGCACAGATTGCGGTAGCGGGAGTCGCTTTCACGACCCTTGCCACGTGCTGACAGATTTGCTGCGACCCAGACCTCATCGCAGGCCCCAGCCCGATCGACCGCCTGCAGCAGCAGTTCCAGGTTGAAGACCTGCTTCAGCTCGCAGACGACGACCACCGGCGGGTCGTCGCCCTTGAGCGCCACCACGTCGCAACCGCCGATTTCCCCCTTGACCGAGAAGCCAAGGTTTTCGAGGAAGCGTTTGACGGGAAGGTAGAGCGCGGTTTCCAAGGGGCCGTCCGATGTGTGCGACTCAGAGCGCGCGCGAGTCTAGCCCGCCGAGTCCGGTGATGTCAGCGCCAAGTCGGGGTGACCGGCTGGCTTCGCTACACCCGGCCGACAACCGGTATCAGTGCGCCGGTCACGCCGCTCGCGGCGTCGCTGGCGAGAAACAGAATGACCTCCGCGAGTTCCTGCGGCGTCACCCATTTGTCGAAATCGGCCTTGGGCATGCTGGCGCGGTTGGCCGGCGTATCGATCGTCGACGGCAAAACGGCGTTGACGGTGATCTTGCCCTTCCATTCTGCCGCGAGCGCTTCCGTCAGGCGATGCACGCCCGATTTGGACGCAGCATAGGGGCCCATGCCGGCACCGGCCTGGAGCGCGCCCATGGCGCCGATGTTGACGATGCGGCCCGTGCTGGAGCGGACGAGATGCGGGATCGCCGCGCGCGAGGCGTGCAGCGCGGTCATCAGGTTTCGCGCATGCATCGTCTCCCAGACGGAATCGTCGCCGTCGGCCGTGGTCTCGAACGCGAACGCGCCGGCGATGTTGATCAGCGCATCCAGAGTGCCGAAGTGGGCGGCGACGGAGTCGATCGCGACCTTTGCCTGCCCGGGGTCGGAGAGGTCGACGCCTCCGAGCTCAATGCGGTCGTCACTCGCCGGGATCTCGGCCTGGGCATGATCGATCCCGGCCACATGCGCGCCCCGTGCGAGCGCGAGATCGGCCACGCTGCGTCCGAGCGCCCCTTGCGCACCCGTAATGACAATCACTGCTCCGTTCATTCCGTCCCTGGTCTCCGTTGACGCGCCCCACAGCGCCGCTTGTTATACTATGGCCCTGCCGATGAGTTGCAATGGCCGGACGGCCGGGGCATGCAATTGCAATCAGAAAGCGTGGTTCGTCAGAGGTGACCATGACGGCGACAGACTCTCTCGAATTTCCCGACGTCGCCACCGGTTTTGTCCGTCCGATCAGACAGTTCAGGCAGAGTCTGGATGCGCAGCGCAAGACCCGGATCGTGGCGCTTGGCTCATCTTCCACCGCCGGCACCAACGGAATTGTCGCTTTCCCGGCCCGGATCGAGCAGGCGCTGCGCAAGACCAATTTCGGCTGCCTGATCGACGTCCTCAATCGGGGTGTGGGCGGACAGGAATCCCCGGAGGAGCTCTCGCGCTTCGAATGCGACGTGATTGCGGAGCAGCCCTCGCTGGTCATCTGGCAGGTCGGCACCAACGCCGCCTACAGGCCTGAGGTCTATAGTCCCGATGAGGTCGAGGCTGCGCTGCGCGTCGGCCTTCGATGGCTGGCGGGGCTGGCCATCGACGCCATCGTGATGGACCTGCAATATACGGCGGCGATCGTGACGGTGCCAAACAGGCTGGCGCGTGCCGAGGACATTCAGCGACGGATCGAGAAGGTCACGTCTGCGGCCAACGTCAATCTCTTCAGGCGCTGGAATTTGATGAAGAGCTGGCATGAGGCTGGCCAGATTCCGTTGTCGGCGCTCGACGACGGGCACGGTGACCGCTTGCATGTGAGCGAGGCCGCCACCGCGAAGATCAGCGACGTTTTGGCCAGCGCCATCATGACGGCGCCTGCCGCGCTGGCCTGATCGATAAAATTAGCCGGACTTTCGTAAGTGGATTGCCAGCGCGGGCCGCTAGCCTGTCGCTATGCCGCTTGAGGGGCGTTGGAGCTTTGACATGATGAGACATCTGCCGGACCACGGTTTGCCGCTGGTGCAACTGAAGGAGCAGCGGCGGGATCTGGTGGTCGCCTTGCAGAACCGTGCAGGTCCGGTGACGGGCTGGGAATTGATGCAGATCGCGGCGGTTCAACAGGCGATTTCCGCATTCGAGGAGGTGATTGCCGATCTCGACGCGATGGAAGCCGCCGAGACAGCCGATATCGAAGCGGCCTGATCGGGCTCAAGCGTATTCGTGCCGCCCTGGCTTACAGTGTGAGATAGCGCGCCTGTAACGTCTTTCGTGCAGCGCCGTCGATGCCGAGACCGTCGCGCAGGTAGGTGTCGACGTCGCCGAAATCATCACGCATGGCGTCGAACGCAGCGGCGAGGAACGAGGCCTGGACCGTCCCGATCGCCTGGACGACATCAGCGGGAAGATCCGCGTGAGCTGCAGTCTCGCGACGATGGAGCTGGTTCGTGAGCAGGTAGTCTTCCAGGATCACGTCATCCGGAACGTCGAGCGCGTGCAGGACCAGTGCACAGGCGACACCGGTGCGATCCTTGCCGGCCGTACAATGGATCACCAACGGCGCATTCCCGTTGAGAACATGTTCGAACAGCGCGCGGAAGCGCGGCGTGTAGCTGCGGATGTAGTTGCGGTAGGACTCGCGCATCAGCTCCAAGGCATGGTCGGTCGTGAGCTGCCCTCGCGCCGCCAGGGCCCGCAGCGCCGGCACGACGCTCGGCTCGATCGGCACGGAATGCACGGTGATCTCGGCGATCGTGCAGAGGCCGGCCGCGCGCTCGTCGCGACCGCGGAAATCGAACGCTGCGCGAATGCCGAGCTCCCGCACGGCCGCGACATCGGGCTCCGTCAACTGACCAAGATGGTTCGACCGAAACAGCTGCCGCCATCGCACGTGCCGGCCATCCCTGCTGGGATATCCGCCGAGATCTCTGAAGTTGCTGGCACCGTGAAGTCCGAGATGGCGGAGCGGATGGGCGGGCATGAACGCATTCTAGGGAATGCGGGCTTGATGTGAAGCATCGTTTCGCCTGCGCGACGGCAAGGCAGGGGAGAGCATGAAGCGGCTCAGGACGGCGGAACGTATGCACCCGCCACGTCGAGCCCGTCGGTGACCGCCAGCAGTAGACATGGTTGACAGCGGGCAAGAAAAAGGGCCGGAACCTTGTCGGTCCGACCCTTCTAGCAAAGGCGCGTGAGCGGCACGGTACAGTCGGACATCAGCGGTCCCACGCCGGCTTGGCTTCCTGGATCGCCTCGTCGTGATACCAGCTGCCGCTGTAGATCGTCGGCTGGATCGAGGGCGCGATCGGCCGCGCCGGCGATGCCGCGGATTGGCGAGGCGCAAGACCTGCCCGCCCTCCGCGCGGAAATTGATAGATCCTTGCGGACCCCTCGTGCACGTTAGTGTCCATTCCTCAGTCTCCTTCCATCGGGCCACACGTCATGCTGCGCCCGACTCGTTCTCTTGTGGTTAGCGGTCTCGATATCGGCTCTGCCCGGAGGGAATGCAACGTGACCAAAATCAAATCACATGTTGCGCGTTTTGCGGGCATTTCTGTCTTTGCTTCCTCCGCAGCAACGTGCAGCTGACCAACACTTGGGCTGGACCAAAGGTTGCGGAAAGAGGCTCAGGTCTTTTCAAAAATGTCCCGGACTTGCTGAGAGCTTGTTCGGACGTTTTTGCGCATCGCCGCAAATGCCACGGAATCAAGCGGGTTTTGACCAGCTTCTGATTTCCGCCATGCGTTCCGTGCAATCCCGGTCGCGCTGCTTTGCCGCACCCCTGACGTGCAAAAACCAGCGCCAGCTCCGCCCTGATTGGCCTTCGTCCATGCGACGGGACGTCGCGGGACTTGGCACGTTCCATGCTTAAGAGTGCGCTGGCCGATCGTGGCCGGGTAAGCGGGGAGCCTTCGATTGCTGGGCTCCCACCTTTCGATAAGACAGAGAGGCTCAATGACGAAGTACAAGCTCGAGTACATCTGGCTCGACGGCTACAAGCCGGTGCCGAATTTGCGCGGCAAGACACAGATCAAGGAATTTTCCTCGTTTCCGACCCTGGAACAGCTGCCCCTTTGGGGCTTCGACGGCTCGTCGACGATGCAGGCCGAAGGCCATAGCTCCGACTGCGTGTTGAAGCCGGTCGCCGTGTATCCCGA
This sequence comes from Bradyrhizobium sp. HKCCYLRH3073, assembly GCF_051167995.1. Lineage (NCBI taxonomy): Bacteria > Pseudomonadati > Pseudomonadota > Alphaproteobacteria > Hyphomicrobiales > Nitrobacteraceae > Bradyrhizobium > Bradyrhizobium sp. HKCCYLRH3073. Next base: position 156,585 of record NZ_JBNPUD010000003.1, read on the forward strand.
TGCCGCCCGCACCAATGGTGTGCTGGTGATGTGCGAAGTGATGATGCCGGACGGCAAGACCCCGCATCCGTCGAACGCCCGCGCCACCATCCTGGACGATCCGGACGCGTGGTTCGGTTTCGAGCAGGAGTACTTCTTCTACAAGGATGGCCGTCCGCTCGGCTTCCCGGAATACGGCTATCCGGCTCCGCAGGGTCCGTATTACACCGGCGTCGGCTTCAAGAACGTCGGCGACGTCGCCCGCAAGATCGTCGAAGAGCATCTCGACCTCTGCCTCGCGGCCGGCATCAACCACGAAGGCATCAACGCCGAGGTGGCGAAGGGCCAGTGGGAATTCCAGGTGTTCGGCAAGGGCTCGCGCACGGCGGCTGACCAGATGTGGATGGCCCGCTACCTCATGCTGCGTCTGACCGAGAAGTACGGCATCGACATCGAGTTCCACTGCAAGCCGCTCGGCGACACCGATTGGAACGGTTCGGGCATGCACTGCAACTTCTCGACCAAGTATATGCGCGAGGTCGGCGGCAAGGAGTACTTCGAGAAGCTGATGGACGCCTTCAAGGAGGCGCGCGCCGACCACATCGCCGTGTATGGTCCGGACAACCACATGCGCCTGACCGGCAAGCACGAGACCGCTTCGATCGACACCTTCAGCTGGGGTGTGGCCGACCGTGGCGCCTCGATCCGCGTGCCGCACTCGTTCGTGAACAACGCCTATAAGGGCTATCTGGAAGACCGCCGTCCGAACTCGCAGGGCGACCCCTACCAGATCGCGTCTCAGGTCCTGAAGACGATCGCGATGGTTCCGACCGGCGCGAAAGCCGCAGCCTAAGACGCCGAACACATTACCCCGGGGCCGGGGCTGACATGATGATCCGCCGGAGCAGCCGCTTCGGCGGATCATTCGTTTGGCGGGCTGGCGTGATCGCGGAGGCGCCGCCTTGATCAATCGCAAGTCCGTCTCCGATCGCAGCGGTATGTCTTTCTGGAAGCGGTTTATGGAAGCGGGGCGTCGAATGAATTATCGCAAGTGGGTTTCAGGCGTTCTGATCGCCTGTTCGGCCATCTCCCTGGCGGCGGCACAGTCGCAGTCCAATGCAGAACAATATCTGCCGCGGCTCGGCGACATCATGAATCTGATCCAAGTCAGGCATGCGAAACTGTGGTTCGCGGGACAGGCCAAGAACTGGGATCTCGCGTCCTATGAGCTCGCGCAACTGAGGCAGAGCCTGACCGACGCCGCGGTGTTCTATTCGGGACTGCCGGTGGACAACGTCACCACGCTGGGCCAGCCGATTCAGTCGATCTCGGACGCCATCGCCGCCAAGGATGGCAAGCGCTTCGCCTCCGCCGTGACCGAGCTGACGTCGGGATGCAACGCCTGCCACGCGACCATGGATCGCGGCTACGTCGCGATCCGCATTCCGACCGACAAGCCGTTCGGCAACCAGGATTTTCGGCCTCAGGGCCGCTGACCGCGGCGGGGCGGACAGAGCAGCGGAGGGCGCCTAAATTGCGCCTTCCACCGGCGGCGCGCATCGACTAAGAGCGGCGGCAACCTGTCCATGTCCTGAGACCTCATGATCCGCCTCGATAACGTCAGCAAGCAAGTCGGCCACCAGATTCTCTTCATCGAAGCCTCCGCCGCCCTCCAGCGTGGCGAGAAGATCGGCCTGGTCGGTCCGAACGGGGCCGGCAAGACGACGCTGTTCCGGATGATCTCGGGCCGCGAGCAGCCCGACGAGGGGCAGGTCTCGATCGATCGCGGCGTCTCGATCGGCTATTTCAACCAGGATGTCGGTGAGATGTCCGGCCGCAGTGCCGTGGCTGAGGTCATGGATGGGGCTGGGCCGGTGTCGTCGGTCGCCGCCGAGCTCAAGGAGCTCGAGGCCGCGATGGCCGATCCGGACCGCGCCGACGAGATGGACGACATCATCGTGCGCTATGGCGAGGTGCTGGCGCGGTTCGAGGAGCTGGACGGCTATGCGCTCGACAGCCGGGCCCGCGAGGCACTGGCCGGCCTCGGCTTCTCCGAGGAGATGATGGACAAGGATGTCGGCCTGTTGTCCGGCGGCTGGAAGATGCGCGTCGCTCTGGCGCGCATCCTCCTGATGCGTCCCGACGTGATGCTGCTCGACGAGCCGTCCAACCACCTCGATCTCGAGAGCCTGATCTGGCTGGAGCATTTCCTGAAAGGTTACGAGGGCGCGCTGCTGATGACCTCGCACGACCGCGAATTCATCAACCGCATCATCAACAAGGTGATCGAGATCGACGCCGGCCAGCTCACGACCTATTCCGGCGACTACGATTTCTACGAGCAGCAGCGGGCGCTGAACGAGAAGCAGCAGCAGGCGCAATATGAGCGCCAGCAGGCGATGCTCGCCAAGGAGATCAAGTTCATCGAGCGTTTCAAGGCGCGGGCCTCGCATGCGGCGCAGGTGCAGAGCCGGGTCAAGAAGCTCGACAAGATCGAGCGGGTCGAGCCGCCGAAGCGGCGCCAGACCGTCGCGTTCGACTTCCTGCCGGCGCCGCGCTCGGGCGAGGACGTGGTGGCGCTAAAGAAGGTGTCGAAGAGCTATGGCAGCCGCCGCATCTACGACGGGCTGGACTTCATGATCCGGCGCCGCGAGCGCTGGTGCGTGATGGGCGTCAATGGCGCCGGCAAGTCGACCCTGTTGAAGCTCGTCGCCGGTAGCGCGGAGCCCGATGACGGCTCGGTGACGATCGGCGGCAGCGTCAAGATGGGCTACTTCGCGCAGCATGCGATGGACCTGCTCGACGGCGACGAGACGGTGTTCGAGTCGCTCGAGCATTCGTTTCCGCAAGCCGGTCAAGGCTCGTTGCGGGCACTGGCGGGCTGCTTCGGCTTCTCCGGCGACGACGTCGAGAAAAGATGTCGGGTGCTGTCGGGGGGCGAGAAGGCACGGCTCGTGATGGCCAAGATGCTCTACGATCCGCCGAACTTCCTGGTGCTGGACGAGCCGACCAACCATCTGGACATGGCGACCAAGGAAATGCTGATCGCGGCCCTGTCGAACTTCGAGGGGACCATGCTGTTCGTCTCGCACGATCGTCATTTCCTCGCCGCGCTCTCCAACCGCGTGCTGGAGCTGACACCCGACGGCCTGCACCAGTATGGCGGCGGCTACACCGAGTATGTCGCGCGCAGCGGCCACGAAGCGCCGGGCCTGCGCGGCTGATCGAGGGCAAGACGGCGGCGATCACGCGCTCAGCTCTCCACCATCTCGCCGACGCGGGCGGCGAGCGCCTCGACGTCGAACGGCTTGGTCAGCACCTGCATCCCCGGCGCGAGCTGGCCGCTGCTCAGGATCGCGTTCTCGGCGTAGCCGGTGATGAACAGCACCTTGAGATCCGGCCGCGTCGCGCGCGCCGCATCGGCCAGCTGGCGGCCATTCATGCCGCCGGGCAGACCGACATCGGTGATCAGGAGATCGATGCGCGCGTCTGATTGCAGCGCCGCAAGGCCGGTCGGTCCGTCCTTGGCTTCGACCACCGCGTAGCCGCACTCGTCGAGCACCTCCATTACCACCATGCGCACCGTCGGCTCGTCGTCGACAACGAGGATGGTCTGGCCGGTGCGGGAAGACGGCGCCGCGCCGGCGCGCGCGGGATCGGCGGCCTCAACGGCGCCGGCATAATGCCGCGGGAAATAGAGACACATCGTGGTGCCCTGACCGAGCTCGGAATAGATCCGCACCTGTCCGCCGGACTGCCGGACGAAGCCGTAGACCATCGATAGGCCGAGGCCGGTGCCCTGGCCGATCGGCTTGGTGGTGAAGAACGGATCGAAGGCGTGCTCGATCACGTCGGGTGTCATGCCGGTGCCGGTATCGGTCACGCACAGCGAGATATATTGGCCGGGCGGCAGGTCGCGCTCGCGCGCGGCGCGGTCGTCCAGCCATTTGTTGGCGGTCTCGATCGTGATCCGGCCGCCCTCGGGCATCGCGTCGCGGGCATTGATGCAGAGGTTGAGCAGTGCGCTTTCGAGCTGCGACGAATCGATCAGTGCCGGCCAGAGCCCTCCGGCCGTCACGACCTCGAGCGCGATCTGCGGGCCGACGGTGCGGCGAACCAGCTCCTCCATGCCCATGACGAGCCGGTTGACATCGGTCGGCTTGGGATCGAGCGTCTGCCGGCGCGAGAAGGCGAGCAGGCGATGGGTCAGCGCGGCGGCGCGCTTCGAGGCGCCCTGGGCGGCCGCGACGTAACGGTCCACATCGGCAAAGCGGCCCTGGCGCAGGCGGGTCTGCAGCATCTCGAGCGAGCCCAGGATGCCGGTCAGCAGATTGTTGAAATCATGGGCGATGCCGCCGGTGAGCTGTCCGACGGCTTCCATCTTCTGCGACTGCCGCAACGCCTCCTCGGCCTCGTGCAGCCGGGTCTGTTCGCGCAGCCGGTCGGTGACGTCATAGGCGAACTGATAGGCGCCGATCTGTCGGCCCGCGGCGTCGCGCAGCACCGAGAAGCGCATTTCGTAGAAGCGGCGGTCGCGGCCGGGATCGCCGAATTCCTCGACCGCGACGAACTCCTCGCCAGCCAGCGCGCGGGACCATACCGCGCGAACCGCCGCCCGATGCTCCGGTAGATCCTTGAACAGCTCCAGCATGTCGTCGCCGATCTTGGGCTGGAGGCCGAAGACACGTCCAAACTCCTGCACGGCTGCGCCGTTGATCGCGATCAGGCGGTATTGCGTATCGACCACCTGCACGAAGGCGTTGGTGCCTTCGACGATGTCGGCGAGCAGCTTGCGCTCGGCGAGCGCGGCGACCACGCGGGCCTCCAGCGTGTCGTTGATCTCCTGTAGTGCGGCCTCGGCGCGCTTGCGCGCGGTGATGTCCTGGAACAGCACCGCGACCTGTCGACGTTCGGCCGGCTCCACCCGGAACGCCGCGAGCTCGAGATAACGTCCGGTGGCGACCAGCTCGCGCTCGAACCGGATCGGCTCGCCGGTGCGCAGCACGCCGCCATAGAGCTCGACCCAGCCGTCGGCCTCGCCCGGCACCATCTCCCGCACCTTCTGTCCGACCACGTTCGGAATGCCCGCATGCAGCGCGTAGGCCGGGTTGGCCTCGACATGGACGTAGTCGCTCAGCGGGCCGTGCGGGCCGTCGAAGAACTCGATGATGCAGAAGCCTTCATCGATCGAGTTGAACAGCGTCCGGTACCGCTCCTCGCTCTCCGCCAGGGCTGTCTCGGCGCGCGCGCGCTTGCCGGCATCGGCGGCGAACAGGGCCTGAAGACGGGCATTTTCGCTTTCGAGCTCCCGCAGCCGCTGCCGGAGCGCATCGATCTCTGAGAGACTCACGCCGCCTCGCGCAGATGAGGAGGCGGGGCAGGCAAAGCGGAGAACATTGAAGGGCCTATGCAGCTCGATGTGGAGATCGCTTGACGTCATAACATGTCAACGATCGTCCGTCAGGCCGCTGCCGATGGAACCCGACGATCATCGAGCGGCCCCGCCTACCCATGGCGGGGCCCAGATGTCGTCCAGCCCGGCGTCCGGTCAGCCGCCGGCCTCGCATTTCTTCATGAAGCTGGTCTTGGCGGCGCCGGCGAGCTTCTTGCCGTCGGAGCCGACCGCCTTGGTCTCGCACGTCTCGGCCATGCACTTCTTCATGAACGAGGTCTTGGCGGCACCGGCCAGTGCCTTGCCGTCCTTGCCGACGGCCTTGGTCTCGCAGCTATCCTCGGCGAAGGCGGAGCCGGCGGCGAAGGTCGCGAGCGCGGCAATCAGGAACAACTTCTTCATGAGTGTGTCTCCTTGGGACAAACAATGCGGCGGATGGGAGCCGCAAATCTTGGCGTGATCAAGTTTCCTGTTCGGCCTATCACCCGAAATCCGGCCGGGTCGGCCGGCGAACTCATCAGCATGCTACCGATGACGCGGACGCGACGCGCTTTGCAGCGAGTGGTCATCCCATGCCGCGCTGCAGAAACGCCAACGTCTGGCGATCCCGCACCCCGTCGCAATAGCGATCGAGCGCCTGCGCGAAGATCCCATTCGGGCTGATCGAATCGAACAGCGTCATGCATGAGCGGAATTTGGCATCGTCCGGCACTCCCAGAATGTCGCGCAGCGACTTGCCTTGCACCGCGAGCACCAGTCGGGTGCATTCGACGAGTCGCGGGCCGAGCAGGGGATGCGCCAGATAGGCCTCGGCCTCGGCGCGGGAGCGGATCGCGTAGCGCTGCGCCATGGCGGAGCTGCCGAGCCCCTCGACCTGGGGAAAGATGAACCACATCCAGTGGCTTTGCTTGGCGCCGGCCGCAAGTTCGGCGGTCACCCGTGAATAAATCGAACTTTGTGCGTCGGCAAATCGGCCGAGATCATCCCATTCGGCGTTCATCCATTCCTCCAACCGGCTGATTCATCGATGTAATCGGCTTTCTGGGACGGTCGCGGCGCGGCCCTGCGAGGCTTGGACCCCGGTCCATTCCCCATCACTCCGGGCTGGCGTTTGTCTAGATTATGCCGCACTCTTGCCATCCTATGTCATGACGGGTCGAATCGTACCCCTTGGGGTCGGGCACCTTTCCCGGGTGGTCCGAAAAGGGGGGTATATCGGGGACGTGATGGCTTCCAGTGAAGCAAGCGTAGACGTTCTGTTGTCGCAAGGCCGCTTCGGGCGCTCCGAAGCGATCGCACTCGTGCTTGCAGCACTTGCGGTCGCAGCGGGCGCGGCCGCATGGGTCGGAGCCAACAGCGATGAGACGCCCCTTGCGAGCGCGGCGATTCCGGCCGCCGCGCCGTCCATGACCTTCGAAACACGTTTCGCGCCGGCCTCCGCCTCGGCCACGGCGTATTCGGAAAAAGACGCGGTTCGCGCGCTCGACCGTTTCGCCCTTCGCGGCGCGATCGACCGCCAACTGCTCGATGCCCGGGCCGCGCTGGTGAAGGGCATGGAAGCGCGCGATTCGGGCGCACGCGACCCCAGCAACAGCGATTGGCGGCCGATGTTGACGGAGGGCAATACCGTCACGATGCCCGCACCGGGCGTGCCGCTGCCGCGACCGCGGCCGTCCGTCGCCAACCTGCCGACCAGTCTGGTTTCGGCCAGTGCGCCTGAAGCCGTCGGACGCGTCGACGATCGCTCCATCCTGCAGAAGCTGTCCGACCTGTTGCCGAGCCCGACCAAGTTCGCCTCGCTTGGTCCGGATAGCGGCATCGTGCGCTCCGGGATCGATCTCGGCGCGCTCGGCTACGACAAGACCGCCGTCTACGACATCAAGGCCAAGATGGTGTATCTGCCGTCGGGCATCGGGCTCGAGGCCCATTCCGGCATGGGCAGCCTGCGCGACGACCCCGAGCACGTCAATCAGCGCATGGTCGGCGCGACCCCGCCCGCCACCTATGACCTGAAGCCGCGCGAAAAGCCGTTTCACGGCGTGCGCGCCCTGCGCATGAACGTGGTGGAGGGATCGACCCTCGGCCGGAGCGGATTGCTGACCCACCCCTATATGCTGGGGCCGGAGGGTGATTCGAACGGCTGCGTCTCGATCAAGAATTACGATCGCTTCCTGAAGGCGTATGATGATGGCGAGTTCAACCGACTCGTTGTCGTCGTCGGGCTCGAGGCTGGCACCCCGACGCGGACCGCGCAAAAGACCGAGTGACGTTTTGTTGCCGGGCCTCGGCGCGACCTCGGCGGTGACGCCCGTCGCATCTTCCGGAAGGTCCCCATGATTGATCCCGCAAACTCGGAAACGCGTCTGCGTACCACCTTCAACATCAAGGTGAACGGCAAGCCGGTCGTGATTTCGACGGTCGGGCAGGCCCATCAGTTCCTCACCAGCCTCAACGCCGTCGAGTGGATGGAGTTCAAGTCGCTGCACGACCAGGCCATGGCCGCGCTGCAGGCCGCGGCCGACAACGCGATCATGACGGTCCAGGCCACCACGGCGGTGCGCACGCTGTTCGTGAGCGCGAAGCTGTTGTGAGAAACCTGGTCCGAGACGGCTGCCGTGTCGGGCCATGCCGCGCGTGTTGCTCGCGTCACTGTCCGCCCCTTCACACTTGGTGTCATCGCCCGGCTTGCCGCCTCCGTTAAAGCTGCGGCGCGCCCTGGCGCTCGTTGCCGCGTCGAAGCCGACAGGCGAAGACGGGACCGGGCGATCCAGCACGCCGAGGCCGTCGCGATTGCGCGAGCGGCCGCGGCGCACCGGATGCCCCGCCGGAGCCTGTCCTCGGGCTCGCCGAAGGCGAGACGCGGGGGCGGGGCATGACAGCGGTGGGAGGAGCACCATCTCGCCTCATCGTCATGCAGGGGCGCGTGCAGCGCGAGCCCGGCATCCATAACCACGAGCGGCCGTGTGAGGCATGTTGGCCGCTCCATCTCGCTCAATCATTCCTGCCTGTGAGTATGGATTCCAGGCTCGCGCTGCGCGCGCCCAGGAATGACGGTGAGTCTGTGGAAGCGCTGCTCCGCTCATGACCTCACCTTTTCGCAGACTTCGAGATGTTCACGCATGCGCTCGCGCTCTCGCGACGCTCCGCGCCCGAGGGATCCGTCCGTCTTGCCCTCTCCATAAAAAGAGGGCGCGGGGAATGCCGGGATGCTGGCCGCAACCCATGGCCCGCCTGCAGAAAAAAAGCAGGCGGCAGTCACCACAGGTTCAGCCGGGCAACCGGCATTCCCCGCGCGATGATCTTAACGGCTGCTTCGCGCGCTCCCCGGTGCGCCGGGCGTTCTGGTCACCGTGCACGATGACGCGCTTTGGGCGCGCCACCGCGGAGGCATCAGCGTCGGGATGCCAGGACCACGCGACTTGACCGTACGCGACACCAGCGTTCGTCGGCGCAAAGATGCGCTGCGCTGCCATCGCGTTCACCGCTCCTCCCGCTCCACGTCCGTGACGACCGCGAACCGCCCCTCCTGCGAGCGGGAGATGGCGCGACAAAAGCACTGAATCCGATTTAGGAAAAGCAGAATATTTTCGACGGAGGGACTGGACAGGCCAAATCAGCTTGATGGGCCTGCGGAAAATCGTTTCCGCGTGCACCGCCGTTGTTGCCGATTCAAGCCCCGGAGGTGACGCCACCAGATGGACATGCGCCTTGATTTGCCCGGCGGGCAGGCGTTCGCGTCGTTCCGATGATCGTTGTTCGGCCGAGAGCCGCGGCGTGAACATGTTTGTTAGTTGCCCGGCGCACGCTGATCGCGCGAGGAAGCGAAGGCAGGCTGAAGCACGCTCGATGCGCGCCACGCGAAGCGACCGGGGATGGCCTTCGCGTGCATGCCGCGATGCACGCGTGGGGCCGTCCAACGCCATTGCGCGGGAGTGCATCGGCAGGGCCAAGGCCCAGATCGAGCTGCCGCTGGAGGGGTTCTACGACGGCGGCGACTGAAGCCCGCCGATGTTGCGGCGCGGCGGCCGTATCAGTTGGCCATCTCGGCGGCGTCGAGCGCGATCTCCTCGCGCTCGGCCTTCTCGGCCGCCGGAGCGTTGGCGGTCTCGGCCGTTTCGAAATCGTCCTCGGCGATCTCCTGGACCGCAGTATCCTGGGCCTCGGCCGTCTCGACCTCGGCGGTCTCGACCTGCTCGGCGGCGAGCGCGGCCGCCACGACGGCCTCCGGCTCGGCGTCATCATTGGCCGGCGTCGCGAACAGGTTGGGGGCGGGGATGGTGGTGGGCACCACCGGCCGCTGCTTGGCCTTGTACCAGGACGAAAATTTCTGCGACAGGCCGGCTTCGAACTCGGCGAGCGGCAGGCTGTTGCCGTCCTCGTCGGTGATGACGACCTGCCAGCCTTCAGCCTCCATCACCTGTGCGTTGGCGAGAACGATGAGGGCGCTTTCGCGCTGCTTGCGGATCGTCTGCTGCTCCCGCTCAGCCACCATCGTGTACGCCATGAACCTGACTCCCACACCTGAACTCGGGACACGTGATGGTCCGAAGCACCATCAGGACGCCGCCACTACGCCGTGAGAGTGTGAGCGCGGCTGGGCCGGATTGCGTTCGCCTAATGACAATTTGGCGGCGTCTCACAGGTTCCGGCCGGCCAAGGGGAGTCGAAGATGCAACAGGCCGCAAAATTGTGGTGCAGGACCGAGAGCGCTTGTTGAAGGCGCGCCGCGACGTGTCATCATTTGATTCTGCGGCGGCAACTGCTTCGCGACATCAGCGAAGGCAGCGGGTGAACCGGACAAACAGCGGGCGAATTGGGGACGGCGATGCGAACTCATCTGTTCAGGATGCGGAATTGGAATGTGGCAATGGCGGGGCTTGCGCTGGCGATGGTCGCCAGCCCGCGCGCGGGCCATGCCTTCACGGAGGACGACCAGCGGCGGCTGTGCACGGGCGACGTCTTCCGGCTGTGCTCGTCGGAGATTCCCGATCGCGACCGCATCATTGCCTGCATGATGAAGCAGCGCGCCAGCCTCAGCGACGGTTGCCGCAGCGTGTTCGGCCGGCCATCGGAACGCTCCGCTTCGGCCACCGTGACGCGCTGAGCGTGCCACGCCTCGTTTCCGCCAGCCACGCGCCGCCGGTCCTTCGATCTGCGGCGTGACCAGAACTACCTCGATGACATGACGGCGTGTTAGCTTGGCGCGGATTGTACGGCCAGGAGTTGACCCGCCATGAGCTTCCGCATCCTCGTCCTCTACGGCTCCTATCGCTCCGACCGGATGGGCATCCGGCTCGCGCAATTCGTCGTGGACGGGTTGCGCGCCAGGGATCAGGTCGTCGAGCTGATCGACGCCAAGGCGGTCGGCCTGCCGATGCTCGACCGCATGTACAAGGAATATCCGCCCGGCCAGGCGCCAGCAGCCATGGCCGAGCTTGCGGCCAAGATCCGTGCCGCCGACGGCTTCGTGTTCGTCACTGGCGAATACAACTGGGGCATGCAGCCGGGACTGAAGAACCTCACCGACCACTTTCTCGAGGAATGGTTCTGGCGTCCGGCGGCGATCGCGAGCTATTCCGCCGGCCGCCTCTCCGGGGCACGGGCCGCCACGGCGTGGCACGGCACGTTGTCGGAGATGGGCATGGTGGTGGTGTCGAGCACGCTTGCCGTCGGCCCGATCGGTCAGGCGCTGTCCGCCGACGGCAAGCCGACCGGCGATTCCGGCCAATCGCTCGAGCACGCGTTTCCGCGCTTTGCCGACGATCTCTTGTGGTGGGTCGAGGCGGGCAGGGAGCAGCGGGCGCGCAGGGCGCCACCTTACTGAGTGCGGGCATCAGCGCAGGCCGGAGCGCAAGCGCTCCAGCTCTTGCGCCAAGTCCGCTCCAAGTCCGCTAACGTTGTTCCGCGCTGCCGGTCCCGTTGGTGACCGCGCGCTGACGCGCCGGGGCGCTTGCGCTCTGCCCCTGACAGGGCCGCTCCATCCAGCTCCCGTCCGGGGCCTGCTGGTAGGCGCGGCACGGCAGGGACGACGTGGCCTGATCATCCGGCTTGGATGCCTGGGAGCTTTTCGCCAGTGCGGGGGCGGCCGTCGCGACGAGGGCTGCCAGCGAACCGACGTAGATCATTTGGCTGATCCGCATCTTGGGGGTTCTCCTGCTCGAAGCACCCCCGATTCAAAGTCGAATTGTGGAAACTTTGAGGCAAATCCCGCCTGTCGTCGCAGGACGCTTAAGGATCGCTTGCGACGTCGCCTGCGGCGTTAAGGCAAATGCGCGGTCCGGCGAGCGTGGCTTTCTCAAGGCTGGCGTTGCGCCCATGCTGACGGTAAGAGCGGCATGACGCGCGAAAGCGCCCTCGTGATCCGCGATGCGGGTGCTCCGCCCGGAGCGTCCTGTGCGGTCAACGGACGCCGGCATGGCCGCCGGCGCTCCCGACATCAGCCGCGCGACCGACGGATCGTGGCGGTTCCGCTTCAGGGCGGGGAGGGAGACCGCGCAGGCTGAGAACTGTGCGAGCATGACGAGACCCCGGTTGCCCTCCCTGATCGCGCTGCGTGCCTTCGAGGCCGTCGGCCGCAAGGGCAGCGTGCGCGCCGCCGGCGACGAGCTCGCGGTCAGCCACACCGTGGTCTCGCGCCATCTGCAGAATCTGCAGCGCAGCCTGGGCGTGGCGCTGGTGCGCGCCGAGGGACGGGGCCTCGCGCTGACCGATGCCGGACGTCAGTTCCATGCCGAGGTCAGCCAGGCCTTCGACATCATCGCCCGCGCGACGATGTCGGTGCGGCCCGTGGCGCGTCCGACCCTGAACATCTGGTGCATTCCGGGCCTCGCCAATCGCCGCCTGCTGGCGCGGCTGCCCGAGCTGAGCGGCCCGCCACGCAACTGGGACATCAACCTGCAGCCGACGCTGGCGCACCCCGACCTGCAGCGCGGCGAAGCGGATGCGGAGATCGTCTATGCCGAAGCGATCGACCGGAGCGGCGGCGTGGTCGCCGAGGAGCTGGTGTGCCCACGCGTATTCCCGGTCGCAAGCCCGGCCTATCTGGCAAGGTTTCCGGCGATCGCGACACTCCCGGGCCTCGCCAGGGCCTCGCTGATCCACGAGGAGTCCACCGCGCAATGGGAGCAATGGTTCGAGCTGGCGGGGTATCGCGAGCCGGTCACGTTGCGCGGGCAGCGGCTGTGGCACGCGCATCTCGCCATTGAAGCCGCCCGCTTCGGCCAGGGCGTCGCGCTCGCCAACGAGGTGCTGGTCGCCGATGATCTGCGCAGCGGTGCGCTGGTCGAGGTGATCCCATCGGCACTCCACATGGGAGCCTATCAGCTCGTCGCGCTCCGGGAGCGCTGGGACGAGCCCGCGATCGTGGCGCTGCGGGCGTGGCTGAAGAATGTGCTCGCCGCGTAGCTGCGCGCTCATCCTGCTGGGTCTGGTGCATTGCAGGCACCTGTCGTCAGGAACAAGCTGATTGATCGCGACGGCTCGCGGCTTAGCCTTCTGCTCGATTTTCCGACGAGGAGTTGAGCCATGGTTGCGAATTTGGCTGCGAACGAAGAACTGCTGGCGCGACGTCATGAGGCCGTCGTCCGGGGCGTGAGCTATGCGACGCCGCTGTTTGCCGACCGCGCCCTCAACAGCGAGGTGTGGGACGTCGAGGGCAAGCGCTACGTCGACTTCGCCGGCGGCATCGCGGTGCTCAACACCGGCCACTGCCATCCGCATGTCGTTGCCGCGATCCGGGCACAGCTCGACCGCTTCACCCACACCTGCTTCCAGGTGCTGCAATACGAGCCCTATGTGCGGCTGAGCGAGCGGCTCAACGCGCTGGCGCCGATTTCGGGGCCGGCCAAGTCGATCCTGCTGACGACCGGCGCGGAGGCGACCGAGAACGCCATCAAGATCGCACGCGCCGCCACCGGCCGCAGCGGCATCATCGCCTTCACCGGCGCCTTCCACGGCCGTACCGCGCTCGCCAATGCGATGACCGGCAAGGTGATGCCGTACAAGAAGCATTTCGGGCCGCCGCTGCCCGGCGTCTGGCACGCGCCGTTTCCGATCGCCGGCAGCAACGTGACGGTCGAGGACACGCTGTCCTACATCAACTTCATCTTCAAGGCCGACATCGACGCCTCGCAGGTCGCGGCCATCATCATCGAGCCCGTGCAGGGCGAGGGCGGTTTCCACCAGGCGCCGCCGGAGCTGATGCGGGGCCTGCGCCGGATCTGCGACAGCCATGGCATCGTGCTGATCGCCGACGAGGTGCAGACCGGCTTCGGCCGCACCGGCAAGATGTTCGCGATGGAGCACTACGACGTGCAGCCGGACCTGATCTGCGTCGCCAAGAGTCTCGCCGGCGGCATGCCGCTGTCCGGCGTGATCGGCCGCGCTGCGATCATGGACGCCGCCGAGCCGGGCGGTCTCGGCGGCACCTATGGCGGCAATCCGCTGGCCTGCGCCGCGGCGCTTGCCGTGCTCGATGTGTTCGAGCAGGAGAAGCTGCTCGACCGCGCCAATGCGATCGGCGAGCGGCTGCGTGCGGCGATCGCGCGCTTCTCGCGCGCCAACGCGCTGGTTCCGGTTTCCGGTCCGCGCGGTCCTGGCGCAATGGTTGCATTCGATATCCTGAAGCAGCGCGGCAGCGACGAGCCGGATGCGGAAATGACCAAGCGCGTGACGCGCGTGGCGCACGAGAACGGCCTGATCCTGTTGTCGTGCGGCGTCACCGCGAGCACCATTCGCATCCTGGTGCCGCTGACGGCATCGGACGAGATCGTGGACGAAGGGCTCGCGATCCTGGAGAAGTGCCTGGCCGCCTGACGTGCGGCCGAGGTGAACGGGAAGGCTGGAGGTTTGCAACGTGACTGAAGCTGCGGCGGCTGTGCCGAATGACGTGATGGAGCGGCTCGCCGCCGCCGTCGATGCCAACTTCGCCAAGCAGGTCGCCTTCCTGCAGCAGCTCGTGCAGTTCCGCAGCCTGCGCGGCGAGGAAGCGCCGGTGCAGGACTGGCTGGCGCGCGAGCTCGCGAGCCGCGGCTATCAGGTCGACCGCTTCAGCCTGGGCGATGTCGACCTGATGCGCCATCCCAAGGCGGCGCCGATGGACGGCATCGCGCTCGACGGCTCGCGGCAGGTGGTGGCGACGCTCGACGGAGCGGGCAAGGGCCGCAGCCTGATCCTGCAGGGCCACGTCGACGTCGTGCCGGAAGGGCCGACCGATCTCTGGAACGACCCGCCCTATGAGGCGATCGTGCGCGACGGCTGGATGATCGGGCGCGGCGCCCAGGACATGAAGGCCGGCGTCTCCGCGATGATCTTCGCGCTCGATGCGATCAAGGCGGCCGGCTTCGTGCCGGACGGACGCATTCACCTGGAGACGGTGACCGAGGAGGAGAGCACCGGCAACGGCGCGCTCTCGACTCTGTTGCGCGGCTACACGGCTGATGCTTGCCTGATCCCGGAGCCGACCGGCCACACGCTGACCCGCGCCCAGGTCGGCGCGATCTGGTTTCGCTTGCGCGTGCGCGGCACGCCGGTGCACGTCGCCTACGCCGAGACCGGCACCAATGCGATCCTGTCGGCGATGCACCTGATCCGCGCGTTTCAGGAGCACACCCGGGAGATCAACGCGCGCGCCAAGTCGAACGCGTGGTTCGCCGCGGTCAAGGATCCGATCAAGTTCAACGTCGGCATCATCAAGGGCGGCGACTGGGCCAGCTCGACGCCGGCGTGGTGCGACCTCGATTGCCGGCTCGGCGTGCTGCCCGGCGAGACGCCGGCGCAGGCCATGGCCGGCATCGAGCAATGTCTCGCCATAGCGCAGGCCGCAGACAGCTTCCTGTCGGAGAATCCGGTCGAGCTGGTGTGGAGCGGCTTCCAGGCCGATCCCGCCGTGTGCGAGCCCGGCAGCGCCGCGGAGGCCGCGCTCGCCGACGTGCATGCGCGCGTGTTCGAGCAGCCGCTGGACGTGCGGCTGTCCACGGCGGTCAACGACACCCGCTACTATCAGGTCGACTACGGCATCCCGGCGCTGTGCTACGGGCCCTACGGCATCGGTCCGCACGCGTTCGACGAGCGCGTCGATCTCGACAGCGTGCGCAAGACCACGCTGTCGATCGCGATGTTCGTCGCGCAATGGTGCGGACTGCGGCCGGCATGATCACGGTCGCGCTTCTCAGCCGTCCCGGGCTGATGGATCCGATGCGGGCGCTGCTCGCGCGCGAGCTGCCGGGCGTGGCCGTCGCGTCATGGCCGGAAGCCGCGGCGCGCGACGCCGAGCTAGCGGTATGCTGGAAGCCGGAGCCCGGTGCGCTGGCGGCGATGCCGAAGCTGAAGCTGATCCATTCGATCGCGGCCGGCGTCGACAACATCCTGTCCGATTCCACCGTGCCGGATGTGCCGCTGTGCCGGATCGTCGATCCCGACATCTCGGCGGCCATGACCGAGTTCGTGCTGTGGGGGACGCTGTATTTCCACCGCGATTTCGATCGCGCCGTCGGCAACGCGCGGAACGGCGTGTGGCGGCGCTACGAGCAGCGTGCCGCCAGGGACCGTCGGGTCGGCATTCTCGGGCTCGGCGAGCTCGGCTCCGCGGCCGCGATCCGTCTGGTCGAGCTGGGCTTCGCGGTGAGCGCGTGGTCGCGCTCGCCCAAGGCGCTCGCCGGCGTGCGGACCCATTGCGGCGCCGCTGCGCTCGACGACTTCCTGGGCGAGACGGAGATCCTGGTCTCGCTGCTGCCGCTGACGGCCTCGACCGTGGGGCTGCTCGATGCCGAGCGTCTGGGCCGGCTGCCCAAGGGCGCCGCGCTGATCCTGTGCAGCCGCGGCGAGCACCTGGTGACGGAGGATCTGGTCGCGCTGCTGCGCAGCGGCCATCTGCGCGGCGCCGTGCTCGATGTCTTCGCGCATGAGCCGTTGCCCGCGGACCATGCGCTGTGGCGCGAGCCGGGCGTGCTGGTGACGCCGCACATGGCGGCGATCGCATCCTGGGAGGTGATCGCGCAGCAGGTCGCGGAGAATGCCCGGCGGCTGCTGCGCGGCGAGCCGTTGCTGAACGTCGTCGATCGCGCCCGCGGCTACTGATTAGTCAGCTACTCAAGCGTCTGCACCGGCGGCGCCACCGGACCGCGCGGCGCCGGCGGAGCGACAGCGATGGTCCGTGCAGGCGGTGGTGCGCTGCGCGGCGCGGCCTGCGGTTGCTGCTGAGACTCGGTCATCGCAGCCTGGCTGTCCCTGACCGGACGCCGGACCTGCTGTGACCGCGCCGCGCGCGAGCGGCGGAAGCCCCAGGAGCGCGCGATCGAGGGACCTGCCGTGTAGCCGACGACCGCGCCGGCAACCGCTCCAACCGGTCCGAACACGACGGCGCCCGACAAGGCGCCCAGCGCAGCATCGCCGCCGCGGTGCTCGTCGGCCATCGCCGCCGATGCCGTCAATGTCAGCGCCAAGGCCGCGGTCGCCAGCAGTCTGGTCATGAGATGTCCCCTCCGTCGCAACAGCGCCGAAATGGCGGACAAATGTGGCGAGAAGAATGCGGGGAGTGGAACCTGTCAGGGAACCGGTAACCCTAATGCGGACACAATGTCTCAGCGCCGCGGCATGGCGCCCAGCGTCGTTCAATGCATCGCGCCGAGCACCGACGTGAACGGCATGGCGATGATTTCCTCGCCGAGATCATCGGAAATGTGGAGTACCCAGTCGCGCCAATCCTCGTCGCTTTCGGAGGAAATCAGCGAATGCATGACGCGCTCGGCGTGATCGCAGGCCTCGGCGAGATCGACGACCGCGGTTCCACGCCGATCGACGAGAAACTCCTCGGGATTGGAGCAGTGGAAGAAGACCTGCGTCATGTCCGTCTCCTCAATCGCCATCCGGCGAATCTCAGCCAGGAGTAACAGCGTGGCGGCGCACGCGAAATCGGATTGATCACGTAAGGTAAATTACGGGGAGAAGTCTAAGCCTGGGGAACCGGGCCCGCAGTGATCCATCTCACGGAACGCATCGGTGTGGAGAAAGTTGACTTGGGTTATTCGATCCGGCGACAGGAGCTCGACATGATGTCTGAAGTCCAGATCCACGCGATCGCCCGGCAGATGCTCGAGATGCACGGCGCCTCGGCCGTCGCGCAGGCTGCGCAGAAGGCGCAGCAATGCGAAGCCAGCGGCGAGGCCGAGGAGGCCCGCGAATGGCGTCACATCTCGGACGCCATGAGGATGATGCGCGGTCCGCACCAGAGCTGACACGGATTCCATTTTACCGAATATTGCCGCGCGTTCCGCCGGATCGACCAAACTGCTCCGCAGCAGCCGGCGGTGGATACGTTCCGCCAAGGGAAACGTGTGCCGCATCTCATCCTGGTTTCCGACCCATTTTCCCCGCAAGAATCGGGCAACATGATTCGGCGGTGGATTCGCCGACCAACGTTTGCCGGCGCGCCCGCCGTCCAGGGATTATTGCCATGGTCTTCTTCAAGCGTGAGCTGAGCCCCGTCGAGATCTTCGAGCGTGCGCTGAAGGACAAGCAGGCCGCGCGGCAACGGCTGACGGATCGCCTCCGCGTGGCCGAGGCGGCGCTGGACGAAAAGAAGGTTGCCGCGGAGCGGCTCGCCAAGGCCGGCGCCAGCAACGGGCAGCTCGATCGCGCCGAATCCAAGATGCAGGCCGTCGAGCAGAAGGCCAAGGCGCTGCGCGCAGCAGTCGCCGAATGCGATGAGCAGATCATCCTGGCCGAACGCGCCTTCGCCGACGCGGTGGCGCAGCGCGACCGCGACCGCGCCGCCAACGACATCGAGGCCGTCGCCACCGCGATCGAGCAGGCGGTTCCGCGCTTCGAGATCGGTGCGGCGGCGCTCGTCGATGCGGTGACGCGCGGCCGCGCGGCGCTGAGCGAGGCCAGCCGCTTCGCGTCCGATGTTGACGACATCCGGCGCGAGGTGATGTCCGCCGCGGAGCTGATCTGCTGGGAGCTGCGCGCGGCCGCGAGCCGCACGCGGGCCGGCAACATCAACGTGGCCCTGCTGGCGCCGCCCGAGATGCGGCAACTGCCGGCGCCCGAGACCGACCGCCAGATGATCTATACGCTGAGCCCGCTGACCTGGCGTGAGGGCGAGGAGGTGAAGCGCGTCGCCGCCTTTACCATGACCGCGCTGCCCAAGGCCCTGCTGCCGCTGGCGCTGGCGCATCAGCACGTCGACTATCTCAACGCGCGCCGGGTGCAGACGCTGATGCACGTCCATGGCGGCGGACAGCAGCAGAGCGAGCCGATGCCCGACGATCCGGCGCTGGTCGATCTCGATGCGCTGGGTGCGCAGGCCGAGGAAAGCCCGCAGGCTGATGTCGCCTGAGCGCGTCCCTGCGCGCAGGCGCGCCGGAGCGCAGCTGGGGCTTGTTGGATCGGCCGTGCTGCTGCTGATTGTCATCAGCGGTGCACGGGCGGAAAATCTCGATGCCGGTAAATCCGGCGCGCGGCTGTTTGCGGACAGCTGCGCCACCTGTCATCGCTCGGCACGTGGGCTCGCCAAGGGACGCTTCCGCCTGACGCTCTATTTGTTCCTGCAGAAGCACTACACCAGCAGCGACGACGCCGCGTCGGCCTTGAGCACCTATCTGCAGTCGGTCGATGCGCCGGCAGCCGCGCCGGCCCGTCGTCCTGCTGCGCGGCGACGGGATTATCGCGGTGAGACGCGACCGCCGCGGCCGCCGCTGCCGGTCCGGGGACGCTAGTCCGGCGGGCCGCACGACGATCTCCGCTCGCTTCGTCCTGCGAGGGGAACGGGCCGCGGCGAGTGAACGTGAGCTGCTCAGGTTCAGCCGCTCGGCCCGCAGTTTTCCGGTGTGCGCTCGTCCGGGTGTGGCTGATATCCGCAACCTGGGCTATGCTCGTCGGCCAAGGTGCTCGACGCCCCGGGGGTGCCGATCTCGTGCGTGTCCGTGCGAAGCTGGCCGCCCCGAGCCGTATCGTGACGTCTCAGTCGTTCCACGAGCCGCGTTATCGTGATTGTGTTTTCGGGCGTTATGTCTTTTGACGTTGTGTTAGGGCTGTCTGAGGCAGGGCAGCGGCGATGATGACCTTACCGGAGCTCGCGGCAGCGGCGTTGGAGCGTTTCCTCAGCTCCTATATGCGACGCCGTTTCGGATCGTCTCATACCCAGTTGACGGAGATGCTTCCGGCGGCTGCGCGCATTGCGCTGGAATGCATCGGCAACAGCGATGCGCTGTATCACAACGTCGAGCACACCTTGCTGGTGACGCTGGCCGGCCACGAGATCCTGCGCGGCCGTGCGCTGCACAGCCACATGACGGCGGACGACTACGTCCACGTCATCCTGGCCTGCCTGCTTCACGACATCGGCTATGTCCGCGGCCTGTTCAGGGAAGACGATGTCAACGGCTTCGTCGTCGATCGCGGCGGCCGCAAGATCTGCCTGCCGCGCGGCTCCTCCGATGCCAGCCTGATGCCGTATCACGTCGACCGCTCGAAGCTGTACGTGATCAACCGCATCGAAGGCATGGCGCCGCTGGACAAGGACCGCATCGCCCGCGCCATCGAAGGCACGCGCTTTCCGCCGCTCGCCGGCCAGCACTTCGACGAAGAGCAGTCGATCGTGCGCGCCGCCGACCTGATCGGACAGCTCGGCGACCCCAACTACATCCGCAAGGCCAACGCGCTGTATCACGAGTTCGAGGAGGTCGGCATCAACCGGCAGCTCGGCTATGAGTCGCCGGCCGACATCGTCAACCGCTATCCGCAGTTCTATTGGAACAGCGTCGCGCCGCACATCCAGACCGAGATCCGCTATCTCAACATGACCTCGACCGGGCGCCAGTGGATCGCAAACCTCTACGCCAACGTGTTCCGCGCCGAACGCGACATCTCGCTGTCGGGCCCGCAGAGTTGACTGGCGGGAGTTAGCGCCGGCCGCCGACCTCGTCGATGTGGTCGAGCAGGTCGGCCGGGTCCTCGTAGACTCGGATGGCGCCGGACTGGCGCAATTCCTCCGAGCCATAGCCGCCGCTCAACAGGCCGACGCCGAGCGCCCGGCAGCGGGTTGCGGCGAGCATATCCCAGATGCTGTCGCCGACCACGACCGCGCGCTCGATCGGCATGTCGAGGCGGGCGGCTGCGGCGAGAAACAGATCGGGATCCGGCTTGGCGTAGCGGACCTCGTCACGGGTCACGACGGCGCTGGTCTTGGGATCGACGCCGAGCGCGGCGAGATTGACGGCCGCCGTTTCCATTCTGCCGCTGGTCGCGATCGCCCAGGGGATGCCGGCATCGGTCAGGAAGCCGAGCAGCTCGCGGGCGCCGGGCAGGGGGCGGACCTGGCCTCCGAGCTTCTGATAGGCCGCCGCATGCGCCTTCCGCAGCCGCTCGATCCGCTCGGGCTCGATGGCATAGCCGGTCTCACGCAGCAGCTGGTTGGTGAACAGGCCGCCGCTCATCCCGATCTTGCGGTGGATGCGCCAGACCGAGAGCTCGATGCTCTCGGCATCCAGCGCCGTCTTCCAGGCCAGCACATGCTGGTAGACGCTGTCGACCAGCGTGCCGTCGAGGTCGAACAGGAAGGCGGTTTCGATGCGCATGGCTCGCTCCGGGCTGGACATCTGCTACGCAGCAGCCGCTACGGCCAAGCGGCAGCGGCCATTCTGGTTCCCGGCCGCTGCGAGAGCTGTGCTGTGCCTGCGCCGCGAGCCCGGCTCAGCCCTTGGGACGGATGAAGCCGGCCAGCGTCTTCTTCTGCTCCTCGCACCAGTTCGTCATGCCGAGGCGGCGCTGATCCATGTCGATGGCCTGCGTGGCGACGGCGACCTCCGCCATCAGATCGTCGTCCTGCTTCTCGCCCATCTTGCCGCCGGTGTGCATATAGGCGATCGCCTTGCGCACCTTCTCGGTCGTTCCGTCAGGCATCTTCATGTCCTGCGCCTTCTGGACCAGATCCTGATAGACGACATCGACGCCGGGACATTCGACCTTGGTGGCGAACGCCTCCAGCACCATGGTCGTATACATGTGGCGTGGCTCGGCGCTGCCCGGTGTCAGGGCCGCCAGCAATGCCGCAATGGTCAATGTCGCAAGGGTTGACGTGTAGAGCAGACCGTTTCGCATCCTCTGGCTACCTCCCGCTTGTTTTCGGCGAGGCTAGCCTGTGGCCAAAGCCCGGGCAACAACGAGCGCAGTGCAGCACGCGCGAATTGATCGAAGGGGCCGCCGGCTACTTGTTCAGCCGCCGCTCCTGCTCCTTGAGCAGAACGTCGAGCTCCTCGCTCTGCTGCGCGAGGCGGTCGGCGTTGCGCTCCTCGTCGGCGGCACCCGACTGCGAGGCGGCCTGCTCGGTGATCTGGCGGATGTTGTCGCGCAGGATCGCGATGCGGTCTGCGAGCTCGGAGGCGGACAGGATGGTCGGATCGGTCAGGCTCATGAACCCCTCGGGATGCGCATTGTCAGGCGCAGCTCCTTAGCTCGGAAAGCCGCGTCGCGACAAGTGGATCGACGGCATCGATCACCCCCGCGCCAATCGGCGCGGACCGGCGCGGGCGCCTGTGCGGATCCCTCAGCGCACCGGCATTGGCGGACGCACCACGGGCTGGTCCGGATCGACCGGCGCCGACGGCAGCGGCATCGGAGCAGGCGGCGGGGGTACCATGTTGGCTGCAGCCGGCGGCGGCATGCGCGGCCGGTGCGGCACCGCTGCTCCGGGCTGTGCCGGGGTCACGGCCGCCGTCGCAGGGCGCGGGGCCGGGCGCGGCCGGATCGTCTGCTCGATGGCGCGCGGATCGAACGACCGTGCTTCCGCGGTCCGCTCGCTCGGCCGCTCGGCGGGCCTGTCGCTGGACTTGGCCTCGGCGA
Source organism: Bradyrhizobium sp. HKCCYLRH3073 (assembly GCF_051167995.1). NCBI lineage: Bacteria > Pseudomonadati > Pseudomonadota > Alphaproteobacteria > Hyphomicrobiales > Nitrobacteraceae > Bradyrhizobium > Bradyrhizobium sp. HKCCYLRH3073. The sequence continues at coordinate 178,795 of NZ_JBNPUD010000003.1, forward strand.
CCCGCGCCATGTCGCGGACCATCTGCTCCTGCCCGGCCTTCAACTGTGCGAGGCTCGTCTTCAGCTCGCCGATCTGCTGGTTCAAGGCAGCCAGGTCGTGGGCCATCGATTGCAGCAACTGCGCCTGCTCCTGCGACGCGGTCGCGCCAGCCGCGCTCGTTGCGTGCTCCTGCGCCTCAGCCGGCGCTTCTGCGGCCGTCTGCTGGGGCGCGGTCGCGGCCGGCTGTGCCGCGGCATCCTTGTCGGTGTTCGATGCCAGCGAGATCCGCGGCATCCAATGCGCGATCATCTCCTGGGCCTGGTCTCCATAGCTCTGCCAAGCGGCTGCGGCGACCGCGCTGCCGACCGCGAACAGCACCGCCAGAATGGTGCGCACGGCCCAGGTGGCGAACGTGCTGCGCTCTCCGGTGACCGCGAAGTCGCTCGTCGCCTGCGTCCTGTAGTCAGGGTCGATCTTTGGCGAGGGCACATCCGGTGGCCGTTGCGAGCTGCGCCTGTCCGCTTCGGCGGCGGTGCGATCGGCGCGGGCCGCCAGCACGATCTCGGGATCGATCACGGCATGAGGCTGCTGATCGCCGTCTTTGGTCGTCGTTGCAAGCATTGACGCTCCGTCCTCCGTTGTCGTCCGCCTCGCAGGCGGCGCTCGGCTCTGTTCCGATGCGTCGTCCTACCAACGCCTCGTGCACCAACGCTTCGCGTACTCACGCTGCATCGTACTGACGCCTCGTGACGCCAACGTCGGATGACGACTGCGCCACAAGACGCTCGGCCTCTCCAGCCGCATCAGCACAGAACCTGGATACCGGTTGTCCCTCGTGCCCACGCGTCTGCATGTTCACGGTGATCCATCTTGGCCAGAGCCGCATGCTCAGGAACGTCCCATCATCGTTCCGTCGCGTCGACGCTCGGCTGATTCCCAATCTCATCGACCCTTGGTCATATCCGCCTAAACCAAGGCGAAGGCATGGCGGTTGCGCGACCCCTGCGACCTCCACCTCAGGCCGCACGCGGAGCATATCCCGAATGCACCGCGAAGGCTATGCCGACGGCGGTTCGCCGTGCCGGCGAGATCCTCGGCCATCGTGACCGACCGGTGCTGCGGAACGACGCTTCGATCGGCCCGTCAACGCTTGAGAATGTCGCCGGTGGGCAGCCGGATTTCGCAGCAGAGGCCGCTCGGCTCGAAGCGCCGGACGACGCGGGCACCGACCTCGTACGGCAGCATCTGTTCCAGCAGCACGGTTCCAAAGCCCTGGCGCTGCGCAGCCAGCGGACGGCCGGACATGCCGGTCTCGGTCCAGTCGATGACCAGCCAGTCGGCCGCGTCGCGCTCATCGAGCCGCCATTCGATCCTGATGAAGCCCCGCGGCACGGTCAGCGCGCCGTATTTCAGCGCATTGGTCGCGAGCTCGTGCATGGCAAGCCCGATGCTCTCGGCCGCCTTCGGCCTCAACCGCACCTGGGGGCCCGACAGCGAGAATTGCCTGTCCTCGCGCGCGGCTCCGGCGCGCAGCTCATCGGCGATCAGCTCCGCCAGATCGAAACCGGCGAGGGGATCGCGCGTGACGACCGCCTGGATGCGCGACAGCGCCGTGATGCGGCCTTCGAGGTGACTGGCGAAATCCTCGACGCTGTCGCTCGAGTCGCCCGTGCGGCGGATGATCGAGCGGATCACGGCGAGCATGTTGCGGACGCGGTGCTGCAGCTCGGCGAGCAGCAGCTTCTGGTGCTCGGAGGCCGAGACCAGCGCCGTGATGTCTTGGGTGATGCCGCCGATGCGCTGCACCCGTCCCAGCTCGTCGACCATGGGAAAACTACGGATGCGCAGCCAGCGCGCGACGTCGTCCGGCTGCGTGACGATACGGACATCCAGGCTGTCGCGCTGGCCGCGCCGGGCGCGCTCGAGGCTCTCGACGGCGCGGGGCCGGTCCTCCGGCAGCATGAGCTCGGTCCACGATGCGAGATGGTCGCCGCGGAGCACAGCGGTGCGCGGCACGCCATAGATGGTCTCGAATGCGGGGCTGAGATATTCCCAGTGCAGGGTCTCGGCATCGCGGATCCACACCACGTCGGAGGATGCTTCGCCGAACTGGCGGAAACGCGCCTCGCTGTCGCGTAGCGCGGCCTCGGTGCGCTTGCGGTCGTCGATGTTCATCGCGAGCTCGACCAGGGTGCCGTCGCCGAGGTCCCGGCCGGCGAACATCATCCAGGCGCGTTCGCCGTCCTTGCGAAAATACTGCTTCTCATAGGGACCGATCCGGCCGGTCTGCCGCAGCAGCTCGATCTGGTCGCTCGATGTACCCATCCATTCCGGGGGGGTCAGGCTCTTCCAGGTCAGCTGGCCGCTGTCGATGTCCTGACGCGAATAGCCTGTCATCGCCAAGAAGGCCTCGTTGGCGTCGACCAGGGTGCCGGCTGCATGATCGAAGAACAGCACGCCGACCGAATCGATCTCGAGGAGGCGGCGCAGCCGATGATCGCTGGCATCGCTGCCGTTCGAATGCGGCTGCGGTGCGGACGGCCCGGCCTCCGGCAGCTCGCTGCAGCCGAGGCAGACGGCGAGCTCGGGATCGGTCCGTGCGAGGGCAAGCACGTCCGAATCGATCGCGAGCAGGTGTGCATCGGCCCAGAAGTGGGCTGTGCGCAGATAGGCGAGGAAGGCCGCCAGCAGATCGAACCTGGTGTCGCCGAAGGCATGTCGGATTGCGCGCCGCGAGCGGTCGAAATCAGCACGCTGCATGAACAGCACCGACGCCGCCTCGAACAGGTCCGCCTCACCGTCGCTGCCCGGCTCCGGGATGTCGAGCGGGGGCTGGATGAGTTCGAGCCGGTCGAGCGCCGCCGCGGTGCGCGCGGGATCCGCGAGCGGCCGCGCGAGCAGGTGACGCGCCCGATCGATCGGCTCCGGGCGGGACGTCGAGTCACCCGCGGGCTTGCCAGATCCAACCAGAAATCCGAAATGCCGGGTCAGACAATAAGGCGAACGGTTGAGGCGCGACAGATGGACGGCGAGCCGCTCCTTGAAAAGGGCCGGAAGCGGGGTGTCGAGATAGGCGCATTTGGCGAACTGCCAGAGCTGTCGGGTCGCCTCAGGCGCAGACGGCGCCGACCTGAACAGGTTGGGCATCAGCCCGAGGCGCTGCACGATCTCCTGCTCGAAGGGTCCGTCCACCATGCGCTGTTCGACCATCGCCGTTTCCCCGGCAGAGTGCCGAGACAGTCAGCATAGCGCAAGCGCCAGCGCTCCGAACCTCTCACTCATTCGCATCGAGCTGACGGCCTTCGCGGTCCAAATGCAAGTAATTCGCGTTGAACAGGCCGGCGCTCATCAAGCGCTCGAGGTCCGGAAGTACCAGCATCTTGCCCTTGAGCACGATCAGGTTGCTGGCGCGCAGTTCCTGCAGCGTGCGGTTGACGTGGACCTTCGACAGGCCTGTCGCCTCGGCGAGATCGGCCTGAGTGAGCGGGAAGCTGCAGCTGCTGTCGTCGGCCAGGCCCGCCAGGCGTAGCCGGAAGAACAGTTCGCACAACAGGTGAGCCATGCGTTCGGACGCCGTGCGTTGCCCGAGATTCATGGTCCATTCGCGCTGGATTGCGGCGTTGACCAGTGTCTCCCACCAGAACGCCGTTGCAATGCGCGGATAGCCGGCGCTGATCTCGTCGAAGAACTCGCGCGGCAGATCGGCGATCGACACCGGCGTGATGGTGCCGATCGAATGGTCCATCTCGCGCAGGATGAAGATGTTGAGATCACAGATATCGCCGGGCAGGAAGAACGAGACGATCTGGCGGCGGCCGTCCTCGAGCTGCTTGTAGCGGCAGGCCCAGCCGTTCAGGATCAGATGCACGTCCTTGGGCTTCTCGCCTTCGCGCGCGATGTCGGTGCGTGGCGCGAAGGTCCTTACCCGTTGAGCCGCAGCGCGGTTGAGCATCAGGCGGTCGGCCGCAGAAAGGCGGACGAAATTCTCAAGCTTGCGGACCAGATGACTCAAAGAGTGGTTCCCCCGAATTAGTTTATTGGGGTTCCAAGCGGCGCGACTTCAATAACTTATGTTAGCATGATACCGCGTTGACCGCTGATCTTTCTGCACCTGCGCAAGGAACCAACGCGTTGTCGATGTGCGTGGGTCTGCTGCCGCAATCTCGGTGATGATTTCGCCATCGCGCGATGGTCGGAGCATGAGCGACATCGCGCGAGTCAGACCTGCACTGCGCGCTTCTGTCGTCGAACTCTCATGAAAGTCGATGATGAATCACTGTCGAGGCCCGTGAAAATACGGGAATCGACGTGCGGCCGCGACGATTTGCCCTCGGCAGCGTGCCTGCGCAAGTTAATAGCCTCTTAGACTGCGCTTCCTAAGTTGACCGAAACAATCAACTGGAAATGCACGATGCGAGTCGGTCAGCTCTTTGCGGTATCGATGCTCTCGGTCACGGCGCTTGCCTGTGTTCTCGGGGGCGAGGTGCTGGTATCTCACTATCGCGCCTACGCGAGCAGAACCGAAGCGATCAAGTCAGTCGACGCGTTCGCTGCCGTGCTCCTTGCAGGCCAGGCCGTCGCGGGATTGCGGGCGCCGTTCGTCACGCCGATGTTCCAGGACGTTCCGGCCACTCCTGTGCAGCTGGACGCCGTCGACAAGGCCGGGCAGCAGGCCGACGCCGCCTTCGCCAAGGCGAAAGCGGCCGTTGAGACGCTCTCCGACAGCCAAGCCATCTTCGACGGACTGAACGCCGCCAAGGCAAAGCTCACCGCGACGTGCGCACGATGGTCGACCGCGCCGTGAGATTGCCGCTGAATGCGCGCGACCCGGCTGCGATGAAGGGATTCCTGCCCGGCTTGACCGACGTGCTGAAATCGGTCGAGCCGCTGCTCAACCGCCTCGAGAACCGCGTCGCGACCGCCGATGCATCGCTGACGCCGCTGCTGTCGATTGCGCGCATCACGCAGGATCTGCGGATCACGGCCGGCGGCCGCGCCGCGATGCTGGCCCCGGCGCTCGGCGCCAAGCGTCCGCTGGCTCCGGCCGAGTACTCCAACATCGATCGTGCGCAAGGCCGGATCGAGGTCGATCGCGAACGGATCGAGTCGAGCATCGATCAACTCGGCAATCCTCCGAAGGTCGCGCAGGCGATGTCGGAGGCGGTCGAAGCATATTTCAACAACGCTGCGGGACTGATCGAAAAGGAGATCGCGGCGTCGCGCAGCAATGCCGGCTACACGCTGTCACCGGAGCAGTTGGGCGGCACCGTCGTGCCGCCGATCGGAAAATTCCTGACCGTTCGCGACAATGCGCTGGCCGAGGCACGGACGCGCGCCGAGACGGCGCGGGACGATGCACTGGTGATGTTCGGGATCGGCAGCGGCGCGGTGCTCGCGCTGCTCGGCATGCTCGGCGTCGTGACCTTCATGCTGCGCCGTCGCGTGATCGCGCCGCTGGCTGCGCTGACCGGCGTGGTCGGCGACCTCGCGGCTGGCCGTGACGACGTCGTCGTTCCGGCCAGCGATCGGCAGGACGAGATCGGCACGCTCGCCGCCTCGCTGCAGGTCTTCAAGGATGCGCTGCTGGCGAAGAAGGCGGCTGACCGGGCCGCAGCGAGCGAGGCGGAGGCCAAGATCCAGCGTGGACAGCGGGTGGATACGATCACCCGCGAGTTCGAGGCCGTCATCAGCGAGATCGTCGATGTCGTGTCCTCGGCGTCGACGGCGCTCGAGAGTTCGGCAGGAACGCTCACGACCACGGCCGAGCAGTCCGAGCGGCTCGCCACCACCGTCGCTTCGGCGTCCGAGGAGGCCTCGACCAACGTGCAGTCGGTGGCATCAGCGACGGAGGAAATGTCATCGTCGGTGACGGAGATCGGCCGCCAGGTTCAGGATTCGGCGCGCGTCGCCAACGAGGCCGTGCAGCAGGCGCAGCGCACCAACGATCGTGTCGGCGAGCTTGCCAAGGCCGCGGCCCGCATCGGCGACGTTGTGGAGCTCATCAACTCGATCGCCGGCCAGACCAACCTGCTGGCGCTCAACGCCACCATCGAGGCGGCACGCGCTGGCGAGGCGGGGCGCGGCTTCGCCGTCGTGGCCTCCGAGGTGAAGGCGCTGGCCGAGCAGACCGCGAAGGCGACCGACGAGATCAGCCAGCAGATCAACGGCATCCAGGCGGCCACGCAGGAGTCGGCGAACGCGATCCGCGATATCGGCGAAACCATCGAGAAGATGTCGGAGATCGCCTCGACGATCGCATCCGCGGTGGAAGAGCAGGGCGCGGCGACGCAGGAGATCTCGCGCAGCATCCAGCAGGCGGCCCGTGGCACGCAGGAGGTCTCGGCCAACATCACGGATGTGCAGCGCGGCTCCAGCGCCACCGGTCAGGCGTCGGCACAGGTGCTGAATGCGGCGCAATCGCTGGCCGGTGAAAGCACACGCCTGAAGCGCGAGGTCGCGCGCTTCCTGGGCTCCGTGCGCGCCGCGTGACGACGGGACTGCACGGCACTGCATTCCAACATCATGAGCGCCGGCTCGGACCGGCGCTCATATCATTCGCTCACTTGCTCCTGTCGAGGGTCTGCGCCATGTCGAGATGATGCTGCAGGGCCGGCAGGGTCTTGCCGCCCAGTCCTCGGTGGCGGATCGTCGCCGCCCTTCGCATAGCGCTCGAACAGCGACACCGGGTCGCAAACCTAAACCGAGAGATGTGCACGATGTCCCGACGAACTGGCGCGCGCGGCGCGGCGTGCCTGGTGAGAAGATGCCGCGAGCAGCCGGCGTAGCCGCAGAGCGTCGGCGGGCGCCGCGCTCTTCTGGTCGTTGTCGAAATAGACGTAGACGTCGATGCCGTGCGACGCCCAGGCGCGAATGCGCTTGGCCCAGGCTTCGAGTGTCGCGTCCGGATAGTTGTCCTTGTAGCGGCCGCCCGGGCCATGGCCGCGCACATAGACGAAATCGGCCGTCCGCCTCCACGGCGCCGGCGCGTCGTGATGGTCCGACAGGCATAGCGAGATGTTCGCGTCCCTCAGCAGGCGCATGATCGCCGGTGTGTACCAGCTCGGGTGACGGAATTCGAAGCTGTAGCGCCGGTGCGTCGGCAGCAGCGGGAGAAACGACTCGAGCCGTTCTCGATTCGCTTCGAATTGCGGCGGCAGCTGGAACAGCACGGGGCCAGCCTTGTCGCCGAGCAGCGACAGCCGGCTCTCCATCAGCGCGATGCTGTTGACCGAGCGCGCAGAGAGGCGCTTCCAATGCGTGATGAACTTGGAGGCCTTCCAGGCGAAAACGAAATCGGGCCCGGTCTGATCGCGCCAGCCACGGACGGCAGCTTCCGTCGGCGTCCTGTAGAACACGCCATTCAGCTCCGTGGTCTCGAACTGGCTGGCGTAGTAGGGCAGCTGATGTCTGATCAGCAGTCCCGGCGGAAAGAACGCGCCGCGCCAGGACCCGTAGTGCCATCCCGATGTGCCGATCACGACCCGGGCCATCATCGTCCTCTCGCCGAGACCAGACCTCGAAAGCAAAGCGTCGTGAGGGCGTTCGGGTTCCTTTCAAAGCCGCAGCAGACGATACGGCGCGCGCTCTAGCGCTCGGCGGCGTGCAGCACCGGGGCGCTCAACAGCTCGTTGATATGCGCCGCCGTCTCCGCCTGCATCGCCTTCTTCAGCATGATGTCGCGCTCGGGGCCTACGGGAAGACGTGCTGCCGCTTCGCGGGCAGCTGTTGCAGCCTGCTGCAGCCGCTGGCCGAACGACACTGTCTGCTTACGCCGGTTCCGGGTGACGCTCATGGCGAACTCCTGTTGCTTCAAACAGGAGTCTGCGAGCCTGCCGGCCTTGTGTCGCTAACACACGTTAGCGTGCAGTTCACTATCCCTGGAGGTCCTGTTGGAACAAGACGACAGCGTCGCGGTGCTGATTAGTTGTTCGATCGATCTGGGTCATTGCCCGGAACGCTGAGATGCACCTCGTGGCCTTGCTTGATGGCCAGCGTCGCGGCTGATGCAGCGGATTCGAACGCAGCCTCCTTGGTCGCGTAGTCGCCATGGGCGTTGCCGTCATGCAGAACGCTCCAATGATCGTCGACCGCGACGATGGCGTATTGAGCCAGTCCCATGTCCTCCTCCATTCTTCGCGTCATTGGGTCGAAACGCTCGGGGACGCCCGATGCCGTGCCGCGGGCGCGGCTCGTCTCGGCGGGCACGAGACCAACCAGAGCAGGTTGCATCCGTTCCTGCGCATGCGGACCAACCCGGCCGGATGCGCCCGCTTCCCGATGCCGGCGAACCGCGGGGCAGCCGGCCCGTTCTCAGCCCTTGCGTTGGGTCTACCCCGCGGGCCGATAGCCTGTTAAGCAACGGCGCAGGACGGGGCGGTCCCCGCGGAAGAGACTGAGAGGAAACGGCAATGATTCAGACGGTCGGCATCATCGGAGCAGGCACCATGGGCAACGGCATCGCGCAGGTTTGCGCGGCCGCGGGCGTGCCGGTCGTCATGGTCGACATCTCCGAGCAGGCGGTGGCGCGCGGGCTCGCCACGGTGGGCTCCAGCCTCGATCGCCTGGTCAAGAAGGAGAAAATGACGGCCGCCGACAAGGACAAGGCGCTGTCGCTGATCACCGGCACTGCCGACAAGGCGAAGCTGTCGAGCTGCGACCTCGTCATCGAGGCCGCCACGGAGAACGAGGAGCTGAAGCTCAAGATCCTCAAGGACCTCTGTGCCGGCCTGAAGCCCGAGGCGCTGATCGCGACCAACACCTCCTCGATCTCGATCACCAAGCTGGCCACCGCCACCGATCGGCCCGACCGGTTCATCGGCATGCACTTCTTCAATCCGGTGCCGATGATGGCGCTGCTCGAGCTGATCCGCGGCCTGCAGACCTCGGATGCGACCCATGCGGCCGCCGCCGATTTCGCCAAGCGGATCGGCAAGGTCGCGATCACCGCGAAGAACAGCCCGGGCTTTGCCGTCAACCGCATCCTGTGCCCGATGATCAACGAGGCGATCTTCGCGTATTCGGAAGGCATTGCGACCGCTGAAGACATCGACGAGGGCATGAAGCTCGGCTGCAATCACCCCATCGGTCCGCTGGCGCTGGCCGATCTGATCGGCCTCGACACGATGCTGTCGGTGATGGAGGTGTTCTACAATGGCTTCAACGATCCGAAGTATCGGCCGGCGCCGTTGCTGAAGGAAATGGTGGCCGCAGGCCAGCTCGGCCGCAAGACCGGCAAGGGCTTCTACGACTACGGCAAGTAGCTGCGGCCAAGTAGCTACAGCCAAGTAGCTACGGCCAAGTAGCTACGGCATTGTGCGACGCGAGCGGCGGGTGGCCCATGCGCCCGCCGTGCCTCGGTTGACGATCGACTACGCGGACGACGGATTGGCTGACGACGGATTGCGTTGACGATGGATTGCGTTTCGAGGCGCGTGGGAGGACTACAGAACCACAGCTCCCCAAATGAGAGCTGCCGAGTTCGCACTGATCCGATGATCCAGATTCACGGCACAGCGCCGGGTGGGCAAGGGGCCATGCCTCGCTGATGCAGCCCACAAAGCCGCGACCCGGCGTGCCGTTCGTGATTTGCCGCTATGCGATGGTCCGAGCGATTACCGTCGCACTCAGCGGGCCCGGTACGGAGGTGGAGTCATTGAACCTCCCTGCAATCAGATGGATCGTCGTCGTTCCAACATCATCGGCACCATGAACGGCTACCGCAATGGACGACGGCAACGATCGTCCTCCCGGCGGCCGGCGCTGTCAAGGCGCAACATGACGCATTGATGAATTCGGCGTGACGGGTCCGGTCGATCCTGCGCGCGCGGAGAGACTGTGGTTCGCCTTGGAGTGATGACAAACCCGTGCAAATCATTACATGAGGGCAGCCGGTCGATGAGGCTATGCGGTTACGCCTTGCTTGAGCTCGTGTAGGCCGCATCGGCCGACATAAGGATCTGCAGCGGCGATTCACAGAGTGTGGCTCGGGTTGCGGCCTTTCGGGGAACCAAAGAATTCGTGGTGTTTTGTTTGCCGCGAAAAGCAAGGCAGGAGAACAGCGATGAGAGCAGTTGGCATCATTCTGACGACGGTCGCCATGTTTGTGGGAACTCTGCCCGCCCTGGCAGCGGAGCAGGGGACGGCGGGCATGGTCACGGGGATCAACCGTCTCAACGGCACGATCGCGATCAAGCGCATTCCCGATGGAACCGTCGGCGCCAACACGGCCGGAGCAGCCCAGGAGTTCAAGATCAAGGACAACGCCATGATCGAGAACATCCACGCCGGCGATCGCGTGACGTTCTCGACGTCTGATGCCGCCACACCCACGATCGTCAAGCTCGATCGGCAGAAATAGCCGTCATAGCCGGACCGAGGGGCGCGATGAGACAGTGCGGTGCTCTCCGCGGACGGGGCGTATGGCGTCTCGGGCTCTGGATGATGATGGTCGTCGGGAACTGCACTATTGCGACTGCGGCCCCGACCGACCTGTACCAGGCGCAGACGGTCGTGACCGGTCAGGGCGAGGACAATCGTCGGGCGGCCTTTGCAGCATGTCTGGAAGACGTGCTGATCAAGGTGTCCGGTGCATTTCAGCTCAGAAACGATGCAAGGCTCGCACCACTCGAGGCGCGGGCCGCGGAGTTCGTCACCGGCTTCGATTATCACGATCAGATGTCGGGCAAGCCGAAGCATGACGAGCAGGGCACGCGCGACCGTCCATATGACCTGACCGTGTCATTCGATCGCGCGCGGATCGATCAGTTGCTTGCGAGCTTGAACATCAAGCCGTGGCTGGGGCCGCGCCCGTCGATTGGCGTGATTGTGACGATGACGTCGGGCGGTCGTACTTTCTTCGTTGCATCCGACGACCGGAGGTCCGATCTGCAGCGCGACGCGCTGCGCGCGGCGGCCGTCAAGCGTGGGCTCGAGATCGCTCTGCCAAGCGCCTCCGAGGTCTCGAAGGCCGCTATTGAGCGCACCAAGTTGAACGATGTCCAGCCCGCGGCGGTCGCGTCGTGGTTTCCCGGAGCTGATGTCATGCTCTTTGGCGATCTCACCTGGGACGATGCCGAACTGGGCTGGGTCACGCAATGGCGCCTCGATCGCGCTGGCAAGCAGGACCGGTGGCAATTCCGTGGCGTGACGTTCGACGAAGCATTTCGCCGCGGTCTCGGTGGAGCAGCGCAACTCCTCTCCGACAACGGAGCGCCGTGAGGTTGCCGCGATAGTCTGCGACCATCCCTGTAAAGTGGATGCCTGAGCCGCGCATGCGGGCACGAGAGTCTCGCGCCCGAGCTCGCTCCGGCAAACAGACAGGAGGGTGCCCGTGGTGAAACTCAGAACGTTTCTCGTTGCTGCGCTGTTGATTGCCACGTCCGCCTCGCTGGCCGTGGCTGCGCCGGGCCTGGTGCGCACCGCGGCCACCATGCGCGCAGGGCCGGGCCCAGGTTTTCCCGTCGTCGAGCGCATTCCGGCCGGTGCCAGGATCACCATCCATGGCTGCATTCAAGGCGGCGCGTGGTGCGATGTCAGCTTCGGAGGCGAACGTGGCTGGGTCGCGGCGCGGACGCTCGCCTATCTGTATCGTGAGCAGTACGTTGAGCTGCCCGAATATGTCGAGTACGTGCCGACTGTCGGCTTCACGCTGACCACCTATTGGAGCAGCTTCTATTTCGGCCGGCCTTGGTATCATCGGCATGCGTTCTGGAACCGCTACTGGCATCGCCATCCGCCGGTCATGGCGCAAAATCCGCCTCAGCCTGGCATGACCCCGGGGATGCCGGGGCGCGGTCCCGGCGGGGTGATCCAGCCGGGCGCGGTCGCCGGCACAGGCCAACGATCCGGACCGCCTTCGGGCATGCAAGGTCGTGTGCCGCCTGCGACGGCCGCCGGCCCCGCCGCACCTCCGGTCGTGGCTGGTGGTCCCGCGCGAGTTGCAACGCCACCCATGGTGCAGCCGTTGATGAGCCGAAGCAGCGGTGCGCCGCAGAGCGCCCGCGCGCAGATGGGCGGCATGCGCATGATCGGGACTTCGCCGCAAATCGGTTTGGCGCATATTGGGGGCGGCCCCGCCATGGGTGCTGCGCGTGTGGGCGTCAGCGGCCCTCGCGGTGGCGGGCGTTCCGGCCCGGGCGGTGGTTTCCGCCGGCACTGAGTCTTCAGCACTGGCGTGGTGTCCGGATTGTGAAGGCGGCGTGCAGGCCGGCGCTGGCGACGGCGGGTGCGATGACTACATGGATGTGATTCCTCGATGCCTCCCCATTGTTCTCGCCTATCGTGAAAAAGCCCGTGCTCGCTTTCCTGCTGCTCATCTTCGTGCCCATCTCGCTGTCGGCCGCGAACTATCTGCGCGGCGATCGCCGCGGCAGCTGGCAGACCGCGGACCGTTCGAGCGCGGGCCTGCTGCCATCGCCAGCTCAGCATGCCGACGCGGTGGTCCGCGTATTCGCTGCGCGCACGGTGCGTTGGCGTGGCATCTTCGCGGTCCACACTTGGATCGTCGTGAAGGAGAAGGGCGGCCCGCGCTATACCCGCTACGACTACACCGCGTGGGGTGAGCCGATCCGGGTCGATGGCTTCGCGCCCGATGGTCGCTGGTTCGGTGCGTTGCCGGAGACAGTGCTGGCCGTCGACGGCGAAGAAGCCGAGCGGGTGATTCCGAGGATCCGCAGCGTGATCGAGAACTACCGCTTCCGCGCCTATGGCGACTACAATGCCTGGCCGGGACCGAATTCGAACACCTTCGTGCAGGCGGCGCTGCACGCGGTTCCTGAGCTGAACGCCGTGCTGCCGCCGACCGCAATCGGCAAGGACTTCCCTTTTGACGGCTGGTGGGGGCGCACGGCCTCCGGGACCGGTCTGTTCGTATCGCTCGGTGGCTATCTCGGTGTCACCGTCGGCTGGATCGAGGGCGTCGAGCTGAACTTCTTCGGGGGAGTTCTCGGCGTCGATCTGCGCCGGCCGGCGCTGAAATTTCCCGGGATCGGCCGCCTCGGCATGCCACCGGCCTGAGGCCCACGATCTGCCTGTCAGGCACTGGCTGGCATGCTGCTTGCTGCGAGCCTCTTCAGCGCGCCTGCGATGTCGCGGATGCGCCAAAACGCCAAGCGAGGCGAGAAGAGGCGGACGATGAGCACGCTGTTTGCGATCTGCGCGACCTATGAGGTGGACGATGGCGCGGCGCGTGGCTTTGTTCTCCAGCGCCGCGAGCCCGACGGCAGCGCCAAGCCTTGGCCGATCCTGGTCACGCGCAAGGGCAACAACTTCTACGGCTTCGAGAATGCCTGCCCGCATCAGGGCGCCCGCCTCGACAAGCATCCGGGCGAGTTCATGGACGAGGAAGGTAATTTCCTCGTTTGTGGCGAGCATGGTGCCCAGTTCGACCTCGATACCGGACAATGCTTCATTGGGCCCTGTCAGGGCCGGACGTTGTCTGTGGTCGAGCTTGTGATCGACGACGGTGACATCTGCCTCTCCGGGATCGATCTGGACGAGGAGGACGGCCTCGACATCGACGATCCCGAGGATGACGTGCCGGAGGTGCAGATCACATCGGATTGAGGCTGAGCGCCGGCCCCCCGACCGGGTCAGCGTTTCTTCCGTTCAGCGCGGCTGTAGTTGCTGAAGTGCCCCTCGCGTGCTGCCTGGCTGCGAGCGGCCTTGATCAGGCCGGGGCTGCGCGCCGGCGGCGCCGGCAGCGAGGGAAGGCGGGTCAGCTTGCGACTGCCGCAGGTCGGACAGACAGGCTTTTCAGACATCCCGATCAGCAACTCGACATCCTCTGCGCAGGCAGCGCAATGGAAGCTGTAGAATGGCATGACGTCATCCCTCATTGTCGCGAGGGTGCATTGCACGAAGCGGGCCAGCGCAATTGCGCATCGAATTCGCCGCTTCGGGGCTCGTTTGCATGCGAGCGGCAGCAGTTTTTTGCTGCGGTGTCCCGAATGCGACGCGGCTGGGGTCGAACATTCGACAGCCGTGCAGAGCTCCTCCGTCCGGCCGGCCCCGGATATCCGGTCGCCGGCCGGACGGACAAAGCGGATCAGGCGCTGGTTTTCGGCACGTACTTGCCGGCGACACACTTGTAACTCTGCAGATGCCACTCGTGATAGGGACCCTTGGACATCCAGTCTGCGATTCCGATCTGCGCGCTGACGGCGCAGGATGTCATCGTGATGCCGGACATCTCGCTGTTGGTGACGACCTTCTCCATGCAGAGCTGGCCGTTGCATAGCATTGCGACGAGAGTGACGAGCACGTTGATTCTGCCTCCAAAGAGTGGGACCCGGTCAGGATCGAGAAAGCAGAGTTCATGCCAAGTTATGAATCCAGGTCGTGCTGCTACGGGACGGATTGCTACGGGTGTCACTTCATGGCGACAGAAGCGTGATGGATTCACTGCTTGGATCACGCAGCGTTCGGCAACTGGCCCGTGTTTGCTGCTCGATCATTTGGCGATTTGCTCGTGTTGCGTGGTTCGGCCTGAGTGCCGAGGCTGAGCGGGGCCTATTGCGTCAAATAACAGGCAGCGCCTGCGCAGTCCTGCGGCGCTCGCGGACATTGGCTTCGGGGGCTTCGGGCGGAGTATCGCCGTTCATTGGCTGAATTAGAGTTCGGTTCGCACGGGCGTCCGCAGACGAACCGTCGATCCCCAGGATGATATCCGGCCTGATGCCAGACTTCCGGTGGCGCTGATATAGACGCCCCGACGCCCGGTGCTGGGAGCCTCCGCGTCGTCAGGCCTCGTTCAATCCGGCACCTCGATCGGTCAGGATCTTCTGCCCCTTCGCCGTCAGCTCGTAGATGTCGCCGTCCTTGGCGACATAACCCTCGCGGATCAGTCCATCGAGTTCGTCCTGCCGGTCGGGTGAGAAGGCGATTGCCTGGCCGATATCCGAAAGCGTCGCGATCTGGTCGTCCGTCAGCATGGCCATCCTCCCGTTGTTGATCCGAACGCCATGGCGTCGCGAATGTTCCGGGAGCACGAGGCCCTACGCCTTGCGCACGAACTCCGACTTCAGGTTCATCTGGCCGATGCCGTCGATCTTGCAGGCGATGTTGTGGCCGTCGCTCGCCTCCTGCAGGCGGATGTTGCGCACCTTGGTGCCGCCCTTCACGACGGACGACGATCCCTTCACTTTCAGGTCCTTGATGACGATGACGCTGTCACCGTCGGCCAGAACGTTGCCGTTGGCGTCGCGGATGCTGGCGTCGTCGCCGGCCGCCGCCGCAAGGGCGGCGTCGCCGCTCCATTCATGGCCGCATTCGGGACAGACCCACAGCGCGCCGTCCTGATAGGCGTGCTCGGAGCGGCATTGCGGGCAGGTCATTGCGTCGGTCATCTCATCCTCGGGCGCGGCAGAAGCGTAGCGCAGCGTTAGAGGCTCGGATGGAACCGGGCAAGAAAAATCCCGGGGGAGGGCAGCGCGCGGCGCAGATCGGCTGCGCGCCGCCTTCGTCGGTCGGCAGCGTCACGCCGCCTTGCGCTCGGGGGTCTTGCTGGCCGGCCCGGTCTCGGCCGCTTCCATCGCCCGGAGATAGGTGTCGAGCAGCGTCTCGTGCTCGTCGCGCTCGTCCTGGTCCTGCTTCCTGAGCTTGATGATCTCCTTCAGGATCTTGACGTCGAAGCCTTCGCCCTTGGCCTCGGCGAACACTTCCTTCTTCTGCTCGTTCAGCTCCGCCAATTCGCCGTCGAGGTGCTCGATCCGCTCGATGAAGGACCGGATGCGCGCGCCGGGAATGCCGATCTCTGACATGGTGACTCCTGTACTAATGGGACGGAGAAAATGCGCGGCAGTTCGTTGCCAATGTCTTAACGGGCGCGCTTTGCCCACATCAGTGAATCCGACGTGCTTAACGCGGAACCGGGCGGGCTCTCGATGTCGCCGAGCGGGCGCCATGCGCTAGCTCCGCTCCGCCGCCGAGAGCTTCTGAAACTGCTTCTTCATCGCATTGACGCGGCCGAGATAGCCCGCGACCGAATGGTCGCCGCAGCGCTCGCCATCGGCCGGCTTGAAGCCGCGCCGCGCGAATCCGGCCGCCGGCCCGGCGCCGCACAGATGAATGACGGCTGCGAGATCCTGCCGCTGCTGCGCGCTCGGCTTGGCGCCAGGCTGCCGTGCGAGCACGGCGGCGACCTGGCGGTCGAGCGAGATCACCGTCAGCGCCACCGCATGCGCCGGCCATGCGCGGACGTACAGGCTCGGCGACCCGCAGCCGTCGCTGACCACCTCGTGATCCCGGATGCAGAACCGTGCGGCGTCGGCAAAGGCGCCGTCGGTCATCTGGAACAAGCCGACGGCGCTGGAAGCCGGCTGATACAGCGCGAACGGATTCCACGCGAGGCGCCAGCGCCAATAGGTGCGCGCCACCGGATTGCCCGAGCTCTCGGTCTGCGCCAGGGCGGCGAGCAACTCCGGCGTGATCGATCCTGTCGAGCTCTCACGGAACAGCGCGCCATATTGGCGCCACGTCTCCTCCGGCTCCTTGTCGAGCGAATGACCGGTCACCACGAACAGCTCGGTCGGCTTGCGCAGGACGTGATAGGCCAGATTGACCAGCGCGAAGGTCAGGAGCAGCACCAAGGCGCCGCAGGTGATCTTGATCCACCGCGGCGCCGCGCCCACCGTCCGGCCCAGCCGCTGCGCACCGCGCCCTGCGATTCGCTTCGCATCGCGCCGCAGCGCGCGCCAACGTCTGCCGCGTTGCGGCTTGCGCATTTTTTGTTGGCGTGGAGCAGGGGATTTCGGCAACTGATTACCTCGGGCGCCGGTGTGCCGGTCCATGGTTAAGGAAGAATTTGTGCAATCGCGTCATCCTGCCACTTTCTGGTGTGGGGCGGCGCGTGATGAAGAAATCGGTCAGTACTCTGCTGATGGTGCTGTTGTCGGTGCTGGCGGCGGGCATCCTGGTGTCCACGGCGATCCTGATGAGCGGCGCCGCGGGCCGCTATCGCGAGAGCGTCGCGACGGAGCATTTGACCGCGGCCGACAAGGCGATCTTCCAGAACGTCCTGGTCATGCGCGCCCACCGCGGCGACATCCAGAGCGTGCTGCTGAGCGAGGACGATCCGCGCGCCAAGCTCACCGAATATCAGGGCATCGAGGCCAAGGGCTATGACGGCATCGTCGCCGCGCTCGCCGGCGTCGACATGCCCGAGCGCGACGACCTCCTGGCCGGGTTGAAATCGAGCTGGGACGCCACGGTTCCGCAGTTCAAGCTGCTGTTCGACGAAGCCGCGAAGCCGCGCGCCGAACGCGTGCTGGCGCGTACGCAGGCCTGGTACCAGGCAATGACCAAGACGCTGGACGTCGCCAACGCCGCCTCGCTCGCCGTCTCGAACCGCGCCTGGATGACCGATCCGGTGATCGCCAAGATGGTGCAGGCGCGGCGGCTGGCCTGGCAGGTCCGCGACCGCTACGGCCTGCAATGCTCGGCGCTGCGTCCCAACATCAACGCCTCCAAGCCGCTCGACGACACCCAGAAGGGCGCGGTCGCGCAATGGCGCGGCACCGTCGCGGCCGGCTGGTCCGGGCTTGACGACCTCCTGGCGGGGGGCGGCAGCACCGCGCTCGCCGGGGCCGTGAAGACCTCGCACGCCGAGGTCGAGGCCGCCCATCAGCGCATGGACCAGCTCACCAAGGGGTTTGACGGCAGCGGCAAGCCGGCGATGCCGGCGCCGGAATGGAACGCGTTCTGCCAGGGCCCGTTCGCCGGCATCATCGCCGTCGGCATGACCGCGCTCGACGGCTCGATCGCGCGCGCCGAGGAGATCAGGACCGCCGCGTTGAGCAGCCTGGTCGTCCAGTCGCTCGCCTTCCTGGCCGCGCTCGTGGTGGCCGGCCTGGCGCTGCGCGCGGTGCGCGTCCGCCTGATGCGCCCGGTCGGCGGCCTGATGCAGGCGATCCAGCGCATCGGCCAGCGCGACTACCAGACCCCGGTGCCGCAATTCGCTCATGCCGACGAGTTCGGCGCCATGGCTGCCGCCCTCGAGGGCCTGCGCGAGAGCGCCGCCACCGCCGACCGGCTGTCGCGCGAGCGCGAGCTCGACCAGGGCCGGCGGCTGGAGCGCTCGCAGGCGATCGACAGCGCCTGCAAGAGCTTCGACGACACCGTGCAGGCGGTCATCGTCAGCATGGGCAACTCGACCGGCCAGCTCGATTCCAGCGCCGGCGAGGTCCGCAAGCTGGTCGACGAGTCCACCGAGCAGACCGCCGCGGTCGCCAGCGCCGCGGAGACCGCGACCAGCAATCTCGAGACCATCGCCGCCGCCACCGAGGAGCTGACCGCGTCGGTCTCCGAGATCGCCGCGCAAGTGCAGGCCTCCGCGGCCGATGCGCGCCAGGCGGTGGAGAAGGCGGCGCAGACCAACGCCACCGTCGAGATGCTCGACCGCGCCGCCAACCGCATCGGCGAGGTGGTCAAGATGATCACCGCGATCGCCGCGCAGACCAACCTGCTGGCGCTCAACGCCACCATCGAAGCGGCGCGCGCCGGCGAAGCCGGCCGCGGCTTCGCCGTGGTCGCCGGCGAGGTCAAGAACCTCGCGGCGCAGACCGCGACCGCGACCGACGACATCACCCGCCAGATCGCCGAGATCCAGGCCGCCACCGGCGAGTCGGTCGAGGCGATCCGCGCCATCAGCCACAACATCTCCAGCATCGACGAGAAGATGACGGCGATCGCCGCGGCGGTCGAAGAGCAACGCGCCGCCACGACCGAGATCTCGCGCAACTTCCAGCATGCCGCCCAGGGCACCCGCGCCGTGACCGACACGATCGGCTCGGTCGCAGCGCTCAACCGCCAGACCGGCAATGCGGGCGCGGCAATGGTCGACTCCGTCCGCCGCATGTCGACCGATGCCGATCGTTTCCGCGTCGCGGTGGAGGGCTTCCTCGGCACCGTGCGCAAGGCCTAGCATCGCCAAGCGGGCGCGATCCCGCGGCGCAGATGGCGCCCGGGCCTTGCCGGTCGTCGGCCCTCTGAAGGGAGAGGGCGCGGGGAATGCCGGGCGCTGGCCGCACCCATGGCCCGCCTGCGAAAGAAGTGCAGGCGGCAGTCACCACAGGTTCAGCCGAGGCATCCCGGCATTCCCCGCGCGATGGTTTTCACGCTTATAACGCGATCTCCCCGGTGTCCGGCTTGTAGCCACCGTCGCACGGCGGGATCATCATCACCGCCGCATTTGGCGCCAGCTTCGGGGCGCCAGGACCACGCGTCTTCACGTCCGCAAGCGTGCCGTTCGTCGGCGGGCCTCGAGCCCGCTGCGGCACGCCTGCGGCCACCGCATCTCCGGCCCACGTCTCGTGACGATCGCGATACGCCCCTCTCGGCGGGCCGGGATGGGCGTAGACAATCATGATTTTTGAAAAAACGAAAGTGATTTATTTTTCGCGGAAGGTCTGGACACGGTCGATCAGCCTGATGGCGTTGGCGAAATCAGCCGCGAGGCGCAGCAGGATTTCGCCGCGCATGACGCTGTCGGAGGGTGGGCTGGCGGGGCGTGCCGACGAGATCGAGCCGGGCGGGCCTTTGCCCACCCTGCGGCTGCGTCTGCGGGAAGGCGCGTCGCGGAACACATCTCCCATCCGCCGGTTGAAGCTGCTTCCACATCAGCCACGGAGCACTCCCCCAATGCAGGACATCAGGGAACACATGGAAGTCATCGGCGCCGACGGCGCGCATGTCGGCACCGTCGACCGCGTCGACGGCAACCGCATCAAGCTGACCAAAAAGGACAGCGGCGAGGGCAGCCACAAGGGGCATCATCACTTCATCGACAAGGGCCTCGTCGCCGGCGTCGAAGGCGACAAGGTGCGGCTGTCGGCCATCGGCGCCGTCGCGGTGACGATGGAGGAGGAGAAGTAGGGGCGGGGATACTCCTGTCTCCGTCCTCCGCTCGCAGTGATGCGCCCTTGCTCTCCTACGCGACCGGCCCGTGACGTGTAGGGTGGGCAAAGCGGCGCCGTCAGGCGGCGCGTGCCCACCATCGACGGCAGGCACGGTGGCGTGCGCATTTGCTCCAAAGCTTGTCATTGCGCGGTGGCGTCGAACCAATCATCGGATGCCGACGACACATGAAGATGTGATCGACGCGTGACCACGCGGAACTTGTGATGGCCAGGCGAGACAGCTACTCCCTGCGGAGCACATCAGCGCGAACGCACAGAATGGACGAACGTCGACGTCATGGACGGTGCAGACCTTATCGGCTTGCTGATTGCGTTCCTGCTGCCGCAACCGATGTCCCACGCCGAGCTGGCGCCCACCGGCATCTTCAAGTCGCCCTTGTACTACACCTATAACGGCCTTCTGCTGGCGCTGTTCGCGCTGATCTTCACGCCCATGTTCGTCCGCTTTCCGTCCGCTGCGCTCAAGGCCGATTTGATCGCTTTGGCCATCGTCGCGGTGGCCGCCTTCTTCGCCCGTCGCGCGCTGAAATGGCGCTATCCAATCTGACCTAACGGCTGCGCTCGCATGACAGTGAACCGTAAGGTGGGCAAAGCGGCGCCGTCAGGCGGCGCGTGCCCACCATCGACGCTGGCGGGTGCGAGCGGTGGGCACGGCGCGTGCAAAATGGTGCCCGACAAAACCGACGCTGGCGCGCCTTTGCCCGCCCTACGTTTCGGCTACTCCGCGTAGCCCAGAATCGTCTTCAACAATTTCGGGAACCGGGCATTGAGGTCGGCCTCGCGCACGACGTTGCGATGCTCGACGCCCTGCTTGGTGGTGTGGATCAGGCCAGCCTCGCGCAACACCCGGAAATGGTTCGACAGCGTCGATTTGGCGATGCCGGGGCAGGGCGCGGCCTCGGTGCAGGACATGCAGTCCTTCCGTTCCATCAGGCTCTTGACGATGCGCAGCCGCAAGGGATCGGCGAGTGCGGCCAGCACTCCCGCTAATGTGATGTCCTCGCGCGACGGGTGAAACAGCTGCGCCATGAAAAACATATAGCGACGGCCTTGCGCGCGTTCAATAGTTCACTAGTTCTGAACGATTGAACCGAACGCCGCAGGCGGCGCAATGTGGAGAGCAAGATGAGCAAGCGACTTGAGGGCAAGGTGGCGCTGGTGACCGGCGCGTCCAAGGGGATCGGCGCCGCGATCGCGGCCCGGCTGGCCGAGGAAGGCGCCGCGGTCGCCGTCAACTACAGCTCCAGCCGGGAGGGCGCCGACCGCGTCGTGGCGGGGATCACCGGCAAGGGCGGCAAGGCGGTGGCCGTGCGCGGCAACCTCGCCAATCCCGGCGACGTCAAGACCATCGTCGCCGAGACGGTGAAGGCGCTCGGCCCGATCGACATCCTCGTCAACAACGCCGGCGTCTACGCCTTCGCGCCGCTCGACGGCATCACGCCGGAGCACTTCCACAGCCAGTTCGACGTCAACGTGCTCGGCCTGCTGCTGGTGTCGCAGGAGGCCGCGCGGCATTTCAATCCGGCCGGCGGCAGCATCGTCAACATCTCCTCCGGCGTGTCCACCCTGACGCCGCCGAACACCGCCGTCTACACCGCGACCAAGGCCGCCGTCGACGCCATCTCCTCGGTGCTGTCGAAGGAGCTGGCGCCGCGCAAGATCCGCGTCAACACCATCAATCCCGGCATGATCGTCACCGAGGGCGTCGTCGCCGCCGGCCTGCACGAGGGCGACATGCGCAACTGGATCGAGACGGCCACGCCGCTCGCGCGCGTCGGCAAGGCCGAGGAGATCGCCGCCGCGGTGGCATTCTTCGCCTCGGACGATGCGTCCTACGTGACCGGCGAGACGCTGCACGTGACCGGCGGGCTGCGCTGAGCGATCACGTCACTTCGGTCGCAGTCGCGAGCGGTGAACCGTAGGGTGGGCAAAGCGCCGCCGCAAGGCGGCGCGTGCCCACCGTTCCGGTGTTTGGACGAAGCCAAATTCCCGTCTCGCCCCCCGGCGCCTATCGCGCTATGATGACAGCCGCGGGAAAGGAAGGCAGCCATGACCATCAAGGTCGCCGTCAGGTCAGAGGTCGTTCGTGATCCGACGGTCATGAGCGGCGATCCGGTGGTTCGCGGGACACGGGTGCCCGCCGAAACCATCCTGGCCTACCTGCGCGCCGGCTATCCGGCGCAGGAGATCTTCGCCGACTATCCGAGCCTGCCGATCGATGGCATCGACGCGGTGATCCGCTGGGCCGAGGTCACCTATGGTGCCGATTGGCGATCGGCGGAGAACGCGGCAGCCACCCGTTGAGCGAACGATTCCTGATCGACGAGTGCCTGAGCGGCGCCTTGGTGGGAGTGGCAAGCGCGGCTATCAGGCGGACTACGTCACCCATCTGGGCAAGAGCGGCTCGCAGGACTGGAATCTGGTGCGGTTCGCAAGCGCGAACGACTACATCATCGTCACCGACAATCGCAGAGATTTCCTGAAGGAATATGCCAAGCTCGACGTACATGCCGGGCTGGTGATCCTGATCCCGAAGGGCACGCGGGATGAGCAGATGAGTCTGTTTCAGAAGGCGCTCGATCTCTATTCCGTCCGCAACGCCGATCTCGTGAACAAGCTCATCGAAGTCGCGCGCGACGGCTCGGTCCATATCCGCGAGTGGACCGCCGACGATCACGACATCAACCATATCAACGATCCGAAGTGGCGGTGACCGTAGCCCGGATGAGCGAAGCGATATCCGGGGTCTGCCGCAGCGCCAGCGATGAACCCGGATGTCGCTTCGCTCATTCGGGCTACGCGGCAACGGTGATTTTTGGCAACTATAGGTTGATGAATCGTCCGATATAGGATCAAATCGGGCTTGCCGAATCCGTGATGCGCGCATCGCGGACGAGCTGCGTTTCAACCCACCGGTCGGGCGCATGGCGTTTTGCCATGGCGCAGTCCTGGCCGGCTGAATTTCAAATCACCAAAGGAGTTTCTCATGCGCATCGGTTTTGCATTGTCGACCATGTCTGTCGTCGCCGCATCGGTGGCCCTCGGTTGGGGCCTGACCGCGCCGCGCCCCGCGCACGCGTTCCTGGAGGACATTTGCATCCCGCGCGTGAAGGACGGGCTGAAGAATTGTCTCGCGCCGGCGAGCGCCTGCAAGGATCCGGCGGAGGCGCTGAACCGCGGCTGCCTGCTCGAGGCGGTGCAGTTCGCCGTCATTCCGCCCGGCCGCAGCATGATCCATGCGGACTCGACCTATTTCATCGCCCAGGCGCTCGGCTACCGCGCCGACGTCGCCTATTGGATCGCCGCCTACAACGAGAACTCCGACTACGCGCAATATGCGCCGATCGACCAGTGCGGCGGGCAGGCGACCTCGACCAATTCCGGCGCCAGCTACATCACCGCCAAGTTCAACGGCTTCCAGCGCACCAACAACACCACCGACGGGCCGCTGTATCACTATCTGCTGAACTTCTCGCCGAACGGGCAGGGCACCGATGTGCACGGCGCCAGCGGCGTGCAGGCGGTGTATCCGTTCCATTATCCGCCGCCCGGCTATCCCATCACCATCGACAGCGTCTATCAGGGCACGCTGTACGACCTCAGGCAATGGGCGATGAAGGGCGACGAGGCGCCGGGCCTGCTGTGCACCGCCGGATACACCGTGCCGAACGGCTCGTCGAACTTCAGCGGCCCGAAATGTCTGTCGAACGTCCCGATCAGCGGCAACGTGCCGCTGCTGGAGAACTACGCGATCGGGCCGGCGATCAACGTGACCTCCGGGCCAAAGATTCTCGACAACAGCAACGGCAATGTCGACTACACCCAGCTGAAGTCCTGGCTGGACGACAAGAGCCGGACCACCGGGGTGCTGTTCGATGATCCCCGGAAGCCGCCGGTGCCGGTGCAGATCGCCCGGATCGGGCTCTATCTGCACTCCCTGCAGGATGCCTCCTCGCACGGCACCTTCTGCGGCGACGACGCGCCGTCGCCCCCGGGCGGCTCGGATGTCGGCAGCTACATGTTCATGAGCTCGGGCAGCATCAAGCTCAGCTTCGGCACCTATTGCGCGACGGGGCCGCATCTGGCGAGTCACGTCCAGGAGACCGGCACCGGCGACACCAGCCTGCCGCTGCGCGACTATGTGGCGCTGAACAACACGGTGGACGAGCTGATCCTGTTCGGTAACAACGTCGCCAAACAGCGCGGCTGGATCGTCAACCCCAGCCTGCTGCCGCCTGATGTCGTCGGGCGCAAGAGCGCGGCCGGCGACAGCGCCGCCGATTTGAAGTCGCGTCTCGTCGGCCGCATCGTCTCGGGCCAGCAATGGTCCCGCGCCGAGGTCTACAACTCCGGCGTCATCACCTTTCCGCTGCAACGCACCGATGCGCAGGACCGGCTGAACACGATGAACGCCGCGCTCGGCGCGTACTCGAAGCGGCTGCTGAACGCCAACCCCAAGCTGACTCCGTTGAAGCCGATGCCGGGGAATTCGTTCGACCCGACCGACAAGTCGGTGTGTTTCAAGTAGCTGCTGAAGCAGCTTGGTCGCTCGTTACTGCAGTGTTTGGATGTGGCGAACTGAGCGACGTACGACGAATGCGCCCCCCTCCCATCATGGCGAAGCTTCGTCTCGCCTTGCGGGAGGGGACGCGGTCCGGTTAGCACCACCCCTTCTTCCAGTGACCGGGCGGGCAGTGATGGCCGCGCCAGCCCACCTTGCGGCCGCGGCTCCAGCCGAAGGCCCGATGACCACCGCCGCGGCCCCAGCCGTGACCATGGCCGCCGTGGCCATGACCGCCTCTGACCGCGATGACATCAGACGCGCCGCGATCGGCGTGATCGACCTGGATGGGCGCGAGCGGCATGGCGCTGACAGGTGTGATCAGTGCGGTCGAGATCGATGCAGCCAGGATGAAGAGCGCTTTGCGCATGGGCCTCCTCGGATGTTGCGACAATGAAATGATGGATGGAGCGGCTTTGCGGCTTGTCTGTGTCGTCAAGCGAAGGGGGGCCGAGCTCGTCGATCTCGCACCCCCCGCGCGCGAACTACTTCCTGGTCGTGCTGGAGCCGGTCGTCGTCATGCGCTGGCCGGGAGCGCTCTCGGAATGCCCCGGGCCGGCGGCCGTGTTGCGCTGATGACCAGGCGCATACTCGGACGCGCCGGGCGCCGTCGAGGTCCTGCTGGTCTGCATGCGATGGCCGGGCGCCGTCTTCGACACGCCGTGCAAACTCCCTGCGGTCTCTGCGGCGAACGCTGGTGAAGCCGCGAACAGCGCCGCGGCCAGAACGACTGCCATCCTCATGAACGAACCTCCTCCTTGTTGAGACCGGAGCAACATGGAGTTCCTGGCGATCGTTCCGGCTCCCGTACTATCCCGGTGTTCCCGGCGGGGACGCCGCTGGCGTCAATGTCGGCGTCGCACACTCCGGCACCCGCGCCGCAGCGGGGCACGGTGCGACGCGGCATTGCCGCGGGCCTCCTGATGTGTCCTGCGCCGTTTCAGGGGGATGGCGTCGCCGAAAGCGTCTTCCAGAGCAGATATCCGCCCAGCACGATCAGGATCATCGGCATGAGCGGCAACGGCAAGGCAAGAAGATCCCACAGGCCGGCCGCAAGAATGATGACCCCGATGACTACGCCGAACCGGTCGACCTTGAGGCTCCGTTGCGTCCGCACCATCTGTGCACCCAGGATGAGGACGCCGACGCCCACCAGGAACCAGCCCCAGGGAAGCCCGGCGAGCATGACCACGCCGAGCCAGATGAAGAAGACGGCCCAAGCGCCTGCATCGATTTGACGGTGCGGATCGGGCGTGTCGTGGGATGGGACGAGAGACGCTTGCGTATCGGCCATGATGCTGCCTCCGCTTCTCTGACGACGACAGCTTGGTGCGGATTCACGTCGGCGCTGTTGATGCAAGTCAACCAAAGCGCGGGGGAAGCGCTAGGTCGTGGCGGACGCAACGACCTTCGATCCAGCACAAGCGAGCCAGTTGAATGCGCCGGCAGGCAGCGTCGGCCAATTCGGATAGCGCGCGTAGCCCGGATGAGCGATAGCGACATCCGGGGCCTCACACGTCACCTGTGATGAACCCGGATGTCGCTTCGCTCATCCGGGCTACGCGACCTCGACCACCAGCGCCGGATCGAAATCCGGGTTCTCGCGGCCATAGCCGTGCGGGTTGCAGATCACGCGGGTGGCGCCGACCATGTAGTCCGAGGGCGTGTGGATGTGGCCGTGGACCCAGAGTGCGGGTTGCGTCGCGAGGATCAGCGCTGACAGGTCGGAGGCGTAGGCGGCGGTGACGCGGTCATTCCGATATTTGTCGGCGACCGAGCCCCAGCCGGGGGCGTGGTGGGTGACGACGACGGTCGGGGCCTTCGAACGGCGTCTCCAGCAGGCCCGTGAGCCAGGTGCGGGATTTCAGGTGCAGGCCGAGCGCCTCCTGCGGCCGGAAGCGCAGCCAGGGCTGTTTGCGCCAGGTGATGCGGCGATGGTCGTTCATGCGGTCGCGGCAGACCGCCATGGTGTGGACCTCGGAGCCGGGGCCAAAGATCGCATAGTCGGTCCACAGCGTGGCGCCGGCAAAGCGCACGCCCGCGAGCACGACCGCCTCGTTCTCCAGGAGATGCACCCCGAACCGCGCCGCCTCGGCGCGCGCCTGCGTCAGCTCCTCGGGATAGGTGCGGTGATAGAACTCATGGTTGCCCATCACCATGACGATCGGCGCGTCGTTCGCGACGATCTCGCGCAGCCGCGCAAACCCGTTCACCGCCCCCTCACAGACATCGCCGGCGACCACGACCACATCGACCCCGGGCAGCGCCGCGATCGGCTTGATGTCGGCCATGTCGGCGTGGAGATCGGAGAAGATGTGCAGGTGCATGGGGGGAGAGAGGTGGAGCCCCGAGCTCATTTCGTAAGACGCGTTAACGAAGCGTAACGCGCTGAACAGGTCAAGCGGCGGATTACGCTCAATCTGCTGTCGGCCGCCTATATGTGAACTAAGTCGTAAATCCCTTCAACGATACCATTTGTGAAATCTATGGTTGAATTCAAATCAGCGATAGTGATGGGCCAGCGAGCATTCGGATAGGTCGGGTCAACGTCAGCCTCGTGAGCTATCTTGTTGCGGCGATCAACGACGAGCCTCAGTGCATCTTTCAAGTCCTTGGCCGGCCGGCCAAGTTTGTCCCCGAGAGCATCCCAGAGCTTGATTTCAGTAACGAGGCGAAATGCATCAGCCAAGCGGTCTGGATGTTGAAAGGACTGGAATGAATGTTGACTCCGAATTTCGTCTTCAAAGTTCGCACGAGTGATTGCGGCGTTGGCTGAAAGTGCATCTAAAGGCACACGAAAGCGAGCATAGGCAGGAGTCATTGCCCGCTTCCCGTCGAAAACTTCTAACATTCCGATGCGAACAGCCTCGTGAACAAAGTGGTCCAGAGCGCTAACCGCGAGGACGTGTCCTGCCCGCAATATGTCCGACAAATCAATTGCGTCAGTCACCATCGTGCCTAGAGCTGCGTTCAATCCACCGAGCGACTGAACTCTTGCTATGTTTGCTCGATAAGATGAAATAGCATCAAGCATTGTCGATGAGCTTAATTACACGGTCTGCTGCAGCCGAGAATAATTTGGCGAACTGCTTCATTGATTTTTTGGTTCGTTCCAAGACGATTCCGGTTTGCTCCAATTGTGTGTCAGTTAGTGCGAACACTGGAGCGCTGTGTTTTTGAGATTGAGCGATCAAGCCATTAAAATCCGACATTTGTAAAACGGGTTGTCCAGCCTTGAACCCGGCAGCTTTGTATGTTGCGTCTGGAAGGAGCATGTCGCAAGACGACAATGCCGGAAGCAACCTCTCGTCAACTTTCTTTTGGATTTCGTTGATCCATTTCTGGAATGCCGTCGAGGGGGTGTTGCCATGCCGGAGTCGATATTTTTGGATTATTGTGCCCATGAACTTTGGGTGGCAAGGCGGAAGCGGGTAAGTCGCTTCCTGCAGAATTTTGATTGATGAAGCTTTATCTGCCCACGCCTTCCACTTTGGAAGCACAGAGGCTAGTGACTCAACTGCCATCATGGAAAAATAGTCGGGTGCCATCGGGACAAGGAAAAAGTCGCTCGTCGCGACAAGGTTTTGATTAATCGGGCCAAGACTGGGGCTCATATCGATCAGAACAATATCGATCTCGTATTCTTTCGCAGTGAGATCCAGCAGGTGCGGAATGGCGCCGGGCAGGTTCTGGAGAGTGACCAATGAGCCGGACAGCTCTTGGGCAATTCCAAGAGTTGTTTCGTATTCGGCTATACCGATATGACCTGGCAGCAGCAGTAGATTCTTTTGTTGCTTCATGACCTCGCAGGTCACAGCTGAAAGAGGTGTCGGCTTAGATTCGAATGCTGGGGCGAGTCCGTCCCGAAGGTTCCTCACGCCGCCTTTGTTGTAAATTTCTTCGAGATCGTCGATGCCCTCAAAGCCGAGGAACATGCCCGTGAGATTGCATTGGGGGTCGCAGTCGACAAGCAGTACCCGTTTTCCCTTCTTAGCCAGCATCCAGCCCAGATTGAATGAGGTTGTTGTTTTGCTGACGCCGCCCTTGTGGTTGAAAAGTGCGATACGCTTAGCCATTACATTGGTCTCCCGGCAATATCTAATTAGTTAGCTTGAAATCGCGAGCATGCCCGGGGAAGCCCGGGCATGCCAATAAATGCTTGCTGCCTACACTCGAAATTACGAACACCCCGTCGTGCTGCCGCACGTATCGCACTTCATGCAGGTGCCGTTCCGGACCAGGGTGAAGTTGCCGCACTCCGAGCACATCTCGCCTTCGTAGCCCTTGGCCTTGGCTTCGGCGCGGCGTTCGGCCTTGGAGGCGACTTGCGCGTTGGCGGTGCCGGCCTTGCTCCATTGCAGGGCCTCGAGCTTCTCGGTGGGCGAGAGGTCGTGCTGCGGCTCCTGCTTCAGCGCGACGGCGCCTTCGATGGCGTCGCCGGTGCGGGAGCCGGAGAGGGCGGTGACGCGGCCCGACGGGCCGGCGTCATGCGGGGCGGAGACGGCGGTCGTGGCCGTGCCGCCGCGCATCACCACCAGGTTGTCGGTGCGGGAGCGGGTCAGGCCGCGAGAGACGTACTTTGCGGCCTGCTGGCTCGGGCCGTCCTCCGCCATCTTGCCTTCGTCGACGCCGCGGCCGAGCGCGTCGAAATTGCTCTCGGAGGGATCGACATGGGCGAGGTCGAAGCGCGACATGTAGCTGACGGCGAGCTCGCGGAAGACGTAGTCGAGGATCGACGTCGCGTATTTGATCGAGTCGTTGCCCTGGACGGGGCCGGCCGGCTCGAAGCGGGTGAAGGTGAAGGCGTCGACATACTCCTCCAGCGGCACGCCGTACTGGAGGCCCAGCGACACCGCGATGGCGAAGTTGTTGATGAAGGAGCGCAGCGCCGCGCCCTCCTTGTGCATGTCGATGAAGATCTCGCCGAGACGGCCGTCGTCATACTCGCCGGTGCGCAAGTACACCTTGTGGCCGCCGACGACCGCTTTCTGGGTGTAGCCCTTGCGGCGATCCGGCATCTTCTCGCGCTCGCGCATCACCACGATGCGCTCGACCAGCTTCTCGACGATCTTCTCCGAGACCTGGGTGGCACGCGCGGCCATCGGCTTCTCGTAGAAGGACTCGACCGCATCGTCCTCGTCCTCATCGTCGGAGATGAGCTGCGAGTTGAGCGGCTGCGACAGCTTCGAGCCGTCGCGATACAGCGCGTTGGCCTTCAGCGCGAGCTTCCAGGACAGCAGATACGCCGCCTTGCAGTCCTCGACCGTGGCGTCGTTCGGCATGTTGATGGTCTTGGAGATCGCGCCCGAGATGAACGGCTGCGCCGCCGCCATCATGCGGATGTGGCTCTCGACCGAGAGATAGCGCTTGCCGATCTTGCCGCAGGGATTGGCGCAATCGAACACCGCATAGTGCTCCGCCTTCAGATGCGGGGCACCCTCGACCGTCATCGCGCCGCAGATGTGGACGTTGGCGGCCTCGATCTCGCGCTTGGTGAAGCCGATCGCGGCGAGCAGCTCGAAGGTCGGCTGCGCCAGCGCTTCCGCCGAGACGCCGAGCTGCTTGGTGATGAACTCCTCGCCGAGCGTCCACTTGTTGAACACGAACTTGATGTCGAACGCGGTCGGCAGCGCCTTCTCGACCTTGGCGATGGCCTCATCGGTGAAGCCCTTGGCCTTCAGGGTCGAGGCGTTGATGCCGGGCGCGTTGGACAGCGAGCCGTGACCGACAGCATAGGCCTCGATCTCGGCGATCTCGCTCTCGCGATAGCCGAGCGCGCGCAGCGCCTCGGGCACGGCGCGGTTGATGATCTTGAAGTAGCCGCCGCCGGCCAGCTTCTTGAACTTCACCAACGCGAAATCGGGCTCGATGCCGGTGGTGTCGCAATCCATCACGAGGCCGATGGTGCCGGTCGGGGCAACCACGGTGACCTGGGCATTGCGATAGCCGTGGGTCTCGCCGAGCGCGAGCGCGTCGTCCCAGGCCTGGATGGCGTGGCTGACGAGCGAGACCTGCGGGCAGTGGGCGTGGTCGAGCGGCACCGGGGCGACCGATAGCGCCTCATAGCCGGTCGCTTCGCCCCTCGCGGCGCGGCGATGATTGCGGATGACGCGCAGCATGTGCGCGGCGTTCTTCTTGTAGCCGGGGAAGGAGCCGAGCTCGCCGGCCATCTCGGCCGAGGTCTTGTAGGCGATGCCGGTCATGATCGCCGACAGCGCGCCGCACAGCGCGCGGCCTTCCTTGGAGTCGTAGGACAGGCCCATGGTCATCAAGAGACCGCCGATATTGGCGTAGCCGAGGCCGAGCGTGCGGAACTCGTAGGACAGCTCGGCGATCGCCTTCGACGGGAACTGCGCCATCAGCACGGAGATCTCGAGCACGACCGTCCAGAGCCGGCACAGATGCTCGTAGGCGCCGACGTCGAAGTGCTTGGTCTGCGTGTTGTAGAACGTCAGCAGGTTGGCGGAAGCCAGGTTGCACGCCGTGTCGTCCAGGAACATGTATTCCGAGCACGGATTGGACGCGCGGATGTCGCCGGACGCCTTGCAGGTGTGCCAATCGTTCATCGTGGTGTTGAAGTGCAGGCCGGGATCGGCCGAGGCCCAGGCGGCGTGGCCAATCTTTTCCCAGAGGTCGCGCGCCTTCAGCGTCTTGACGACCTTCTTGTTGGTGCGGCCGATCAGATTCCAGTCGCTGTCGGTCTCGACGGCGCGCAGGAAGTCATCCTTCAGCGACACCGAGTTGTTGGAATTCTGGCCGGAGACGGTGAGGTAGGCCTCCGAATCCCAATCGGTGTCGTAGATCGGGAAGTCGATGTCCTTGTAGCCCTGCCTGGCGAACTGGATGACCCGCTTGATGTAGTTGTCGGGCACCAGCGCGCGGCGCGCGAGCTTGATCTCGCGGCGCAGGGCAGGGTTCTTCTCGGGGTCGAAGCAGTCGTCGCCGGAGCCCTCGCAATTGACGCAGGCCTTCATCACGGCCTTGAGGTGCTTCTGGTTGATCTTGGAGCCGGTGACGAGAGCGGCGACCTTCTGCTCCTCCTTCACCTTCCAGTCGATATAGGCCTCGATGTCCGGATGGTCGGCGTCGACCACCACCATCTTGGCGGCGCGGCGGGTGGTGCCGCCCGACTTGATGGCGCCCGCAGCGCGGTCACCGATCTTGAGGAAGCTCATCAGGCCGGACGAGCGGCCGCCGCCCGACAGCCGCTCGCCTTCGCCGCGCAGCCGCGAGAAGTTGGAGCCGGTGCCGGAGCCGTATTTGAACAGGCGCGCCTCGCGCACCCACAGGTCCATGATGCCGCCGTCGTTGACGAGGTCGTCCTCGACGCCCTGGATGAAGCAGGCGTGCGGCTGCGGATGCTCGTAGGACGATTTCGACTTGGTCAGCTTGCCGGTCTTGTAGTCGACGTAATAATGGCCCTGGCCGGGGCCGTCGATGCCATAGGCCCAGTGCAGACCGGTGTTGAACCATTGCGGCGAATTCGGCGCGACCATCTGCTTGGCGAGCATGAAGCGCAGCTCGTCGTAGAACGCGACCGCGTCCTCTTCGCTCGAGAAGTAGTTGCCCTTCCAGCCCCAATAGGTCCAGCAGCCGGCGAGGCGGTCGAACACCTGCTTGGCGGAGCGCTCGCTGCCATAGCGCTCATTCTCGGGCAGCGCGGCCAGCGCCTCGGTGTCCGGCACCGAGCGCCACAGCCAGGACGGCACGGTCTCTTCCTCGACCTTCTTCAGCCTGATGGCGACGCCCGCCTTGCGGAAATACTTCTGCGCCAGCACGTCGGAGGCGACCTGCGACCAGAACTCGGGCACCTCGACATTCTCGAGCCGGAACACCACGGAGCCGTCCGGATTCTTGATCTCGGACGTGGTCAGGCGGAAGTCGATCCCCTGATAGGGTGACTGTCCTTCGGTGGTGTTGCGCCGTTCAATCCGCATCGCGAGCCCCAATAGTTCTTGCCGGACCGCGTCGTTGGCGGCCGGGATCATTGCATCCAAGGGCGGCGGCTGGAAGTCCCCGGACGCTGCCGGGAAACTCGTCTGCCGCCGCAGTTCAACCGGTTGCCCGGTCCGCATCTGTTCAGCCTCGAAGGCGAAGGCCTTGCGCCGTTGTCCGGCGTCTCGCCCCGTCTTCCTGCGCGGCGCGTGCAGCCCGTCCGCTGCCCGCACCGTCCGTTCTCAACGCGTCACTTCCGCCGCTCTGCTCCGTCGTGCCTGCAGGGGAGACCCCACATCTAGTGGGTTCCCCGCCGGGGCGCGGCGGCGCAGCGATTGGTACACAGGGCAGACGGCGACCCTCGCCCGCAGCCGTACGGACGGCGGCGTGGTCGTCTTCGAACCCTCTCGAGGGAAGCGGCCGGCCAGACCCGAAACATGACTGTGCGCCGAACCGGGCCGGAAGCTAGGACGACTCCGCTTCCCCCGTCAAGGACTAGTGGGGGTTCCCTAACCAAACACTAAATATGGGGGAAAGTACGGGATAACCAGGGCGTGTGCCGGTATCGTGATGGCCGTAACTATCGGCGAGTCCTCGCGGATTCGAAACCGGAAAAATTTGTTCGGAGCGCTGTCCACAGGGCTTCGTCCCGCTGTTCACAGGGGCAGATTTATTCGCGTGCAAACGGCGTGTTTTGCTTGCATCAGCGGGACTCACGGGCGCCTACGGAGCGTTCGCGGGGCAGGCATGCCCCACAATCCCTGGTGTGGCCGGGAAAACGCCGGCAAGGTCGTCGTCCCACGGACGGCGCCGGTGATTCCATGACAGACAAGCCAGTGGCCAGCGGGCGGATCACGCCCGCCGGGCTGATGTTCCTCGCCATCACCTCGCTCGGCTGGGGCTTCAACTGGCCCGTCACCAAGCACCTGGTGGGCGTGCTGCCGCCCTTGACCCTGCGCGGCACCACCGGGGTGGTCGGCGCGCTTCTCCTGGCTCTGCTGGCCGTCATCCGCAGCCAGAGTCTTTACGTGCCGCGCGAGGTCTGGCCGCGGCTGATCCTGGCCGGGATGCTCAACGTCACCGCCTGGATGGTGCTGATGGGACTGGCGCTGCTGTGGCTGCCGGCGGGCGAGGCGGCGCTGATCGCCTACACCATGCCGGTGTGGGCCTCGCTGCTGGCCTGGCCGATCCTCGGCGAGCGGCCGACGCTCCTGCGCGTGCTGGCGCTGGTGCTGGCGTTCGCGGGGCTGGCCGCGATCATGGGCAGCAACGGACTCAACGCCAGTCGCGACAAGCTGCCGGGCATCCTGATGGTGCTCGGCGGCGCGTTCGGCTTCGCGCTCGGCACGGTGATGGCCAAGAAGCTCCCGATCAGGCTGCCGCCTTTGTCGGCCGCGGCCTGGCAGATCGGCATCGGCTGCGTGCCGATCGTGATCGTGGGCTTCGCGGTCGAGCATTCCGACTGGACGAAGCTCGACCGACTCGACTGGGCGCTGATGTTCTATTCCACCGTGATCCAGTTCTGCGTCGCCTATGTCGCCTGGTTCGCGGCGCTGTCGCGGCTGCCGGCCTCGGTGGCGGCGATCGGCACCATGGCGGTGCCGGTGATCGGCGTCGTGGCCTCCGCGATCGCGCTGCGCGAGCCGCTCGGGGCAGGGCAGGTGGCCGCGTTGGCCTTCACGCTGGCCGCGGTGGCGATGGCGACCCGCGGCTAGCGCCAGCCGGCTTGCCGTCCAGCGCGCGTCGCACCATCTGCGCAAGCTCGGCGCGGCGATAGGGCTTGGTCAGCAGCAGCGCGTCCGGCACGAGCTGCTGGTTCTCGACCATCTCATCGCCGGTATAGCCGGAGGTGTAGAGCACGGGGAGCGCCGGGCGCGTCGTCATGATGGTTTCGGCCAACTGCGGGCCGCTGATGCCGCCGGGCATGATGACGTCGGTGAACAAGAGGTCGAAGGGCTGGTTCTGCGCGGCGATGGCCAGCGCCTCCGAGGCCTGCGAGGCGACGAGGGTGGCGTAGCCGAGGCCTTGCAGCTGGGCGAGCACGAAGTCGCGCACCAGCGGATCGTCCTCGACCACCAGGATCGTCTCACGGCCATGCGGCAGCGCCTGCTCGTGCTCTGGCTCGGTCTGTTGCGCCGCCTGCGCCGCCGGCAGATAGAGCCGGATCGTCGTGCCGCGGTTCTGCTCGCTCTGAAGCTTGACGTGGCCGCCGGACTGCCTGACGAAGCCATAGACCATGCTGAGGCCGAGTCCGGAGCCCTTGCCGGCGTCCTTCGTGGTGAAGAACGGCTCGAAGGCGCGGTCCGTCACCTCCCGCGGCATGCCGCTGCCGGTGTCGCTGACCGCGACCATGACGTAGGAGCCCGGGACGATGCCGGGATTGGCCGCCGCATAGGCCGCGTCGAGCGTGGTCTTCGCCGTCTCCAGCAGCAGCCTGCCGCCATCGGGCATCGCATCGCGCGCGTTGATCGCCATATTGACCAGCGCGTTGGCAAGCTGCGCGGAATCGACATGGGCGATGAGATCCCCCTCGGCGAGAACGGTCCTGATCTCGACCTGCTCGCCCAGCGTCGGCCGCAGCAGCTTGGCGATGTCCTCCACCGTGGCGTTGACGTCGATGTCGCGCGGACGCAGCGGCTGCTTGCGGGCGAAGGCGAGCAGATGCCGGATCAGCTCGGTGCAGCGATCGGTGGCCCTGCCGATCAGGGCCGCGAACTCGGCCGCCGCCGGCCGGTCCCGGACCGCGTCGATCAGGACCTCGATCGACCCGGTGATGATCGTCAGCATGTTGTTGAAGTCGTGCGCGACGCCGCCGGTGAGCTTGCCGATGGCATCGAGCTTCTGCGCCTGCTGCAGCAGGCGCTCGGTCTCGTGCACGTCGGTGACGTCGTGATACACAAGCGCGGCGCCGCTGATCGCGCCTGCGGAATTGCGCAGCGGCCGGCCGCTGACCATCAGGCGAAACTGCGGCCGGCCGTCGGTCGGCTTGACCACGACCTCGCGGCGGTCGAACGACAGCCCGCGCAGGGCGCGCGCGATCGGGAGCTCCTCGTCGACGATGCGGGTGACGGCGTCGCTCTCGTAGAACTGGTTGGCGGCCAGCATCTCGGCGAAGGTCTTGCCCACATTCGTTCCCAGGAAACGTCCCATCGCCTGGTTCGACAGCATGATGGTCCCTTCGGGATCGACGACGAGGACGCCCTCGGCCATGCTGTTGAAGGTGTTCGTGAGAATGGCGGAGAAGCGGCGCAGCTCGTCATAGGCGGCGGCGAGATCGCTGCGCTGCTGCACGGCCTGGGCTTCCAGCGAGGTCGCAGTCTCCCGTGACAGGGTGAGGGACGAGCGCAGCGCCCGGTCGGAAAGACGAGCGCGCCGGACGAGATAGCCCGACATCAGGAGCAGCAGGCCGACGCCGGCGAGGTCGACCGCCAGCAGCCAGGACCCGGTTCGTCGCGAGATCGTGGCGCGGTCCGCCAGCAGCCGGCGCTCGTCGTCGGTAAAGGCGTCGAGCGCCTGGTTGATCGTCGTCATCGCCGCCGGACCGGCCGCGCTCGCCGCCAGCGCCTGCAGGCCGTCGCGATCGTTCGCCGCGTGGCGACGGATCAGCTCGCCGGCAAGCTGGATGCGCCGCTGCACGATGCCATAAATTGCTCGCAGCCGCTCGCTCTGCGAGGAATTGTCCCGGACGAGCCCTCGCAGGTCGGCCCAGGCCGCAGGGATGAGTCCGCTTGTCTCCTGAAACTCTGCGATGAACCGGTCGGCTCCGGACAAGGCGAAGCCGCGCGAGGCCGCTTCTGACTGACGCAGCAGGACGCGGAGCTCGGAGGATTTCTCCAGCACCTCCATCGTGTGCTCGACGAGGGCGGTATCGTTGCGCGCCTTGATGTCCAGTGCCGTCGACGCGGCGCCGATCGCGAGCAGAGTTCCAAGGCCGAGCCCCAGCACCACGCGCCGGCGGATCATCGGTGGCCTCCAATGGCGCGGGATGCCGTCGTGTCCTGCCAACTGCATGGGGAGGTTTCCATCGGAATTTTTTGGCGCCGAACTCCGGGACGATCGCAGTTCCGATCCGCGCGATGGTCGAGTCAGGAGGAGTGAGCGCGCGTCGGCACGTCCTCGGAAAAGGCATTCTCGGCCAACGCATCATCGGCCAGGGCGTCATCGGCGGGGTCTGCCAGCGCGAGCCGCACCATCTTGGCGAGTTCCGACTTGCGATAGGGCTTGGTGAGCAGGAGCGCCGCCTGGTCGAGGCGGCCGTGCTCGACCATCGCGTTGTCGGTATAGCCGGACGTGTACAGCACCTTGGTGCCGGGCCGCTGCCGCAGCGCCTCCTCGGCGAGCTCCTTGCCGTTGACGCCGCCGGGCATGATGACGTCGGTGAACAGGAGATCGAAGCTTTGGCCGGAGTCGATCTTGGCCAGCGCCTCGACCCCGGTCGATGCGGTGATGGTCTTGTAGCCGAGGCTCTGCAACTGTGACACGACGAAATCCTGCACCAGGGGATCGTCCTCGACGATAAAGATCGTCTCCTCGCCGCGCGGCGGCGGCGGCTCGGGCGGCGCAGGGCTCGTCGCCTGTCCCTTGGGCACGGGGATGTAGAGCCGGATCGTGGTGCCCCGTCCTTCCTCGCTGTAGATCTTGATGTGGCCGCCGGATTGCTTGACGAAGCCGTAGACCATGCTGAGGCCGAGGCCGGAGCCCTTGCCGGCTTCCTTGGTCGTGAAGAACGGCTCGAAGGCGCGGTCGCGGACCTCCGGCAACATGCCAGTGCCCGTGTCGCTGACGGCGACCATGACATAGGGCCCGGGCGTCACGCCGGCGTTGGCCGAGGCATAGGCCTCATCGAGGTCCACCCGGCGCGATTCCAGCAGCAGCTTGCCGCCATTGGGCATCGCGTCGCGGGCGTTGATCGCCATGTTGACCAGCGAGTTGGCGAGCTGCGCCGAATCGATGTGCGTGATCAGCGTCTCCTCTTCGAGGATCGAGTTGATCTCGATCTGCTCGCCGAGCGTCGGACGCAGCAGCTTTGCGATGTCGAGAATCGTGCTGTTGACGTCGCTGTCGCGCGGATGCAGCGGCTGCTTGCGGGCAAAGGCGAGCAGATGCCGGATCAGCTCGGTGCAGCGGTCTGCCGCCTGTCCGATCAGCGCTGCGGTCGCCGCGGCGGCGGGGCGGTCCTTCACCTCGTCGGCCAGCGTCTCGATGGTGCCGGTAATGATCGTCAGCATGTTGTTGAAGTCGTGTGCGACGCCGCCGGTGAGCTTGCCGATCGCATCCAGCTTCTGCGCCTGCTGCAGCAGCCGCTCGGTCTCGTGCGCCGTGGTGATGTCGTGATAGACCATCGCCGCGCCGGTAATGCCGCCCGCGGCGTCGCGCAGCGGGCGGCCGGAGATCATCAGTCGCAGCGTCTCGTCCCGGTCGGGCCGGTAGACGATCAGCTCGCGGCGGTCGAAGCTCTCGCCCCGCAAGGCTCGCGGCGTCGGCAGGTCGTGGGCTGCGACAGGCGTCACGCCGTCGCTTTCGTAGACGCGGAGGCGCGCGCGGACGTCGGCCAGATTCTTTTCCGGGCTGTAGCCAAGCAGATGTTCGACCGCGGGGTTCGAGAATACCACGGTGTCCGCGGCATCGATGACGAGCACGCCCTCTGCCATGCTGTTGAACGTGTTCTGCAGGATCTCGGCGGAATGGCGCAGCTTCTCATGGGCGGCGATCAGGTCGAGATGCTGCTGCTCGGCCTTTTCCGCCAGCGAGATGGCCTCGGCTTCGGACCGGACCAGCGACGCGCGCAGCGCACGATCGTGGAGATAGGTCCGCCGGATGAGGTAGAAGGCGATGATCAGCAGCAGCGCGAGGCCGCACAGGTCGATCGTGAGCAGCAGCGATCCGGTGGCCTTCGACGTCATCGAACGCTGCGTCAGCAGCTCGCGCTGATCGGCAACGAAACGGTCGAGATGGGCCGTGATCTCGCTCATGGTCGCCGGGCCTTCGGCGCGGCTTCTGAGCGCTTCGAGCCCCGCACGATCGGAGGCGGCGCGCAACCGGATCAGCTCCGCGGCGAGCTCGACCCTGCGGGCAACCAGGGCTTCGGTCTCGGTCAGAAGCTTCAGCGGTTCGGGATTGTCGGCCACGGCGCGCCGCAGCTCGGCCATGGCGACCGGAATTTTCGTGCTGACATCGGCAAACTCCGTCCTGAATTGATCTTCACCGACGAGTGCGTAGCCGCGAGAGGCCGCTTCCGCTTCGCGTAGCAGCAGGCGCAGATCGGAGGTCTTCTGCAGGATGTCGAGCGATGAATTCACCCAGGCCGCGTCGTGGCGCGACTTGATGTCGAGCGCCGTGGACGCGGCGCCGATCGCCAGCAGCGTTCCAAGACCGAGCCCCAATGCGAGGCGCTGATAGGTCATCTGCGTTTCTCAATCATCGACATGTCCGCCAGCCGGGCCGGGGACAATCGCGGCCAGCCACATGCTCCGAGCTTCGATGCAGCTGCGTCCAAGCAGTGAAGATATGTCGGCAAGGCGCGCCTCCTTGTTCGAAGTTCTTGGCGCGTTCGCGGGCGGCAGGCCCAAGCCGCTCACCCGCGGCGTTTGCACTGCGCGAGTCCCGCGAAAATCCATGTGTCCATCGACTGATATCAACCAAGCCTGCGAAGCGCCCAAACGGGCAGAATCACGAGCTCAAACGATATTGGACCGGAACGGGCCGATCATCTGCACGTCGCGAGGCACATTTTGAAATATGGGCGAAAATCAGCCTGCAACGTGGCGCATTAGACACAGAACAAACAACAATACGGCACGAAAAAGGCGGCGAGCGTAGCCCTCGCCGCCTGCTGTTGTCGCAGCTACGATGTCAGACTCTTACGGGCATGGATGGCGAATGCCATCATAGCCGAGATAAGTTCCCGAAGCCGGATCATACGAGCGGTACCTGCGTGCGCAGTAGCTCGGGTCGACGCCTTCGGTTCCGACGACGGCAACAGGCGCGGAGTCGTCATAGTACGAGTAGTCGGAGTAATAGTCGGGCCCGTAATAATA
This sequence comes from Bradyrhizobium sp. HKCCYLRH3073, assembly GCF_051167995.1. Classification (NCBI taxonomy): domain Bacteria; kingdom Pseudomonadati; phylum Pseudomonadota; class Alphaproteobacteria; order Hyphomicrobiales; family Nitrobacteraceae; genus Bradyrhizobium; species Bradyrhizobium sp. HKCCYLRH3073. The sequence goes on from NZ_JBNPUD010000003.1 coordinate 218,221, forward strand.
CGGATCATTGTAGTAGGCATAGCTGCTGCCCAACCCGATTCCGACGCCAACGCCGACACCCGGCCAGAAGCCGCCGCCGCGGTGATGCCAGCCGCCACGGTGGCCGCCCTGCCAGCCGCCGCCACCCCAATTGCCGCCGCTCCAGTTGCCGCGGCCGCCACCGGTGTTGACGGCGACGTTGGCGCCGGCCGCCGGACCGCGACCCGCGAGCGCTGCGCCGCCAACGGCTGCGCGTCCGGCAAAGCTGCCGCCGCTCATGCCGCCGCCACCCGGGCCGGCCGCAAAGCCGCCGCGTCCGCCGCCGCCGATCGCTCCGCCGCCGCCGATAGCCGCGCCACCGCCCCCGCCGATGGCGGCACCACCACCGCCGCCCGGACCACGACCGCCGCCGCCGGGACCCTGGGCAAAGCTCGTCGTCGCTGCCGCCAGCGGCAGAATCAGCGCCACTGCCGCCGCAGTGCTCCATGTCTTCAGTCTGGTCATCGCTATCGCTCCATCAGGGGGAAAATGACCTAACCGCAGGCCGCGGATGTCGTTCCCCGCCGTGAACCGATACATCGTCGCGGGCGGAGGCGGTGCAACACTGGACAAGATGCGGGCGGGGTGGCATCAGAACCGGGACCTTCACAGAACCGGCCCCAAGCCCATGAAACAGTTCTTTCTCAAGCTCTTCACGTGGTGGAACGGCCAGACTTTCGGCACCCAATTGTGGACCTGGCGCTTCGGCGAGCTCGTGGGGCAGGATGCACAGGGCAACCGCTATTATCGGACCGCCGGCGGCAAGATCGATCCGGTGCTGCATTTCGAGCGGCGCTGGGTGATCTATAACGGCCTGGCCGAAGCGAGCCGTATTCCGCCCGAATGGCACGGCTGGATGCATCACATGGTCGACGTGCCGCCGACTCAGGACGGCTACAAGCCGCGCGAGTGGGAAAAGCCGCATCAGCCGAATCTGACGGGGACTGCGCTGGCGTATCGCCCGGCCGGCTCGACCTTGGGCAGCGGTCGCAGGCCAAAGGCCACCGGTGATTATCAGCCCTGGACTCCTGGCGGCTGATTCGATTTCGCGCGAGATGACCCGATCGGAAGAGGCCGCCCGAACTCCGGGCGGCCGCTTTGCTTTCGGGAGCCTGGCAAGCCTGCGCTACGACGGGTTGGTCCGGAGGGCGGCCGCCGCATGCTCCGCCGCCTCGATTCGCCGCTTCCGGAACGGCGCGATCCGCTCCAGCATGCGTGACACCACCTCCGGCGGCGCCGTGTCAGGGGAACCAGCGTTGAAAGGGGGCGCCGGATTGTATTCGAGCCTGAGCTGGATGGCCTCCGCCGTCTGACGATCGACCAACTGCGCCACCAGGGTCAGCGCGAAGTCGATGCCGGCCGTGACACCGCCGCCGGTGATCCGGTTACGGTCGATGCAGACGCGCTCGGTGCTGACGGTGGCGCCGAACAGCGGCAGGCATTCGCGCGCGCTCCAATGAGTCGCTGCGCGATAGCCGTTCAGCAGGCCGGCGGCGCCGAGCGCCAGCGAGCCCGTGCACACCGACGTGATGTACTTCGCGCCTTCCGCCTGGCGGCGGATGAGGCCGATCACCTCGGCGTCGCCGAGGATGGCATCGACGCCGAAGCCGCCGGGAATGCAGATCACGTCCGCCTGCGGACAGTCGGCAAAGGTCGTCGTCGGCAGGAGTGTGAGAACTGAGTCGGTCGGGATCGGCTCGATCTTCTTCCAGACCAGGTGCAGCGTCGCACCGGGCACGCTCGAGAACACCTGTACCGGTCCGGTGAGATCGAGCTGGGTCACCTGGGGAAACAGAACGAGAGCGATCGAAATCGGTTGGTGCATGGCGGTGCTCGCAGGTCTGGTGCTTGACGGCGGTCATTCTGCATGGTCCGTTGGATGGCTCATATGTCAAAGTTCCCTCGTTTCCGGACATACTTGGGATTCCATGCTTGGGGTCTCAAACTTAGGATCACGGACTTGGGATCACCGACTTGGGATCACGGAGCCATCCACCATGATCGGCGTGCTCATCTATCCCGATTTTCAGTTGCTCGACGCTGCCGGGCCGATCTCGGTGTTCGAGATCGCTTCGCGCTATGCGCGCGCCGCGCCATCGATCAGGGTCGTCGCCGCCACGCCCGGAGCCGTGCGGTCGTCATCGGGGGCTGAGATGCTGGCGCGCAAATTCGGTCCGGTGTCGGCGCTGACCACGCTGCTGATCGCCGGCGGCGAGGGTGTGGAAGCCGCGAGCCGCAACACATGCACGCTGAACTTCGTTCGCAAGGTCGCGCAGCGCGGCACCCGGCTTGCCAGCATCTGTTCCGGCGCCTTCGTGCTGGCCGAAGCGGGCCTGCTGGACGGGCGGCGCGCGACCACACATTGGCAGCGCACGCGGCAGTTCCTGCGCGCCTACCCCCATGTGAAGCTCGAGCCTGACAGCATCTATGTCCGCGACGGCAACGTCTGGAGCTCGGCTGGGATCACTGCCGGCATCGATCTCGCACTCGCCATGGTCGCCGACGATCACGGCGAGGAGATCGCGCAGAAGACCGCACGTCAGCTCGTGCTGTACCATCGCCGCAGCGGCGGGCAGTCGCAGTTCTCCTCGCTGCTGGAGCTGAAGGCGCCGAGCGGCCGCTTCGCCGAACTCCTGATCTGGGCGCGCGAGCATCTCGATGCGCCGCTGACGGTCGACGACCTTGCCGAGCGTGCCGGCATGAGCACGCGGCATTTCACCCGCGCCTTCGTGGCCGAGACCGGCACGACGCCGTCAAAGGCGATCGAGCGTCTCAGGCTGGAGGTTGCGCGCGATCGCGTGCAGGCTTCGCATCAGCCGATCGAGCTGGTGGCCGAGGCGACCGGCTTTCGCGATCCTGAGCGGATGCGTCGCGCCTTCATTCGCGCCTTCGGCCAGCCGCCGCAGGCCCTGCGGCGCGCGGCACGTCTCACCGCCTGACCTGCATCAGTGGATTGGAGGCGCGAGCCTCGATCGTCGATGGCAATTGAAACAATTTAAAGTTGTATCTCGTGCGCAGAGCGCGCATACTGAATGTATTGCCATTGTTCATGGAGGATACGATGCGCGTATTTCTGTCCCTGATTTTGTTTGCTGCTGCCGCGCTCGGCAGTGTCGACAGCGCTTTTGCCGCAAAAGCCGAAGTCACCGGAATGTGCGTCTGCAAGAAAGGCGGCAGCACGATCGAGACCTATAGCGAGACGATCTGCGTGAAGAACGATCATGCGGGCTGCACATCCGCGAAGGTCGCCTGCGTGAATGCCTATGCCGCCACCTGCCAGGGCAAGGGCGGCACGATTTCACAGTCGACCAACAAGTGCAGTGTCGGCGCCAAATGCTGAACAGCTGATCAGCTAGACGTTTCCGAACATCTGTGACACGCAGACCCGCGCGGCGGACATCGGTGCATGTCCGCCCGCGTGTTGGCATCGGCAGGTGTGAGACCTATAGTCCGCCCCGCGAAACCGAGGGGTAGACGAGGCACGATGCGTGTCACCATCATCACCGGCAGCGGAGCCGGCATCGGCGCGGCCGTGGCGCGCCGCCTCTCCGCGCCGGGACAGGCCGTGATGCTGCACGGGCAGGGGGCCGACGAAGCGGGTCTGGCGCGTCTGCGGGAGGTCGCCGCGGCGTGCCGCGAGGCCGGCGCCGAAGCCGCGTTTCATTGCGGTGACCTGGCAAGGCCGGGTGTGGGCGCCGAACTGGTGGCGGCGGCCCGCACGCGGTTCGGCCGGATCGACGCGGTGGTGCATGCCGCCGGCTTTGCCGACCGCCGCAGCTTTCGCGATCTGCCGCGCGACGGGCTCGACCGCTCGCTCGCCGTGATGCCGGCGGCCTTTCATGAGCTCGCCAGCGCCGCACTCCCCGACCTCATGCGAAGCGCGGATGCGCGCGTCGTCGCGATCTCCAGCTTCGTCGCGCATCGCTTCGTGCCGGGCGGCACCTTTCCCGCCTCGGCCGCCGCCAAGGCGGCGCTGGAGGCGCTGGTGAAATGCCTCGCCATCGAGCTGGCTGCGTGCGGCGGCACGGCGAATGTCGTCGTGCCCGGCTACACGCGCAAGGATGCGGGGCGGCTCGGCTCGCTCGACCCGGCCGCGTGGCAGACGGCGGCGGCGGCCAATCCGCAACAGCGCCTCGCCGAGCCCGATGACATCGCCGCGGCCGTGACCTTCCTGCTGGCGAAGGACGCCGGCCACGTCACCGGCGCGGTGCTGCCGGTCGATGGCGGCCTGACCCTGATGTAAGCAGCAGATGGATCGAGTGACGATGGAGAGCGTGCAGCAGACAGCCGACGTGGTCGTGCTGGGAGCGGGGATCGTCGGCGTCTCCTCCGCCTACGCCATTCGGGAGCGCGGGCTCTCGGTGGTGCTGGTCGACCGCAAGGCGCCGGGCGAGGAGACATCGTACGGCAATGCCGGCATTCTGTCCTCCGGCTCGATCCTGCCGCTCAATAAACCCTCGCTGTTCTCAGCGCTGCCGTCCTATCTCGGCAACCGGAGTGCAGCCCTGCGCTGGGATCCGGCATGGACTCTACGTAACGTCGAATGGGTGCTGCGCTTCCTCGCCAATGCCGTGGAGTCCCGCGTCAGGCCGCGTGCCACCGCCCTGCATGGCCTGATTGGCGCGTCGCTGAAGCTGCATCGCGACTGGATCGTCAGGTCGGGCGAGCCGCAGCGCATCCGCGAGACCGGCTGGCTCAAGGCCTGGCGCAGCGACGCCGTCGGAGCGGCCAAGGCGGAGCAGGCTTTCCTGGCCGAATACGGCATCGAGAGCGAGCTGCTCGACCGCCAGGGCATTTCCGCGCTCGAGCCGAACATGCTGCCGGTCTACAAGGTCGGCCTGCTGCACAGCCAGACGGCGTCGGTCGACTCGCCCGGCAACGTGACCAAGGCCTATGCGCGGATGTTCGAGGGCGCGGGCGGTGTGCTGCGGCAGTCCGAGATCAGGGCCCTGCTGTCGGACGGCGACGGCTGGCGAATCGTGCTCGGCGACGGCGAGATCCGCGCCCGCCATGTCGTGGTTGCGCTCGGCCCGTGGTCGCCGGACATTCTCAGGTCGCTGGGCTACCGGGTGCCGATGGCGTTCGAGCGCGGCTATCACCAGGAGTTCACGCCCAATCCAGCGCGCATGCTGCACCGTCCGATCCACGACGCCGAGGGCAGCTTCCTGATGACGCCGATGGAGAACGGCGTGCGGGTCACGAGCGGCGTCGAGCTGACCGACCGCGATGCACGCTCGAATTTCGCCCAGCTCGAGCAGGTGGTGCCGCTGGCGCGCGGCGTGGTCGAGTTCGGCGAGGCCGTGGCCCAGCCCTGGCGCGGCGCGCGGCCGACCTTGCCGGATTCGCTGCCGATGATCGGGCCGGCGCCGCGACATTCCGGCCTGTGGCTTGCATTCGGCAACCAGCATATCGGCTTCACCACGGGGCCGGCCACGGGCGCGGCGATCGCCGCGATGATCGCGGGCGAGGCGCCGTCGTTCGACGCCTCCGCCTTTGCTCCGAGCCGGTATCTGTGAGGGGCCGCGACCGCGTCACGCCGGAGCTGCGATGAACTACACCTGGGATTTCGCCATCCTCGCCAAGTACAGCCATCTGTTCTGGGTGGGGCTCGGCTGGACCATGGCCTACACGCTCGGCACCATCCTGCTCGGCTCGGTGATCGGGCTCGTCGTCGGCATCGTCAGGCTGCGCCGCCCGGTCGTCATCGACTGGCTGCTGATCGGCTATATCGAGCTGTTCCGCTGCACCCCGCTGCTGGTGCAGATCATCTGGTTCTACTACGCGTTCCCGGTCGTGATCGGCGTCAACATTCCGGCGCATGTCGCCGCGGTCACCGTGCTGTCGCTCTATGCCGGGGCGTTCTATGCCGAGATCGTGCGCGGCAGCATCGAGAGCGTGCCGCGCGGGCAGTGGGATGCGGCGCGCGCGCTCGGTCTGCGTCCGTGGCGGATGATGCGGCTCGTGATCCTGCCGCAGGCCTTGAAGCCGATGCTGGCGCCCTACGTCAACCAGTCGGTGACGCAGTTGAAGAACACCTCGCTGGTGTCGGTGATCGCGGTGCCGGATCTCGTCTACAACGCGACCTTGATCAATGCCGACACCTACCGGCCGCTCGAGGTCTACACCATCATCGCGCTGATCTATTTCGCGATCCTGTTTCCGGCCACGCTCTTGGGCCGCCGTTTCGAGCGCGGCATGACGTACGACAAGGCGTGAGAGACTCGGCGTAGCAACATCCTCGCCGTCATTGCGAGCGCAGCGGCTTGTCCGCCATAGCCTGAAAGGCGACGGCGGAAGCAATCCAGGGCGGCACGCGTAGGCCTGGATTGCTTCGTCGCTGCGCTCCTCGCAATGACGGCGGAGAGAGCGCAGCTGCGCTTAGATATTCACCTCGACCGGCACGTCCTCGGCCTTGACGCCGGCCAGCCCGAGGCCCTTGACGAACCATTCGCGCATCTGGCCGATGCTGCGGTTGTAGTCGATCCACACCGCGAGGAAGTCGCGCCAGCGCTTGTCGGCCTCGCGGCGCACGCCCATGCTGGAGGGGATCGCGACCGACGGCGACTGCAGGATCTTGTAGGTGCCGAGGTTGGGGTTCTTGGCGATCGCGGTGAGGCCGAGGATCAGTGCGTTGACGACGACGTCGACGCGGCCCGATGCCATCTCCAGCATCACCTCGTCGCGCGACTTCAGCGACTTGATGGTCGCGTTCGGCGCAAAGCGCCGGGCCACCGCCTCGTTGGCCGAGCCGACGTCGACGGCGATCTTCACTTCCGGCTTGTTGATGTCGGCCCAGGTCTTGGCCTCCATGCCCTTCTTCAGCATCGCGCCGAACGGATGCGGAAACACCGTGCCGCAGAAGTCGATGACCAGCGCGCGCTGCGGCGTCGGGTTGAGCGCGAAGCCGAGATCGATCTTGCCGGCCTGCAAATCGAGCACCGAATTGCCGTAGGTCGACTCGACATATTCGAGCTTCACGTCGAGCAGCTTGGCGATGTCGTTGGCCATCTCGATCGAGAAGCCCGACCACGTGCCGGAGGCGAGATCCTTGTTGAAATAGGGCAGCTCGCCCGGCAGCACGGCGATGCGCAGCACCTTGTTGGCGCGGACGCGGTCGAGCGTGTTGTCGGCCGCTTGTGCCGAGGCGGGCGTCGTCGTCATGGCGGACGCGAGCGCGGCACCGGAGCCGATCGCGAGCGCGTAGCGCAGCGCCTCGCGGCGGTCTTCGGAAATTGTCTGATCGTCTGATGGGGTCACATAATCCTCCTGCACCAACAGGCGCGGAGCGTAGCGCCGGCCTTGCACGCCAGCAACAACCATGTCGGCCTTGATAGTAAGCGGCCGGCCGTCGTCATGCCGGAACGGCCGCACGCCGCTTCCGCGCTGCCTCATTCCGATGCAGGACTGATCAAGCCGTGATCGGTCCCGCCAGATGGAAGCGGCCTCGGGCGCAGGCGCTCGGCGACCGGCCGCAGCAGTTGCGGAGCGAGGTGAATCGGGAACTGGCTCATCGCGAAATACAGCCAGGTCGTGCCGGGGATCGCGCCCTCGGTCGCCGCGAGCATCAGCCCCATGTTGCGCAGCGACACCATCATGCCGAGCGCCATCGCGCGTTCGCGCCCCGCACCGCGAAACAGCAGCATCGTGGTACCAAGCAGCAGGAAGAACACCGCGAAGGCGAGCAGCGCCAGTCCCAGCATGCGGAACGGGCTCGCCGCCAGGTCGGCCAGGAAATGCGCCATGATGGCGGAAGCGAACACGAACAGGATGAGGATGTTGAAGCCGTCGATCGGCGCGCGGTGGCGGCGGATCGCGTCGCTGCCGAAGGCAAGGCGGATCGCGGCCGCCGTAGCCAGCGCGCCCGCAAGGATGGCGGCGAGCTTCAGCCCGAGCGCGGCCGGAGACAGTGACAATGTCTCGCCCAAAAACACATAGGCGAACAGCGGCGCCGTCAGCGGCACCAGCGCGGTCGAGGTCACCAAGGTGATGAGTACGAGCGTCGCATCCAGCCCCATCAGCGCGGCGAGCGCGGGCGAGGCCATCATCGGCGAAGCCGTCGCCTGCAGCATCAGCGCGAGATGGAGGTCGGGCGCGGCGGCATCGACGCCCGTGGCGCGCGCGATCGTGCCGACCAGTGCCGGCACGGCGACCGTGGTCCAGGCCGTCGCGGCCACCACCAGCAGAGGCCGGCGCAGATGCGCGCGCAGCATCGCGACGTCGACGCGCATGAACGAGATGCAGAGCAGCAGGAAGATCGCATGCGTGACGTAGGGGCGCGTGAGCTCGCCGAGCGGCGGCACTGCGATTGCCACGATCAGCACCGCGACGATGGCGCGGGTGCCCTGATTGCCGAGCCAGCTCAGGGCCTGCAGAGGAAAAGCGAGAGGCCCGAGGGACGGCATCTTCATTCCGAACGATGGGAATCAATGAACGCGCGAACCATGCGTTGGCCGCGCGTTCATGCAAAGTCACATCTGGTTACGGACGATGTCGGCGCCCGCGCGTCATTGCGCGCTGGAGCCGCCGACCACGATCTTCTCGTTGAGCTTGAAGTCGACCGTCTGCACTGTCTGATCGATCTCGGGGTTGGGCATGCCGAGCTGCTGCGAGATCAGCTTCACCAGAAGGTCGACGCGCTCGATGAAGGGCGCGCCGGCGGCGACGGCGCGCGCGGCCGACGACGGCTTGAGCAGGCTCTCGGCCGCCTTGGCGTATTTCTCGAACGGCACCTGGTCGCTTGGATCGGCGCCGAGCTTGCGCGCGATGGCGTCGACGTGCTCGTAGATCGATTTCGACTGGGCGAGGTTGCCGTGCACGGCGTCGCGGATCGCCTGCGGCTCGCCGCGGGTGATGCAGCGGTAGTTGCCGGTCAGCAGCATCGACCACTTCGCCAGCGGCACGAACAGCGAGTCGAACACCTTCAGCTTCACGGGCACGTCCTGGCCGTCGAGCCTGACCGCGTCGATGTCGCGCTCGAGCTCGCGCAGCAGCGCGTTGTGCGTTTCGTCCTCGAACGCAGCGGCCTTGAAGTTGGTCGGCAGGCCGACATGCAGCACGTTCGCGCCTTCCTCCGGCGGACGGAAGGCCTGCGGATCCGGCGAGCACAGCGTCACCAGCCCGGGCGTGAAGCGTTCCCACACCGCGGGATTGGTGTAGGCCTCGTCGAGGTCGACATTGGCGAGCGCCGGGATGCGCTTGAGATAGGGCAGCGGCGGCATGTTCATGATCGAGAGGCACGGCAGTCTGGCCTCGGCGATCTTCACCATCAGCACGCGAATGGTGTGGTTGGTGTATTGCGGCTCCTGCATCGCCAGGCCGACCAGGTCGTAGCGCGACAGGTCGACACTATCCGGCGTGGCGGCGTCGAGCTTGCCCGGCAGGTCGCGCGAGAAGATCGAGCGGTGCGTCGGCTCGTCGCGCAGCTTGATGCGGACTTCGGTGCCGTCGCGGTTGATCAGCTCCGCCGTTTTCTTGCGGCAGACCAGCGTCACGTTGTGACCGGCCATCAGCAGCTTGGTGCCGAGGAGGGAGCCGTAGGAGGCCCCGAGAATCAGGATGTTGCGTGCCATGCCTTGGTCGTCCCCAGAGATCGGTTCGAGATTTCGCGTTCGCGTTTCTTATTGGTGATCCAGCCGGACCGAAGAGTCCGTCAGGCGCCCCGCAGGGGCGGACGGAGGCGGTAACCCATTGCCTCGGTTGCTGGCATACCAGAGCTTTCATCCCATGGAATGCGCCGTCTGGCAAGGTGCAGCGCACCCAGGCGGCACCCGGCGCGTGTCGCGGCCGAGCCGGCCAGGCGCGATCGACCTTGCGCTTGGAAATCCGGCGGCTCAGCTCAGCGCCATATAGCGCCCGGGCTTGTGGTTGATCGCGATGATGACGTTGACGATCACGATGCCCAGGATCGACAGCGCCAGACGGTTGACCGGGATGACGAAGAACGCGGCGATCATGATGAGGAAGTCGACGGCGAGCTGGAAATAGCCGGCGCGGATCTTCCAGTGCTCCTGCAGATAGAGCGCCAGGATGTTGATCCCGCCGAGCCCGGTGCGATGCCGGAACAGCATCAGCAGACCGGTCCCGGTCAGGCCGGCGCCGATCACCGTGGCATAGATCGGATCGATATGGCTGATGTCGATCCATGACGCCGTCAGCCGTGAGAACAGCGCGACGAGCCCGACCGCGACGAAGGTGCGGATCGTGAATGGCCAGCCCATGCGCCGGACGGCCAACGCATAGAACGGCAGATTGATCAGGAAGAAGCTGACGCCGAAGCCATAGCCGCTGACGTAGCTCAACAGCAGCGACAGGCCGGCGGTGCTGCCGACCAGCAGCACCGTCTTGCTGTAGATGAGCATGCCGAGCGACACGAACAGCGTGCCCAGCGTCAGCGCCATCGCGTCCTCGTAGAGCTTGTGCCGCTCCTGAGCGACGATCTCGGTCACGGCCTTGGTCCTTGCAGGCGATGGCTCAAAGCGACTTGAACAGGCCGGCGACGCGCGAGACGTCGGCGAGCTTCACGCCTGCGATGTTGATGCGGCCCGAGGTCGGCATGTACACGCCGTGCTTTTCGCGCAAGGCCATGACCTCGGCCGGCGTCACCGGCAGCAGCGAGAACATGCCTTCCTGGACGCCGATCGCGATCGTGTTGGACCAGCGCCCGCCGAGCGCCTCGGCAAAGCCGCGCCGCAGGCTCGCCAGGCGGAGCCGCATCGACTCGAGCTCCTCGCTCCAGTCGCGTCGCAGATCGGAGCTGTCGAGAATGGTCTTCACGATCGCCGAACCATGGTCCGGCGGCATCGAGTAGCTGGTGCGCGCGATCGCGACGAGATTGGAGCGCGCGGTGTCGGCGGCTGCCTGCGACGTCGCGACGGCATAGAGCGCGCCGGTGCGCTCACGATAGAGCCCGAAGGACTTCGAGCACGACACGGCCACGAGCGCCTCGGGGACGGCCGCGATCATCGTCCGCAGGCCGGCGGCGTCACCTTCGAGCCCGGCGCCGAATCCCTGGTAGGCGGAATCGATCAGCGGCACGAGCCCGCGCGCGGCGATCACGGCGGTGATGCGCGCCCAATCCTCCGCGCGCAGCGGGGCACCGGTGGGATTGTGGCAGGAGGCGTGGATCAGGACGGCGTCGCCGGGCGCGGCGCGCTGCAGTGCCTCCAGCATGTGGTCGAGCTGCAGCGTCTGCGAGGGCACGTCGAAGTAGGGATAGGTCTCGATCTCGAGCCCGGCCGCGGCGAAGATGCCGGCATGGTTGGGCCAGCTCGGCAGGCCGAGCCAGATCTTGCCGGTGCCGGCCTGGCGAACCAGATCGGCTGCGAGGCGCAAGGCGCCGGAGCCGCCCGGCGTCTGCACGCCGGCGGCGTGGACCGGCAAGGCCGTGCCGCCGACCATCGACCACAGCAGGTCGAGGAATGCCTGGTCGCCTTCCGGCGCCACATAGCTCTTGCTGTCCTGGCTCTCCCAGATGATGCGCTCGGCAGCTTTCACAGCGCGGAAGATCGGCGAATGGCCGGCCTCGTCACGATACACGCCGACGCCCAGATCGACCTTGTCCGCTCTCGGATCAGCCTTGAAGATGCCGATCAGAGCGAGCAGGGGGTCATCGGGTTGGTGGGTCAAGCGGTCGAACATCGGGGCGATCCTATTGGAGGATGGTCTCGCCAGACGGCCATGGGCCGTCCTTGCGGGCGACGGGACACTATCTTGGTTGCAGCGCAAAAACAGCGGACATTTCGGCGATGCTCCGCTTCGTCAGCTGCATGGGCGGCCGTTGCGCCCTCAGAACTGGCCCTGGCCTGCCTGAGCGTACTGAGCGACAAGCGTCAGCGACTGCCGTCTGAGCCAGAACGAGGCTCGGGAGACGGCTGTGGGGACTCGTTGCGGATCCTGCTCGCGCGCTTGGCGGCAAGCTGGGAGCGAACCCTGCCATCGACTTTGCGTCCGGTCGCACGCTGCCATGTCCGAAGCTCGGCGGCGGTCAGGATCACCTTCACGACACGCTGGTCTGGACGATCGCCGATCGTGTCGATGACCTCCTGAACGCTGGTCAGCCATTCTTCGTAGGTATCGTGCAGATCTGGGCAGATACGCCTGATATCATCCCACTCCTCGGGCTTGAACCAAGCCAGCGCAATCTCCAGAGTTGGCTCCATGTTCATCCTGCTCACCTGTCCGCTCCGAATGATATCTCAAACTCGCGGAGTCCCGAAGCTCTGACGTCTTTCGGCGAGTCAGATGCGCGGTTTGGGCGCGGGCACCCGGTCGGAGTCGCCTGAGTTCGGTTCGCCCTTGGGTTCGATCAGGAGCACCTTGACCTCTTTGGCCGCGCGCGGCCGATGGACGACGCCTCTGGGAACAACGAACAACTCGCCGGCCTTCACCGTTCGCGAGGGCTGACCTTCGATATCCATTTCCATCTCGCCTTCCAGGACGAGGAAGAAGTCATCCGTCGTGTCATGCTTGTGGAACGGGAATTCTCCCATGAACTTCACGACCATCACGTCATTGTCGTTGTAGTCCGCGACCACGTGCGGGTCCCAATGGCCTGAGAATTGGCTCAGCTTGTCGGCGAGGTTCACGGTCTTCATGCGCGAGTCTCCTGCTGCGAGGAATGAGATGTGGCTGTCCAGTCGTCCCGGCTGGTTTGCACGGGATGTAGCTGTTGCTCGAGCGCGAGCAAGCCGATCTCACACGAGACGACTTCGACCGCATGTGAGCGCGACCCGCGAACTCGCGGGTCGTTGTGTTCTGAGCTCAGCGCGGTAACGGCTCAGATGCCGCCGGGCCGATCGAGCTGTTTCAGCCAGACGCCGATGTCGCGCGCCGCGACATTGGCCTGGTCGAGCAGCTTGCCCATGGTGAAGAAGCCGTGGAACTGGCCGGGATGCGTCCGATAGGTCACCGGCACGCCGGCCTCGCGCAAGCGCCGCGCGTAATCGTCGCCTTCGTCGCGCAGCGGATCGGCGCCTGCGGTGAGCACATAAGCCGGCGGGAGCCCGACCAGGGTTTCCGCCTTTGCCGGCGAGGCCCGCCAATCATGGATGTCGGCGGCACTGTTGAGATAATGGTCGCGAAACCAGCGGATCACCGAATGCGTCAGCAGCACGCTGGTCTCGGGCTCGCTGTGCGAGGGATGGCTCATCGAAAAGTCGGTGGCCGGATAGATCAGCACCTGGCCTGAGAGCTTCGGGCCCTTGCCGTCGCGCGCCGAGAGCGCGACGACGGCGGCGAGATTGCCGCCGGCGGAATCGCCGCCGACGCTGAGCCTGGCTGCATCGATGCCGAGCGCGGCGGCATTGTCGGCGATCCATCGTATGGCCGCGGCGGCGTCGTCGACCGCGGCCGGAAACCTGTGCTCGGGCGCGAGGCGGTAATCGACAGAGATCACGATCAGTTCGCCTTCGTGCGCCAGCGCGCGGCAGACCACGTCGTGCGAGTCCAGATTGCCGATCACCCAGCCGCCGCCGTGATAGAACACCAATCCCGGCGCAAGACCGTTGGTCTGCCGCACCGTTTTTGGCCGATAGAGCCGGGCCGGGATTGCGCCATGCGGGGCAGGGATGGCGAGGTCCTTGACCTCCGCAAGCTCGGGCGGCTCGGGATTGCTGACGACGCGCGCGGCCAGGTAGTAGTCCCGCGCCTCCTGCGGTGTCAGCGTCTCATAGGCCGGCCGACCGGCCTCCTGAAATGCCTTGTAGACGGCAGCGGCATCGGCATCGAGTTGCACGGGCATTGCAAAAACCTGTCGGGTTGAAAAGACGGTCGAGTGGAAGGGACGTCAGGCGGCGGTGCGGCCGCCATCGACGGTGTAGGCTGCGCCGGAGACGTAGCTCGCATCATCGGAGGCGAGGAAGGCGACGATCGCGGCGACCTCCGCGCCCTGGCCGAGCCGGCGCGCGGGGACGCGGTCGACGACCTTGTCGGCCGGCACGGGAGCGCCGCTGCGCCCTTCGATGATCGCGCTCAGCATGCGGCTCTCGATCAGCCCGGGGCAGATGCAGTTCACGCGCACATTGGTGCCGGTGCATTCCCACGATGCGCTCTTGGTCAGGCCGATCACCGCGTGCTTGCTGGCGCTGTAGACCGCGATCTGTGGCGAGCCGATCAGGCCGGCGATCGAGGCGGTGTTGATGATCGAGCCGCGGTTCTGCTTCAGCATCACCGGCAGCACGTGCTTGAGGCCGAGAAAGACCCCGACCACGTTGACGTCGAGCACGCGGCGGAACGCCTCCAGCGGATACGCCGTGATCGGCTTGATCTCGCCTTCGATGCCGGCATTGTTGAAGAACACGTCGATGGTGCCGAACCGATTGCAGGCCTGTCGGACATAGGCTGCGACCTGGTCCTCGTCGGTGACGTCGGCGGCCACGGCGAAGGTCTCGGCGCTTGCGGGCAGGCCGGCCGTCGCGGCGGCGAGATCGGCCTCGCGCCGGTCGACGGCGACGATGCGGGCGCCCCGCGCGGCCAGCAGCCGCATGGTCGCGGCGCCGATGACGCCGGCCGCGCCGGTAACGACGGCCACCCGGCCGTCGAGACGGATCGAATCAGACATCGGTTTCCTTCCCTTTGACGCCGGTTCCGTCCGGCTCTTGATCACGACTATCTCATTGGATGAACCGGCTGACCAGCACGCGGCGTGCTGGCAGCTCGCCCTTTCCCCGCCGTATTCGGCATGTTAACGGGAGGGCTGATCGAGAGCGGCGGATGGGTCATGACGCGATTTGATTGTCCCGAACCCCGATTCGCCTGATAAAGCCGCGCGAGATGCACCGAACAATCGTCCTGACCGGTATCGCGGCATTGCTGGCCGCCACATCCCTCACGCTGTCCGTGCCGGCGCGCGCGCAGATCGGTACCATTTTCTCCGATCCGGTTCCGCGCCCGCCGGGCAACATTCCGCGCCGTGGCGAGCCGATTCCGCCTCCCGAGGAAGAGGAGGAGATCCCCGAGCTGCCGCAGGGCCGGGTGCTGCCGGCGCCGACCCGGCCGCCGCCAGGGCAGGGCGCCGCCCTGCCGGGTCCGGTCCAATCCCAGCCGCTGGCGCCGCCGCCGGGAACGACGATCCTGCCACAGAACAATCCTCCGGTCGCGGCCGTGCCGCCGCCCGGCCAGCCGGGGGCTGCGCCCGGTCAGCGGCAGGCGCCGCCACGCGGCGCACCCCAGAATGCGGCGATCCCGCCGAACGGCGCGGTACCGCAAACCCCGGCCACCATCCAGCCGGGCGACGAGGTCGTGACCGAGCCGCCGGCGCAGAAGATCGTCAACAAGAAGGCGAGCTTCTCCGGGCTCGACAAGATCACCGGCCGCATCATCAATTTCGACGAGGAAATCGGCGAGACCGTACAGTTCGGCGCCCTGCGGGTGAAAACCGATGCCTGCTACACGCGGCCGGCCACCGAGGCCGCCAACACCGACGCATTCGTGGAGGTCGACGAGATCACCTTGCAGGGCGAGGTGAAGCGCATCTTCTCGGGCTGGATGTTCGCGGCCAGCCCCGGCCTGCACGGCGTCGAGCACCCGATCTACGACATCTGGCTGGTCGACTGCAAAGAGCCGCAGACCACGGTCGTCAGCGCCGCGCCGGATCAGAAGCCGGCCGCGGCGCCGCAGCCTGCGCAAAAGCGTCCGCCGCAGCAGCGGCAGGCGGCGCCCAGGTCGCCACCGCCGCCGCAGCAGTATCAGACCCAGCAGGTGCCGCCACCACCGCCGCCGCCCCAGGCGGGCGGACCGTTCGGCGGAGTGTTCAGATAACCGGCGCTCAGCCGCGCGCGGCGATGATCGCGAGTGCCTCGGCGCCTGAGATCGGCCGATCAACCGCCAGCCTGGCGAAATTGGCGGCCGGCCCCCTCAGGGCCTTTTCGAGCAGCACGGTGTAGCGCCGGCGCGGGATCTCGAGGGCGCCGAAGGTCTTGAGGTGCTCGGTGACGTATTGGGTGTCGAGCAGCTCGAAGCCGCCGGCGATCAGCCGCGCGACGAGATGCACCAGCGCGACCTTCGAGGCGTCGCGGGTGCGGTGAAACATGCTCTCGCCGAAGAAGGCGCGGCCCAGGCTGACGCCGTAGAGGCCGCCGACCAGCTCGCCATCCTGCCAGCATTCGACGCTGTGGCAATGGCCGAGCGCGTGGAGGCCGCTATAGAGCTCGCGGATGCGCTTGTTGATCCAGGTGTCCTCGCGGCCGGGCTGCGGCGCGGCGCAGCCATCCATCACCGCCTTGAAGGCCTGGTTCACCGTCACGGTGAAGGCATCCGACCGGACCGTGCGCGCCAGGCGCGAGGCGACGCGAAAGCCGTCGAGCGGAATGACGCCGCGCAGCTCCGGCTCGACCCAGAACAAGGTCGGGTCGTCGGCGCTTTCGGCCATCGGGAAGATGCCGCAGGCATAGGCACGCAGCAGGACCTCGGGCGTGATCTCTGACGCTGCGGAGTCGCGCGTATTCATGAGATCAGCATAGCAGGCCGACGTCGGCCGCGCGATGGTCGCGTTCCGTCCGCGCCAGCTCAACCGACCGCGGCAGAAGCGGGCTTGGGAGCATGCTTTTCGAAGCGGAATCGGACGACGATCTTGGTGCCGGCATGGTTCGGGTCCGGGCCGACGCTGGCATCGAGCTTGGTCGCCATGGCGCTGACGATGCGCTGGCCCATGCCGGTCGAGCGCGGGTCGCTGGTCGCGTTGAGGCCGACCCCGTTGTCGGCGATCGACAGCATGATGTCCTCACCCGCGAGCTTCAGCTCGACATGGATCGGGCCAGGGCCGTCGGGATAGGCGTATTTGACCGCGTTCATGACCAGCTCGTTGACGACGATGCCGATCGCGACCGCGCGATCCGGGTCGATCTCGACCGGCTCCGCCTTCAGGGTCAGCCGCGACATCCGGTTGCCCTCGGCCGAGCGGCGGAGGTCGTCGAGCAGCGAATCCAGGTACTGGTTGAGCAGCACGCTCTTGAGGTCCTGGGACGTGTAGAGGCGGCGATGCACCTGTGCCACGGCGGCGACGCGGCCCATGGCGTTGGTCAGCGCCGCCTTGACGTCGTCCTGATTGCTGGAGTTGGCCTGAAGATGCAGCAGCGAGGCGATGATCTGGAGCGAATTGCCGACGCGGTGATTGACCTCGCGCAGCAGGACCTCGCGCTCGGCGGCCAGCGCCGCGTAGCGGTCGCGTGACGCCCGCACCTCGGCCTCGGCCTCGTCGCGCGCCTTCTGCAGCCGGGCCTGCCGCACCGCGCCTTCGGCTGCGACCTGCAGCAGCGGGATGAACTCGCCCTGCACGTCCTTGACGAGGTAGTCGGCCGCGCCCGCCTTCAGGGCCGTGACCGCGATCTTGGAATCCTGTGAGGCGGTGACGAACACCACCGGCGGTGGTTCGGGCAGCGCCATGATGCGCTCCAGCGTCTCGAGCCCGTCGAAGCCTGGCATGTACTGGTCGAGCGCCACGACGTCGATGCCGCCGCGCTCCAACCGCTGCAAGCCGGCGCTGCCGTCGCTCGCGTGTTCGACCGTGAAGCCCAGGCGCTTGAGCCCGCGCTCGACCAGCCGCGCCAGCGCTGCGTCGTCATCGATATAGAGCAGCGTGGGGGCGGCGGAGCTCATGCGGCGGGCGGAACCTGGATGACGGAGAAGAACAGGCCGAGTTGGCGAATGGCGTTGGCGAAGCTCTCGTAGTTGACCGGCTTGGTGATGTAGACGTTGCAGCCGAGTTCGTAGCAGCGCTTGATCTCCTGCGAGTCGTCGGTCGTGGTGAGGATGACCACGGGCGCGCTCTTCAGGAAGCTGTTCTGCTTGACCATCTTGAGGATGTCGATGCCGGTCATGTCCGGCAGGTTCAGGTCGAGCAGGATCAGCAATGCGTGCCCCTTGTGATCGAGGCCGGTGCCGTCAGCACCCAGCAGATACTTCACGGCATCTGTACCGTTGGTGAACGGCTTGATTTCGTTGTTGACGCCGGAGCGGCGGATGTTGCGCTCGATCAGGCGGGCGTGGCCTTCGTCGTCCTCGATCATGATGATCGTCACGGGCATGGTCATCGGTCTGAATTCCGGTTTGAGGCGTTCCAGTTGATCGGGAGCGTGATGGTGAACGTGCTGCCCTGGTCGAGCTCCGATGCGACCGACATGGTTCCGCCGAGCCGGCGCACCAGGGCGCGGACATGCGCCAATCCGATCCCCTGACCCGGACGGTCCTGGGTCCCGGCGCGGCGGAACAGGTCAAAGATACGTTGGTGATCCCGGGGATCAATCCCCCGGCCGTTGTCCGTGATCTCGAAAATGGCGAAACCGAGCTTGGTGCGGGCGCGAATGGCGATGTCGCCGGGAACGCCCGGCTTGAGATATTTGATGGCGTTGTCGATCAGGTTGGAGAAGATCTGCTCCAGCGCCAGGCGGTCGCTGACGATGGCCGGCAGCGGTTCCAGGCGAATGGTGGTGTCGGTTTCCGCCGCCTGATGCGCCAACGTCGAGACGATGCCTTCGATCAGTTCGCGGGTATCGATCCGTACCGGCACGAACTCGCGGCGTCCCTCGCGGGTCAGGTTGAGGATCGCCGAGATCAGCCGGTCCATCTTGGCGATCGAGGACTTGATAAAGCCGAGGGCTTCGGTGAAGTCCTCCGAAAGCTGCTTGTCGGCGCCTTCGAGCTCGGGCTCGGTGCCTTCCGCCGGCGGCGGCGCGTCGGAGGCCGCCCGCGCCAGCGTCGCAATCCGCCGGAAGATATCGTTGCGCAGTTCGTCGAGCTCGCTGGTGAAGCCCATGATGTTGACCAGCGGCGAGCGCAGGTCGTGGCTCACGATATAGGCGAAGCGCTGGATCTCCTCATTGGCCTCGCGCAGATCGGCGGTGCGCTCGTCGACGGTGGCTTCCAGATTGAGATTGCTCTCGCGCAGCTGTGCCTCGGCATCGTCGCGCGCGCGGGTCGAGCGGCGCACCAGCAGCACCGAGATGATGGCGAGCACGACGACCAGCGCCGAGCCGGTGATGGTGACGATGGCGGCGAGCTGCTGGCTGGCATCGGCATTGGCGGTCCGCAGCGCCAGCAGCCGCTCCTCCTCGAGACGCATCGCCTCGGCGGTGTCGCGCATGGTCTTGCTGCTGCTGGTCGAGCCCGCGTCGCGGACCAGGGCGATCGCGGCGGCGAGGTCGCCGCGCGCGACCAGCAGCTTTTCGCGGTCGAATTGCGACAGCCGGGTCTCGATCACGCTGCGCAGCGTGGCGAGATTTTCAACCTGGGCGGGGTTGTCCGCGACCAGCCCATGGAGCTTCTCGAGCACCGGCCCGATCGCCGCGACGGCCGCCTCGTGGTCGTTGAGGAACTCCTGTCCCTGGGTGAGAAGGTAGGCCCGCGCCGCGCTCTCGGCGCGCCGCACCTCGAGCAGCAGGGCGTTGATCTGGTTCTCGGCCTCGACGGTGTGCACCACCCAGGCGCTGTCGCTGCGGGCCTTGTTGACCAGCAGAACCGACGCCGTGCTGACCGCGACAAGCACGAGGAAGCCCGCTGACAGCAGCAGGACCTGTCCCAGCGTGCGCCTTCGTCTCACCTCAGGCGCCACCGCATACTCGCACGTCGTTGAAAATCACTGCCCCCTGGCGGAACTGATCCGACCCACCAGAACGCGGCTGCGGCCGGATGGTTCCGCTTCGGATGACAGTTTTCTGAATGCGGCCGCTCAGTCGGTCTTCTGGCCGGCCAGATACTGCTCGAGCCAGTGGATGTGATAGTCGCCGTCGATGATCGCGGGCTCGCGGACCAGGGCGCGGAACAGCGGCAGCGTGGTCTCGATGCCGTCGACCACCATCTCGTCCAGCGCGCGCCGCAGCCGCATCAGGCACTCGACCCGGCTCTTGCCGTGGACGATGAGCTTGCCGACCAGCGAGTCGTAATAGGGCGGGATCACATAGCCCTGGTAGACGGCGGAATCGATGCGGACCCCGAGGCCGCCGGGCGGATGGTACTGCTGGATCTTGCCGGGCGAGGGCCGGAAGCTGACCGGGTTCTCTGCGTTGACGCGGCACTCGATCGAGTGGCCGTTGATGACGACCTGGTCCTGGCTCATCGGCAGGTCGCCGCCGGCGGCGATGCGGATCTGTTCCAGCACGAGGTCGATCCCGGTGATCATCTCGGTGACGGGATGCTCGACCTGGATGCGCGTGTTCATTTCGATGAAATAGAACTCGCCGTCCTCGTAGAGGAATTCGATGGTGCCGACGCCGATATATTTCAGCTCCTGCATCGCCTTGGCGACGGTATTGCCGATCTTGGCGCGCGCGGCCGCATCGAGCACCGGGGAGGGGCCTTCCTCCCAGACCTTCTGGTGGCGGCGCTGCAGCGAGCAGTCGCGCTCGCCGAGATGGATGGCGCCGCCGCGGCCGTCGCCGAGCACCTGGATCTCGATGTGGCGCGGCTTCTGCAGATACTTCTCCAGATAGACCGAGGCGTCGCCGAACGCCGATCTCGCCTCGTTGGCCGCTGTGGTCAGCGCCAGCTGCAGATCGGCCTCGGTGTGGGCGACCTTCATGCCGCGGCCGCCGCCGCCGGCGGCGGCCTTGACCAGCACCGGGAAGCCGATCTCCTTGGCGATCGCCATCGCGTCCTGGTCGGGCGTCACCGCACCGTCGGAGCCGGGCACCACCGGAATACCCAACCGTTTGGCCGTCTTCTTGGCCTCGATCTTGTCGCCCATCAGGCGGATGTGCTCCGCCTTCGGCCCGATGAAATGCAGATTGTGGTCCGCAAGAATCTCGGCGAAGCGCGCGTTCTCCGACAGGAAGCCGTAGCCGGGATGCACGGCGTCGGCGCCGGTGATTTCACAGGCGGCGAGCAGGGCGGGGATGTTGAGATAGCTGTCCTTCGACGGCGGCGGCCCGATGCAGACGCTTTCATCGGCGAGGCGGACATGCATCGCATCGGCGTCGGCGGTGGAATGCACCGCGACGGTGGAGATGCCGAGCTCCTTGCAGGCCCGGAGGATGCGAAGGGCGATTTCGCCGCGATTGGCGATGAGGATCTTGTCGAACATTGTGCCTCGGGCGCGAGTGGCGAGTAGTGAGCGGCGGACGTGGAATGGCGGACCATTCGCTCGTCGCCGTCCGCTAGTCGCGCTTATTCGATGATGACGAGCGGCTCGCCGAACTCCACGGGCTGGCCGTCCTCGACCAGGATCTGCGTCACCGTGCCGGCGCGCGGCGACGGGATCTGGTTCATCGTCTTCATGGCCTCGATGATCATCAGGGTCTGGCCGACCGAGACCTTGGAGCCGACCTCGACGAACGGCTTGGCGCCGGGCTCGGGCGCCCAGTAGGCGGTGCCGACCATGGGCGAGGGCACCACGCCGGGATGTTTTGACAAGTCCGCGCCGGCGGCTGCCGCGGTGGCGGCCGCGACCACGGGAACGCCAGCGGTGGCGGCTCCGATGGCCGAATGGACGGCCGCCGCAACGGTCACGTTGCGGGCAACGCGGATGCGAAGGCCGGCACGCTCCAGCTCGATCTCGGTCAGGCTGGTCTCATCCAGCAGCGCTGCGAGCTCGCGAATGAGCTGGCTGTCTTCGGATTTCGCGATGGTCTTGTCGTCGGGCTGGGGCGCCATGATCTGATCCGGAACGTTGGGAGGCGTGAGGACTGTGACGTCAGGCTTGCGCTAGATGTCGGTCTGCGTGACGGCTTTGGCGCCGATCTTGGCGGCGAGGCCGGTAATCGCCAGCCGGTAGCCGTCGATGCCGAAGCCGCAGATCGAGGCAAACGCGGCCTTCGCGGTGAAAGAATGGTGCCGGAAGCTCTCGCGGGCGTGGATGTTGCTGATGTGCACTTCGACGGTGGGAATCTTCACCCCCATCAGCGCGTCGTGCAGGGCAATGGAGGTATGAGAGTAGGCGCCGGCATTGAGGATGATTCCGACCACACCGCGGCTGCGGGCCTCATGGATGTGATCGACGAGCACACCCTCATGGTTCGACTGCCGGCACTCCGCCGTCAGGCCGAAGCGGGCGGCCGTCTCGACGCACAGCCGTTCCACGTCTGCCAGGGTGGCATGGCCGTAGGTCTCCGGCTCGCGGGTGCCCAACAGGTTGAGGTTGGGTCCGTTGAGGACATAGATCGTGTTGTGCGCGGCGTCGGCCATTCCCATCCCGGCGGTGTGGCGGCAGTGGGCGGCGTTATAGGTAACAAAGCCGCCAAGGGGAAGCCTTTCGGCAGCCGGGCAGGCTGACCGAGGCTTGGTCCGTCACACGAAAAAACCGTCTTAAGAGTACGAAATTGCTGAACAACCGGCTTTGTCCACGGGACTGCACGCGTTGCGTGTGATGGCTCCCGCGCGCGCTTTTCGCAATGGGTTGGGGCGGGCATTGCTGCCCGCCCCTCGTTCTCGTCGCCTGCCTGGTCGGGATCAGACGTTGAGAACCGCGACGATCTCGTAGGTGTGAGGATCGATCACGACGATCTGCTCGCGAACCAGGATGAAGTCATATCCGCGCCACTCCGGATAGATCGTCACGACTTCGGTCGGGAGCGGGTGGAAGTGAACCTCGCGCGGCACCCTTGTGCCGACGGAAATGTTGAAGTTGACGTTGGTCACCGGCTCGACGCGCTGGCTGCGGATCACCGTGGTGATCTTGGTGCGCTGCTCGGTGGTGAGCTTGGCAGCGGCGCCGGCCTGTCCGGTGGTGGTCTGCGAACGCTCGGTGCCGGTCTTGGTTTCGGCATTGGTGCTGGTGCCGGTCTTGCTGTCGCGACCCTCGGCCTTCATGTTGTTGTCGCGACCCTCGCGACCTTCGGCCTTCATGTTCTTGGCGCCGCCCTTGCTGTCGCTCTCGGTGCTCGCGCCCTTGGTGGCCGGGCCCTTCATGCCGTCCTCGGCGTGCTGGCTCTTGGTCGCACCGGGCTTCTGTTCCGATTGACTGGAGCGCATGTCGGACGCGCCGCCGGCCGCAGGCGAGGCGCTGTCGCGATGCATCGCGCCGCCGGGCGCGTTCATGCCGCCGCTCGATGCTCCGCCGGCAGCACCACCGGTCGCACCGCCCTGCATGGCTGCGCCGCCGGACTGTCCAGCTGCGCCGCCCGCACCGCCGGCACCTTGCGCATGAGCAAAACCTGCACCCGCCAGGAGCGCGATTGCAGCAACTGATACCATCAAGCGATTGGTCATCCTCTATC
Source organism: Bradyrhizobium sp. HKCCYLRH3073 (assembly GCF_051167995.1). Classification (NCBI taxonomy): domain Bacteria; kingdom Pseudomonadati; phylum Pseudomonadota; class Alphaproteobacteria; order Hyphomicrobiales; family Nitrobacteraceae; genus Bradyrhizobium; species Bradyrhizobium sp. HKCCYLRH3073. Next base: position 241,380 of record NZ_JBNPUD010000003.1, read on the forward strand.
CTCCTCGTATTGGCACTGCCCGCGCCGACAACGGCAGGAAGTAGGAGTCGTTCCGCGCGTCTCCGATCGTTCCGGAAAAATGTCGCAGATCGCAACCTTATGAACGGATGCTCAGGGTCATGAACGCCGCATGACCATCGTGGCGATCAGTCGCGCTCGCATGAGCTACGCGCCGTGACGTTCGCGCGCGTAGCGGACGAGAGCCAAGAATCGATAGAGGCCGTGCACGAACTTGCCGTAGGGCATCGTGATGAAGAGCGCGAATACCGCACCGAGATGGAGCGCGAGCAGCAGGCCCATCGTGCTGGTCTCGCGTAGCAAGAGGAGGGCGAGACCGGTTGCGCCGGTGAGCACGAGCATCGCCAGGAACGCGACGTCCATGGCGCGGCTGCCCGCATCCATCATCGCAGGCTCACGCCTGCGCTTGGCGGTGTAGAGTCCGAGCGGGCCGACCACGATGCCCAATCCGCCGAGCGTGCCGAGCACGACCGGCAGATCCCACAATGGATACGGCGCCTCACGGTTCAGAAGATAGTGGTAGAGCGTCGCAACGCTGGTCGATGCGACGCAGAGCATGAAGCCCCAGAACGTCAGCTGGTGATAGAACCGCCTGGTGTCGCGCGGCCGCTCGTCCTCGTTGTAGCAGCCGACGCCGCCGCCATCGAGATAGCGCAGGCTGGCTGCGTCGCGGACGGCGCGTAGCAGTGGACGTGGCCGCGTCAGGGTCGAGCTCGGCTCGCCGATGTCGTTCCAGAAGGCCCGGGCGCCCATGATGAAGGCGATGATGGCCCACAGGAAGGCTGCGCCGAACAACAGTGCCATCGCGTTGTGGGGCATGAGCGCGTAGAACGAGCCGGGGCCGTGCCGGCCTGCAAACACCGCGGCCGGATCGTTGAAGGCCACGATGCCGAGGATGAACGCGGCCATGCTGATCACCGCGATGAGCGACACCGCGAGGCCGTTGCGCCTGAACAGCGGCGCCAGCGCGCGCGGCCAGGCATAGTCGGCATAGCTCTCGTGCCGCACCCGGGCCAAGACGGAGGGGACGCGAACATCGAACTCGTGCGGCGGCGCGAACTGGCAGTCGACGTAGCAGGCGCCGCAGGCATGGCAGAGATTGGCGAGATAGTTGAGGTCGCCGCCCGTGAAGGCGCGGCGCATCTCCATCGCCGGAAACACGGCGCAGAGTCCCTCGCAATAGCGGCAGGAATTGCAGATCGTCATCAGGCGATCCGCCTCGGTCAACGCCTCACTGCGCTGCATGTGTCGCTGCTCCCCGGCCGGCGATGCGCCCGAACACGCTGCCGATCGTCATGCCGATTCCTGCGGCATAGCCGCGGCCGAGTACGTTGCCGGCCATGATCTCGCCTGCGGCATACATGTTGTCGGCGGGACCGCCGGACTTCATCATCATCTTTGCGGCGTGATCGACCCGCACGCCGAGATAGGTGAAGGTAATGCCGGGCCGAACCGGATAGGCATAGTAGGGGCCGCTATCGATGCGGCGCGCCCAATGCGATTTCGGGGGCATCAGGTTCTCGGTGCGGCAATCGTCGAGGATGTCGGGATTGAATTGTCCGTCGCGCACCGATGCGTTGAAATGCGCGACGGTGGCGGTCAGCTTGTCCGGATCGAGGCCGAGCTTGCCAGCGAGCTCGGCGATGCTGGCCGCCTCGATCGCGGGGTAGAGCGACGGCATGAACAGGTTCGCCGATTTCGCGTCGAAGATGATGTAGGCGATCTGGTCCGGCTGAGCAGCAACGAGGCGTCCCCAGATCGCGTAGCGCTTCGGCCAGACGTCCTCGCCTTCGTCGTAGAAGCGCTCGGCGTTGTTGTTGACGACGATGCCGAACACGACGCAGTCGAGCCGCGTGATGATGCCGCCGTCATATTTGGGGGCCCGCGCATCGATCGCCACCGCGTGGCACTGGGTCGGATCGCCGATGCTGTCGACGCCGGCGCCGAGCAGCATGTCGAGCACCGTGCCGCGATTGTTGGGCGTGCCGCGGATCAGGAAGTTGCGCGCGATCTCGCCCCAGCCCTCGACCAGCTTGTCGATATTGGCTTCGAAGCCGCCCGCAGCCGCCACCAGCGCTCTGCCGGCGATGCGCATCCGGCCATCGCCGTGCCGCACGATCGCCGCGCGGAAGCGGTTGCCGTCGATCTCCAGCCCCACCACCTCGGCCTCGTAACGCACCTCGACGCCGAGCCGCTCGGCGGTCAGATACAGCGCATTGAGCATGGCCCGGCCGCCGCCCAGGAAGAACGAGTTGGTCCGTCCTAAGCTCAGCGTGCCGCCGAGCGAGGGCTGGAAACGCACGCCCTGTTCGACGATCCAGTCGAGCATGTCCTTGGACTCGCGGATCATCAGGCGCGCCAGTTGCTCGTTGGTCTGGCCCTCGGTGACCCGCAGGAGATCGTCCCAGAACTCGTCCTCGGTGTAGGGGCCGCTCAACGTCGTGGTTGCCGCGTCATGGGCGCAGCGCATGTTGCGGGTGTGGCGCGTATTGCCGCCGCGATAGAACTTCGAGGCGGCCTCCAGCACGATGACCGAGGCCCCGCCGCGCCGTGCCGCAATGGCGGCGCAGAGGGCCGCGTTGCCGCCGCCGACCACGACGACGTCGTAGGTCTGGGGATGGTCGGCGATATCGCTCTGATCAGTCATCGCAGGCCCTCGCGGACGCAAGGCGGCAGGCCCTGGATCGACTTTGGTCGCACAGCCACGCCATCGGCCGACCGGCAATAGAGGGTACGGAAGTGCGGGCTACAGTGGGCATGGAAATCGTATACTATTGTATACAAAAATATGCAAGATATGCTGTTGTTCGGAGCGAGGTTGTGAGATCGTGACCCCCATGTCCCCGGAAGCGCCATCGCTCACCATCGATCGTGACAACGTCTCTCTCGGCGAAGCGGTATTTCGTGCGCTGTGCCATGCGCTGGAGAACGGTTTCTATCGCTCCGGCGATCGGCTGCGGGAGGACGAGGTCGCCCAGAAGTTGAACGTCAGCCGGACGCCGGTCCGTGAGGCCTTCGGCAAGCTGGTAGCCAAGGGGTGGGTGCAGCCGGCCGGTGGACGCGGCCTGATCGTGCGCAGTCTCGACGAGAACGAAGTCCTCGAGCTGTACGCGATGCGGGAAATTCTCGAAGGCGCCGCGGCCCGGCTCGCCGCGCAATATGCCGTGCCGGCCGAGGTCGCGGCGCTCCGCGACATTCATGCGAGCTTTGTCAGCGCGGGGGACGACGCCGCCGAGCTGGCGCGGCTGAACCGGCTGATGCACGGTGCGATCCAGCGCGCCGCGCGCAACCGCTATCTCGACGCCGCCCTCGAGGACATGCATGTCGCGACGGCGCTGCTGGGAACCACGACGTTTGCGGCCGAAGGACGTGCGGCAACAGCCGCGGCCGAGCATGGTGAGCTGATCGAGGCGATCGCGATCCGCGATCCCGATCGGGCCGAGGCGATTGCACGCGGGCACATCCGCGAGGCACTTCGAACCCGGCTCGGCATGAGGCTGAAGGGATAGGCGAGGGGGCTGCCGCCACCGGTCTGTCGCTTCTTCACCGGCTCACGGCAAAGAAGAAGGCCGGCTGAGACAGCCGGCCTTCGATTGATCCCATGATGGCGAGACGCTTTGGCAGATATGCTCAGCAGCTCGCCTTGCCGCAGCGGGCCGTGCTGATCTTCTCGCGCAGGCCCTCGACGCCGACGGCGCCGATCACGACCTGCTTGCCGATCACGTAGCTCGGCGTCCCGTTCATGCCCATCTCCTCGGCGAGCTTGAAGTTTTCCTCGATCGTCGCCTTGGCCTCGGGGCTCGCCATGTCCTTCTCGACGCGCGCCATGTCGAGCCCGAGATCCTTGGCGACGGCGAGCGCATGGGCCTTGTCGGCTTGGCCGCGGCCGCCCAGCAGCTTCTGGTGGAAGTCGAGATATTTCTGCGGGGCCTGCATGCGAACGGCAACCGCGACCTGTGCGGCCTCGACGGAGCCCTGGCTCAGCACGGGAAATTCCTTGAGCACGACCTTCAGCTTCGGGTCGCTCTTCATCAGCTCCATCATGTCGGCCATCGCGCGCTTGCAGTAGCCGCAATTGTAATCGAAGAACTCGACGAAGGTGACGTCGCCATCCTTGTTGCCGAGCACGACGCCGCGCGGCGAGTTGAAGATGGTCTCGGCATTCTTGCTGACGCTGGCCTCGTGCTTGGCCGCCTCGGCCGCCGTCTGGCGCTTCTGCAGCTCGGCCATCGCCTCTTCGAGCACCTCGGGATGCGCGATCAAATAGTTTCGGACGATGGTCTCGATCTCGCCCCTCTGGCTGTCGGAGAAGCTCTCCGCCGACGCGAGCTGAGGCACGCCGCAGAGCGAAAGCGCGAGCAACATCGCGGGAATGAGCGTGCGGACTGACGGCATGAAGGAGGTCCTCTGGGTCAAATGATCGGGTCCTTGTCGATGGTCGTGACGGTATTCTGATATTCTGGATCGGATGATAGCAGTAGTTCAAAACTTCAGCGGGCGCCAACCCCCGCTGTCCGACACCCTACTGGCCGGAAAGCGGCTTTGCCGTGACGATGTCGTCGGCCCTGACCCAGCCCGGCGAGCCGACCGCGAAGCGGGTTTTTGCACGCGAGGCAAGCTCGCGCGCCGTCTTGTTGTCGCCACGCAGGAAGGCGGCCTGCGCCGAGGCCAGATCCGCCTCCGCATAATCGCCCTTGCGACCGTAGGCCATCGCGAGCTGGGAATAGCCGAGCGGCGCCTCGGATTCGCGCGCGACCGCCGCGCGCAAGATCGAGATCGCCTCGTCAGTGTAGGCTTTGTTCTCGGATGCCACCAAGGCCTGACCAAGTAACATCTCGATGAGCGGGGCGTTATTGGACAGGTGCACCGCCTTGCGCAGCGGGGCGATCGCTTCGGCCGGGCGGCCGCCCTCCAGCAGGGCCTGGCCGCGGACCTCGTAGAAATAGGGGTTGTTGGGCTGCACCTGGATCAGGCCATCGATCTGGCTCAGGGCGCTGCGCAGGTCGCCATGCAGGTAGGTGGAGATTGCCCTGGCGTAGCGGGCGGGCAGGCCGGTGTCCGACAATGGATAGCGCCGTGCCACCGTGTCCGGCCGTTCCATGAAGGCCGAGATCTTGGCACGGACCATGTCGTGGCGCAGCTGCAGTGCGGGGTCGTCCTTCTTGTCCCAATAGGGGCTTTGGCGCGCGAGGCCCTCGAGCGCCTCGACGCGATCGGCCGGCATCGGATGTGATTGCAGATAGGGGTCGGCGCCGCGCGCGGCGAACAGGCTCTCATTGGTGAAGCGCTTGAACGTCTCGTACATGCCCTTCGGCGATTGCGCTGTCGCGGTGAGGAATTTCACCCCCGCACGGTCGGCGTTCTCCTCCTGCTGGCGCTGATACGACAACAGCGATCGGCGGATGACCTCGCCCGGGGCCGACAGCGTCGCGGCGCCGGCATTGGCCAGGCCGCTGCCGCCGCCGCGCGCGCCGACGGCGAGGGCGCCGGCCCCGAGAATGGTGGCGATGATCATCTGGGTCTGCGCGGTGGCGAGCTGCTGGCGCAGCTTGGCGAGATGACCGCCGGCGAGATGGCCCGTCTCGTGCGCGAGCACGCCGATCAGCTGATTCGGATTTTCCGACTGCAGGATCGCGCCGTAATTGACGAAGATGCGGCGGCCGTCGGCAACGAACGCGTTGAAGGACGCATCGTTGATGATGACCATCTGGATGTTCTGCTTTTCGAGCCCGGCGACGCGCAGGATCGGCCGCGTATATTCGCGCAGCAGCACCTCGGTCTCGGTGTCGCGCAGGATCGGCGGTCCCTTGCCCTGCTGCGCCGACGCAGGCGCGAGCGGCGCCAGCGTCACGGCCGCCGCGACGACCGCGGCAAGCCCGCCGGACAGTTTCTTGCGAAGAACGATACGGAGCGACATCAGGCGATCTTTGCAATTGGCGCGAGGCGCGAGACGGGCTATTGCCCACCAAACGGCGGAATGCGGCTCATCTGCGGCGAACGAGGCCCATGGGCTGACCTCGACCGGTTCACGGAGCGGGTCCGGACAGCCGGGGTCAATAGCAGATATCGATGGTGGATGCGACAGTGATACCGACATTGGAACAGCGGATCGCCAACCTGACGGCGCCGTCCGCGCGCAGCAATGTTCCACCGTTCATGGTGATGGACGTGATGGCTGCGGCCGAGCGGATCGAGTCGGGCGGCGGACATGTCATCCACATGGAGGTCGGCCAACCGGCGGCGGCTGCGCCACGAGCGGCCATCGCGGCCGCGCATGCCGCGCTCGATCAGGCCCGCATCGACTACACCTCGGCGCTGGGTTTGCTGTCGCTGCGGCAGCGAATCGCACGGCACTATCGCGAGACGCATGCTTGCGAGATCGATCCGGCGCGGATCGTGATCACGACGGGATCCTCCGCCGGATTCATCCTGGCGTTCCTGGCGATGTTCGAGCCCGGTGACCGCGTGGCCGTAACCGTGCCGGGCTATCCGCCCTATCGCCACATCCTGACGGCGCTGGGCTGCGAGCCGGTGCTGATCGAGACCACGGCGGAGAACCGTCACGCTTTGACCGGCGAGGCGCTGCTCGCCGCGCACCGCAAGACGCCGCTGAAGGGCGTGCTGGTGGCAAGCCCTGCCAATCCGACCGGCACCATGATGTCGCGCGAGGCGCTGGGCGGCGTCATTGCAGCCGCACGCGATGCCGGCATCCGCTTCATCTCCGACGAGATCTATCACGGTCTGGACTACGCGTTTCCGGCGGTGACGGCGGCGGAGCTGTCGAGCGAGGCCCTGATCATCAACTCGTTCTCGAAGTACTTCTGCATGACGGGCTGGCGCATCGGCTGGATGGTGGTGCCGGATGCGCTGGTGCGGCCGATCGAGCGTCTGCAGCAGAACCTCGCGATCTCGGTTCCGACCCTGTCGCAGATCGCGGCGGAAGCGGCGTTCGACGGCCGGGCCGAGATGGAGGCCATCAAGCACGGTTACCAGGAGAACCGCCGCATCCTGATCGAGGGTTTCCCGAAGGCCGGCCTGACCCGGTTCCTGCCGGCCGACGGCGCCTTCTACCTCTATGCCGACGTGTCCGACTTCACCTCCGACAGTTTCGACTTCGCCAAGCGGATGCTGGAGGAGACCCATGTGGCCGCCACGCCGGGCGTCGACTTCGATCCGATCCACGGCCGCAGCTTCGTGCGCTTTTCCTATGCGCGTTCGGCCGAGGACATGCGTGAGGCGGTGGCCCGGATCGCGCGCTGGCTAGGCTAGGGCGCGGGTGAGGTCGGTTGTGCACCCTTCGTGATTGAAGGGCACGAGCGGCGTTGTCGGTGCCGGCTTCATCACCTTGGCCAGCAACGCTGGCGGTCGTGAAGCCGCCCTGGTTCCGGGCATGGCGATCGTGTTCTCGATCGACGAGTTCATGCGCGAGCCGCGCGCGCTGGCCAGCATCACCGGCAACGGCACGGCCGCCGTGTTCGTCTCGTGGAGGGAAGACGAACGCGCCCATGATCTCCTGCTGAGACGGCTCAATCAGCAGATCGATCCGTCGGATGTCGAGACGGCCGTGACGAGGCTTGAGCGGCCTCCGGTCGTCACGGCCAGGAACGATCGCCATACGCCATATGAAAAACGCCCGGCCATCTGGCCGGGCGTTTTGCATTGAAGCGTCGGAGAGCGGGGGCTACTGCCCGCCACCGAAACGGCGGGACCACCAGCCGGCCCGGCGCGGGGCCGCAGGGGACGAGGAATCGGTGGCCGCCGGCTCGGTGGCAACCGGTTCGGACGCCGCGACATCGGCAGCCGGAGCGGGCGAGCTGCTCTCGGCGACGTTGACGGCCGAAACCGCGCTCTCCGGCCTGGGCTCGGTGAGGAAGCTGACCTTCTCGCGAACCGTCGAACGCCGCGGGGTCTTCTCGGATTCCGTCTTCGGAGCCTCGGTCTGCTGCACTTCGGGTTGACCGGGAGCAGCCTGGGGCATTGGCGCGGAGGCGCCAGCGAGGGGCTCATCGGCCTCGGTTGCGGCCGGCGCACGGACCGGCGCCGCGGGTTCTGCCGGCTCTTCCTCGTCGTGGTGGGAAGCGCCGTTGCCGTCGAAATCGGCCACGGCGGTTTCTGCCTCCGATGCCGAAGCCGGCGCGAGCTCGTCGCCGATCGATGCGGCGAGACCTTCTTCCGCGCCACCGCGCCGCCGACGACCACCGCGACGTCCACGCCGGCGCGGACGCCGCTCGCCGCCGGGCTGATCCGTCTGCTCGCCTTGGGCGAACGCAGGCTGTTCCTCCGACTCGTCGTCTTCGCCGTCGGAGTCCTCGGCTGACTGGTCGGCGGCAGGGCCCGGCTCCGCGGGCTGCAGTCCGGCCGTTCCTTCAGGCAGCGCGCCCTCGCGGGTCTCGCCGCCGCGGCCGCGACGACGCCGGCGCCGCTTGCGACGCGCGCCATCCCGCTCGCCTTCGGCACCGCTGCCGTCGGCCGTGTCTTCGGACAGGCCTTCGGTCTCCTCGGTCTCGACCTCGGATTCCGTCTCGATGTCGAAGGGTTCTTCCTCGTCGTAGATGTCCTCGGCCACCAGCGGCGGGGCGGAGGCCTGCGCCGCGAGCAGCGCCTTGGCGGCCTCGAGCGTATGCACCTGCTCGCCGCGATCGATGATGAAGGATTGCTGGCCGCTCACGCTCGGGTCGGCGATGACGGCGAGCGAGACCTTGAAGCTGTTCTCGAGGTCGCGCAGATGGCCGCGCTTGTGGTTCAGCACGTAGAGCGCCACCTCGGTGCGGGTGCGGACCACGAGGTTGTGGGTCGCGCCCTTCATCAGCGTTTCTTCGAGGCTGCGCAGCAGTTGCAGCGCCACCGAGGATACCGAGCGCACATGGCCGGTGCCGCCGCAATGCGCGCACGGCTCGGTCGAGCTTTCCAGCACGCTGGCACGGATGCGCTGGCGCGACATCTCCAACAGGCCGAAGTGCGAGATCCGGCCGACCTGGATGCGCGCGCGATCCTGCCGCAGGCAGTCCGACAGCTTGCGCTCGACGGAGCGGTTGTTGCGCTTCTCGTCCATGTCGATGAAGTCGATGACGATCAGCCCGGCGAGGTCGCGCAAACGGAGCTGCCGCGCCACTTCCTCGGCCGCCTCCATATTGGTCTTGAGCGCGGTGTCCTCGATGTGATGTTCGCGCGTGGCGCGGCCGGAGTTCACGTCGATCGAGACCAGCGCCTCGGTCTGGTTGAGCACGATATAGCCGCCGGAGCGCAGCTGCACGGTCGGAGAGAACATCGCGTCGAGCTGGCTCTCGACGCCCATCCGCGAGAACAGCGGCTGGCCGTCGCGATACTGTTTCACCGCCCGGACGTTGGTCGGCATCAGCATCTTCATGAAGTCGTGCGCCTCGCGGTAGCCGTCTTCACCGGCCACCAGGATCTCGTCGATCTCCTTGTTGTAGAGGTCGCGCAGCGAGCGCTTGATCAGCGAGCCTTCCTCGTAGACCAGCGTCGGCGCCTGCGACTTCAAGGTCATGTCGCGGACCGTTTCCCACAGCCGCAGCAGATATTCGAAGTCGCGCTTGATCTCGGGCTTGGTGCGGTTGGCGCCGGCGGTGCGCAGGATCACGCCCATGCCCTCGGGCACGTCGAGGTCCTGCACCACTTCCTTCAAGCGCGAGCGGTCCTGCGCGGAGGTGATCTTGCGGCTTATGCCGCCGCCGCGGGCGGTGTTGGGCATCAGCACGGCGTAGCGGCCGGCGAGCGACAGATAGGTCGTCAGCGCGGCGCCCTTGTTGCCGCGCTCCTCCTTCACGACCTGCACCAGCATCACCTGGCGGCGCTTGATGACCTCCTGGATCTTGTACTGCCGGCGCGGACGGAAGGTGCGCTCCGGCACTTCTTCCAGCACGTCGTCGCCGCCGACGGATTCGACGAGCTCTTCCTCGATCTCCTCGCCGTCGTCCTCGTCGTCCTCGTGGTCGCCGGACACGGCCTCAGAGCCGTTCTCGTCGCCGGGCACGATGGTGACGCCGTGATCCGCGTGCTCGGCCATGGGAGCGACGTCATCGTCGTGATCGTGCTCATCGTGATCATGCTCGTGATGGTCGTGCTCGTGATGATCGAGCTCATCATGCTCGTGCTCGCCATCATGATGCTCGTCATGACCGTGGCTCTCATGGTCATGCTCGTCGGCGTGCTCGTCCGCTCCGAGGACGGGGCTGGCTGCCTCGGTGGCGGGCGCGTCGCCGGTCTGCGCGACTTCGCCAGTGGGCTGCTCGGCGGCGGCGTCGTGGGCCTGCGCGGCGACGGCATCATGCGGTTCTTCGGCATGGCCGTGCGATTCGTCGGCTGCGCCTTGTTGAGCTTCGCCCGGCGCGTCCTGGTCGTGGGTCTCGACCGGGCCCTCGGAGAAGCCTTGCGCCTCGGTCGCGTCGGCGTGCGGCTGATCGTCCTGCGAATAGGCGTGGTGCTCAGGCGCCTCGTGGTCGGCCTCATGCCCCTCGGTCTGGGCAGGGAGGCCCGCCTCGGCGGCCTCGACGATCTCGCTCTGGACGCGTTCGCCGCTGCCGCGGCGCCGTGAACTGCGGTGCCGGTTGCGGCGGCGATTGGAGCGGTTCTCGCTTTCCTCTTCGGCTTCGCGGTGCGCGCGCTCCTCGGCTTCGATCAGAGCCTGCCGGTCGGCGACTGGGATCTGATAGTAGTCCGGATGGATTTCGCTGAAGGCGAGGAAGCCGTGGCGGTTGCCGCCATACTCGACGAAGGCGGCCTGCAGCGAGGGCTCAACGCGGGTAACCTTGGCGAGGTAGATGTTGCCGCGGAGCTGCTTGCGTTGGGCCGTTTCGAAATCAAATTCCTCGACGCGGTTGCCGCGGACGACAACGACCCGGGTCTCTTCCGGGTGGGTAGCATCGATCAACATCTTGTTGGGCATATTGGAACTCTTGGAGGCGACGGGCGCGATTGGCCGCGAGCGCGTGGCGCGCTGTCGGATGACGCGACGGTCCACCTGATTCGGGGGTGAGGGGAAGGCCTAAACGCAGCTGGTCGCGCCGCGCCAACCCTGATGCCGGCGGGGCGATTGGCCGGGCGGGGGTCTGGCCCCGCATCGGCGCGGATCGTCCGCTGGTCATGGTTGGCAACTCAGTCTGGCGCATCAAGCGTCGGCCCGTCTGGAATATGTGGGCGGCAGCGGGTGCCGCCTTCTCTGTTGCCGAAGGCCAGATTGCGCCGAAACGCTTGCCTGGATCGAATACCCACCCTGTCACGGGCGCGGTATCAGGCTATACCGTGTCTGACCTGGTGCCCGGGCGGTCTCTGCGAGGAGGCGCCCTGACAGGCGCCACTCGGCTCGTGACCGGCTCTCCGTTGCGGCCGCGCGGGATCGCGCAGGCTTTGGTGGAGCGTCGGAAAGGCGCTGGAATCTCCGCCACGATCAAGGACTCGATACCGAGCACCCCGATCACGAAGCTTCCGGCGTTTCACCGGAGGTTGAACGCGACACAACCGGCAGTAAGGATTAGCCTTCAGCCCTTCGTACATACGAGGAATGGTCAGGTCGCGCAAGCGAAGCGTCGCGGAACCGCAACAATCGGTGGCCTTTAACGAAAATGACAAAATTTGGCGATTAACCCCTGGGATTGGTTGCGGTAAGACGATCCCGCGGAGGCATCGATTTGGCAGTTGGCCGGGCGAATTACCTTTCCTTGCTGGGATGCGCGTCACTGTGCGTCACGCAAATGTTATGCGCGGCCGCCATTCCGGCCCGCGCCCAGAGCGGGCCGGTCGGCCAGGTTCCGCCTGCCGTAGTCGGGCCCGGGTTCCCGATCGCCACCGATGCACGGGTCGCCGGCGATTCCCGACAGACCCGATTCGTGCTCGATCTCGACCGGACGGTGCCGTTTCGAGCCTTCCTGCTCAGCGAACCCTATCGCGTCGTCGTCGACCTGCCCCAGGTCAGCTTTCATCTGCCCACGGGAGCCGGGACCAGCGGCCGTGGTCTGGTGAAGGCGTTCCGCTATGGGATGGTGATGCCTGGTGGGTCCCGCATCGTCTTCGATCTCACCGGCCCGGCCCGAATCGCCAACTCCACGGTGCTGGATGCCGCCAACGGCCAGCCGCCGCGGCTGGTGCTCGAACTGGAGGAGGTCGACGAGGCGACTTTCGCCCGCGCCATCGGCAGCGACAGCCGGGCCAGGCCGGCCGATTCGGTGTCCGCGACGGCGTCCGGGATCCCCGCGCCGGCAGTCCGGCCGCCGACGACGGTCGCCATCGCCACCCCTCCGACGGATGGCCCGCCGGACACCCGGCCCGTGGTCGTGATCGACCCCGGTCATGGAGGGATCGACTACGGCACCCAGGGCGGCGAGGTGCCGGAGAAGAATCTGGTGCTCGCCTTCGGCCAGGCGCTGCGCGACCGGCTGGAACGGTCGGGCAAGTTCCGCGTGGTCATGACCCGCGACGACGACACCTTCATCCCGCTTGGAGACCGGGTCCGCATCGCCCAGAAGCAATCGGCGGCTCTGTTCGTCTCCATCCACGCCGACGCGCTGCCGAAGGGTGAGGGCACCGCGCAGGGCGCGACCATCTACACGCTGTCGGACAAGGCGTCTGACGTCGAGGCGGAACGGCTGGCCGAGACCGAGAACCGCGCCGACCAGATCGGCGGGGTCAATCTGACCGAGGAGCCGGCCGATGTCGCCGACATCCTGATCGATCTGGCCCGCCGGGAAACGCGCACGTTTTCCAACAGGTTCGCCCGTGTGCTGATGAACGACATGAAGACGGCGGTGCATATGCATAAGCGCCCGCTGAAATCGGCCGGTTTCCGCGTCCTCAAGGCGCCCGACGTGCCATCCGTGCTGGTCGAACTCGGCTATGTCTCCAATAAGGGCGATATGGGGAACCTGGTCTCCGACGCATGGCGGTCGCGCACGGCGGACGCAATGGCGCGGGCGATCGATGCCTTTCTGGCCAAGCGCATTGCCAATGCGGGCCCCGAGAGGCCGGACAAGCCGATGGCGGTACGCGCAAAGCCCTAGTTTGGCCACAGCAACATCCGTATAAACGTGCTGCGAGGCACCCGGAATCAGTGAGGATTCCTTCTCGGCAGACTTGTGATAGGCTTGACCGCTGATAGGCTTGACCGTGCGTTTCTCTGGCATGGGTCACGCGGCATTGCAGCCGACCGTGTGATTTTTGGCGGTAGCGCCTGTGGGTGCGCCGCGTCCGAGCCGAGAGACGAAACAAGAGTTGGAACGGATATTCGCCGATGCGCTTTCTGGTGCGGTTTTTGGGCTTCCTGTTCGCGGCCGGTACCGTCTTGTTCCTGGTCGGTGTGGCAGCAGCGGCCGGCCTGATCTGGCATTTTTCCAAGGATCTGCCTGACTACTCCCAGCTGCAGGATTATGAGCCGCCGGTGATGACGCGCGTGCACGCGGTCGACGGCTCGCTGGTCGGTGAATATGCCCGGGAGCGCCGGCTGTACCTGCCGATCCAGGCGGTTCCCAAGCTCGTGATCAACGCCTTCCTCGCCGCCGAGGACAAGAACTTCTACGAGCATGGCGGCATCGATTTCACCGGCATGGCGCGCGCTGCCGTGGTCTACGCCCAGAACTTCGGCTCGAATCGCCGTCCGCAGGGCGCCTCCACCATCACCCAGCAGGTCGCCAAGAACTTCCTGTTGACCAACGAAGTGTCGTTCGCCCGCAAGATCAAGGAAGCGCTGCTGGCGATGCGCATCGAGCGCACCTACTCGAAGGACAAGATTCTCGAGCTCTATCTCAACGAGATCTATCTCGGCTCCGGCGCCTACGGCATCGCCGCGGCGTCGCTGGTCTATTTCGACAAGTCGGTCAACGAACTGACGGTGGCCGAGGCCGCCTATCTGGCGGCTCTGCCGAAGATGCCGGGCAGCCTGCATCCGATCCGGAACCGCGACCGTGCCATCGAGCGCCGCAACTACGTCGTCGATCGTCTGCTCGAGAACGGCTGGATCAAGCAGGCCGACGCCGACAAGGCGCGCAAGGATCCGCTGACGATCGCGAGCCGCAACACCGGCGCCCACATCTTCGCGGGTGAATATTTCGCCGAGGAAGTGCGCCGTGACATCTTCGAGCGCTATGGCGAGAAGAAGCTCTACGAGGGCGGCCTGTCGGTCCGGACGACGCTCGATCCGAAGATCCAGGTCATGGCGCGCAAGGCCATGGTCGCCGGACTCGTGAGGTACGACCAGGAGCAGGGCTATCGCGGAGCCGTCTCCAAGCTCGACACGTCGGGTGATTGGGGTGTGAAGCTCGCCGATATCAAGTCGCTCTCCGACATCTCGCCCTGGCGGATGGCCGTAGTGCTCGAGACCAGTGACCAGTCCGCCCGCATCGGCTTCCAGCCGCCGCGCGAACTCGGCGGCGCCGTCAGCAAGGAACGCCAGACCGGCCTGATCACGCTTGACGGCGTGAAATGGGCGCGGGCTGCGACGGCCAACGGCCGCGGCAAGGTGCCGACGTCGGTCGCCCAGGTGCTGCAGCCGGGCGACGTGATCTATGCCGATCCGCTGTACAAGGAAGGCAATCCGGTCGAAGGCCAGTATCGCCTCGAGCAACTGCCCGAAGTGTCCGGCGCGATGGTTGCCATGGACCCGAACACCGGCCGTGTGCTCGCGATGGTCGGCGGCTTCTCCTTCGACCAGAGCCAGTTCAACCGCGCAACGCAGGCCTACCGGCAGCCCGGATCGTCATTCAAGCCGATCGTCTATTCTTCGGCGCTCGACAACGGCTATACGCCGTCGACCCAGGTCGTCGACGCACCGATCGAGATCGACCAGGGGCAGGGCGGGCAGGTCTGGCGCCCCGACAACTTCTCCAACGGGAAATATCTCGGGCCCACGACCTTGCGCAACGCGCTGCGTCTGTCGCTGAACACGGTGACCGTGCGTCTCGCGCAGGACGTCGGCATGCCGCTGATTTCCGAATACGCCAAGCGGTTCGGAGTCTATGACGAGCTGCCGAATTACTTGTCCTACGCCCTCGGCGCCGGCGAAACCACGGCCATGCGCATGGTCACCGCCTATTCGATGATCGCCAATGGCGGCCGTCGGGTGAAGCCGACCTTGATCGACCGCATCCAGGACCGCTACGGCCACACCATCTTCAAGCATGATGCCCGGGAGTGCCGCGGCTGCGACGCCCCGGACGGCTGGAAGAACCAGAGCGAGCCGCAGCTGGTCGACCGCCGGGAGCAGGTTCTGGATACGATGACGGCCTACCAGATCACCTCGATGCTCGAGGGCGTGGTGCAGGCGGGCACGGCGACCGTGCTGAAGGAGGTCGGCAAGCCGATCGCCGGCAAGACCGGCACCACCAACGAGGCCAAGGACGCATGGTTCGTCGGCTTCTCGCCCGACCTCGCCGTCGCGATCTACATGGGTTACGACAAGCCGCGGCCGCTCGGTCGGGGTAACGCTGCAACCGGCGGTCATCTGGCCGCACCGATCGCAAAAGACTTCATGAAGCTCGCGCTGGCCGACAAGCCGGCCACGCCCTTCAAGATCCCGGCCGGCATCAAGCTGGTCCGTGTCGATGCCAAGACGGGCATGCGCGCAAGCCCTGGCGACGGCGGCCGCACGATCATGGAAGCATTCAAGCCGGGTACGGCGCCGCCGGACAACTACTCCGTCATCGGTGTCGCCGACGCCGATGGACGCGTGATGCCGTCGCAGAGCGGCGGCCAGCCTGATGCTGGCAGCTTCATCATCCGTCCAGGCACGGGAAGCCTCTATTAGGCTATTGGGCCGGCTGAAACTGATGCCGTTGCGGCGCGGAGCGATTGCGCTTTGCGCCGAGCGCCGTTACATCCCCCTGTGAGAGACGATGCTGCGGCGCTTGGAGCCGCGGCCTGAAGAGAGCGACATGCGCGCGGAAATCGAGAAAATCGTAGAAGAGATCAAGCAGTCGGTCGGGCTGCTGAGGAGGCATCTTTGACGTCGAGACATCGACGGCAAGGCTGGCCGAGCTGAACAAGCTCGCCGAAGACCCCAATCTCTGGAACGACCCCCAAAAAGCTCAGCGGCTGATGCAGGAGCGGACCTCGCTGGAGGACTCGCTGACCGGCATCGGCAAGGTCGAGCGTGAGCTCAGCGACAACATCGAGATGATCGAGCTTGGCGAGGCCGAGAACGATCCCGGCGTCGTCACTGAAGCCGAGAATGCGCTGAAGGAGCTGAAGAAGGAGGTCGCGCGGCGCGAGCTCGAGGCGCTCCTGTCCGGCGAGGCCGACAAGTTCGACACCTATCTCGAGGTCCATGCCGGCGCCGGCGGCACCGAGAGCCAGGACTGGGCGCAGATGCTGCTGCGCATGTACACACGCTGGGCCGAGACCCACGGCTTCAAGGTCGAGTATCTCGAGGAATCGCTGGGCGAAGAGGCGGGCATCAAGTCCGCGACCATCCAGATCTCCGGGCACAACGCTTATGGCTGGCTGAAGACGGAAGCCGGCGTGCATCGCCTGGTCCGGATCTCGCCGTTCGATTCGAATGCGCGGCGCCACACCTCGTTCTCTTCGGTGCAGATCTTCCCGGTCATCGATGACAGCATCAAGATCGACATCAAGGAGTCCGACGTCCGTGTCGACACGATGCGGTCGGGCGGCGCCGGCGGCCAGCACGTCAACAAGACCGAATCGGCGGTGCGGCTGACGCACATCCCGACCGGTGTCGCGGTGGTCTGCCAGGCCGGCCGCTCGCAGCACAAGAACCGGGCCCAGGCCTGGGACATGCTGCGCGCGCGGCTCTACGAGATCGAGTTGAAGAAGCGCGAGGAGAAGGCGGCGGCGGATCAGGCGGCCAAGACCGAGATCGGCTGGGGCCACCAGATCCGCTCCTACGTGCTGCAGCCCTATCAGATGGTGAAGGATCTGCGCACCGGCGTGCAGACGTCGGACACCGCGGGCGTGCTCGACGGCGATCTCGACGAGTTCATGGCCGCGACGCTGGCACAGCGCGCGTTCGGCACGACGCCGGGCGCCGCAATCGAGGACGTGGATTGAGCGCGGCGCGCGTTGCCTTCATCGGGCTCGGGCGGATGGGCCACGGCATGGCCGGTCGCTATCTCGATGCCGGCTATTCCGTGGCGGTCTGGAATCGCAACAAGGCAAAGGCCGAGGATCTGATCGCGCGCGGCGCGCGCTGGTCGACCTCGCCGGCCGATGCGGCGATCGATGCCGTCGCCGTCGTCACCATGGTTGCGGATGACGACGCCTCGCGCGCGGTGTGGCTCGGGCCGGATGGCGCCGCCGCCACCATGCGGGTCGGCACGATTGCGATCGAATGCTCGACCGTATCGCGTGATCATACGCTGCGCCTGTCGCGCGAGCTGAATGCGCGCGGCGTGACATATCTCGACTGTCCGGTGACCGGGCTGCCCGACGCGGCCGCAAGCGGCAAGCTGACCCTGCTGATCGGCGCCGACGCCGCCGATCTCGACCGCGCGCGGCCCTATCTGGCGCCGATCGGCTCGACCATTCGCCATTTCGGACCGGTGGGCACCGGGACCGTCTACAAGCTGATCAACAACCTGCTTGGCGCGATGCAGATCGCGGGTCTCGCCGAAGGGCTCGCGATCGCCGAGCAGGCCGGGCTCGACATGAATCTCGTGCTCGAGGCGATCCAGGGCGGCGTCGCGGCGAGCCCGCAGGTGCTGCGCCACGCCCCGCGCATGGTCGCGCGCAACTTCGCCGACGCGAGCTTCACCGCAGCACTCCGTCACAAGGATGCAGCCTATGCGCTGCAGCTCGCCGAGGAACTGCTCGGTGAGCGCCCAGTCATGGCCCAGGCGGCCGTCGACGCCTATGCGCGGGCGAAGGCGGCGATGCCGGATGAGGACGAAGGCCGCATGATCGAGCTGATCTCGCGGCCGAAAGACCCGCCGTAGAGCGCGACGCTGACGGAAAGCGGGTGGATCACGCTCGGCCCTATTTGCAACGTTCACGCCGACATTGAACCACGGTTGCCGTGATGACATCCCAGAACGAGAGCATGGACGCGCGGGACTGGTCGCTGCTCGGCCTGCTCTCGCTGCTGTGGAGCGGGTCGTTCATCTTCAACGGCCTCGCCTTGAAGGAATTGCCGCCGCTGACGCTGGTGCTGCTGCGCATCGTGCTGGCGGCTGCGATTCTGCTGCCGGTGGCGCGCCTGCGCGGGCTCGGTTTTCCCAGGGGGATTGTCGGTTGGCTGCCGTTCCTCGCCGTGGCGCTGTTCAACAATGTCGTGCCGTTCTGCTTGATCGTGATCGGCCAGACGTTCATCACCTCCGGTCTTGCCGCGGTGCTCAACGCGACCACGCCGCTGTTCACCATCGTGGTAATGGCTGCCGCGGGGGATGAAAGGCTGTCGGTCCGGCGGGCTGCGGGCCTGATCGTGGGCCTCGTCGGCGTCGTGATCCTGCGAGGCGGATCGGGGCTCGGCGGCTCGGCAGGCGGCTACGGCATTCTGTTCGGTCTTGGCGCATCGCTCAGCTACGGCATCGCCGCACTGCTGGTGCGCCGCCATCTCACCCAATCGCCGCCGCTCGCGACCGCCACCTTCCAGCTCTCGGCTTCGAGCGTGATGATGCTGGTCATCGCCGGCGCGGTCGACCAGCCCTGGCGTCTCCCGCTTCCCGGGCTGCAAACCTGGGTCGCGGTCATCGGCCTTGCGGCGCTGTCGACGGCATTCGCCTATATCGTGTTCTTCCAGATCCTGCGCCGCTCCGGGGCGACCAACGTGATGCTGGTGACCTTGTTGATCCCGTTGACGACGATCCTGCTCGGGTCGCTGGTGCTCGGCGAAAGCATCTCGTTGCGGGAGATCAGCGGTGCGCTGGTGATCGGGAGTGCGCTGCTGGTGATCGATGGTCGCATCCTCAGTGTCATTCGCCTTTCACCGCGACCGTCCTGCTGAACCGTTCACGATCACTTCGTGCCGAACATCCGATCGCCGGCATCGCCGAGACCGGGCACGATGTAGGCGTGGTCATTCAGCTTCTCGTCGATCGCTGCGGTCCAGATCGGGATGTCCGGATGCTCCTTCTCGAACTTGGCGATGCCTTCCGGGGCCGCCAGCAGGCAGACGAAACGGATGTCGCGGGCGCCGCGCGTCTTGAGCAGCTCGGCAGCCGCGCAGGCGGAGTTGCCGGTCGCGAGCATCGGGTCCATCAGGATCACCGTGCGGTCGCTCAGGTCTTGCGGCGCCTTGAAGTAGTACTCGACGGCCTGGAGCGTGTTGGGATCGCGGTAGAGCCCGATATGGGCGATGCGCGCGGACGGCATCAGCGCCAGCATGCCGTCGAGGAAGCCGACGCCGGCGCGCAGGATCGGCGCCAGGGTGAGCTTCTTGCCGGCGATCTTCGGCGCCTTCATCGGGGCGATCGGCGTTTCGATGCCGACGAGCTCGAGCGGCAGGTCGCGCGTGACCTCATAGGCGAGCAGCATGCCGATCTCGTTCAGGAGCTCGCGGAAGCCCTTGGTCGAGCGGTCACGCTCGCGCATCAAGGAGAGCTTGTGCTGGACCAGCGGGTGATCGACGACGTGAACGCTCGTGTTTGCCATGATTCAAGTCCAGCGGGATCAGAGATTGTGTCGGAGATGGATACGCGCCCGGCTCATGGCAGCACCTCGCGGCGGTCGGCGAGCATCGCCTCGGCCTGGCTGCGGCGCTCGGAGAGGAGCCCGGCGCTGGCGTCCTGGATCAGGTTGAGCAGCACCTGCGCATCGCTGAGCCGCGGCACGGTCACATAGTCGGCGCCGGCATCGTAGAGGTCGTTGACGTCGGCGAGCAGGTCGGCGGTCGCGACGATCTTGGCCGTTGCATTGATGCTGCGCACGTGGCGCACCAGCTTCTCGTTGTTGGCGCCCTTGAGCAGCGAGTCCGGGATGCTCAGGATGATCAACTCGGCCTGGCCGACCCCCGCGTGAATCAGCGTGTCGACATTGCTGATGTCGCCATAGGTCACCTGGATGCCACGATCGGACAGGGTGCGGAAGACGACCGGGTTGAAATCGACCACGCCGATCTGTTCCAGCAGCGCCGGCTCGTTGCGCTCGATCTCGCTCAGCAGGGCGCTGGCCGTGCGGAAGAAACCGAGGAGAACGATCGGCCGTCCGGCGCCGTGCCCGCCCTCATGGCCGGCCTCGCCGTCCTTGCTCGAATCGAGGTCGCGCAGGCCGAGCCGCTTGAGCAGCGGGATGCTTCGCCGCGCGATCGGGTCGGAGCGCACGATGACGAAGGTCGAGAGCACCGCGAGCAGCACGAAGGCGAAGGACGCCGCGCTCGACGTGCCGTTCTTGAGGTGGCCGGCGGCGGCGCCGGTCTGGATCACCACCAGCGAGAATTCGCTGATCTGGGCAAGGTTGAGCGCCGGCAGCAGGCTGGCGCGCAGGCCCTGCCGCATCATGTAGAGCGGCGTAAAGGTGGTGAGCAGCCGGCTCGCCACCGTGAACAGTGCGATCACCAGCGCCAGTCCGACCACGGACAGTGTCGGGATCGGGATGGTCATGCCGAGCGCGACGAAGAACAGCGTGATGAAGAAATCGCGCAGGGTCGTGACCTTGGCGGTGACGTCGAGCGCATAGGGGAAGGTCGACAGCGAGACGCCCGCAACCAGCGAGCCCATCTCGCGCGACAGGTGCAGCCTTTCTGCGATCTCGCCGATCAGGAAGCACCAGGCCAGCGCGCCGAGCAGGATCAGCTCCGGGGTGCGCGCGATGCGATGGAATACCGGCGGCAAGACGTAGCGGCTGAGGAGCAGGGCGATCGCGACCAGCGTGCCGGCGCGGGCGAACGACAGCAGGATCACGCTGACATGGAGGTCGTCGAGGCTCGGCTGCACCGCCAGGAACAGGATCGCGAATACGTCCTGCAGCACCAGCACGCCGAGGGTGATGCGGCCGGGCAGGGTGTCGAGCTCGCGCTTCTCGTACAGCACCTTGACGATGATCACGGTCGAGGACAGCGCGCAGGCGACGCAGAGATACAGCGCGTCGTAGCTCTCGGCGCCCATCCGCATGCCGATCGCGACGAAGAACAGGATGCCGAGCGCGGCGCCGCCGAGCAGCTGGACGCCGCCGGCAATCAGAATCACCGGGCCGGCGCGGATGATCTTCTTGAGGTCGATCTCGAGCCCGATCATGAACAGCATGAAGATGAGGCCGAGTTCCGAGATCACGGAAATCGATTCCTGGGACTTGACCCAGCCGGTGCCGAAGGGGCCAATGGCGAAGCCCGCGACCAGATAAGCGAGAATCGAGGGCTGGCGCCATTTATGCGCCGCCAGTCCAAGCACCCACGCAAACAGGATGCAGAGCGTGATGTCGCCGATCAGTTCATGCATGAAGCAACCCCCGGGGCGGCAACTTATGTCGGGCCGCCGCGCAAGGAAACCCGCAATCTGTCACATCCGGGCCGGCGCATTCGCGCTGCTGCTCATCGCAGCTGTTGCGGCCGGCGCGGCGCAGGCCGCCGACGACGTGACCACGACTTTCGCGAGCTCGCTGACGCCAGTTCCGGCGCAGCCCGTCACGGTCACGGGCGCCGTCTACGTCCCCGTCTATTCCAGCGTCGCGATGACCCCGGGCCGGGTCCAGGCCGATTTCTCGGTGACGCTGAGCATCCATAACGCCTCCGAGCAGCGGCCGCTGATCGTCCGGCGCATCAACTATTATGATACGGCCGGCACGCTGGTGGAGGCGCATCTGCGCGAGCCCGTCGCCTTGAGGCCGTTCGCGACCGTCGAGATCTTCGTGCCCGTCAAGGACACCCGCGGCGGCACCGGTGCCAATTTCGTCATCGACTGGGCGGCGACCGGTGAGATCGCCGAGCCCGTCGTCGAGGCGCTGATGGTCGGCGGCATCGGCGCCGGCCATTACGCCTTCATCAGTCAGGGCCGCCCGATCCGGCCGACCGGGCGGTGAGCGCGGGGCGGCTTAGGCCGCCCGCACGTTGCCGAGGAATCGGTCGACCTCCTGCCGCAGCCGGTCGCTCTCCTGCGACAGCGACTGCGCCGCCGACAGCACGTTGCCCGAAGCAGATCCGGTCTGCGAGGCGCCGCGCTGGACGTCGACGATGTTGGCATTGACCTCGGTGGTGCCGCGCGACGCCTCCTGGATGTTGCGCGAGATCTCCTGCGTCGCCGCGCCCTGCTGCTCGACGGCAGCGGCGATGGTCGAGGAGATTTCCGACAGCCGCTCGATCGTCGTGCTGATCTCCCGGATCGCCGACACCGATTCCTGCGTGGCCGCCTGGATGCCGGAGATCTGCTGGGCGATCTCGCCGGTGGCCTTCGAGGTCTGCTCGGCGAGCGCCTTGACCTCGGACGCGACCACGGCGAAGCCGCGGCCGGCATCGCCGGCGCGCGCCGCCTCGATGGTTGCGTTCAGCGCCAGCAGGTTGGTCTGGCCGGCGATGGTGTTGATCAGCTCGACCACGTCGCCGATCCGCGCGGCGGCCTTCGAGAGCTCGTTGACGCGGTCGTTGGTGGTGCGCGCCTGATCGACGGCGCCGTTGGCGATGCGCGCCGATTCCTGCACCTGGCGGCTGATCTCGGTCACCGACGAGGTCAGTTCCTCGGTGGCCGAGGCCACCGACTGCACGTTCGTCGCGGCCTGCTCGGACGCGGCCGCCACGGTGGTGGCGAGCTCCTGCGAGCGCGTCGCGTTCGAGGTCAGCGTGCCGGCGGACGTCTCGAGCTGCGATGAGGCCGAGGACACCGTCTGCACGATGCCGCCGATCGCGCTTTCGAATTCGCTGGCGAGCTTGTTCATGCCGGCCTTGCGCTTGACCTCGGCCGAGTGCTGCACAGCCTTCACTTCCTCGCTGTTGAAGCGGACGATCGCCTGCACGGTCTGCAGGTTGCGCAGCGCCTCGCCGAGCTCGTCGTCGCGCTGCACCGGGATGCGGTTGTCGAGCTTGCCCTGGCTGATGTTCTGCATCGCGTCGTTGAGCACCTTGAGCGGCCGCAGCACCGCGCGGATGCTTTGCAGGCTGAACGTGGCGCCGATTCCGATACCCGCCAGGATCATCACCGAAATGATCGCGAGCACCACCAGATATTGACTCTCGGCCTCCTCGTAGAGCGCCTTGCCTTCCTTCACCTGGATCTCGACGAGCTTGTCGAGCTCGTGCTTGGCGGCCTCGAACAGATCATGTCCCTTCGTGGCGATATGCTGGCTCGCCTCGTCGAACTTGCCCTGCTCGAGCAGAGCCAGTCCCGGCCTGATGCCTTCCTCCAGATAGGCCTTGCGCCTGATCGCGTAGGCATCGGCGACGATCTTCTCCTCCGGGGTCAAGTAGCTCGCCATGTAGTCGGCCCAGACCTTGGTGATTCTCGCGCTGTTTCCGTCCACCAGCGCCCTGATGCCGTCGATCGGCTTTCCGGCCTTGCCGTTCGCCGCCGCGGACTGTTGCGACGACATGTTCTGCAAGGTGCGATCGTTGATCTCGAACAACTGCGCCAGTGGAATCGTGCGATCCTCGTAGAGCGACTTCATGGCGACGTTGGTGGAGCGGGTCGAAATCAGGCCGGCCGCGCCGATGATCAGCATGAACACGCCCAGCACCGCGGCCAAGGTCGTCAGCCGCGCTTTGAGCGTACCCGTGAACAGCGACAGGCGGTCGAACACCGAGCGGCGGCGGATGATGCCCGCGCTGATGGTGTAGTCCTGCGCCTTGTTCTGGTTGAGAAGCCCGTACACCTTCTCGGCCTCGGCGCGCTGCTCGGACGGCAGCTTGGTGCGGATCGAGGTGTAGCCGGTGATCTCGCCATTATCGCGGATGGGCGACGCGGTTGCCTGCACCCAGTAGAAGTCACCGTTCTTGCGGCGGTTCTTGACGGCGCCGGCCCACGGCTTGCCTTGCTTCAGCGTGTCCCAGAGGTTGGCGAAGGCCGCCTCCGGCATGTCGGGATGACGGATGATGTTGTGCGGCTGGCCCATCAGCTCGTCGGGGGTGAAGCCGGCGGCATCGACGAACTGCTCGTTGAAATAGGTCAGCTTGCCCTTCAGATCGGTGCGGGAGACGATGAGCGTCTCGTCGGTGATCGGGTATTCATGGGTCGTGACCGGTAGATTCTTGCGCACGGATATGAACTCCACCTGCCCATTGAATCGGATTCGGAATTTGAACTTCGGACGAACGCGAGAAGGCGGTCCGATCGTTAAATGTTGCGTAAAAGATGGGCACCGTAGGACTACGCGTTGTGCATTGCGGTTCGAGAGCCGGATACCGTCTCAGACAATCAGCAATAGAGCATGGGAATTTCCTCGTGACGCACGGGCGTCCGAGTTTTTGGCGGCGAGCCCTCGAGACGAGGGCGCAGGGAATGCCGGGTGAAGGCCTCACCCATGGCCCGCCTGCGAAAAAAATGCAGGCGGCAGGTACCACAGGCAAAGCCGTAACCGGCATTCCCTGCGCGATGGTTTTAACGACTTATACGCGATCTCCCCGGGGACCGGGCTTTCTTGCCCCCGTCATCCGCGCCAGCGCATCTGCGCCGGCGCGAACTTGGCCTCAGCATCGGGAGGTCAGGACCACGCGACTTCATCGTCCGCGGCCGCCATGCCCGTCGTGCATCGCAGCCCACGTCCACCGCATCCCGCCCCAACGTCCGTGACGACGCGTACGCCCCTCGCAACGAGGCGGGATGAGCGGATCATACACGGTTTCTGGAAAAAAGAAATAGGAAAGTTTGTGATTGTCGGGCTCTGCCGCATTCTCGGACATGCTCTGCAACGGGGTCCTGGTTCGACACTGCGGGCTTGCCGCTGATTGGCGCTTTGCCGATGCGCGGGGAAGTCACACTTGGCAAGTTGGGCGGCTCGATCGCTGCCCCCAGCCGCGCGGGCAATGGCATTCCGCCCTGTATGATGCTATGTGCAAAGCAAGATTCCCGCTGACGGAGCCGTCGTCTCCGCGCCTCGTTTGCACAGGACGGATCACCGCATGAGCATCGGAAACGGCGGACGATTGATCTGGGGTGGCGGCGCCGTTGCGGCGCTCGCGATCGCGGGCCTGGCCATTGCGTTTGCGCAGGGCTTCGGTCTCGACCTCCCGATCTTCAAGCGTGATGGGACGTCTGCGAGCCGGACTGGCGCGACTGCGCCGAGCGCTCCGGCAGACGGTGCGCCCGCTGCTCCGCAGCGCGCTGCGGCGGCTGAACCGGGTGCGGCAGACAAGGGCGGCGGCGCGAGCCAAGCCGCGGCAGCGCTCGCCAGCGCGCAGCAACAGGCCAGCGGACTGGCTTCGCTGCTGGCGCCGGTGGCGCCGCCGGCGGCCGAGAGCGATGGGCCGTCGTTCGACGTCGTCAGCGTGGAGCCGTCGGGCGACACCGTCGTTGCCGGCCGTGCGGCGCCCGGCGCCACTGTCGAGTTGCTGCGCAACGGCGAGCCGCATGCGCGAGTGGTGGCCGATCGCTCGGGGCAATTTTCCATGGTGCCGCCGCCGCTGCCCGCCGGGACGTTCGAGTTGACGTTGCGGGCCAAGCAGCCGGACGGCCGCGAGATCTCGTCCAAGCAGAGCGTCGCGGTGGTGGTCGAGGCCGGCAAGCGCCCGGCCACCGTCGCGGTGATCGCGCCGGACCAGCCGACACGCGTGCTGTCGAAGCCGGCCGCATCGGTGCCGCTGGCGATCGCGGTCGAGGCCGTCGACTTCGAGCCGAACGGCAATCTGCGCGTCGGCGGCCGCGCACGGCCCGGGGCCACCGTCCGGATCTATCTCAACGACCGGCTGGTCGACACCGCGACGGCCGGTGCAGATGGCTGCGTCGCGACGACCATCAAGGATGCCGCCTGGGCCGGCAAGGACCGGCTGCGGCTCGACGAGGTGGATGCCAAGACCGGCGCCGTGCAGGCGCGGGCCGAGGTGCCGTTGAAGGTGCCGGAGGCGCTGACCACGGCCTCGCTGCCAGCGGCCGCGGGGCAGGGGCAGGGAAGCGGCGGTGCTCCCGGCGCGCGCACGCAGCTTGCGTCCGCGTCGCCGGCCGACCTGAAGGACGTTGCCGCTTCACCCGCGCGCAGTGGCGCGAGGACGATCACCGTGTCGCGCGGCGACAGCCTGTGGCACATCAGCCGCCGTCTCCTCGGCGAAGGTACGCGCTACGCAGTCATCTACCGCGCCAATCGCGAGCAGATCCGCCGGCCGGATCTGATCTATCCGGGCCAGGTGTTCGTGCTGCCGGCGAAGCGCTAGCTGCGCAGCACAAAGGATTTTGACTTCTGTACGTGCTTGCACCTGAGCGCGCTGCTCGCGCCGTTGCGCTAAGATGGCCGTCAGCATTGTCTCACGAGGTTTCCATGCACGATCTCACCCGCTGCGTTCAGCACCCCGCCGTGTCGCACGACGGCTTCAAGTCGCTGGCGGTTCCGACCCATCGCGCCTCGACGATCGTCTATGACGAGCCGCAGGACTTTGCGCGGCGCGCCGAGCGTGGTCTCGACGGTTACACTTATGGCCTGCATGGCACGCCGACGACGCGGACCCTGGAGGCGCAGATCAGCGCGCTGCATGGTGGCGAGCGCACCGTGCTGGTCCCGTCTGGACAGGCCGCGGTCGCGATCACGATGCTCGCCGTGCTCAAGCCCGGCGACAAGGTGCTGATCCCCGATCACGTCTATCCACCGGTGCGTCATCTGTGCGCGAACTATCTCGCCGCGCGCGGGATTTCGCATGAGGTCTACGACCCGCTGATCGGCGGCGGCATCAGCGATCTCATCGATGCCAGCACGAAGCTGATCTGGCTGGAATCGCCGGGCTCGGGAACGATGGAGGTGCAGGACGTTCCGGCCATCGCGCGGGCCGCAAAGGTGCGCGGCGTGCTCACCGGCTGCGACAACACCTGGGCGAGCCCGCTGTTGTTCAAGCCGCTGGCGCATGGCGTCGATTTCGCGGTGGAGGCGCTGACCAAATATGTCGGCGGTCATTCCGACCTGCTGCTCGGCTCGATCACCGTCAAGGACCTGAGCTTGCGCAAGGCGCTCAAGGACGTGCTGGGCGTGCTCGGTATCGGCGTGTCGCCGGATGAGGCGGCGCTGGCGCTGCGCGGCATCGAGACCATGGGAGTCCGCATGGCGCATTCGGGACGCGTCGCGCGTGAGTTTGCCGAGCTGCTGCAACAGTCGCCGGCGGTCGCGCGCGTGCTGCATCCGGCGTTGCCGTCCTGTCCCGGCCACGAAATCTTCGCGCGCGACTTCAAGGCTGCGAGCACGGTGTTCAGCGTCGTCATCAGGCCGGAGTTTACCGCGCGGATCTATCCGGCGCTCGGACATCTCAGTCTGTTCGCCATCGGCGCCTCCTGGGGCGGCACCCACAGCCTGATTGCGCCGATGGATGTCACGGCCGATCGCACGGTGCACGCATGGAATGCCGCGGAGGGATTGGTGCGGCTGAGCATCGGGCTGGAGGAGCCGGGCGATCTGTGGGAGGACCTGTCGCGATTCCTCGACGCGCTCGAAACCTCCTGAGACATGCCGGCCCGCGGTGTTCGCGCCGCGGGCCGGCCCGTCGTCAGAAGTTCACGCTAAGCCGCGCATTCAGCGACCGGCCAGGGCCCTTGACGGCGTAGCCGTAGGCCGCGGATGAGCCCATCATCGACACCACTTGATAGTCGACCAGATCGGCGCCGCCGAGCGGCAGGTCATAGGTCCGGTTCAACAGGTTGTCGACGCCGAGATCGAGCCGCACGTGCTGCCACTGGTAGCCGGTGCGCAGGTTGACCAGCGCGTAGGACGGCGTGGTCAGCTCGTTGCGGACCTGGCTCACGACATTCTTGGAGCCGACGAGCTGCAGCTCGACCGAATTGGTCCAGCCGCCGAGATGATGATCGAGCGCGAGCTTCGCGTTGACCGGCATCATGTGGTAGAGGTCGACGCCGTCGGTGCGGTAGCCCCTGACGTAGCCGATCAGGCCACGGATCTGGCCGTGGCCGTAGGTCAGGTCGTCCCAGACCGTCAGGCGCCCTTCGACATTGACGCCGACCAGCGTGGCGTCGTGGTTGGCGAACTGCAGATAGACGAAGCCGGTATTTGTCGTCAGGTTGGCGGGGTTGCTGGCGAGGCAGCTCGCCGTTTTGCAGCGGTCGACGTCGATGTAGTCCTGCACGTAGCTGGCATAGGGCGTCACCTTGACGTCCCACAGCTTCTGCGCCGGATCGTGCCAGCCGGCGGTGAAGCTCACGGTGTGCGCCTTCTCAGGCTTGAGGTCGAGGTTGCCGACATAGCCGTTGCCGTCGCCGAACCAGCCGATCATCTGCATCGCCATCGCATTGGTCGACCAGGCGTAGCGCTCATACAGGTTCGGCGAGCGCGTCTTGCGCGCGAAGCCGAGCTCGAACTGGCTGATCGCGTCGGGCTCGTAGCGGACGAGCGCGGAGCCGTCGAGATGCACGTCGGTCCGGGCATGGTCGGCGGCGTTGAACGCCGCGGCATCGGCGCCGTACATCATCGCGTTGTAGCCCGAGACGTTGCCGGTGTTCATCCGCACGATGTCGTTGCGCAGGCCGACGATCGACGTCCACTGCCGATCCCAGTGCCGCTCCCATTCGACGAAGGTGCCGATGCGGTCGCGCTGTCCGCCGTTGATGTTGATGAAGCTGTTCGGCCCCATCATCATCGACCCGGCAACCGGGCTCCACCAGTCGTCGAGCCGGTTGAGCGCAAGCTCGTTGCCGACGCGCAGGAGGTCCTGGCCCGACACCGGCAGCGTCGCCTTGATCGCGTAGCCGCCGTCGAGGCCCTTGGTGTCCATCGGCATCGAGGCGACCTTGTCGGGCGCGATGAAGCCCATCGTGTGCCGGATCTGATGCACGAAGGCGGACGCCTCGATCAGGCCCCAGTCGAACGTGCCTTCGTAGCGGCCGTTGGCGAACAGGCCGCGGTTGTAGACCATGTCCATGTACTGGTTCACATAGCCCTGGTAGGGGATGAACTGGCCGCCCACCTGGAACGTGAACAGGTTGCCGAAGCTGCGCTTGGAGATGCTGATGGCGTGGTTCTGCGTCTCGTACAGCGTCGACTTCACGGTGGTGCCGTCGCCGGCCTTGTAGTTGCCGGAACGGACCCAGCCGCCGGTGTAGGTAACGCTGGTGTCGCGGTTGGCGGCCGTGGCCGTCGCATCGACGCCATAGGCGTTGCCGTTGCTGCGGAAGAAGCTGGAGACGCGGGTGCTGGCGATCCAGCCGTCGGTCGCCGCGAAGGCGGGCGGTGCCGTGGTGACATCGATGCGGCTGCCGATGTAGTCGCCGCCGACCGAGACCGGGCCGATGCCGAGATAGGCGCGCATCTTCGCGATCATCGCCGGATTGACGAAGGACAGCGGCGGATTCATCTCGTTCGGGCAGGCCGGCGAGATCAGCATCGAGTTGATCGCGACCTGGAGCCGGTCGGCGCCCATGCCGTTGATCGCGGGCAGGCTGGAGACGCCGCCGGCGCCCCAGGCTGCGCCGCCCGGCAGGTCGGTGACGAGGCCTGCCGAATCGCTCGAGGAGAGACCGCGCTCGAAGCCGGCCTGCGGCGGCAGCGTGCGGCTTGCAGCTGTTGGGCCGGTGTCTTTCTGCTGCGTGGCGGCTTCCGTGGCGTGTGGGGCCGGTGCGTGAGTCTCGCGGCTTGCCGCAGGCCGGGGACGAGGCTTGGCCGTGCGCTGACGCGCGGGGTCGACGGTGACGGTCGGCAGCGACGCCGCGGGGCGCGCGCTGGCGGGTTCAGCGGCGGAGCACAGCAAGGCTGTCGCCGCGAGCAGCGCCGACGACATCGGTCGCGGAGGTAAAGAGGCAGTGGGCGGCTTTGAGCCTGAAAGGACGTTCGACATGGAGAACTCTGGAGGATGCTGCGCAGATATCTGCGGATGAGATCGGGAGCTGGGCACGCGCCAACGGCGCCCGGCTGATGATGCCAAGATGTGCGTGCCATCACGCTGCGGCTCCGTGAGAGCGGAGGCGGCATGTGGCGCAGCGATGTGTCTGAAGATGCGGCGACCGCCGCTCAGGCGAGCCGAGGTGGCGCGCGCGCCCGGTGCCCGGCGTCGACCTCGGCAGTCGCGCGCCACAAGGGCGCGATCGGTTCGAACGCAACGCCAAGGACGCGCCGGAGGCTGACCGTGGGTGCGTCGGGCGGCGGCAGCAGTGCGAAAGCCGGGGTGACGCAGAGCGGACAATGCGCCGCTGACGTCGCAGCCGGCGCTTCCGAGCTGTCGGCGCCCCCTCGAGCGTTGTCGATTCGCTCGTGACAGATCTCACCGAATACGAAGGCGAAGCTCGGCGGCAGCCAGGCGTTCAGGCTCACCGCCAGCGTGACCTGCAGCGCCAGCACATAGGCCATCGCACAGGCGACGGCGCCCGTCAGATGTTTGCTGTGTGATGAAATGCGACGCACGGCCCTGAAATCCCCGCAGCATGCTTAGCATGTCTGCGGAACAGCACCAATTGCGATCGCGCAATGCCGTTGCGCGTTGGTCGCGCGTCGGCTTGCCGGATGAGCGATCTTACCCGGCGCTCAGCCGCACGCCGGCGCGCAGGAATTTCTGCGGGTCGACGGCTTCGCCGTCGATGCGGGTCTCGTAGTGCAGATGCGGGCCGGTCGAACGGCCGGTCGAGCCGACCTCGCCGATGATGTCGCCGATCTTCACCTGCTGGCCGACCTTGACGTTGATTTCGGAGAGATGGCCGTAGCGGGTGGAGAGGCCGTTGCCGTGATCGACCTCGACCATGCGGCCGTAGCCGCCGGCCCAGCCGGCATTCACCACCTTGCCGTTGGCGGTGACGCGGACCGGATCGCCGGTGGCAGCACGGAAGTCGAGGCCGGTGTGCATCGCGGGGCGGCCGAGGAATGGATCGGAGCGCACGCCGAAGCCGGAAGTGAACTCGACCTCGCCGATCACCGGCTTGCGATAGGGCACCAGCGACAGCGTGCGGTTCATCTTCTCGACCTGCGCGCGGGTGATGTTGATGCGGTAGAGCTGGCGTTCGAACGGACCGGATTCGGCGCCGAGCTTGACCGGAACGAACGGGCCGCCCATGCCGCCCTTTGGCGCGGCCGCTTCGAGCTGGCCCATGTCCAGGCCGAGATCGGTGATGACGCCGCGCATCCGGCGCAGCTTCGATTCCAGCGTCTCCTCGGCCGAGGACAGCATCGCGACCTGCCGCGCCTCGACCTGGTCGAGCGAGCGCGTCAGCCGCGTCAGCACGTTGTCGACACCGGCGAGCTTGGTCGATGGGTTGGGCTGCGCATTCGCCATCACGGGGCTGCGCGATTCGAGCCGGGCCTCGCGGTCCGGCGGCGCGGTGAAGATCACGGTGTCGCTGATCGGCGACGGTTTTGGCGCGGCTGTCGCCGATGGCGGCTCGATCGCGACCGGCGCACGCGCCGGGGCGCGGATCGAGCCGGTGATGTCGGGCATGCTGCCGAGCGCGGTGGCACGTCCCTCGAGCGCGGTCTGGCGCTTGAGGATCTGGTCGAGCTTCTGGTCGAACTGCTCCTGGTCGAGCAGTTGCCGGCTGGTGGCGCGGTCGACCTTGGCGCGCAGCTCGGCGATGCGGTCCTCATAGGCGTATTGCATCTCGGCCTGGCGCGCGATCAGCCGCGTCAACACGTCGTCGCGGAACGCGAAATAGGTCGCAGTCGCCGCCGACCACAGCCCGAGCAGGCTGACGGTGCCGACCACGATCCAGAACACCACCGGGCCGATGCGCACCTGCTTGCCGGCATGCACCAGCGTGTAGTCGCTCTGCGATGCGGCCGCGACCGGCGCCGGATGGCTGGCGGGTGCGCGCCGATGATGGTGGGCGTGCCCGCGGTCATGAGGATGGTGCTGGGGATATTCGGCGTGATGGCCGGAACGATACGACATCGGCACTCCCGCGCCGGCTGGAGATCGTCGTTCCAGCGGCGTCATTTACGGGAGCGATTTGACCCCTGCATGGTTAATTTTCCCCCAACGCTCTCCGGCGCATTCTCAGAGCGCGCGCGCCGCCGCCAGCACCGCGTCGGCGTGGCCGTCGACCTTGACGTTGCGCCACACCTTGGCGACGCGGCCGTCGGCGCCGATCAAGACGGTGCTTCGGATGATGCCGAGAAACTTGCGGCCATAGAGCGACTTCTCGCCCCAGGCGCCGTAGGCCTCCAGCATCTCATGCTTCTCGTCCGAGATCAGGGGTACCGCGAGATCGTGCTTGTCGCGGAAATTGTCCTGCGCCTTGACCGAATCGGCGGAGACGCCGAGCACTGCGGCGCCGGCAGCGGCGAAGTCCTTCGACAGGCGGGTGAAGTCGATCGCCTCCTTGGTGCAGCCGGGCGTATTGGCCTTGGGATAGAAGAACAGCACGAGCTTCTGGCCGCTGTAGTCGGCGAGCGAGACGGTTCCGCCGCCATCGCGCGGCAGCTTGAACGCGGGTGCCTTGGCGCCCTCGGCAAGGCCCGTTCCGCTGGCAGCCGGCGTCGCGGGCTTGGCCTTCGCAGCGGCGGCCTTCGTGGTCGGCGTCTTGGCGGAGGTCGTCTTGGCGGCTTTCGTCACGGCCGGTTTGGCCGTCTTCTTGGTGGCCTTCTTGGCCGCGGTGGCGAGCCGGTTCCCGTCAATCGTCCCGTAGGACGCCGGGTTGGAGGATTTCTTTCGTGATTCCTTCGACATACGCCTTCCTTTCGTCGCTTTCGGCGGCTCAAAAATGAAAGTATCTCGGTTCTTGTCCGGTGTCCCGGGATCGATCTGGCATCCGTGCTTCGCGGCGCGCAGGGGATTGCGCCTCTTGCGATGAAGCGAAGATCATGGCTACCAGCAGGCGTGAGCACCAGCGCAGTTGAGCACAGTGCAATGACGACTCTCGTACCGTCTCCGGATCAGACGTCCCCGCCACAAATTTCGTCCGGCGGTGGAGAGGCGCCGGTCCGCTGGCGCGAGCAGGTGGGCAAACCTGACGGCGGCGGGGTATAGTGACGAGGATTCCGCGCGTCGTCCGCGCCGCCGGCGAAGCGCCAGCGGGCGTGTTGACAGCACCCGCCGAAGCGTGACGGGATCATTGGGGCATCGACTCCTGCCGGCAGTGAGCACGCGCGCTGCGTGAACGGGCGGGGCCACACCGGCGACCAACCTGGCCGAGGCCAGATTGGCACGACTATTTCGGACACGAGGGGCCGGCACCGAGAGGCAATGGCAAGACAGACATCACCCCAGCGGCCCCATCTGCAAGCGGACACCCAGGGCCAGCAGTGGGATGAGGCCGACTGGGATGTGGCCGACCAGTATGAGGCTGCCGCCGAGCACGACGAGATGGTCGGGCAGCGCGCCCGGAGCCTGTTGTCGCGGCCCGATTCGGGCGGGAGCACCGGTCGATTCGGCGGGGCGCGCCCGCGTCTGCCGGGCGGCCGCGTGGCCAAGCGGGTCGTCATCACGCTGGCATCGCTCATGCTGCTCGTCGGGCTCGGCTTCGCCGGCCTGTGGCTGCGGCTCGGTGCGGGCCCGATCAGCCTCGACATCGCGACGCCATGGCTCGCGGCGGCGATCGAGGACAATATCGGCCACGGCAACACCGTCGAGGTCGGCGGCACCCAGATCGAACGCGCGGGGCGGATCAGGATCGCGGTCCGGATCCGCGACATCATCGTGCGTGACCAGGATCACGCCATCGTCGCCAGCGCGCCCAAGGCCGAGGTGCGGCTGTCCGGCGCCGCGCTGCTGATGGGCCAGCTGCGCGCCGAAAGCCTCAAGCTGGTCGACGCCGAGCTCGCGATTCGCATCACGCCGGACGGCACCGTCACGGTGTCGACGGGTGAGACCAACAAGCCGCTGGCGACGGGCGTCGCCTCCAAGCGCGACGCCGGCCTGCCGCCGACATTCCCGCGGCCGGGACAGGCCGCGCCATCGCCTGGTGCACCGGGACCGCAGGCCGGCCCGCAGCCGTCGGCGCCGGCCACTTCGACTTTGCCGGCGACCGCCGCGCCGAACGGCCTGCTCGCCGGCCTGGACTGGCTCGACAGCCTCAGCCTGACCGGGCTCGATGGCCAGAACCTGAATGAGATCGGGTTGAAGAACGGCGTGCTGGTCGTCGACGACCAGCAGCGCGGCAACAAATGGACGTTCGAGAACATCAGCCTCAGCCTGCGCCGGCCGTCCGGCGGCGGCGTGGCGCTGAGCCTCGGCGAAGAGGGCGCCAGGCCGTGGTCGCTGCGCATTCTGGTCGGGCCCCAGGCCAACGGCGTGCGCACGGTGGACATCAAGGCTGACAAGGTTTCCACCAGCAACATCCTGCTGGCGATGCGACTCAAGGATCTCACCTACATGGCGGACCTGCCCATGACCGGCGAGATCAAGGGCGAGCTCGCGCGCGACGGGCTGCCGACCTATCTGCGCGGCAAGATCAACATCGGCGCGGGCAAGATCATCGACACCGATACGCCCGACTATCCGATGGCGATCGATTCCGCCGAGATCAGCATGGAATGGGACGCCGGACGCCGCGTGCTGATCGCGCCGTTGAAGGTGATCTCTGGCGCCAACCGCATCACGCTCAACGCCAATCTCGAGCCGCCGAACGACACCGCGAACGACTGGCGGCTGGGTCTCAACGGCGGCACCATTCTGCTCGGCGCCATCGAAAACGAGCCACCGCTGATCTTCAACCGCATCTCGATCAACTTCCGCTTCGACACCGAGGGCAAGCGCGTGCTGCTGACGCAGGCCGAGGTGTCCAACGGTGAAATCGGCGTCGCCGGCACCGGCAGCGTCGAGTATGCCGGAGAGCCGCGGCTGAAGCTCGGCTTCGCCGCGACGCCGATGCCCGCGCTGGCGATGAAACGGATCTGGCCGGCGCTGATCGTGCCGGAGGTGCGGGCCTGGATCATCGAGCGCATCGAGCGCGGCTCGGTGCAGCGGATCGACGTCGCGGTCAATTCGCCGACGCGCAACCTGCCGCGCAAGGGGCCGCCGATTCCCGACGATGGTCTCGACGTCAACATCGTCGCCACCAATGTCACCGTGCATCCGGTCGACGGCCTGCCGTCGGTGCGCGATGCCGACGTGAAGGCGCATGTCACCGGCCGCACCGCGACGGTGACGATCGGGCAGGGCGTCGCGGATACGCCGGCCGGGCGCAAGCTCAACTTCTCCGACGTCGTGTTCGAAGTGCCGGACATGGCGCCGAAGCCGTCGCCGTCGCGGGTGCGCATGCGCGTCGAGGGCCAGGTCGCCGCGGCCGCCGAGATCCTCGCCTCCGACCGGCTCAACGATCTGTCGTCGATGCCGATCGATCCCAACCAGACCAAGGGAACGTTCCAGGCCAGCGTCAATCTCGCGATGCCGGTCAAGGGCGAACTGACCAAGGCCGACACCAGCTACGCGGTCACGGCCGATCTCAACGGCTTTGCCGCCGACAAGCTGGTGATGAACCAGAAGCTGGAGGCCAACACGCTCAAGATCGTGGCCAACACCGCCGGCTATCAGGTGAAGGGCGACGTCAAGATCAACGGCCAGCCGGCCACGCTCGACTATCGCAAGCCGACCGAGGGCGACGCCGACATCAAGATGCAGGCGATCCTCGATGATGCGAGCCGCGCCCGGCTCGGCATGGATCTGGGCACCGCGATCACCGGCAACGTGCCGCTCAAGCTCAACGGCAAGATCGCGGGCTCCGCCGATCGTGACAGCCGGCTCGGTGTCGAGGCCGATCTGACCCAGCTCAAGCTCGACAATCTGCTGCCGGGCTGGGTGAAGAATCCGGGCAAGGCGAGCAAGGCCACCTTCAACGTGGTCGCCAAGCAGCAGTCGACCCGCTTCGAGGATATCAACATCGAAGGCGGTGGCGTCTCCATCAAGGGCTCGCTGGAAGTCGACCAGAACGGCGACCTGATGAACGCCAACTTCCCGACCTATTCGCCGTCGGAAGGCGACAAGACGCAGCTCAAGGCCGAGCGCGGCCAGGACGGCGTGCTGAAGCTGTCGATGCGCGGCGACGTGTTCGACGGCCGCGGCTTCCTGAAGTCCGCCATCTCCGGGACCAACAAGGATGCCGACAAGAACAAGGCGCGCTCGAATCTCGACTTCGACGCCGAGGTCAAGCTCGGCGCCGTCGCCGGCTTCAACGGCGAGGCGCTGCGCAGCGTCGACGTCAAGCTCTCCCGGCGCGGCGGCGCCTTCAAGAGCTTCAACCTGACCGGCAAGGTCGGCCGCGACACGCCGGTCACGGCCGACATCCGCGTCGGCCGCGAGGCGCCCAGCTCCGATCCGCGCGCTCGCCGCCAGGGCCGCGAGGTGATCTATCTCGTGACCAACGATGCAGGCGCGCTGCTGCGCTTCGCCGACACCTATTCCAAGATGGCCGGCGGCGAGCTGGAGCTGGCGATGGAGCCGCCGACGGCCGATTCCAGCCCCAAGGAAGGCCTCGCGATCGTTCGCAACTTCACCGTCAGGGGTGAGCAGGCGCTGGACCGCGCCGCTTCCGGTGCGGCCCAGGGCGCGTCACAGGGCATCGCCTTCACGATGCTGCGCGCAGAGTTCACGCGGCAGAACGGGCTGCTCTCGATCCGCGACGGCGTGGTCAAGGGGCCGACGCTCGGCCTGACCATCGAGGGCAGCATCGACTACAACGTCAACCAGGTCCGCGCCTCCGGCACGATCGTGCCGCTGTACGGGCTGAACAACATGTTCAACCAGATCCCGATCGTCGGCCTGTTCCTCGGCGGCAGCAATGAAGGTCTGTTCGGCGTGACCTACGAGGTCGTCGGCACGCCGAGCCAGCCGGTGGTGCGCATCAATCCGATCTCGGCCATGCTGCCGGGCGTGACGCGCAAGATCATGGATTTCAATACCGGCAAGCAGCAATACCCGCCGGCGGAGCTGCCGCCGAACAATTGATGCTGCCGGCCGTCGCGTCGGCGACGTCAACAGAGCGGATCGATGCGGTCAGGCCGCTCTGACGCCAGCAAGGAAGGTGTCGACCTCGCGGGAGAGCTGCTCGGCCTGCTTGGAGAGGTTGCCGGCGGCGATCAGCACGTGGCTCGCGGCGCCGCCGGTCTCGTTGGCCGCCGTCGAGACGCCGCCGATATTAGCGGTGACCTCGCGGGTGGCCTGCGCGGTCTGGGTGACGTTGCGCGCGATCTCCGCGGTGGCCGTTCCCTGTTCCTCGATCGCCGATCCGATCGTGGCCGCGATCGCGGACACCTCCTCGATGGTCAGGGTGATGCCGTCGAGCGCGCCGACCGCTTCCCGCGTCGCGTTCTGGATCTGGGCGATGCGGTCGCCGATCTCCTGCGTGGCCTGTGCGGTCTGGCTGGCCAGGCTCTTCACCTCCGCTGCGACCACCGCGAAGCCGCGCCCGGCTTCGCCGGCGCGCGCGGCCTCGATCGTGGCGTTGAGCGCCAGCAGGTTGGTCTGGCCCGCGATGCTGGAGATCAGCTCGGCGACGTGCTCGATCTGCTTGGCGCCGTCGGCCAGGGCGCGGACGATCCCGTCGGTATGGCGCGCGCTTTCGACGGCGCGTCCGGTAACCTCGGCCGATTGGGCGACCTGACGGCTGATCTCGGTGATCGACGAGGTCAATTCCTCGGCGGCGGTGGCGACCGTCTGGACGCGCGAGCTCGCTTCATTCGCGGCGGAGCTGACGGCGGTCGCGCGCGCATTGGTGCTCTCGGCGGTGCCGGTCATCGATTTCGCCGTGGCCTCGAGCTCTCCGGCGCCGGACGCCATCAGGGCCACGAGCTGGCCGACGGAGGCATCGAAGCGGTCGGCCATCGCGATCAGCGCGTCGCGCTTGTCCGCTTCGCTGCGCTGCTTGGATGCGGCCTGCTCATGCTCCAGCATGCGGGCGGTGATCGCGGTCTTGCGCAGTACCTCCAGGGTCTCGGCCATGCGGCCGATCTCGTCGCCGCGTTCGGTCTCGGCGACCGGCTGCTCGAGCCGCCCGCCGGCGATATCCTGCATGCGGTCCTTCAGCCGATGCAGCCCGCCGACCACATTGTGCGAGATCAGGAAGGACAGGAGGCCGAGCAGCACGAGCAGCACCGCGCCGATGCCGGCGAGCCGCATCAGCAGGGCATAGACGTCCGCTTCGATGTCGTCGACATAGAGCCCGTAGCTCATGACGATGTTCCACGGCGCGAAGGCGCGGACGAAGACGACCTTCCGCAGCGGCTCGGTCTGGCCGGGCCGCGGATAGAGGTAGGAGGTCGTGCTGCCTTCGGGTTTCTGCTGCGCGGCCTTGATCTGCGCATCGGCGATCATGACGCCGTTGGCGTCCTTGGTGCCGAGGATCTTGCCCTCCAGTTTCTCGTTGGCGGCATTCAGAAGAAGCGCCGAATCGGCCGCGTTGTAGGCGATCGGATATCCCTGGCCGTTGTTGAACGTCATTCGTCGCGCAAGATAGCGGAACTTGTTCTTGGCCTCGTCCACCGACATCTTTCCTGCCGCGACCTCCGTCTGCAGCGTCTCTGCGAGACCGTAGACGAGGTCCACCGCGGTATGCATCTGAGTGATGCGGTCTTCCAGCATCCGCGCGCGGCTGAGCCAGCCGGAGACGGCCACGATCGCGATCACCGTCGCGATCGCAAGGATCACCATGCTCGCGAGCTTGGTGCGGAACTTCATGCGGCTGAGCAGTGTCACGGCGTCCTCGTCGTTCTTGTTGCCGAAACAACTATCATCAAGCTGCTTACTAATCATGAATGCGTGGTCGTTGCGCGCCGTCCACTATGTGGACGGGCGGCACTCGGCGCGCGCAAGCACATCGTATTTGGACCGTGCGCCAACTACGTGCGAAGGGCTGGAACGACCAGGAACGGGACCATGCCGATGACGACGCTGACGAGCGCGAGCAGAATGACGGCATCATAGCCGTGGGTGAGATCGTGGATGACGCCGCCGCTCCATGAGCCCAGCGCCGAGCCGAGCCCGCTGCCGATCGTGATCGTGCCGTAGATGGTGCCGAGCCGCCTGCCGCGGAAGATCTTCATCGCGGTGGCCGACAACAGCGGCCCGCGCGAGCCGATCATGCTGCCGAAGCAGACGACGAAGCCGCCGAGCAGGAAGATGTTCGGCGCAAATTGCAGCGCCCACAGCATCAGGATTCCTGCGATCGATACGGCGTAGGAGAACAGCACCGACGGCCGCCGGCCGATCAGCCCGTCGAGCGCGGAGACGCCGAGCATGCCGAACAGCAGCACTACGCCCGAGAAGCCCCAGGCGGTGGCGGCCTGCAGCGGCGCAAAGCCCGCATCGATCAGATAGGCGACGACCTGCGGCGCGATCGCATACATGCCGATGGCGGTGAAGAAGAAGGTCGAGAACAGCGCCCAGAAGGCGTGGTGGCGCAGCGCGCGCGACAAGGTCCAGGCGTCCTCGGCGAACTCATCGGCGATCGGCCTGGTGATGTGGGGCGCGCCGGCGGCGAACAGCCGCCACGGCAGCAGCGCCAGCGGCACTAGCAGAATGAAGGCTGCAGCGCCGAACGCCTGATAGGTGCTGCGCCAGCCGATCGCGTCGATCAGCAGTTGCGAGCCCGGCAGCAGGATCAGCACGCCGGCTCCGGTCGCCGAATAGATCACCGCCATCGCGGTCGGCAGCTTCTTGCCGAACCAGCGGCCGAGCAGGATCGAGTTGGGGACGTTGCCGATCAGCGCGATGCCGATGCCGACGCACAGGCCGATGCTGATCTGGAACTGCCACAGCGCCCGCGCCTGCGCCGCGGCCGTGAAGGCTGTGCCGAGCAGCAGGAGGCCGAGCGCATAGACGGCGCGTGGTCCGGAGTGGTCGAACAGCCGTCCGATCAGCGGCGCGGCGAGGCCGCCGGCGAGCGCCGTCAGCGAATAGATCGAGACCACCTCGGAGCGGTCCCAGCCAAAGCCGTCGGAGATCGGCTTGAGGAAGACGGTAAAGCTTTCTCCCAGCCCGCGGCCGAGCACCGACAGCGCGAAGCACAGGCCCAGCACCACGAACGCCAGGTGCGTTCGTGGTCGAGCTGTCGGGCTTTCCTCGGCTTGCGCAGGCTCTTGCGGCGCGCTGATCGTCATGCCGTCATGGGAGCGCCTTTCGGCGTTCCCTGACAAGCAGGCAAAAGCGAATGCGGCTATGCAGGCTTCACCAGCACATGGCGCTTCTTGCCCAACGACAGCTTGATCACGCCCTCGCTGGTGAGCTCCGCCTGTGTCAGCGCCATCTTCTCGTCGGTGACCGCGACGTCGTTGACGCGCAGGCCGCCCCCCTTGATCTGCCGCCGCGCCTCGCCATTGGAAGCGACGAGCCCGGCCTTGACGAAGGCGCTGAGCACGCCGAGCCCGGCATCGAGCTCGCTCCTGGCGACCTCGACCGTCGGCAGATTCTCGGCGATCGCACCTTCCTCGAAGGTGCGGCGCGCGGTCTCGGCCGCGGTGTCGGCCGCTTCTTTGCCGTGCAGCAAGGTGGTCGCCGCATCCGCCAGCGCCTTCTTGGCCTCGTTGATCTCGGCGCCCTGGAGCGCGCCGAGCTTTTCGATCTCCGACAGCGGCAGCGTCGTGAACAGCTTGAGGAACTTGACGACGTCGGCGTCCTCGGTGTTGCGCCAGTACTGCCAGAAATCATACGGGCTGCACTGGTCGGCGTTGAGCCAGATCGCACCCTGCGCGGTCTTGCCCATCTTGGCGCCCGAGGCGGTGGTCAGCAGCGGTGTCGTCAGCGCGAAGAGCTGTTCGGTGCCCATGCGGCGGCCGAGCTCGACACCGTTGACGATGTTGCCCCACTGGTCCGAGCCGCCCATCTGCAGCCGGCAGCCGGTGCGGCGCGCCAGCTCGACGAAGTCGTAGGCCTGGCAGACCATGTAGTTGAACTCGATGAAGCTCATCTCCTGCTCGCGCTCGAGCCGCAGCTTCACCGAGTCCATGGTCAGCATGCGGTTGACCGAGAAGTGCCGGCCGATGTCGCGCAGCATCTCGATCCACTTGAGCTGGGTCAGCCATTCGGCGTTGTCGAGCATGATGGCATCTGTCGCGCCGTCGCCGTAGCGCAGCACCTTGGCGAACACGCCGCGGATCGAGGCCTTGTTGGCCTCGATCTCCTCGACGGTGCGCATCGCGCGGGTCTCGTCCTTGCCGGAGGGATCGCCGACCATGGTGGTGCCGCCGCCCATCAGGGTGATCGGCTTGTTTCCGGTCTGCTGCAGCCAGTACAGCATCATCATGGTCAGGAAGTTGCCGATGTGCAGCGAGCGTGCGGTGCAGTCATAGCCGACATAGGCGGTCGCCTGACCCTTGGCGGCGAGCGCATCCAGGCCCTCGAAATCCGAGCACTGATGGATGAATCCGCGGCTCTGCAGCACGTTCAGGAAATCAGACTTGAAGCCAGTCATTGTCGGCGACTCTGAGCATTTGTTTACGGTATTGACCGCTTGTCGCGGCGGGGTGCGGTAGGGCACATGCCGCGGATACGGGCGTTGTGGCATTATAAGATGCGCCGGGCTTGTACAAGCATGGGCGCGGCCCGGGCGGGACCTCAAATCGGCCGTACTTGGCAAGCAGGGCAGGGTTTTCGGGTTCGACTGCAATGATTCTGACCGCACTTGGCCTCATGAGTGGCACCTCGCTCGACGGGGTGGACGTGGCCCTGATCGAGACCGACGGGCGGCAGATCAAGAGGCTCGGCCCCACGGGCTACCGGGCCTATGGCGCCGCCGAGCGCAGCCTGCTGCGCGAGGCGCTCGCCGATGCGGTGCAGATCGAGCGGCGCGAGGCGCGTCCCGGGCGGGTACGCGATGCCGAGCGCGCCGTGACGGTGGCGCACGCCGAGGCGATCGCCGCGTTCCTGGCGCAGCACCGGCTCAAGCCCGAGGATATCGACATCATCGGCTTCCATGGGCAGACCGTGCTGCACCGCCCGGAACGCCGCCTGACGGTGCAGATCGGCGATGCCGCCGCGCTCGCCAAGTCCGTCCATATCCCGGTGATGCACGATTTCCGCGCCGCCGACGTCGATTTCGGCGGGCAGGGCGCGCCGTTCGTGCCGGTCTATCACCGTGCCCTGGCGCAATCGCTGTCACGCCCCGGGCCGATCGCCGTGGTCAATATCGGCGGCGTCTCCAACATCACCTATATCGATGGCGACGACGTGCTGATCGCCTGCGACACCGGTCCGGGCAATGCGCTGCTCGACGACTTCATGCACCGCACGACCGGCCAGGCGTTCGATCAGGATGGCCGCGTGGCGGAGCAGGGCAGGCCGGACGAGGCCTGGATCGCCCGCGCGCTTGACATGCCCTTCTTCGCGCTGCCGCCGCCGAAATCGCTCGACCGCAACGATTTCGCCGCGCTGAAGCTCGGCGATGTGACGCCGGCGGACGGGGCCGCGACCCTGACGGCGTTCACGGCGGCTGCGATCGCCCGCATCGTCCCGCTGCTGCCGAAGCCGCCGGCGAGCTGGATCGTGTGCGGCGGCGGGGCCCGCAACCATACCATGATGCGGATGCTGCGGGAGCGCGTCGCGCCGGCGAGCGTCGAATCGGCCGATGCGCTGGGCTGGTCGGCTGACGCCATCGAGGCCCAGGCATTCGGCTTCCTGGCGGTGCGCGGCATGAAGGGCCTGCCGCTGAGCTATCCCACCACCACCGGGGTGCCGTTTCCGATGACCGGCGGAGTGATCGCGCGTCCGTGATCCATGCAATTGCATGAATCTTGACAGTTCCATGCGTGTGCATCTAGTTTGATGCATCTGCATCAAACTGCCGAGGATGTCATGTCGCCCTCCCTGAAACTGATCAGCCACAAGCTCTGCCCCTATGTGCAACGCGCCGTCATCGCGCTCACCGAGAAGGGTGTCGCGTTCGAGCGGATCGACATCGATCTTGCCGACAAGCCCGACTGGTTCCTGAAGATCGCGCCGCTCGGCAAGGTGCCGGTGCTGGTGGTGCCGACGGCGCAGGGCGAGGTGGCGGTGTTCGAGAGCAACGTGATCTGCGAGTACATCGAGGACGCGCAGCCCGGAGCTAGGCTGCATCCCGATGACGCGCTCCAGCGCGCGCAGCATCGCGCCTGGATGGAGTTCGGCTCGGCGATCCTCGGCGATCTCTGGGGCCTGGAGACGACGCAGGATGCTGCCGTGTTCGGCGCGAAGCGCGAGGCGCTGACGGCGAAGTTCGCCCGCGTCGAGGACGCGCTGGGCGAGGGACCGTATTTCGATGGCGTGCGCTTCAGCCTGGTCGACGCGGTGTTCGCGCCGATCTTTCGCTATTTCGATGTGTTCGATGGTTACGGCGATCTCGGCATCTTTGCGTCAACGCCGAAGGTTCGGGCCTGGCGTGATCAGCTCGCGCAGCGGCCGAGCGTGACGACGGCGGTCAGCGCCGACTATCCGCAACTGCTCCGCGCATTCCTCGCGCGACACCAAGCGTATTTGTTGAAGCAGGCGGCGTGAGGAAGTACGCGAGCGTAGGGTGGGCAAAGCGATCAGATCGGCGCAACGCGCTGATCTGATCGCGTGCCCACCATTGGCTCAGCATGCTCACATGAAGTCGGTGGGCACGGCGCGTTGGCGATCATCCATGTTGACGAAGCGTCGATCGCGCCTTTGCCCACCCTACAGATCGTCGCTTTCAGCCGGCCTCACCTCACATTGGCGAGGCGCATGTCCAGATAGGCCGTGATCGTCTCCATGAGCGGCTCGAGCTTGCCGTCGAAGAAGTGGTTGGCACCGGGGATGACCTGCTGGTCGATCACGATGCCCTTCTGCGTCTTCAGCTTCTCGACCAGCGTGTTGACGTCCTTGGGCGGCACCACCGCATCGCGCTCGCCGTGCACGATCAGGCCGGAGGACGGGCAGGGCGCCAGGAACGAGAAGTCGTAGAGGTTGGCGGGCGGCGCGATCGAGATGAAGCCCTCGACTTCCGGGCGGCGCATCAGGAGCTGCATGCCGATCCAGGCGCCGAACGAGAAGCCGGCAACCCAGCAGGCGCGCGCCTCGGGGTTGATGGTCTGCGCCCAATCGAGCGCGGAGGCCGCATCGGACAGCTCGCCGGTGCCGTGGTCGAACGAGCCTTGGCTGCGGCCGACGCCGCGGAAATTGAAGCGCAGCACCGAGAAGCCGCGATGCGCGAAGGCGTAGTAGCACTGGTACACGATCTGATGGTTCATCGTGCCGTGGAACTGCGGATGCGGATGCAGGATCATCGCGATCGGCGCGTTCTTCTGCTTCGCCGGATGGTAACGGCCTTCGAGGCGGCCGGCCGGACCGTTGAAGATGACTTCAGGCATCAGAGAATCCTTGGCAGAGCGTCGACCGACTTCGTCCATGCTTCATCTGGCGCCTCGCCGACGAGTTCAGCAGGGGACATCAGCAGGAAAAGTGGTGATCGAGCGCCATCCGTTCGCTTGGACGGAGCGGCGCTGGCGTGACTGGAAGTTGGCCTTCTAGCATGGAGCGCAGGGCAAAAAGCAAGGATTTTCAACGCCCGGCAAGGCGGCTGCGGCAGGGATGCCGAGCGCGCCCTCGAAGCGGCTGCGGGCCGAGGCGGCCGCGGAGCGTGCCCCGAATGCGCCTGCAATCTGATGAAAATACAGGCGTTTTCGTCACCAGCCGCGGCCGCTTCAGCGCGCCGCCACCACCGTCTGCTCCCATGGCGCAACCGCGCTGCGATAGCGGCGGCTGCCCTGGACGGATTGGCCGCCGTCGAAGGTCAGGTCGAACTCGCCTGATGGCAGAACCGAAAGCGCGGTGACCCTGGTCATGTTGACGAGCCGGCCGCGATGGATGCGCACCAGCGCGAAGCGGGCGAGTTCGGCCTCGGCGGCCGACAAGGTACCGCGGATCAGATGTCGCCTGCCGTCGGCCATGGCGTATTCCACGTAGTTGCCGGCCGCAGCGACCCACAGGATGTCGGCCGGCGCGACGCGGATGCGGCTCGCGCCGTCGCGCAGCCAGAGCGTGGCAGGGGCAGGAGGCTCGGATCGCCGTGTCGGCTCTTGGAGGGCGCTCGCGCGATAGCCGTCATATAGCCAGAGCGTGGCACCGA
Source organism: Bradyrhizobium sp. HKCCYLRH3073 (assembly GCF_051167995.1). NCBI lineage: Bacteria > Pseudomonadati > Pseudomonadota > Alphaproteobacteria > Hyphomicrobiales > Nitrobacteraceae > Bradyrhizobium > Bradyrhizobium sp. HKCCYLRH3073. The sequence goes on from NZ_JBNPUD010000003.1 coordinate 286,331, forward strand.
TGAGCAGCGCCGTCATGACGTCCTTGCGGAACTCGTACACGATGGTGGCGAGCGAGAACTGGAAGTCGTAGGCGCCGCCAGCGCCCCACATCAGCAGCTTGCGCAGCATCACCATGCCGGTGATGTGGAGCAGGGAGAAGACGATGACGGCGGCAACGGCGAGCGCGATGAGACGGACAGGGGCGGCCGGGCCCCGCCGGATCAATCGAACGGTGACGACCAGCAACGGCGCCAGCAGGATGATGACGACGATGCTCGTCATCTCCCACAGCAGCTGCTTTTCCAGATCATAGGCGGCTCCCCGCCTGACGGCATCGTGGGCGGCCGAGAGGGCGTTGACGACGCCGATGCCGAGCGAGAGCCCGGCCATGATGGCGTAGAAGCTCCGATCATTCGGACGCAGCATCGAGCCGACAAGCTTGTTCATGGCACCGGACCCGCTATCTCAATCTCGCGCCCGACGATACCACGCTGGCCGTCGCGCATCATCATGGTGCCGACGAGCCATGGTCGTTCGTGGCCCGAGTTGATATGAACGGACCGATGGCCGACAGGATCTATCTCGACTGGAACGCGACGACGCCGCTTCGACCGCAAGCGCGCGCGGCGGTGATCGCCGCCATGGACCTGGTCGGCAATCCCTCGTCGGTTCACGCCGAAGGCCGCAAGGCACGGCGGCTGATGGAGGAGGCCCGCGAGGTCATCGCCCGCGGGCTCGGTACCGTCGCGCGCCGCGTGGTGTTCACCTCCGGCGGAACCGAGGCCAATGCGCTCGCTTTGAGCCCAGGTCTGCGGGCGCCGGCCGGCCCGGTCGAGCGGCTGCTGGTGTCGGCGGTCGAGCATGCCTCGGTGCTGGCCGGCGGCCGGTTCGCGCCATCTGCGGTGCAGACGATCCCGGTCGATGCCTCCGGCGTGGTCGATCCCGGCCGCCTGGAAGCCCTGCTGGCCGGCGGGCCGCCGGCGCTGGTGTCGGTGATGGCCGCCAACAACGAGACCGGGGTGCTTCAACCGGTTTCGAAAGTTGCTGAGATCGTGTACCAGGCGGGCGGCCTGCTGCATGTCGACGCGGTCCAGGCATTTGGGAAAATACCCCTCGATATCAAACAGATGGGCGCGGACCTTGTGACCATCTCTGCGCACAAGATCGGCGGACCGAAGGGCGTCGGCGCGCTGGTTCTGGGCGCCGGCGTGGAGGAGCCGATTCCGGTTCTCCGCGGTGGCGGCCAGGAGCGCGGTCGCCGGGCTGGAACCGAAAACGTGGCCGGAATTGCCGGATTTGGCGCCGCAGCCGGCGCTGCCCTGGCTGTGCTCGAGGTCGACCTGCCCCGGATCACGGCGCTGCGCGACCGGCTGGAGACGGGCCTTCGTCAGACCGCCGGCGTGACGGTATTTTCCTCCGAAGCGGCGCGGCTTCCGAATACGACGCTGTTCACGGCGCCGGGGCTCAAGGCCGAGACGGCCGTGATCGGGTTCGATCTCGAAGGGATCGCGGTGTCTTCCGGCTCGGCCTGCTCGTCCGGTAAGGTCCAGCCATCCCATGTCCTGGAAGCGATGGGCGTCGGTTCCGCAGCGGCGCAGGGAGCGGTGCGCCTCAGTCTGGGCTGGTCCACGACCGAGGCGGATGTCGACCGGTGCCTGCAGGCTTGGCGAAAGCTGTCATTGACCCTACTTAAAGGTGGCGACGAAACCGTGCTTGAGCGATTCTAAGGGCGTGATTTCGTCCGCGAAACGTCGTAAGACGGTTCCAGAACGTGTCCACCGCGGTCCTTGAAACCGCGAGCGGAGGATGGAATGCCAGCCGTACAAGAGACGGTCGACCGCGTCAGGCGGATCGACGTCGACCAATATCGTTATGGGTTCGAGACACTCATCGAATCCGAGAAGGCTCCCAAGGGGCTTTCCGAAGACACGATCCGCTTCATCTCGGGCAAGAAGAACGAGCCCGCCTGGATGCTCGAATGGCGACTGGAGGCGTATCGCCGCTGGCTGACCATGCAGGAGCCGACCTGGGCGCGCGTCGACTACCCCAAGATCGACTTCCAGGATCTGTATTATTACGCCGCGCCCAAGCCGAAGAAGCAGCTCTCCTCGATCGACGAGATCGATCCGGAGATTCTGAAGACCTACGAGAAGCTCGGCATTCCGCTCCGCGAGGTCGCGATCCTCGAGGGCGTCGAGCCGGTGCTCGGCGCTGGCAGCCCCGAGAGCCGCAAGATCGCAGTCGACGCCGTGTTCGATTCGGTGTCGGTGGCGACGACGTTCAAGGAGGAGCTGAAGAAGGCGGGCGTGATCTTCATGCCGATCTCGGAAGCGATCCGCGAGCATCCCGAGCTGGTGCAGAAATATCTCGGCAGCGTGGTGCCGACCTCCGACAATTTCTACGCGACCTTGAACTCGGCCGTCTTCTCCGACGGCTCGTTCGTCTATATCCCGCCGGGCGTGCGCTGCCCGATGGAGCTGTCGACCTATTTCCGCATCAACGAGCGCAACACCGGCCAGTTCGAGCGCACGCTGATCATCGCCGACAAGGGCGCCTACGTGTCCTATCTCGAGGGCTGCACCGCGCCGCAGCGCGACGAGAACCAGCTGCACGCGGCGGTGGTCGAGCTGGTCGCGCTGGATGATGCCGAGATCAAGTACTCGACGGTGCAGAACTGGTATCCGGGCAATTCGGAAGGCAAGGGCGGCATCTACAACTTCGTCACCAAGCGTGGCGACTGCCGCGGCGATAATTCCAAGATTTCCTGGACCCAGGTCGAGACGGGATCGGCGATCACCTGGAAATATCCGAGCTGCATCCTGCGTGGCGATAACTCTCGCGGTGAATTTTATTCGATCGCGATCTCGAACGGCTTCCAGCAGGTCGACTCGGGCACCAAGATGATCCATCTCGGCAAGAACACGTCGAGCCGCATCATCTCCAAGGGAATCGCTGCCGGCAAATCGCAGAACACCTATCGTGGCCTGGTCACCGCGCATCGCAAGGCGACCGGCGCGCGCAACTTCACTGCCTGCGATTCGCTGCTGATCGGCGACAAATGCGGTGCGCATACCGTGCCGTATATCGAGGCCAAGAACTCCTCGGCCACCTTCGAGCACGAGGCGACCACGTCCAAGATCTCCGAAGACGTGCTGTTCTACTGCATCCAGCGCGGTCTTTCGCAGGAGGAGGCGGTCGGCCTGGTCGTCAACGGCTTCGTCAAGGACGTGCTGCAGCAGCTCCCGATGGAGTTCGCAGTCGAGGCGCAGAAGCTGATCTCGATCAGCCTCGAAGGTTCGGTCGGCTGAGGTCATATTGCAGCAGGGCCGCGGCGCGGCCCGCTCGTGCTGATATCGATATCATACGTCCTTTGGGCCCGATGGATCGGTGGCGCCAGGGCAAGTGTTGAGCGGAAACAGATCATGGCACTACTCGAAATCAACAACCTGCAGGTCCGCGTCGAGGAGCGCGAGATCCTCCACGGGCTGACGCTGTCGATCGACGCCGGCAAGGTGCATGCGATCATGGGGCCGAACGGCTCCGGCAAGTCGACGCTGTCCCACGTCATCGCCGGCAAGCCGGGCTATGAGGTGACCGGCGGCGAGATCCTGTTCAAGGGCGAGGATCTGCTCGCCATGGCACCGGACGAGCGTGCCGCCAAGGGCGTGTTCCTGGCGTTCCAGTACCCGGTGGAGATCCCCGGCGTCGCGACCATGACCTTCCTGCGGACAGCGCTGAACGCGCAGCGCAAGGCGCGCGGCGAGGAGGAATATTCGACGCCGGACTTCCTCAGGAAGGTGCGCGAGATCTCGAAATCGCTCAGCATTCCGCAGGACATGCTCAAGCGCGGCGTCAATGTCGGCTTTTCCGGCGGCGAGAAGAAGCGCAACGAGGTGCTGCAGATGGCGCTGTTCCAGCCGTCGCTCTGCATCCTCGACGAGATGGATTCCGGCCTCGACATCGACGCGCTGCGCATCGCCGCCGACGGCGTCAACGCGCTGCGTTCGCCGGAGCGCTCGATGATCGTGATCACCCACTATCAGCGCCTCCTGAACTACATCGTGCCCGACGTCGTTCACGTGATGTCGAAGGGCCGCGTCGTGAAGAGCGGCGGCAAGGAGCTCGCGCTCGAGCTGGAGGCGTCCGGCTACGCCCAGTTCGAAGACGCGGCCTGAGCTCGCGAATGGATCTGTGATGAACGTAGCTTTGGTCAAGAACGACAGCGGTCCGGCGGCGAGCAGCTTGCTCTCTGCCGCTCTGGGCCGTCTGCCCGGCACCGGCAAGGTGGTCGATATCCGGCGCGAAGCCTTCTCGGCCTTCGAGCGCACCGGCCTGCCGCACCGTCGTATCGAGGAATGGAAGTACACCGATCTGCGTGCGCTGATGCGCGAGGTGCTGCCGCTGGCAGGCGCGCCGGACGCGGCGGCGCTGGCGCGGGCAAAAACCGTGCTGGCTTCTGTTGCCGTCGACGGTGCTCGGAAGCTGGTGCTGGTCGACGGCGTGTTCGTGGCGGAGCTCTCGGACATCTCGGCCTCCGAAGATGGTGTCAAGGTTCACACGCTGCGCGAGGCGCTGCAGAGCGCCGGCAGCGAGCGGCTGCTGGAGACGACCGTCAACGATGCGATGGTGCTGTTGAACGGTGCGCTCGCGACCGACGGAGTCCTGATCTCCGTGGCGGATGGTGCAAAGCTCTCGCATCCGCTGCAGATCATTCACATCGCGACGGCATCGCAGGCATCGCGTGCCAGTCGCTCGCATCTTTCGGTGGGGAACGGCGCGCAGGCCACCTTGATCGAAAGCGCGATCGCCGCCGATGGCGCCTCGGGCTATCAGGCCAATGACGCCGTGGTCGTCTCCCTCGGTGACGACGCTGCGTTGTCCACCATTCGCCTGATGCGCGATGCCAGGGATGCCGTTAACATCACGTCCGCCAAGTACGAGGTCGGTGCGCGGTCGAAACTCAATCTCTTCAACATGACGACCGGCGGCGCCGTCAGTCGTCTGCAGGGCTTCATCACTCTCAAGGGCGAAGGCAGCGAGCTGATCATCAACGGCGTCAACCTGCTGCGCGACAGGCAGCATGGCGACCTGACGCTGGTGGTCGATCACGCGGTGCCCGGCTGCACCAGCCGCGAGAACTTTCGCGCGGTGCTCGACGATCGCGCCCATTCGGTGTTCCAGGGCCGCATCATCGTCCGCCCCGACGCGCAGCAGACCGACGGCAAGATGATGACGCGGGCGCTGCTGTTGTCCGACGAGGCCGAGGCCGACAGCAAGCCCGAACTCGAGATCTTCGCCGACGACGTCTCCTGCGGCCATGGCGCCACCGCCGGCGCGCTCGACGACAGCCTGTTGTTCTATCTGCAGGCCCGCGGCCTGCCGGAGAAGCAGGCCCAGGCGCTGCTGATCCAGGCCTTCGTCGGCGAAGCCATCGAGGCGATCGAGGACGATTCCTTGCGCGAGCGCGTCATCGCTGCCGCCCAGGACTGGATGGAGGCGCGCGCATGAGCACGCATCCCGCCGTCTCCAACGGATCCTACGACGTCGCCCGCATCCGCGAGGATTTTCCGGCGCTGGCGCTGCAGGTCTACGGCAAGCCGCTCGTCTATCTCGACAACGCCGCCTCGGCGCAGAAGCCGCGCGCGGTGCTCGACCGCATGACGCGGGCCTATACCAGCGAATATGCCAACGTGCATCGCGGCCTGCATTATCTCGCCAATGCCGCCACGGAAGCCTATGAGGGCGGCCGGGAGCGGGTCACGCGCTTCCTCAATGCGCGCCGCAGCGAGGAGATCATCTTCACCCGCAACGCGACCGAGGCGATCAATCTGGTCGCGTCGTCGTGGGGCGGGCCGAACATCGGCGAGGGCGACGAGATTGTGCTCTCGATCATGGAGCACCATTCCAACATCGTCCCCTGGCATTTCCTCAGGGAGCGGCAGGGCGCGGTGATCAAGTGGGCCCCGGTCGACGATGACGGCAACTTCCTGATCGACGAGTTCGAGAAGCTGCTGACGCCCAGGACCAAGCTGGTCGCGATCACGCAGATGTCGAACATGCTGGGCACGCTCGTGCCGGTGAAGGAGGTCGTTCGGATTGCGCATGCGCGCGGCATCCCGGTGCTGGTCGACGGCAGCCAGGCCGCCGTGCACCTCGCCATCGACGTCCAGGACATCGACTGCGACTTCTACGTCTTCACCGGCCATAAGCTGTACGGGCCGACCGGGATCGGCGTGCTCTACGCCAAATACGACCACCTCGTTGCCATGCGCCCCTACAATGGCGGCGGCGAGATGATCCGCGAGGTTGCGCGCGACTGGGTCACCTACGGCGATCCGCCGCACAAGTTCGAGGCGGGCACCCCGATGATCGTCGAGGCGGTCGGGCTGGGCGCCGCGATCGATTACGTCAACTCGGTCGGCAAGGAGCGCATCGCCGCGCATGAGCACGACCTGCTCACCTATGCCCAGGATCGACTGCGCGAGATCAACTCGCTGCGGCTGATCGGCACCGCCAAGGGCAAGGGGCCGGTGATCTCGTTCGAGATGAAGGGGGCGCATGCTCATGACATCGCTACCGTGATCGACCGCCAGGGCGTCGCGGTGCGTGCGGGCACGCACTGCGTGATGCCGCTTTTGGAGAGATTCAACGTCACGGCGACCTGCAGGGCCTCGTTTGGCATGTACAATACGAGGGAAGAGGTCGATCAGCTTGCACAGGCATTGATCAAGGCGCGGGAATTGTTTGCATGACCGACACGGCCGACGTCAAAACTCAGACTGTCGAAACCCATTCGGCGCTGCCGCCGGAGGAGACCGAGCGGCTTTCCACCGAGATCATCGCAGCGCTGAAGACGGTGTTCGACCCGGAGATCCCGGCCGACATCTATGAGCTCGGCCTGATCTACAAGGTCGACATCAAGGACGACCGCAGCGTCGACGTGATGATGACCTTGACGACGCCGAACTGTCCGGCGGCCGGCGAGCTGCCGACCATGGTCGAGAACGCGATCGCCAGCGTTCCGGGGGTCGGCGTGGTCAATGTGAGCATTGTCTGGGAGCCGCAATGGACGCCGGACCGGATGAGCGACGAGGCCCGCCTCGTCCTCAACATGTGGTGAGGCACGACGTTTGAATGGCGGTCGGGATTGATCGAACGCCGGGATTGACCAGATGACCGATATGACGAACACGCCAGTTGCCAGCAAGCCCAAGCCGCGGCCCCGTCCGCAGGTGATGCGGCTGACCGATGCGGCAGCCACGCGCATCCGCGAGCTGACCGATCGCGCCGAGTCCGAGATCATCGGCCTTCGGGTCGGTGTCAAGAACGGCGGCTGCGCCGGACAGTCCTATACGGTCGAATATGCCCACGATATCCGGCCGACCGACGAGGTGGTCGAGGACAAGGGCGTCAAGATCCTGGTCGATCCCAAGGCCGTGCTGTTTCTGCTTGGGACCGAGATGGACTATCAGGCCGACAAGATGCAGGCCCAGTTCGTGTTCAACAACCCGAACCAGATCAGCGCCTGCGGCTGCGGCGAGTCGGTGCAGCTGAAGCCAGCAGAGGTCTGATCGTCCGCTTTCCACCGGGACGGCACCGGACCCTGTCGCGTTCCGGACATTGACACACGCCACCTTCCCGACCGAAAACTCCAGGCGAGCAACTGGGTGTTGGCGGGAGCTGGCGCGATGGACCGCGAATTCCTGACCGATCTGTTCGCCGGCTTCGGTCCGGTCACGATCCGGCGGATGTTCTCCGGCTTCGGCATCTCCGCCGACGGCATCAACTTTGCGCTCGCGCTGCGCAGCGGTCTCTATCTGCGCGCCGATGAGGCCACGTTCGCCAGGTTTGAGGAGGCTGGATCCAAGCCGTTCTCCTACGAGACGCGCGCGCGGACCATGACGGTGCGCTCGTATTGGCAGGTGCCGGCGCATCTGTTCGACGACACCGATGAGTTCGCGGCATGGGCGAGAGATGCGTTTGCGGCGGCGCAACGGGCCGCCTTGAGCAAGCGGACCAGCAAGAAGCGGGCTGCGCCGCCCAGCGAGCCGGTGCCGGCGCGTGGCCGGAGCAAATCCGGAGCGACCAAAACAGCAGCGAAAACGACCAAGCCGGTCAAGACGGGGAAGGTGGCCAAGAGCGTTGGCAAGGGCGCGGACAAGGCGCCCGCCGGCCGCAAGACGCGCAGCTCGACGGCCGTGCGGGGCCGGCAGACGTCGCGCTCAGCATCATTGCGGACGCGCTGATGCTCTCGACGCTCGGCCGGCCAGCTTGCCGTCAGGCAACCTGGCCGCGGGTGGCAGCCGCATATTCGGGATCGTTCTCGCACACCACCTTGTTGCGCCCGCTGCGCTTGGCGGCATAGAGGCAGGCGTCGGCGCGTTCGATCAGCGTATCGGTGTCGTCGCCGGCCCGCAGCAGGGACAGGCCGACCGAGATCGTCACACGTCCCAGGATCTCGCCGGTCGATTTCTTCTTCAGCTCCTTTGCCGTCACGGCGCGGCGGATGTGATCGGCCACCGTCAGTGCGTGCTGCAGCGTGGTGTTCGGCAGCACGACGGCGAACTCCTCGCCGCCGTAGCGCGCGGCGATGTCCTGGCCCTTGATGGCATGCTTCAGGGTCATCCCGACCAGCCGCAGCACCTGGTCTCCGGTGAGATGTCCGTAGGAGTCGTTGAAGGACTTGAAATGGTCAATGTCGAACATCAGCAGCGATAGTGGCTGCTGGGTCGCGAGCCCCGATTGCACCGTCGTCTCGATCATCCGGTCGAAATATTTGCGATTGCCGAGCCCGGTGAGCGGATCGGTCAGGCTCTCGGCCCGGATCACCTCCAGACTGTGCTGCAGCCCGCTGATCTCATCCTTCGACAGCGTCAGCCGCTCTTCGAGGATGCGGTTGGTTTCCCGCATCTGCTTGGTCGAATGGGCTAGCGCCTCGATGATGTCGACCAGTTGCTCGCGGCTGGTGGCCGATGCAAGCCGCAGATCGGCGCCCGCGAGGGTCGCATCGTAGCTCGCCGTCCTGCCGAGAGCATCGCTGAGCATGCTCATGAGGTCATCGATCTCGCCGACGACGCGCGCGCCGACCTTGTCGATGCGGTCCGAGGTCTTGAGATGCGCGAGGTAGGAGTCGTAGAGCTGATCGAGATCGGACTGCGACAGCTTGCCGTTGCGGGACAGAGTCTCGTTGATGATCTCGTTCAGCGGTGCGTTGTAGCCCGTCGCGTAGACGTACCAGATCTCGTAGTTGCGCGGATTGGCCGAATGGCGGAGCGTTCTGATCTGGCTGAGCGCGACTTCGGCGAAGCCTATCGTGCGTTCGTGTTCGTCAAGCGCATTGACCACCACAGGTTCCCCCCAAATCGCCCGCGTCGCCGTCGTCGTCACAGCAATGAAATAAACAATGCCGGCCAAGCTAAAGGACGTTTGTGAACCAGGGGTAAATACGGCCGTAGAGTCCCGGATATGCGCACGAGCCGTTCATCTGGGACCGGCACCGCATATGTTCAATGAGCTGCATAGGATGCTGCGGGAACTTGCTGACGCGAGCTGGAACTATTCGCGCACGCGCGCATGCGCCGAGGGCTCGGCGATGTCGACTCCAGTCAAGTACGACGAATGCAGCAACTGATCATCGCGGACGCGACAGTCCGGGCGGCCGCATGTCGCGCAGCCCGGAATCTTGTACTCGCTCAGGGAAGCGGGGCCCGCACCGGGCGAAGCAGGAACGCCGGCAGATGTGAATGATCGGCAGGCTCGTTGTCGTGGTCGCGCCGCGGCCGCCGCGCTTCATTGCGAGGCTGTTCGTTACGCGGTTGTTCCTTGCGGGCGCTCGGCGCAGCAGGCCGGGGAGAAGCTGCCTGGGCGGCGCGCGGCGCTGCTGGCCGCGGCTCACGATCGCGCTCGCGCGGAGCTGCATCACGATCACGCGATCCCGCATCGCGCTCCCGCGCCTTGCCGCGGCTGCCGCGACGCGCGGCGTCGCGCGGACGCCGCTCACGGCTGTCCTCGTCGCCCGAGGATTCCTGCACCTCGTAGTCGCCTTCGATGGTGGGAATGCCTTGTCCGATCAGCTTCTCGATCGCGACCATCGACTTCTGGTCGGCCGGAGCCACGATCGAGATTGCAGTGCCGGTCCGTCCGGCGCGGCCGGTACGGCCGATGCGGTGAACGTAGTCGTCCGAATGATGCGGCACGTCGAAATTGAAGACGTGGCTGACTTCGGGAATGTCGAGGCCGCGTGCGGCGACGTCGGAGGCGACGAGCAATGGCAGTTCGCCCTTGCGGAATTGATCGAGCGCGGCGGTGCGGGCCGACTGGTCCATGTCGCCGTGCAGGGCGCCGACGCTGAAGCCATGCTTCTGCAGCGACTTGTGAACGATGGCGACGTCACGCTTGCGGTTGCAGAAGATGATCGCGTTGTTGAGATCCTTGGCGTCCCGCAACAGCCTGCGCAGCACCTCGCGCTTCTGATGCGCCTCGCGTCCCGACGGCACCTGCAACTGGGTCACCGTGACGGCTGTCGTCGCCGGCTTGGAGACCTCGACCTTCTGCGGATTGTGCAGGAAGGCTTCGGTGATGCGCCGGATTTCCGGCGGCATGGTCGCGGTGAAGAACAGGGTCTGGCGGGTGAAGGGAACGAGCTTGCAGATGCGTTCGATGTCGGGAATGAAGCCCATGTCGAGCATGCGGTCGGCTTCGTCGATGACCAGCAACTCGACGCCAGTGAGGAGAAGGCCGCCGCGCTCGGTATGATCGAGCAGTCGGCCCGGCGTGGCGATCAGCACGTCGACCCCGCGGGTCAGCTTGGCGTCCTGGTCGCCGAAGGAGACGCCGCCGATCAGCAGGGCGACATTGAGCTTCTGTCCGGCGCCGTAGCGATCGAAGTTCTCTTTGACCTGGGCCGCCAGCTCGCGGGTCGGCTCCAGGATCAGGGTGCGTGGCATTCGCGCGCGGGCGCGGCCCTTTTCGAGGATCGTGAGCATCGGCAGGACGAAAGCGGCGGTCTTGCCGGTACCGGTCTGGGCGATGCCGAGCACGTCGCGGCGCGCCAGCACATGAGGAATCGCCTGTTCCTGAATGGGGGTCGGGTTGGTGTAGCCGGTGGCCGCAACTGCAGCCAACACCTTGTCGGACAAGCCGAGATTGGAAAAAGACATCGAGCCTCTATGTCACGCGCCGATAGGCGACGGGGCCTCTATTCGACGCCGCCGTTAGGAATCGAGGGTAAAAGGCTGTGGTCGCGCTCAACCCCGAAACGGCATGCTCTAAGGAAGCTGGGGGTTTTCTGACTAGCGCCGGCCCGCGGTCAATTTCTCAGGAATCGGATGCGATCCGGCCGCGCTGCTGCGGAAGATAGGGGCGAATCCTGCAAAGTCAATGGAAGAGGGGGGCGAAGTACCGAAAAAGCTTAATGTTTTTGCATTATTTGCAGGCAACCTGTCGTCGAGCTGTCGCATTCGGGTGCTCCGAAGCACTGGCGGCCGGTCGCGGAAAGCGCTCCGGTCGAATTGTCGACGGAATTGCGGCGTGTGTTCGGCGGGGGGAGCAGCCGCGTGTGCCCCGGGGATGAACCGGTGGCGGCGTGCCGTCGACTATCCGAGGGCGGCAGCCCACGCGATGAGTGCAGGGACGGACGATGAGATCGATGCGGATGTGGCTGACGTGCGGGCTGGCGATGCTGGCGGTGGTTCTGGCGCCGGCCGCGCATGCCGAGAAGCGCGTCGCGCTCGTGATCGGCAATAACGACTACCGGTTCGTGCCGAAGCTGCAGAAGGCCGTCAACGACGCGCGGATGATGGGCGACACGCTGAAGCAGCTCGGCTTCAACGTCATGGTCGCGGAGAATCTCAATCGCCAGCAGTTCAGCCAGACGCTGCTGGCGTTCGACAACGCCGTCGAGCCGGGCGACACCGCGTTCTTCTTCTATGCCGGTCATGGCTTCGAGATCGCGGGCCAGAACTTCCTGTTGCCGACCGACGTGCCCGCGGCCACCGAAGGCCAGGAAGAGCTGGTGCGCGACGCCTCGATCCTCGCGGACCGCGTCATCGAGCGGCTGCAGAACAAGAAGGCGCGCACCTCGATCCTGGTGTTCGATGCCTGCCGCAACAATCCGTTCGAGCGCTCGGGCACGCGCGCGGTGGCGGGCGGGGGCGGCCTGGCGCCGATGACGCAGTTGCCCGAAGGCGTATTCTCGGTGTTCTCGGCCGGCCCACGCCAGACCGCGCTCGACCGTCTCTCCAACGATGACGCCAATCCGAACTCGGTGTTCACGCGCACCTTCGCCAAGGAGCTGACACAGCCCGGCGTCAATCTGGTGCAGGTCGCGCAGCGCACCCGCCGCGTGGTCAGCGAGCTCGCCGAGACCGTGCGGCACAAGCAGATCCCGGTCTATTTCGACCAGATGGTCGACGATGTCTTTCTCAACGGCATGGCGAAGGGGCCGGCTGCGGCCGACAAGCCGGCCGAGCCGCAGCAGAAGCTTGCGGCGCTGCCTCCCGTCTCCGCGCCGCGCATTCCGCCGGCGAACGAGAGCCTGAACGCACCGATCGCGATGTTCTCGCGCCACAATGGCGGCTGGACCGTCACCTTCTCGATCGCCGATCCGACGCTCGGCATTTCCTGGCGCATGGGCGACGCAGGAGAGTTTCGCGAGACAGGCTTCATGGACGTGCTCGATCCGCGCACGCGCAAGCGCATGCCCAATCCCTCGATCCAGCTGCCGGCGGATGCGCCCGCGGGCACCATCCAGGTCCGCTATGTCGATGCATCCGGCGAGATGCAGGGACCGTTCCCGATCCGCTTCGAGCCGGAGGCCGCGCTGGTGCACGACCAGCGCAAGATCCTCGACATGACCGCGACGAGCTGGCTGTCGTTCCGCGAGTTCAACGGCCTCCTGGTCTACTACACGCACCTGATGTCGTATCGCTGCGCCATCCGCGAGGTCCGCATCGGCATCGACACGGCGGTGCCGGACAAGGTCCTCAACATGCCCGGCTGCGACATGCGCGATCCCATTGCGATTCCCTCCAACGCCACGCCCTATTTGAAGCTGCCGCCGGCGACGAAGTTCGTCTCGGTGGAGCTGACCTATCGCGATGGCAGCGTCTCCGAGATCAAGAGCTTTCGGCGCTGAGGCGCCGGCTCACGCCATGATCGAATAGCCGCCGTCAACGGGGATGGCTGTGCCGGTGACGAAGTCGGAGGACGGCGAACTCAGGAACGTCGCGATGCCGGCGAAGTCGTCGATGTCGCCCCACCGTGCCGCGGGCGTGCGCGCCAGCACGCGGTCGTGCAGGCCGTCGATCTGGCTACGCGCCGCGCGCGTCAGGTCGGTGTCGATCCAGCCCGGCAGAATCGCGTTGACCTGGATGTTATCGGGCGCCCAGGCGCAGGCACAGGCGCGCGTGTACTGCACGATGCCGCCTTTGCTGGCCGCGTAGGCCGGCGCGAAGCTGGCGCCGAAGATCGACAGCATCGAGCCGATGTTGATGATTTTGCCGCCGCCGCTCGCCTTGAGGGCCGGGTAGGCGGCCTTCGAGCACAGGAACGCGCTGGTGAGATTGGTGTCGATCACCTGCTGCCACTCCTCCAGCTCGAGCACGTGCGGCGGCTTGCGAATGCTCATGCCGGCATTGTTGATGAGGATGTCGATACGACCGAGCTCGCTGGCCACGCGCGCGACCATGGCGGCGACGTCGTCCTTGTCGCTGACGTCGGCTGTGACGGCGATGGCACGGCCGCCGCGACCGGCGAGATCAGCCGCCGCCGCCTGTGACTTGGCTTCGTTGCGGCCGACCACGGCAATGTCGGCGCCGGCATCGGCAAGCCCGCGCGCCATCCCCAGGCCGATTCCGCCGTTGCCTCCTGTCACGATCGCAACCTTGCCACTCAGGTCGAAGCGGCCGCCATGTCGTGTCTCCATGTTGTTGTCAGACGTCAGCAGGTGCCCTGCCAGATCATCACCAGGCCGAGTGCACCCATGCCGACGCCGTAGCCGGCCCATTGCAGCTGGTTGATCATGAAGCTCGTCCGCGGCCATGCCACCACCCCGGTGCCCTGGCCGACCCAGAGCAGGCCGACGGCGAGCAGAAGCAGGCCGCCGATCATCAGGAATCTCCGCATGGCCACTTCCTCCCTCATCGACCGCGTCACGGCATCGGAGACGCTGCTGCCGTCTTTTTTGTGAAGTTTTATGACGAGGAGGCTAGCGGCCGCCGCGGCAGATGACCAGCGGCTCCAGCCGCCAATATCCGAGCCGAAAACAAAAAGCCCCGGATCAACCGGGGCTTTTCGCAGAATGATCGAACGACCGCGTGCGGTCTGCTCAGTACTTGACGGCCGGGCCGGTCCAGTTGAAGCGGTAGACCAGCGAGGTGCTGATGGTCTGCACCCACGGCTTGAAGCTGACCGAGTCGGTCGTCACGAGGTTGCCAGCGTCGGTACGGACCGCGATGTCCTTCCGGTCGTAATAAGCCGCGCGATATTCGGTCTTCATGAACCAGCCCGGCGCCGAGATGCCGAAGATGTTCAGGTTGTTCTCGACGCCGCCGCCAACGAACCAGCCGTTGCGGTTGAACGAGTCGGTGTGGAAGCCGGACGCCGCGCCCGTGAGGGTGGTCAGGCCAGTGCCCGACCAGTGCGAACCGGAGTAGCCGGCGTTGACGTAGGACAGCACGTTCGGCGCAACCAGGTAGCCGACGCGGGCGCCCGCGGCCCAGGCGGTCTCCATCTTGATGCGGCCGGTCAGGGCAGCGAACTGATCCTGCAGGGTACCGCGCAGGCTGCCGAACTGACCATCGGCGAACACGCCGAAGACCCAGGTCGGGTTGACCTGCCAGTCATAGCCCGCGCCGACCGTGCCGAGGAAGCCGTCGCCGCCGACGCGCTGATCGATCGTCACCGGCACGCCGTTGAAGTTGGTGTGCGAGTCGGCATCCCAGAGGCCGCCACCAGCGCCACCGAAGATGTAGAACCCGGTCCAGCTCGGCGCCACCGGCATCATCGGCGCCTTCACATAGGGGCGAGCCGCCAGATCAGCAGCCGAAGCGGCACCCGTGATCGCAACCAGCGCAGTGGCAGCAAGCAAAAGCTTTTTCATATTCAATTCCCCAAGATCGTCGTGTCGCAGGTGCCGGGTTGCGGCGGCGATTCCCTCGCCAGATGTGCCCGAACTATAGCCGATTGGTGCCCAAAAGCTGTTGCAGGTTGAGCACACCGGAGGGGAAAGTGCGCTGCGGGATGCGCGCGGCCCTCGTAAGTCTCTGATCAAACTAGGTGATTGCAGGTTCGCGCGAGTGAATGGAACCTGCAATCGAGGCGTGAAATCGGGTCAAAAGCTAGACGTCGAGCAGCTCGTCGCTGGCGAATTCGGCCTTTTCCGAAATGAAGGCGAAGCGGGCCTCCGCCTTGGTCCCCATCAGCCGCTCGACCGAGTCGGCGGTGCCGTCGCGATCTTCGGCGAGCAGCATCACGCGCAGCAGGGTGCGCTTGGCCGGATCCATGGTGGTTTCCTTCAATTGCGCCGGCATCATCTCGCCGAGACCTTTGAAGCGGCCGATCTCGACCTTGGCGTTGGCATTGAACTCGCGCTTCAGGAGCTCGTCCCGATGGGCATCGTCGCGCGCGTAGAACGTCTTGCTGCCATGGGTCAGCCGGTAGAGCGGCGGCACGGCGAGGTAGAGATGCCCCTCGTCGATCAGCGGCCGCATCTGCCGGTAGAAGAAGGTGATCAGCAGCGAGGCGATGTGAGCGCCGTCGACGTCGGCATCGGTCATGATGATGATGCGCTGGTAGCGCAGATCCTCCTCGCGATACGACGTGCCGGTGCCGGCGCCGATCGCCATCACGAGATCGGCGAGCTGGGCATTCGCCGTCAGCTTGTCCTTGCCGGCCGAGGCGACGTTGAGGATCTTGCCGCGCAGCGGCAGCACCGCCTGCTTCTTGCGGTCGCGCGCCTGCTTGGCGCTGCCGCCGGCAGAGTCGCCCTCGACGATGAACAGCTCGGAGCCCTCGGTGCCGGCATCGGTGCAATCGGCAAGCTTGCCCGGCAGGCGCAGCTTCTTGGTCGCGGTCTTGCGCGCCGTCTCCTTCTCCTGGCGACGGCGGATGCGCTCCTCGGCGCGCTCGATGACGAAATCGAGCAGCCGGTTGGCCTGCACCGGATTGCCCGACAGCCAGTGATCGAACGGATCCTTGACGGCTTGCTCGACGATGCGCTGGGCCTCGGCGGTCGCGAGGCGATCCTTGGTCTGGCCCTGGAATTCGGGCTCGCGCACGAACACCGAGAGCATGATGGCGGCGCCCGCCATGATGTCCTCGGAGGTGATGTTGGCCGAGCGCTTGCCTTGGCCGACGCGCTCGGCGTGGTCCTTCAGGCCGCGCAGCAGCGCGCTGCGGATGCCGGATTCGTGCGTGCCGCCGTCGGGCGTCGGAATCGTGTTGCAGTAGGACGACAGGAAGCCGTCGGCATCAGCGGTCCAGGCGACCGCCCATTCGCAGCCGCCATGGCCGCCGGTGCGGCCCGACTTGCCGGCGAAGATATCCGGATGGACCAGCGTGTCGGCATGGATCGCTGCGGCCAGATAGTCCTTCAGGCCGCCGGGGAAGTGGAACGTCGCCTCGGGCTGGACGTCCTCGATGCCCTTCAGCAGCGACGGATCGCATTTCCAGCGGATCTCGACGCCGCCGAACAGATAGGCTTTCGAGCGCGCCATCTTGAACAGGCGCTGCGGCTTGAACGTCGCCTTGGCGCCGAAGATGGTCGGGTCGGGTTGGAAACGTACCCGTGTGCCGCGCCGGTTGGCGACCTTGCCGACCTCCTCGAGCTTGCCCTTCGGGTGGCCGCGCTCGAAGATCATGCGGTAGAGCTTCTGGTTGCGTGCGACCTCGACCTCGAGCCGGGTCGACAGCGCGTTCACCACGGAGATGCCGACGCCGTGCAGACCGCCCGAGGTCTCGTAGACCTTGGAGTCGAACTTGCCGCCCGCGTGCAGGGTGCACATGATGATCTCGAGCGCCGACTTCTTGGGAAACTTCGGATGTGGATCGATCGGAATGCCGCGGCCGTTGTCGGTCACGGTGAGGAAGCCTTCGGCATCGAGCTCGACCTCGATGAAGGTGGCGTGGCCGGCCAGCGCCTCGTCCATCGAGTTGTCGATGACCTCGGCGAACAGGTGGTGCAGCGCCTTTTCGTCGGTGCCGCCGATATACATGCCGGGGCGGCGCCGCACCGGCTCCAGGCCCTCGAGGACCTCGATGTCACGGGCGGTGTAATCGCCCTCGGCGCTGCCTGCGCGGGCGGCTGGCTTGGCCGGAGCCTTGCCCTTGGCGGCGAACGCCGCCAAGGGGTCCGTGACGCCCTTGGCCTTGGCTTTTGCAGCTGATTTCAACGGCTTACCCATGGAATTGGATGTTGCGTGTGCGCAAGATGGAACGAATCGTTGGGCCTGACTATGCCATGGACCGGCATAAAACAATGACCCCGGGAAACAACGACGTTCACCAGCCCGCCATGTTTTGGCCGGTTCCGATCGCCGGATCGCCGCTGTTCACGCGGTTCAGCCGGTTGTTGTGACTTGAAGTGGGCGGGTTCGGTGGCGTACCAGTCTGCGCCATGGAACCGCGAAGGCCTTCAAGCACTTAAGCGCCGCGGAGCAGAAAGGCGTCGAGCAGATGGAAGATTTTGGCCGCGCGGTTGCCGACTTCGTGCGCGACCACCAGGCCTGGGCTGCTCCGATCGTCCTGCTGCTTGCCTTTGGCGAGTCCCTGGCCTTCGTCTCGCTCCTGATTCCCGCCTGGGGCGCCCTGGTCGCGATCGGCGCCCTGATCGGCGCCACCGGGATCAGCTTCTGGCCGATATGGCTGGCCGGTGGAATCGGCGCCGCGCTCGGCGACTGGGTCTCCTACTGGTTCGGCTACCGCTACAAGGACCGCGTCGCCCAGATGTGGCCGCTGTCGCGATACCCGGAGCTGCTGCCGCGCGGCGAGGCCTTCGTGCGCGATTGGGGCGTGCCGAGCATCTTCATCGGCCGGTTCTTCGGCCCGTTGCGCGCGTCGGTGCCGCTGGCGGCGGGCATTTTCGAGATGCCCTACATGGTGTTCCAGATCGCCAACTTCGTGTCGGCGCTGGTGTGGTCGGCGGTGCTGCTGTTGTTCGGCGACATCATCGGGCGCACCATGGAATGGCTGTGGCATGCGGTCTGACGCCAGCCCCGAACGGGCCGGGCCGACGTGCGAGCTTGACGCAGGAACCCTGCGGCCCTATAGGCCTGCCCCCATGATCAACGCAGCGACCAACATGATCGCCGAAATGCGCCGTCGTACCTCCGCGGTACGGGCGATGATCTGCGTCTAGATCACAGCCCCTGCCGCCGGATCCGTCCCGCGGCAAACTTTCTCCTTGCAGCGCGATCGATCAGGCGGCTCCTTCGTCCAGCAGGAGTTTTCCGATGTACACGCCACCGCCCTTCAAGCCCGATCGCGCCGCGAGCCTCGGCTTTGCGGAGGCGCGCGGCTTCGGCACGGTCTGCGCGTGGGACGGCACTAGGCCGATTGCGTCCTCCGTGCCGTTTCACCTGGGGGCGCTGAACGACGGCACGCCGCAGGCGTTCTTCCACGTCGCCCGCGGCAATCCGCTGGCGAAGCTCGCCGACGGCGCGACGCGGTGGCTGCTCGCCGTCAACGGCGCCGATGCCTATGTGTCGGCCGACTGGTACGTCTCGCCCGATCAGGTGCCGACTTGGCTTTATCAGGCGGTGCATCTGACCGGCCCGGCGCGCATCCTGTCGGAGGCGGAGCTTGCAGAGCAGGTGGATGCGGTCAGCGCCAAGTTCGAGCAATGGCTGTTGCCGAAGGCGCCGTGGACCTCGGGCAAGATGAGCGCTGGCCGGCTCGAGGCGATGCGCAAGGCGATCGTCGGCATCGTGATGACGATCGACGAGGTCGAGGGCAGCTTCAAGCTCAACCAGCATAAGTCGGAAGCCGATTATGCGGCGGTCGCGACCCGGCTCGGCGAGCGGCCCGACATCGGCTCGCAACAGATATCGTCTCTCATGCGGCAGGCGCGGCCCCAGGCCTTTGCCGGCGAAACCCAGACCTAAGGAGCGTGCCATGACCGTGATCGACAGCAATTTGCCGAAAGCTCACATCACCTCCGGGACTGCGACACGCGCCGTGTTCGTCGACGGCGGCTCGGGCACGACCGGCCTGGGAATCGCCGAGCGGCTCCGGCACCAGCCGGATATCGTCGTGAAGACGATCGCCGAGGACAAGCGCAAGGATCCGGCAGCCAAGCGGGCGCTGATGGCCGAGGTCGATCTCGTCATCCTTTGCCTGCCCGATGACGCCGCCAAGGAGACGGTGGCGCTGATCGACGGCATGGGCAGCTCTGCGCCGAAGGTGCTGGACGCGTCGACCGCCTATCGCGTCGCGCCGGACTGGGCCTATGGCTTTCCCGAGCTCGCCGCCGATCAGGCCGACAAGATCCGCAATGCACGCAAGGTCTCCAACCCCGGCTGCTATCCCACCGGTGGCATCGCGCTGTTGCGGCCATTGGTCGATGCCGGCCTGCTGCCGCAGGACTATCCGGTGACGGTGAATGCCGTCAGCGGCTATTCCGGCGGCGGCAAGACCATGATCGCGGCCTTCGAGAACGGCACCGCACCGAACTTCGAGCTGTACGGCCTCGGCCTCGAGCACAAGCATCTGCCCGAATTGCAGCTCTATTCGCGGCTGACCCGGCGGCCGATCTTCATTCCCTCGGTCGGCAACTACCGGCAGGGCATGCTGGTCTCCGTGCCGCTGCAGCTCGACACCCTGCCGGGCAGGCCGTCGGGCTCGGACCTGCAGGCGGCCCTGGCGAAGCACTATGCCGGCAGCCAATACGTCTCGGTGATGCCGCTCGACGGCGCGGCGGCCAAGAGCGGCCGGCTCGAGCCGGAGGCGCTGAACGAGACCAACGAGCTCGAGCTCTACGTCTTCGCCAGCGACAAGCATCATCAGGCGCTGCTGGTGGCGCGGCTCGACAATCTCGGCAAGGGCGCATCGGGCGCGGCCGTGCAGAACATGCGGCTGATGCTCGGACTGCCCGATCTCGTGAGCTGAGATCGATCTGGATCATCCGGTCGCGGAAGCGCCGGGCACGATCGGCAACATCATGCGACGGCCTGCGTTCCGCCGGCCGCGCTGTGCAATGACGCACGCTGAGGAATGGGCAGACCCATGACCGCCACCGATTTGAACGCGCTGCCCGTCACCGTCAACGACGTGCGCGCCGCCGCGGAAACCATCGGCGGCGCCGTGCTCGCGACGGCCTGCAACCAGAGCAGGACGCTCGGCGAGATCTGCGGCTGCAACGTCTGGCTCAAATTCGAGAACCTGCAGTTCACCTCCTCGTTCAAGGAGCGCGGCGCGCTGAACCGGCTGAATGCGCTGTCCGCCGGGCAGCGCGAACGCGGCGTGATCGCGATGTCGGCCGGCAACCACGCGCAGGGCGTCGCCTACAATGCGCGGCGTCTCGGTATTCCCGCGACCATCGTGATGCCGGTGGGCACGCCGATGGTGAAGGTGGAGAACACCAAGCGGCACGGCGCCGAGGTCGTGATTTCCGGCGCCACCCTGGAAGAGGCGGGGGCATTTGCCAGGGAGCACGGTGCGGCCAAGGGCATGACCATGATCCACCCGTACGACGATCCGCTGATCATCGCCGGGCAGGGCACGGTGGCGCTGGAGATGCTGGCGGTGGTCCCCGAGCTCGATACGCTCGTGGTGCCGATCGGGGGCGGCGGGCTGATCTCTGGCATGGCGGTCGCGGCGCGCGCCATCAAGCCGGGCCTGCGCATCGTCGGCGTGCAGGCCGAACTCTATCCCTCCATGTACAACGCCGTCCGCAACAGCCAGCTGCCGATGCGCGGTGATACGCTGGCCGAGGGCATCGCGGTGAAGTCGCCGGGCCGGATCACGACCGAGATCATCCGACAGCTCGTCGATGACATATTGCTGGTCACCGAGCCGCAGATCGAGCGTGCGCTGGCGACCTTGATCTCGATCGAGAAGACAGTGGTCGAAGGCGCCGGCGCCGTCGGTCTCGCCGCCGTGCTCGCGCATCCTGCGCAGTTTGCCGGACGCAATGTCGGCCTGGTGCTGAGCGGCGGCAACATCGATACCCGGTTGATCGCCTCGGTCCTGACCCGCGAGCTGGCGCGTGAGGGGCGGCTGACGCAGTTGTCGATCGACATCGTCGACCGCCCGGGACAGCTCGCGGCCGTCTCCACCCTGCTTGCGGATGCGGGCGCCAACATCATCGAGGTCTCGCACCAGCGCACCTTCTCGGACCTGCCGGCGAAGGCGACCCTGCTGGAGCTGGTGATCGAGACGCGCGACCAGGCCCACCTCAACGACGTGATGGCAAAACTCGTCGCCGCCGATTTCAAGGCACGGTGCACCTGAGCGTCATACGGTCCACGGCATATTCTCTTGCGCAGCCGGCGCCAGCTCGCGCCGGTCGGTCCCCGCCTTCCCAGCTCAGCTAGCCGTCTCTCCCGCCTGCAATACGTATCGCAAACGCGAACACCTCATCCTTGAGGTTCTCACTGTCAGAATTTCAGTTGCGCACCTCAGAAAATGAGGACAGGATTACCGCAACAAAGAAGACGGTTGGGAGGATTCCGATGGGACTGCTCGCGAAGCTGGGACTCGCCGCTGCCGCATGCCTGCTTGGTGCGACCGCCGCAAGCGCCGACACCACGGTGAAATGGCTGCATATCGAGGTCAATCCGGCCCAGGTGAAGATCTGGGAGGAGGTGGCCCGCGCCTACGAGGCGTCGCATCCCGGCACCAAGATCGAGATGCAGTTCCTCGAGAACGAGGCCTACAAGGCCAAGCTGCCGACCATCCTGCAATCCAAGGACCGGCCGAACATCATCTACAGCTGGGCCGGCGGCGTGCTGAAGGCGCAGATCGAGGCCGGCGTCCTCGAGGACATCACCGACCAGGTGAAGGGTTACAGCGACAGCGTGACGCCGGCAGCGCTCGCGGCCTTCACCGACAACGGCCATGTCTACGGCCTGCCGATCTCGCTGTCGCAGGTCGGCTTCGTCTGCAACAAGGAGCTGATGGCCAAGGCGAAGGTCGATCCGGCTGCCATCAAGAGCTGGGATGATCTGCTGGCCGCCGTGAAGGCATTGAAGGCCGCGGGGGTGACCCCGATCGTCGTCGGTGGCGCCGACAAATGGCCGCTGCATTTCTACTGGACGCATCTGGCGGTGCGCATCGGCGGCAAGCCGGCATTCGACGCGGCGTTGCGCGGCGAGAATGGCGGCTTTGCCGGCGACACCTTCGTCAAGTCCGGCGAGCTGTTCAAGCAGCTCGTCGATCTCCAGCCGTTCCAGAACGGCTTTCTTGGCTTCAAGAATCCGCAGGCGGTCGGCTATTTCGGCGATGGCAAGGCGGCGATGACGCTCGCGATCAGCTCCGTCTACAACCTGCAGCGGGCGCTCGCCGCCGACAAGGTGGGCCTCAGCGAAGACAAGATCTGCTGGTTCGATTTTCCGGTCGTGCAAGGCGGCAAGGGCGCGCCGACGGATACGCTCGGCGGCATCACCGGCTGGCTGGTCACCAAGGGCTCGCCCAAGGAAGCGGTCGATTTCCTGAAGTACTTCATCTCCAAGGACGTCCAGACCCGGCTGGCGGCAGGGAATTTCATCATCCCGGTGGTGCAGGGCGCCGACGCCGGCCTCAACAATTCCTTCATGAAGCTGATCGCGTCCAATCTGGCAAAATCGAACTATCACCAGAACTTCTATGACCAGAGCCTGGGTCCCTCCGTCGGCCGTGTCGTCAATGACGTCTCCGCGGAGATTGCCGGCGGCAGCATGACCCCGCAGGACGCCGCCCAGGCGATCGAGGCGGCGCGGAAGCAGGGCAACTGACGTGGCGCGGCCGATCGCGGGCTCGCCGGCGATGGTGTCGCCGGCATCGCTCTCCGCGCGCGCGGTGCGCGGCCCGAGCTGGGACGGCCGCTTCACCGTCCTGGTCCTGTTCCTGCCGCCGGCGCTGCTGCTGTTCACGCTGTTCGTGGTGCTGCCGATCGGCGAGGCCGCCTGGTACTCCGGCTTCAACTGGAACGGATTCGGACGGCCGACCCATTGGATCGGCTTCGACAACTACCGCTTCGTGCTGGAGACGCGCGCCTTCTGGCTCGCGCTGCGCAACAACGGCCTGATCATTGCGGTCTCGCTCTGCGTCCAGCTGCCGCTGGCGTTGACACTGGCCCTGATGCTCGCGGAGCGGTTTCGCGGCGCGGTCGCGCTGCGCATGCTGTTCTTCATGCCCTATATCCTCGCCGAGATCGCGACCGGGCTGATCTTCAGCTTCGTCTATGACGGCGATTACGGCCTGGTCGCGTCGATCTGGCGCAGCTTCGGCGCCGAGCCGCCGCATCTGCTGGCCTCGACCGACACGGCGATGCTGGCGGTGCTGATCGTGATCGTCTGGAAGTATTTCGGCTTCCACATGATGCTGTTCATCGCGGCGCTGCAAAGCATCGACAAGAGCCTGATCGAGGCGGCACGGATCGACGGAGCCACCCGGACGCAGAGCCTGCGCCATGTCGTCATCCCCTTGCTCTATCCGACGATCCGGCTGTCGGTGTTCTTCGCCATCGTCGGCTCGCTGCAGCTGTTCGATCTCGTGATGCCGCTGACCCGCGGTGGCCCCGCCGACTCCTCGAACACGATGGTGAGCTTCCTCTACAACAACGGCATCTCCCGCATGCGGGTCGGCTATGGCAGCGCCATCGGTGTCATCCTGTTCGTGATCTGTGTGACATTTGCCTTCACCTACAAGCGATGGTTCATGCGCGATGAATAGTGCCGAGACGAGCCAAGCGCCGTTCGATCCCGCCGTGCTGTTCAAGGCGGTGTTCCTCGCGATCGTCGCCATCTTCGTGCTGGTGCCGCTGCTCGCGACGCTGCTGGGCGGCTTCAAGTCGCTCGGGGAACTGCGCGTCAATCCGTTTGGCCTGCCGCAGCGCTGGGAGTGGCAGAATTATGCCGACATCCTGTTCTCCGGGCGCTACTGGCAGCTGCTGCGCAACTCGCTGATCATCTCCACGCTGACGGTGGTCCTGACTCTCATCGTCGCGTCGATGGCGGCCTTCACCTTTGCTCATGTCCGATTCTACGGCAGCTCGATGCTGTTGAGCTATCTGACGCTCGGCCTGCTGTTTCCGGCGGCGACCGCGGTGTTGCCGCTGTTCATCAAGGTGCGCGATCTCGGGCTGCTGGACACCTATTTCGGCGTCGCGCTGCCGCAGGTTGCCTTCAGCCTTGCGATGAGCGTGCTGCTGCTGCGCCGCTTCTTCAAGGACATCCCCTACGAGCTGCTCGAGGCCGCGCTGGTCGACGGCTGCAGCTACGTCAAATTCTTCCGCTATGTGACGCTGCCATTGTCGCGCCCGATCCTGGCGACCGTGGGCACCATCACTTTCGTGAACAGCTGGAACGCCTATCTGTTGCCGCTCGTGATGCTCAACACCGACGCGCTGTATCCCTGGCCGCTCGGCATCATGGTCTATCAGGGCGAATATTCCTCCGAGTGGCACCTGATCCTCGCCTTCATCACCCTGACCATCCTGCCCACGATCGTCCTTTTCCTCCTGGCGCAGAAGCACATCGTTGCCGGCCTGACATCGGGCGCGGTCAAGGGATGAACGAGACCTCACGGAGACCCCAATGAGAAAAGTCGGCATCGGCATCATCGGCTGCGGCAACATCAGCACGGCGTATCTGAAGGCCGCGCAGCGCTTTCCCGTTCTGGACATCAAGGCGCTCGCCGACATGCGCAGCGACGCCGCCGAGCGGCAGGGCGCGGCCTTCGGCCTGCCGGCGATGCGGGTCGATCAATTGCTGAAGCGCGATGACGTCGAGATCGTCATCAATCTCACCGTGCCGCTCGCCCATACCGACGTCAGTCTCGCCGTGCTGAACGCCGGCAAGCACGTGCATTCCGAGAAGCCGCTGGGCATCGACGTCGCCGAGGCCCGCAAGGTGATCGAGCTTGCCGCGCAGAAGAATCTCCGCGTCGGCTGCGCGCCCGACACCTTCCTGGGCGGCGGACACCAGACCGCACGCAAGCTGATCGACGACGGCGCGATCGGCACACCCGTGGCCGGTAGCGCCTTCTTCGGCTGCCCCGGCCATGAGCGCTGGCATCCCGCGCCGGGCTTCTATTATCTGCGCGGCGGCGGGCCGATGCTCGACATGGGGCCGTACTACATCACCGATCTCGTGCAACTGCTCGGCCCGGTGGCGAGCGTCATGGGCTCGACCGCGCGCCCGCGAGCGGAGCGCCTCGTCACCAGCCAGCCGATGAGCGGCACGCTGATTCCGGTCGAGGTGCAGACGCACGTCGCAGGCACGCTCGAATTCGAAAGCGGTGCGGTGGTCTCGGTCACGATGAGCTTCGACGTCCCGAAGCACCGGCACGCCCCCATCGAGATCTATGGCGACGAGGGCAGCATGCTGGTGCCGGACCCCAACCGCTTCGGCGGCGAGGTCCAGGTCGCCAGGACCGGCGGCGACTGGCAGACGATGCCGTTGACGCATGGTCACATCGACGGCGAGTTCCGCTCTATCGGCGTCGCCGACATGGCGACCGCGATCCTGAACGACCGGCCGCATCGCGCCAGCGGCGCGCTCGCGTTCCACGTGCTGGAGGTCATGGAAGCGTTCCAGACCTCCGCAAACGAAGGCCGGCGGGTCAAGATCGAGAGCCGCGTGGAGCGGCCGGCGATGTTGCCGGTTGGACGCGACACCGGACAGATCGACTGAGGACAGAGACATGCGCAAGGCAATGATTGTGTGGGGCGGCTGGCCGGGACATGACCCCGATCTCTGTGCCTCGATGATCCGCGGCTGGCTCAAGGCGGAAGGCTTCGAGGTGCGGATCGAGACCACGACGGCTGCATTCGCAGATCCTGCGATCCACGATCTGTCGCTGATCATCCCGATCTACACGATGTCCAAGATCGAGAAGGCGGAAGCGCTCAATCTCTGCGCGGCGGTGCGCAGCGGCGTTGGGCTCGCCGGCCATCATGGCGGCATGTGCGATGCCTTCCGCGATTCGGTCGACTACCAGTTCCTGTGCGGCGGGCAATGGGTCGCCCATCCCGGCAATATCATCGACTACCGGGTCGACTTGACCCGGCCGGACGATCCCATCATGAAGGGCCTGACAAGTTTCGAGCACCGTTCCGAGCAGTATTACATGCACGTCGACCCGGCCAACGAGGTGTTGGCGACCACGACCTTCACCGGAGAGCACGCCCCGTGGATCGAGGGGGTGGTGATGCCGGTGGTCTGGAAGAAGCGCTACGGCGCGGGCAGGGTGTTCTATTCCTCGCTCGGCCACCGCGCTTACGAGCTCGACGTGCCGGAGATCCGGACGTTGATGACCCGCGGCATGTTATGGGCGGCGCGCGAGTGACGGCTGACGCGAACCCGTTGCCGGTCCGGGCCACGCTGGAGGACGTCGCGCGGACGGCGGGCGTGTCGCTCGCCACCGTCGACCGCGTCATCAACCGGCGCGAGGGCGTGCGTGCCAAGACCGTTGCCCGGGTGGAGGCCGCTGTTGCCAAGCTGGGTTATCGCGCCGACGTCGCCGCGGCACGGCTCGCGCGCGGCCAGAGCTTCCGCTTTGCCTTCGTGCTGCCGACCGGTGGCAACAGCTTCATGACCGTCCTGACCGAGCAGGTCCAGCGCACGGCGGAGTGGCTGGCCGGCCAGCGCGGCTTCATCGATATCCTCCACGTCGACGTGTTCGATCCTGACGTGCTGGCCGGTGCGCTGGAGAACCTGTCGCCGGCCTATCAGGGCGTTGCGGTCATCGCGCTCGATCACCCCAGAGTGCGCGCCGCGATCGACGAGCTCACCGCGCGCGGTGTCGCGGTGGTGACCCTGGTCTCGGACGCGCCCAGCTCGCGCCGCCTGCATTATGTCGGGATCGACAATCCGGCCGCGGGGCGAACCGCCGCCACCCTGATGGGACGCTATCTCGGCGGTCGCGAGGGAACGGTCGCGGTGATCGCGGGATCTCTGTCGCTGCGCGATCATGCCGAGCGGCAGTTCGGCTTCAACCAGATCCTCTCCAGCGAATATCCGAACCTGCGGGCGCTGCCCGTGATCGAGGGCCGCGACGACAGCGAGCGCACGCGGGAGCTGACCGCGGCGCTGCTCGCGCGCCATGCGGATCTGCTCGGCATCTATTGCTGCGGCGCCGGCAATCGCGGCATCGCCGATGCCCTGGAGGCCTCAGGGCGGGCTCGCGAGGTGGTGTGGATCACGCATGAGCTGACCCAGCACACCAGGAGGTTCCTGGTCCGCGGCACGTGCGACGCCATCATCAACCAGGATCCCGGCCACGAGGCGCGCTCGGCGGCGCGCGTCCTGCTCGCGCACTGCTCGGGGGAGCCGATCAGTCCCGATCAGGAGCGCATCCGCATCGATATCTTCCTGCGGGACAATCTGCCCTAGCGGATCGCTAGAGCCAGCCGAAGATCGCGACCGCGAGCACAGCCTGTGCCGCGAAGCCGACCACGAACGCCAGCGTCCGGAACACCGGCAGGCCGATCGCGTAGACGATGACGTGAGCGACGCGCGACCAGAAATAGACGGCGCAGGCGAGCACGGTCCATTTGGTCGAGTAGTCGATCGCATTGAGGATCAGCACCAGAGGCGCGAAGATCACGAGGTTCTCGACCGCATTGTCGTGCGCGAACATCAGCCGCGTGGCCCACGGTGCGTGCGGCTTGTCGTTGCGGGAGGGATTGGCCATGGCGCCCGTGAGGCCGCGGACCTGGCAGCGGTTCAGGATGTAGGGAACCCACAGCAGGCCGGTCAGAATGACCGTGAGCGTCAGCCAGAACAGTTCGCGCGTCATCGAGATCCCCTCAACTGATTCCCGTCCCGTCCCGGCGGGACGGAGCGGTTATAGTCAATCGCGGCGGATCACGCTATGCGCGGACGCGGACATAGGAGCCCGGCGCATCCTCGAGCGGTGGATAGGCCTCGCTGCCGACGTCGCGTGCGGGAACTTCTTCCGGATCCAGCTGGCTCAGCCATTCGCGCCAGTCCGGCCACCACGAGCCCTTGTGCTCCTGCGCGCCCTTCATCCAGTCCTTCAGCGAGATGTCGTGGATCTGGTCATTGGTCCAGTACTGATACTTGCCGGAGGAGGGCGGGTTGACGACGCCGGCGATGTGGCCCGAGCCCGACAGCACGTACTTTACCGGACCGCCGAAGAATTGCGATCCGTACAGCACGGAGTCGGCCGGCGCGATGTGGTCCTCGCGGGTGGCGAGATTGTAGACCGGCACCTTCACCTTGGAGAGGTCGAGCAGCGTGTTGTCGAGCACCATGGTGCCCTGCGTCAGCCGGTTCTCCAGATAGCAGTTGCGCAGATAGTAGGAATGGTTCGCCGCCGACATCCGCGTGGCGTCCGAATTCCAGTGCAGCAAGTCAAACGCCTGCGGCGCCTGGCCCTTCAGGTAATTGTTGACGACGTAGGACCAGATCAGGTCGTTCGAGCGCAGCATGTTGAAGGCCATCGCCATCTTGCTGCCTTCGAGCACGCCCGAGGCCTGCATGTCGCGTTCCAGCGCCGAGATCTGGGTCTCGTCGACGAACACCAGGAGATCGCCGGCATGGGTGAAGTCGACCTGTGCGGCCAGGAAGGTCGCGGAGGTCACGCGCTGGCGGCGCTTGTCGGCGAGCCAGGCCAGCGTCGTCGCCAGCATGGTGCCGCCGACGCAATAGCCCATCGTGTGCACCTTCATCTCGCCCGTCACCTTCTCGATGACGTCCATCGCGGTGAGCGGACCTTCCTTCATGTAGTCCTCCCAGGTCTTGGTCCCGAGCTTCTTGTCGGGATTGACCCAGGAGATCACGAACACCGTGAGGCCCTGATCGACGCACCATTTGATGAAGGATTTCTCGGGGCGCAGATCGAGGATGTAGAACTTGTTGATCCAGGGCGGCACGATCAGCAGCGGCGTGCGCAGCACGTTCTCCGTCGACGGCGCGTACTGGATCAGTTGCATCATGTCGTTCTGGAAGATGACCTTGCCCGGCGTCGTCGCCATGTTGACGCCGACCTCGAGATTGGCCGGGTCGGACTGGCGAATCTTGAGCGAGCCCTTGCCGGCCTCGATGTCCTCCGCGAGCATCTGCATGCCACGCACCAGGTTATCGCCGCTCGACGCCACCGTCTGCCGCAGCACCTCAGGATTGGTCAGAACGAAATTCGAGGGCGCCAGCGCATTGGTGATCTGGTTGACGTAGAACTCGGCCTTCTTGCGCGTGTGCGGATCGAGGCCTTCGGCATTGTGGACGAGGTCCTGCGCCCATTGCGTCGTCAGCAGATAGGCCTGCATCACGAAATCGAAGAACTGGTTCGACTTCCATTCCGGATCGGCGAAGCGCTTGTCGCGCGGCGAGGGCGAAATGGCCGGGGGCGCGTCTTCGCCGGCGAGACGGCGCGCGGCCGAGCCCCACAAATCGAGATAGCCCTTGGCGATCTTGGTCTGGACGTCGCTGGCGCGATCCTTGTCCGACAGCCAGTAGTCGGCGACCGCGGTGAAGGATTTGACGACCTCGGTCAATTCGGTCGGTGGCCGGTCCTGAACCTCGCCGGTCTCGCGCGGCTTCAGATAGGCGGACAGCGCCTTGCCGCTGCTTTCCATGGCCTTCGCGATGTTCATCGCGAACGCTTCCGCATCGAATGTTTTTTCTGGATTGCTGCTGTTCTGAACGTCGGTCATGGCTCGATCACACTATCGCGTCGGGATCGTTTCGTCACCGCGCGAGATCAATAATCCGCGAGTTTGCGGCAAATTCGATTTCTGATTGTTGCGTTGCGAAAAAATCTCTCGCTTCCGACATCATGATCACGTAGCTGGATGAAATTCCTGTTCAAGCCGGTCACGTTTCGAGTGACAATTGGTTGTGCTGCGGCAAAATGTGCCGCGCTGCGGTCGGGCCGGGGATTGTCGACCGGAAGTTGGGGGCTGAGGGACGTGCGCGTGGGGACGCAGGGGCGAGGCTGGAGGTCGGGACGGCGCGCCCTTGTTGCGGGGCTCGTCGTGTTCGGCGCGCTCGCGCTTGCCGGGTGCTCCAGTCCAATCGCGGACATGCCTTCGCTCGACGCGGATGCCGTCGCCCGACCCAAGGAGCCGGGTGGGTATCTGCCCGTCAACGACGTGCCGCGCGACCGCGATGCGCCGATCATCTCGCCGCAGGAGCGCGACAAGATCGAAAAGGAGCTGCTCGCGGCGCGCGACCGCCAGGCTTCGGCGGGGACCAGCGTCAGGCCCAAATGACCGGCCCGGGACAAAGGCTGGGCGATCGGCCGCGTGGCGCGGCGTAATTGTCTGGCGCGGCGCGGCGGCCATGATAAAACAACCGGAATCAACACCTCCGCGTGTCGTTGCCAGCCAAGCCGCGAGCCCGTGCTAAACTCCTGATCCAGCACCGGTTTCAAGGCATGGCGAACGCCGCCGCAGCGCCAGCCCTGCTGGCGAATCCGCCCCCGGTTGCCGGAGCCGAGAGACCCATGGAAGATTTTTACCGCATCCGCCGTTTGCCGCCTTACGTGTTCGAGCAGGTCAACCGGGCCAAGGCGGCCGCGCGGAATGCCGGGGCCGACATCATCGATCTCGGCATGGGCAATCCGGATCTGCCGGCGCCGCCGCACGTGCTGGAGAAGCTCAAGGAGACCCTGGGCAAGCCGCGGACCGACCGCTATTCGGCCTCGCGCGGCATCGTCGGACTGCGCCGGGCGCAGGCCGGCTATTACGACCGCCGTTTCGGGGTGAAGCTCAATCCCGACACTCAGATCGTGGCGACCTTGGGCTCGAAGGAAGGTTTTGCCAACGTCGCGCAGGCGATCACCGCACCGGGCGATGTCATCCTCTGCCCGAATCCGAGCTATCCGATTCACGCCTTCGGTTTCCTGATGGCGGGCGGCGTGATCCGCTCGGTGCCGTCCGAGCCGACCCCGCAATTCTTCGAGGCGGCCGAGCGCGCGATCATCCATTCCATTCCGAAGCCGCTGGCGCTGATCGTCTGCTATCCGAGCAACCCGACCGCCTATGTCGCGAGCCTCGACTTCTATCGCGACCTCGTCGCATTCGCGAAGAAGCACGAGATCCTGATCCTCTCGGACCTCGCTTATGCCGAGGTGTATTTCGACGACAAGAACCCGCCGCCATCGGTGCTGCAGGTGCCCGGCGCGATGGATGTCGCCGTCGAATTCACCTCGATGTCCAAGACCTATTCGATGGCCGGCTGGCGCATGGGCTTTGCCGTCGGCAACGAGCGCATCATCGCGGCGCTCGCGCGCGTCAAATCGTACCTCGACTACGGCGCGTTCACGCCGGTCCAGGTGGCGGCCACCGCTGCGCTCAACGGCCCCGACGACTGCATCCGCGAGATGCGCGACGTCTATCGCAAGCGCCGCGACACGCTGGTCGAGTCGTTCGGCCGGGCCGGCTGGGAGATCCCGTCGCCCGAGGCCTCGATGTTCGCCTGGGCGCCGCTGCCGGAGAAGTTCAAGAGCCTCGGCAGCATGCAGTTCGCGACGCTCATGGTCGAGAAGTCCGGCGTCGCGGTGTCGCCGGGCGTCGGCTTCGGCGAGCATGGCGAGGGCTATGTCCGCATCGCGATGGTCGAGAACGAGCAGCGCATTCGGCAGGCCGCGCGCGGTGTCCGCCGCTTCCTTGAAAGCGGGATCGAAACGTTGCACAACGTCGTTCCCATCGCCAACCGGCGCTGAGCCCTCCCGTACTTTCCTTTCGACAGGTTCTTTGATTCCATGGTCGCACCCCTGAGAGTGGGCATCGCGGGCCTCGGCACCGTGGGTGTCGAGGTCGTTCGTCTCATCGAGCGTCAGGCGCGCGTGCTGACCGAGCGGACGGGGCGCCCGGTCAAGGTTGTCGCCGTGACGGCGCGGTCGAAGGCCAAGAAGCGCGGCATCGATCTGTCCGGCATCACCTGGGCCAAGGATGCGCTGGCGCTTGCCTCGGATCCGGAGGTCGATTGCCTGGTCGAGCTGATGGGCGGCGCCGGCGATCCTGCGCTGTCGGCGATCGACACCGCGCTGAAGGCCGGCAAGTCGGTGGTGACCGCCAACAAGGCGCTGATCGCAAAGCACGGTCTGAAGCTCGCCAAGGCGGCCGAGAAGCATGGCGGCGCGCTGAATTTCGAGGCGGCCGTCTGCGCCGCCATTCCGGTGATCAAGACCCTGCGCGAGGGTCTCGCCGGCACCGGCATCAGCCGCGTCTATGGCATCCTCAACGGCACCTGCAACTACATCCTGACCCGGATGGAGCAGGAAGGGCTGTCGTTCGACGAGTGCCTGAAGGACGCCCAGCGCCTCGGCTATGCCGAGGCCGATCCGTCGTTCGACATTCATGGCCACGACACCGCGCAGAAGCTCGCGATCCTCGCGAGCCTCGCCTTCGGCACCCAGGTGGCGGAGAAATCCATCTATGTGGAAGGCATCTCCTCGATCGCCCCGGAGGACCTGAAGGCGGCGGCCGAGCTCGGCTACCGCGTCAAGCTGCTCGGCGTCGCCGTGCGGACCGCCAAGGGCATCGAGCAGCGGGTGCATCCGACGATGGTGCCGAAATCCTCCTCGATCGCCCAGGTGATGGGCGTCACCAACGCGGTCACGATCGACGGCGACGGTATCCCGCCGATCACGCTGGTCGGTCCGGGAGCAGGGGGCGCCGCGACGGCCTCCGCGGTCGTGGCCGATATCGCCGATGTCGCGCGCGGCATCCGCGCCGCGCCGTTCGGCCGCCCGGTCGAGAAGCTGCAGGCGACCGAGAAGGCGCCGATGGAGCGGCACGAGGGTGGCTATTACATCCGCCTGATGGCGCGTGACCATGCCGGCACCGCCGCCACCATCGCCACCCGGCTGGCCGAGCAGAAGATCTCGATCGAATCGATCGTGCAGCGCCATCCCAACGGCAGCGAGCCGGCGAAGACGGCCGGCAAGTCGGCGCCGGTGCCGGTCATCCTGATCACCTATGCGACACACGAGGATGCCGTGCATCGCGCGCTCCAGGCGGTGCAGCGCGACAAGGTCATCAGCGGAAAGCCCCAGGTGATCCGGATCGAGAAGAACTAGCGCATGATGCCCAGGGAACCGCTTGTCCCTGCTCAAACAAACGCGTGGCGTTTGGTATAGGTTCATGCTCAAAGCGGGAGAGTAGACAGGCGGGGAGCGGCCGTTCGTGCCGACCGCCTGACCCGGATGCCGCCCAGGGGGGCGGCGTGCGAGCGGTAGATTTTGATGGCGGATGTCCGCCTTGACGTCTTGAGGAGTTGATCGATGTCGACGCAGATTTCTGTCCCGCAACAATTGCTGCTCGAGCGCATCCTGACGCTGGAGCTGGTGCGCGTGACCGAACGGGCGGCGGTGTCGGCGGCGCGGCTGCGCGGCCACGGCCAGGAGAAGCCGGCCGACCAGGCGGCCGTGGATGCGATGCGCCGCGAGCTCAACAAGCTGCCGATCGAAGGCACGGTCGTGATCGGCGAGGGCGAGCGCGACGAAGCGCCGATGCTCTACATCGGCGAGAAGGTCGGCCTCAATGCCGGCCCCAAGGTCGACATCGCGGTCGATCCGCTCGAGGGGACGACCTTGTGCGCCAAGAACATGCCGGGCGCGATCGCAACCATGGCGATGGCCGATGGCGGCACCTTGCTGCACGCCCCCGACGTGTACATGCAGAAGATCGCGGTCGGCCCCGGCTACGCCAAGGGTGTCGTCGACATCGACGCGACGCCGGCCGACAACGTGCGCCGGCTCGCCAAGGCCAAGGGCGTCGAGCCCGGCGCGATCACGGTGCTGGTGCTCGACCGTCCGCGCCACGCCGACATCATCCAGGGCGTCCGCTCGACCGGCGCCGCGGTGCGCCTGATCACCGACGGCGACGTCGCCGGCGTGATCCACTGCGCCGACCCGGACAATACCGGCGTCGACATGTATCTCGGCACCGGCGGCGCGCCTGAGGGCGTGCTGGCCGCAGTGGCGCTGCGCTGCATCGGCGGCCAGATGCAGTGCCGCCTGATCCTCGACACCGAGGAGAAGCGCGAGCGCGCCCACAAGATGGGCGTTGGTGATCCCAAGATGATCTACGGCATCGAGGACATGGCCCGCGGCGACTGCCTGTTCGCGGCGACCGGCGTCACCACCGGCTCGCTGCTCTCCGGCGTCAAGTTCCGCAAGGACGGCGTCATCGAGACCGAGACCGTCGTGATGCGCTCGGTCACTGGCACGGTGCGCTACATCCGCGCCGAGCACCGCCAGTTGGCGAAGTTCCACCTCGACTAATCCAACCCTGTCATTCCGGGGCACGCGACTTGTCCGCCGAAGCTCGTAGAGCGAAGGCGGAAGCGTGAACCCGGAATCCCGAGCGCGCAGATCGAGATTCCGGGTCTGCGCGCTTCGCAGGCATCCCGGAATGACGAAGTCGGGGAGCGATTCAGCATGTCCGATCTGTCCATGGTGAAGGCGCTGGTGTTCGACGTGTTCGGCACCGTCGTCGACTGGCGCACCAGCCTGATCAACGACTTCACCGCGTGGTCGAAGACCCGCGGCATCCAGGGCGACTGGACCGCGCTGGTCGATGGCTGGCGCGGGCTCTATGTCGGCTCGATGGACGAGGTCCGCAAGCACCCCGAGCGCGGCTACGTCATCCTCGACGTCCTGCATCGCCGTTCGCTGGAGACGCTGGTCGCCGAGCTCGGCATCACCGGGCTCACCGAAGCCGATCTCGATCATCTCACCCGCGGCTGGCACCGGCTGCATCCGTGGGCCGACAGTGTCGCCGGCCTGACCCGGCTGAAGTCCAAATACATCATCGCGCCGCTCTCCAACGGCAACGTCGCGCTCCTCACCAACATGGCGAAGTTCGCAGGCCTCCCGTGGGACCTGATCCTCTCCGCCGAGCTGTTCGCGCACTACAAGCCCGACCCCGAGACCTATCTCGGCGCCGCGCGTCTGCTGGGTCTTGCGCCCGGCGAGGTGATGATGGTCGCCGCGCACAACAACGATCTCGAGGCGGCACAACGTTACGGCCTGAAGACCGCCTTCGTCGCCCGTCCCACTGAATACGGCCCGCTGCAGAGCCGCGACTTCGACGCCACCGGGGCCTGGGACATCGTTGCCGATGATTTCAACGGCATCGCCGACCGCTTGGGCTGCTGATCCTCCCGCCTCACGCGCCCGACACGATCACGCCGTACCAGCCGAGCCCCTTGTAGGTCTCGTAGCCGGGCGTGGCGTGGAACGCGACCAATCGCCCGGACGCATCCTGATAGAAGCCGCTGCGCTTGCCATCGAGCTTCAGCGACACCCGCTCGCTGAGGATGCCCTGGCCATCCGAGGACGCGATCACGCGATGGCTGGAATCCACCAGCAGTGCGCGCGCCCTGTCGCTCTCGCTGACGCGCACGCCCTGGACGATCGCGCGCGCCTGCGCCTCCCAGTCGAAATGAATGGCGAGCACGCCGAGCGGCTTGCCATGCGCCTTGCCATCCTCGCGCACGGATGCGCAATAGGTCGCGACCTGGGCGTTGCCGAGCAGCGGCTGGCACTCAACGTCGCCGGCGACGTAGTCGTCGCCCGAGCGCAATCCACGCGCCTCGCGAAACCATCTGGTCTCGGCCACGCTCTGGCCGACGACGTTGAAGCGGTCGGCGCGGCCGTTGGCGATCACCTTGCCGCTGGGATCGCACAGCCACAAATCGAGATAGACCGTGTAGGCCGAGAGAATCACCGCGAGCCGTTCGGAGACATGGGCGACGCGCGCCGCGTCCGGAGCGGCGGCGCAATCGACCACGGCGGAGTCGGTCGCCCACCAGCGCACGTCGCAGGTCCGCTCATAGAGATTGCGGTCGATCAGCTCGATCGCATTCAGCGCCAGATCGACCATGCGCTCGCCGCGGGCCCGTTCGGTCATGCGCTCGATCGAGCTCTTGAGATTGCCGGTGCGCGTCGTGAGCTGGCCTTCGAGCTCGCGCGCGATGGTCTCGACCAATTGGCCGACGGCGCGGACCTCCTGGGCCACCACGGCGAAGCCCGCGCCCTGCGCGCCCACCCGCGAGCTCTCGATCAGCGCGTTCAAGGCCAGCATCTTCATCTGGTTGGTGATCTGCTGGATCGACTTGGTCTTCTCGCAGGCGATCTGATTGACCTCGCCGGTGAGCCGCGCGATCAGCGCCGAGACGTCGGTCTCGTCGTCCTTGGGAGTCGTTTGCGACGGAGCGGCGGAGGAAAGCGTCTTCAACTCGGGCGCGGTCAGCATCGGCAATCAACTCCATGTTGCCGCGCCTCCTCGTCGGCACGAAGAGGGCGAACAAATCGGACGAAATAATTGATTGAAATGTTACGGAATTCGCCTAACGGCTGTTTAATGCACTCCATTGAACGCAGCTCTAATTTTAGGCAACCAGGCGTATATATCAGCAGCCCTCTCATTTCCTGTGAGTTCCGTGGTTCTCCGGCACAAATCCGGTGGGCTCCAGCGAAGGAACCTGCTGATGGATGCCAGTTGCTGTAGATTCGAGGGGTCCGTTTTCGAATCGCTGCGCTGCAAGCGAGGCCCTGCGCATCATGGCACCATCCGCCCTTGCACTGCCCCTGAGCGCTCCGCAGGCGTTCCTCGGCGTGCGGCTGTCGCTGACCAACAAATTGTGGCGCGACCGGCTGGACGCGCGCGGTGCGGCGCGGGCCCTGGCGATGGTGCAACGCTATCAGTTGCCGGAGATGCTGGCGCGCGTCCTCGCCGGCCGCGACGTCGAGCTCGACGCGGTCAACGACTTCCTCGATCCGACCATCCGCAAGCTGATGCCGGACCCGTTCACGGTGACGCAGATGGAAGCGGCGGCGCAGCGCATTGCCGACGCCGCGGTGAGGGGCGAGAAGGTCGCGATCTTCGGCGACTACGATGTCGACGGCGCGACCTCGGCGGCGCTGCTCGCCTGGCATCTGCGCCATTGCGGGCTCGATCCGCTGATCCACATTCCCGACCGCATCTTCGAAGGCTACGGCCCGAACGTCGACGCCATCCGAGCGCTGGCGAACAAGGGCGCGACCTTGCTCGTCACGGTCGATTGCGGCACCACCAGCCTCGAGCCGCTGGCGGAAGCGCGGCGGCTCGGCATGTCCGTGGTGGTGATCGATCACCATCAATGCGGCGACGAGCTGCCGGAGGTCGAGGCGCTGGTCAATCCAAACCGGCCCGACGACCTCTCCGGCCTCGGCTATCTCGCCGCGGTCGGGCTGACCCTGGTGACGCTGGTTGCCGTCAATCGCGAGCTGCGCGGCCGCGGCTTCTGGAGCAGCACGCGCCCGGAGCCGGATCTGCTGTCCATGTTGCATCACGTTGCGCTCGGCACCGTCGCCGACGTCGCGCCGCTGATCGCGCTCAACCGCGCCTTCGTCGCCAAGGGCCTGATCGCGATGCGCCGGCGCGACCATGTCGGTCACACCGCGCTGATGGATGTCGCCCGTCTCAACGGCCCGCCCGAAGCCTGGCATCTCGGCTTCATGCTGGGGCCGCGCATCAATGCGGGCGGGCGCATCGGCCGCGCCGATCTCGGCGTGCGGCTGCTGTTGGAGAGCGACGTCTCGGAAGCCGCGCGCATCGCCGCCGAGCTCGACCGCCTCAACAGCGAGCGCCGCGTCATCGAGCAGCAGGCCGAAGCGCAGGCCGAGGCCGAGGCGCTGGCCTCGCTCGGGCTGGAGGACAAGGGCGCGGTCATCGTCACGGCATCGGAAGGCTGGCATCCCGGCGTGGTCGGGCTGGTCGCATCGCGGCTGAAGGAAAAGTTTGCCCGGCCGGCGTTTGCGATCGCGCTCGAGCCGGGCGGCATCGGCACCGGATCGGGCCGCTCGATTCCGGGTGTCGATCTCGGCAAGGCGGTGCGGCATGCGGTGGAGCAGGGCATCCTGATGAAGGGCGGCGGGCACGCGATGGCCGCCGGCGTCACCTTGCGCAAGGAGCGGCTGGCGGAATTCCGCGCCTATCTGGAAAGCGCGCTGGCGGCCGACGTCGCCGACGCGCGGCACGTCAATGAGATCCTGATCGACGGCGCCATCAGCGCGCG
Source organism: Bradyrhizobium sp. HKCCYLRH3073 (assembly GCF_051167995.1). Lineage (NCBI taxonomy): Bacteria > Pseudomonadati > Pseudomonadota > Alphaproteobacteria > Hyphomicrobiales > Nitrobacteraceae > Bradyrhizobium > Bradyrhizobium sp. HKCCYLRH3073. The sequence continues at coordinate 324,482 of NZ_JBNPUD010000003.1, forward strand.
CGCCGCAACGCCCGAGCTGGTGGCGACGCTCAATCGTGCAGGTCCGTTCGGCAGCGGCAATCCCGAGCCGATCGTGGCGCTGCCGTCGCATCAGCTGGTTTATGCCGACGAGGTCGGGCAGGCGCATCTCAAGCTGCGCTTCAAATCCGGCGACGGCGCTACCGTGAATGCGATCGCATTCCGCTCGGTCGGCCAGAAGCTCGGCAACGCCCTGGTTCAGCATCGGGGCCAGATCCTGCACGTCGCCGGCACCCTCACCGTCGACCGCTACCAGGGCATCGAGCGCGTGCAGCTGCGCGTGCTGGATGTGGCCGTGCCGGACCATGGGCCGGCGATGATCAGGTAGCGGTTCCACATTCGGCGTCGTCCCGGACAAGCTTCGACGACGCGCGCGTCGGCGAAGCGCCGATCCGGGACCCATCCGTCGCAGCAGTTGTTGTGAGAACGAAATGCTCACGCTGTTCGTGCCTCACCTTGCTCCCTGTGGGTATGGGTCCCGGCGCGGAGGCTGGGGCGACGACAGCGGGGGATGACGCGGCTGTCGTGCCTCTCATGAATTCGCGTGTCTTTGCATCCCGCCGCGCATTCGCGCCCGAGTGATGCATCGTCAAAGACCCTCTTGATGGGAGAGGGCGCAGGGAATGCCGGGCGAAGGCCTCACCCATGGCCCGCCTGCAAACAAAAAGCAGGCGGCAGTCACCACAGGTAGGCCGATCAACCGGCATTCCCTGCGCGATGGTTTTCACGCTTATACGCGATCTCCCCGGTGTCCGGCTTGTTAGCCACCGTCGCCCTCAGGGCTCATCATCACCCGACGACTTGGCGCCAGCTTCGGGGCGCCAGGACCACGCGATTTCACGTCCGCAACCTGCCGTTCGTCCGCGCGCATGGAGCACGCTGCGACACGATCGCGGCCACCGCATCCCGCCCTCCACGTTCATGACGATCGCGAAGCGCCCCTCTCATGAGGACGAGACCCGGATGTTATTTCCGATTTTCGGAATAAAAGCAAGCGGAAAGTTGGCTCCCGAGAGCTGAAGGAAGCAGGCGGCTGATTGTCCTGCGGAATGGGTTCGATTGGCGCAGCGATGCCGGCATGGCGCCACGTGATTGGAGAACTGAGGCCCCCGGGGCAGCGCGCCAGGTGCAGCACGCTTTGGCGAACGTCGAGGATGCGCACGCGCGAGGCGGTTGCACGCTCTTGACCGGCTCGGCAAGGTGCGCAGGCGGCTGAGGGGGGGCTAGATGAATCGCGTATCGTTCAAGGGCGTCGTGATCGGAAACATCGTCGACATTCTGTCGACGAACCTTGCCATCTATCCCGTGACGATCCTCGTCTTCATCGTGTCGGGATCGGCCGCGGCGGAGCTCGCGGCCTCCGATCCGCGTGCACTGATGGCGAGCAATCTCTTCAAGGCGTTGTCGTTCACGTTCGGAGCCCTCAGCTCCGTGTTGGGCGGCTACGTGTCTGGGCGGCTTGCAAAGCACGACGACATCTTGAACGGAGCTCTCTCGTCGATCCTGTGCATGGGGTTCGGCGTGTACGCGATGTTTGGCGGCCGTGGCGGGCTTGGGACGCAGCTGGCCTTCATCGCCTCGAGCCCGGTGCTGGGCGCTGTTGGCGGATATCTCAGCATGCGCCACACGAAGCCGCAGTGACAGCCGGCGGGCCGCGCCGGAAGCTCAGCGCCAGGATGGCTTCGGGAGTTGATCGGGATTGAATTTCGGCGTTGGCCGGGGAGCTGGGGGAGGCTCGGCGTCGTCGGACGCCGAGAACAGCAGAAGCGCCTCGAACGGCACGTCGGGAGCTTCCGCGGCATAGCCGGAGCAGGTGACGGGCGTGCCCCGGCAGCATCCTTCGAGGCTGAGCGTCAGCTCGTCCGGGCCGAACAGCGACGGCTGTCCCGGGGCATGGCGCTTGGTCTTGATGATGGCGGTGAAACGATCGCCATGGGCCTCGTAGCTGCCGGCATAGCTGAGCACGGTATCGCCGCCGCAGATCCTGCCAGCGACCAGCTCGACAATGCCCGTTCCCTGGCCCTTGGGGGTCCTGAACCAAGCGGAATAGGTGCCTTCTTTCATCATCTGCCGCAGATCCCGTCGTTGGGTCGCGCGCATCGTTGTGCGACGCAAATTAAGAGAAGGTGAAAACGACCGCCAGAACAGGTCGGGAACCCGGAATTTGTTCGTATACGAATGGTGGGGGCGCTGCGGGCCGTCTCCGCTGGCTACGCCCCGGGTCGTGCCAAGTCGTATCCCGTGGTCTTGCCATTCGTCTCAAGAAAATCATCCGGCCGGATATCGGCCCGCGTATAAGGGAATGAGAACAGGGCCTACTTTGGGGACTATCCGATGCCGTCCGAACCTCGCTCGCCGCGTCTTGCCGTTCTGATCGACGCCGACAATGCCTCGGCCAAGATCGCGGACGGGCTGTTCGAGGAGATCGCCAAGATCGGCGAAGCCAGCGTGCGCCGGATCTATGGCGACTTCTCCAGCCCGCGCTCGAAGCCATGGGCCGATACGCTGGCGCGCCACGCGATCGTGCCGCAGCAGCAGTTCGCCTACACCACCGGCAAGAACGCCTCCGACATCACGCTGGTGATCGACGCGATGGACCTGTTGCACAGCGGACGGTTCGACGGCTTCTGCCTGGTGTCGTCGGACAGCGACTTCACCCGGCTCGCCGCGCGCATCCGCGAGCAAGGCACCGACGTGTTCGGCTTCGGCGAGCAGAAGACGCCGGAGAGCTTTCGGCAGGCCTGCCGCAGGTTCATCTACACGGAGAATTTGCGCAGCGACGCTGCGAGCAGCAAGGATGCGGACAGCGCTGCGGCGCCGAAGTCGCTGCTGCCGATCAGCGCGGCGACGCCGATGATCAGGAAGGTCATCACGCAGATGGAGAGCGAGGACGGCTGGGTCGCGCTCGGCGAGGTCGGCAAGCAGCTCTCCAACCTGGTGTCCGACTTCGATCCGCGCACCTATGGCTGTCGCAAGCTCAGCGATCTCGTTCGCAAGACCGGCGCCTTCGAGATCGAGGAGCAGGCCAAGGGCGGCGGCTCGGTGCGCATCCGGGTGAAGGCTGCCAGCGCGTCGCAGCCCAAGGCGCGGGCGTCGAGGTCCGGCCACCGCGAGGCGGCCGCCAAGACGTGATCACTCCGGCGCGAGGCTCGCGATGACCGGAGCGTTGCGCTGCTCGCCATGACGGCGAACTCGTAGGGTGGCCGAAGCAGCCGCCGAAGGAGGCCGCGTGCCCACCGTCGGGCCGCGTGCTCAACCGCGGGATGGTGGGCACGGCGCCACCGCGATTTCGATCGTTGAGAGAGCACGGCAGCGCCTTTGCCCACTCTACTTGTTGGTCACACGGCAGCGACCGTACCGCTCAACCGCCCTGTCTGAGCTTCGCCAGCACCTTCAGCCCACCATAGCCGTCGGCCGGCGTGAGGCCCGCTTTGGCCTGGAAGTCGCGGATCGCCTTCATGGTGTCGTTGCCGACGCGGCCGTCGGTGCCGCCGGTGTCGAAGCCGGCCGCGGTCAGGCGCTTCTGCATCTCCTGCACCTCGGCCAAGGTCAGCGCGCGCTCCGAGCCGGGGAAGGGCTGCAGGAAGGGTGGGCTGCCCAGAATGCGGTCGCCGAGATGGCAGATCGCGAGCGCGTAGCTCATGGCCGGATTGTAGGACTTCACCGAGTAGAAGTTCGGGCCGAGCAGGAAGGCGGGGCCGCCCGCGACCGGAATCCAGAGCTGCGCTGACGCATTGGGCTGCGGGAACGGCTGGCCGTCGGCACGGGTGACGCCGGCCGCCTGCCACGCCGCATAGCTGCGGCTGCCAGACATGTTGCCGGGCGCGCGCACCTCGTAGCCCCAGTGCTCGCCGCGGTGATATTTGCCGCGGTTGACGAGATAGCGGGCGGTCGAGCCGAGCGCGTCGTCGGGGCGGCCGAACGGGTTGATCTTGCCATCGCCGTCATAGTCGAAGCCGACATTGAGCCAGACCTCGGGCATCCATTGCGTATGACCCATGGCGCCGGCCCAGGAGCCGCGCATCTCCTCCGGCGTGCTCCAGCCGCGATCGACGATTTTCAGCGCATTGGTGAGCTCGGTCTCCCAATAGGCCTTGCGGCGCGGCTCGTTCCAGGCGAGCGCGGCGAGCGCCGGAAACACCGGGCGCATGTGGTTCTGCTGCACCAGCGGATCGCCGAACGCGGATTCGACGCCCCACAGCGCGAGAAGCGTGCCGCGCTCGACGCCAAAATCCTTCTCGATGCGCGTGAACAGCGCCTCGTTCTTCTGCAGCGCGATCTTGCCGTTGATGACGCGCCAGTCGGAGACGCGGCGGTTGATGTATTGCCAGAGCTGCTCCTTGAACTCGGGCTGGTTGCGCATCTCTTTGAACACGGTCATGTCCGGCTCGAGCCGTGCCATGACCCGCGTCCAGGTCGCCTGCGAGATGCCCTTGGCGAGCGCGCGGTTGCGGAAGCCGTCGCGCCAGGCCTCGAACTCGGCCGGCGCCGCGGACGCCGGCAGGGCCGGGACGAGCAGCGCGGCGGCGCCGAGGCCGGAGCGGAGCAGGGCGCGGCGGGTCATCGGATGAGGTCGTGAATCGGACTGGGTCATGGCCGCCAGTCTACCCGGTCAGGGCGGTGCGCGGCAAAGCCTTGGCAGCGCCGGGAACCCGCTAGGCGCCGTGGAGATCGGCGGCGATGTGCGCGAGCCAGCGCCGGATGGTCGCGAGCTCACTCCGTTTCAAGCCGCGGGCAAGCCTGCGTTCGATGGCGGTCGCCTGCCGGCGCGCCGTGGCGAGCAGCGCGAGGCCACGGCGCGTCAGGCTCCATTGCAGCATCCGGCCATGGACCGGATGCGGCGTCCGCCGGACGGCGCCGTCCCGCTCCAGATTGCCGATGATGACGTTGACGGTCTGCGGCGTCAGCAGCGCGACGCGGGCGCAGTCGGCGCCGGACAGGCCGGGATAGGCCTTGAGCATCGTCAGCACCACGAATTGCGGATGGGTCAGGCCGGTGGCGACGAGCGCGCGGTCGAGCGAGAGCCGCGCCGCGGCCTGCGCCTGGCGCAGCAGATAGGCGAGGTGGCCGTCCTCGCCGCGCTTGCCCTCGCCGGGCGATGGCGGACGGGCCGCCGTCTTGGGCTGACTCTTGGGTTGAGACTTGGGTTGAGACTTGGGTTGCGTCTTGGATTGCGATTTGGGCCGACGCGCGGGGCCGGCCTTTCGCGAGGCTCGCGAGTTCGTCAACGCCGGTGCCTTGCGCATGTCATCAGAGCCCTGATAAGTTATCAGACATCTGATAACATGAGAGACGGATAATGTCACATGCGCGCAGCGAATACACCGCGTTCCGGAGCCAGGCGCCGGAGCTGTACGAGGCCATCCTGGCGGTGAGCCAGCAGGCGGCCAAGGCCGGCCTCGACAAGCAGTTGCTCGAGCTCGTCAAGATCAGGGCGTCGCAGATCAATGGCTGCGCATTCTGCGTGCAGCATCACGTGCTGCTGGCCGAGAAGCTCGGCGTCTCCGCCGACAAGATCAACCTGGTCGTCGTGTGGCGCGAGGCGCCGCAATTCTCGGCCCGCGAGCGCGCGGCGCTGGCGTTCACCGAGGCGCTGACCACGCTGCACGGCGGCGTCAGCGACGAGGTCTACGCCCAGGCGCGGGCCGAATTTTCCGAAACGGAGCTGGTGTTCCTGACGTCGGCGATCGGCGTGATCAATCTCTGGAATCGCTATGGCGTCGCGTTCCGCTGGACGCCGGCGGAGCGGCCGGCAAGGGCGCCGTCCTGAGCTGCCTGGAACCGCAGCGGGGCCGGGCGGGTTATGCGTGCAACTCAGAGGAGGCGCGCGTGACCGGGACGGACGAACCGCTCAAGCCGGAGGATTTCCCGCTGGAAGCCGATAAGCAGCGCGTTCAGCGCCAGGACGGCAAGCCGATCGCCACGACGAAGAACGAGGCGATGGCGCACGAGATCGCCGAGCGTCTCAATGCCGAGGAGCAACGCCGCGAAGAGGACAAGTGGTCGGCGTGACCGACGACAACGAGCTCATGAGTTGCCTTGCGAGACGGCGAGCCGCGCGATGTGAACGATGATCTCGCGGCTTGCGCCATGCACCTCGCCGGGAGAGGTCGGATCGAGGGTGACAGGTCTACCACTCATACTTCCCGTGCGGCTGCCCCTCACGCCAACCCTCTCCCCGTAAGAACAGGGCGAGGGAGCACACCGGTGATGGCGGGCCAGCTTGTGTCTCTCTGAGAGCCGCGGGAGACAGATACCGGCTGCAAGCTAATAAGTATGTCGCGCTCAGAACGGATTGGCCGGCTGCGCGCGCTTGGGGCCTTCCGGCTTGGGCTCGACCGCGAGGCTGGGGTCGGTCGGCATCACGCGCGCGCCGGCAGCGCGGGCGACCTGGCCGGTGGTCGAATGACGCGCTTCGTCGGCCGACTTGATCTCTGGCGGATGCCAGCGGTCGCGCACCAGCATCGTCAGCGCGCCGACACAGACCAGCGCAATCGCCGCTGAAACGAGCGCCGGGCCGGCTCTGCGATGTGGGTTGGCTGTCACCATCTGCGATCCTCCGCGCAGACAACCCGGAACGGTGGGCCGCGGTTCCAGCCGCGCCGGCGATCAGTTCCGGTCGCGCCCGGCGGCAGCATCGGCCGCAGGTCCGGGCGGCGAGGGTCCGAGCGCGCCGGTGGTCAACGGCGGCTGCGACGCGGTGATCTCCTCCAGCCCGACCTCGCGGCCGCGGCCGCCGATCAGGCGCTCATAGGCCGCGATCAGCGTCATGTAGGGATTGACCCAGATCCAGCCATCGCGCGTGAACAGCTGGACGTCGAAATGCAGATGGCGCGTGGTGCCGTTGGGATGGTCGAGATAGTTCGAGACCACGCCGATCGGCTCGCCCTCGCGCAAGCGCCGGCCGTTGAGCAGGCCGTCGGCATCCATCGCCGAAGGGTTCATGTGCATGTAGCGGAAGCGGATGTGCTCGGTGCCGCTGTTGACCTGCACCGTCACGGCCTGCTGCCGGGTCGAGCGGATCACGACGCCGTCGCGCACGGCGAGCACCCGCTGCCGCCACGGATTGCAGCCCTCAGGGCCGTCGCGGAGCACCGGACAGGCGCCCGGCCTGAGATCCTGACCCTGATGGCCGAAGCCGCTGGCGCACTGGCCGACGTTGAAGCTGCGCGCCTCGCAGAAATTGTCGCGCCAGGGATACTGGCTCCACGGCTGGTCGAATTTGTCGCTCGCGCGCCGGCGGCCGAACGACTGCGAGTGCACATAGGCCGGCGCATCCAGGGGATAGCGGATCTGCGAATAGACGGTGCGGTCGGCCCGCCCGCTCCGGCCGCGTCCGCCGCTGTTGGCGACGATGTCGCCAACAGGCCGATAGGTGAAATCGGCATCGAACGTGACCGGACGCTCGGCTGTGAGCGGCGCGATCTCCGGCGGGATGCGCGACGGCTGCCCGCCGGCGATGCGCAGCGCCTTCAGGAAACGCTCGGCGATGGGATAGGCCTCGCGGCAGGCGAGGCGCCGCGGCCGCGGCGCGCTGTCGAGACACTGGATCGAGACCACGTAGGGCACGCCGAAGCGGGTGAAGGCGTAGCGGACATAGCCCTCGCGAATGAAGCGGCGCAGATCCGGATATTGCGCTGACAGCGCCTTGACGCTTTCGCCCTTGCCGCCGGCGGGATCGGCGACCTCGTAGGTGAGGAGTGAGCCGGTGATCTGGATCTCGACCGGCTTGGCGAAGACGCGCGACGGCAGGCCGGAGGTCACCTCCGGCGGCAGCGAGAACACGGCGTCGTAGCCGGATGGGCCGGCATCGAACAGGTCGGTCTGGAAGTCGGCCTGATAGCGCGACAGGTCACGCGCCGCGATGGCGGCGCTGCGGCGCGCGGCGAGATAGGCGATGGTGTCGAACGGCAGCAAAACGGGGACCGGACTGCGTCCGATCCCCGTGAAGATGGTCGAGGTCACGCCGTTGAGCTGGACCAGTACGGGCCTGCGCCGCGCATCGCCGGCGGAAACACCGCTCCAGCGCGCGGACAGAGCGAAGTCGGCGGCGACCTCGGGCGCCGCGTTGAGCTCGGAGCGGAGCTGATCCAGCGCCGCGCGCCAGTCGGCGCGGTTGATGGTGAGGGCTGGCGGCGCGAAGTCATCGGCCGCGCGCGTCGTGGAGGACGCGGCCAGCGTGATGATCGCCGCCAGGGCGGCGATGAGCGTGATGACCCGTGCCCCCAAATTCCCCCACGCCCCCCGGCGTCAGATCCTCGCGATGCCTCAGTCCTTGGCGCGCTCGCAGTAGGAGCCGTCCTCGGTCATGACGACGATGCGGGTGCCGACCGTGATATGCGCCGGCACGCCGGTGCGGACGCCGTTGGAGAGCACCGCCGGCTTGTAGGACGACGACGCGGTCTGGCCCTTGGTGACCGGCTCGGTCTCGACAACCTCGAGCGTGACCCGCTGCGGCAGGGTGATCGCCACCGGCACCACGTCGTGCATCGACAGCTTGACCGTCATGTTCTCCTGGAGATAGGCGGCCTGGTTGCCGACCACGTCCTTCGGCACCTGGACCTGGTCGTAGGTCTCCGGGTTCATGAAATGAAAGCCGTCGGCATCCTCGTAGAGGAACGTGAAGTTGCGCTCCTCGATCGTCGCCTTCTCGACCTGGTCGGTGGTCTTGAAGCGCTCCGAGATCTTCACGCCATCGCTGATTCGGCGCATTTCGATCTGGCTGACCGGGGTGCCCTTGCCGGGATGGATGTTCTCGGCGGTCACGACGACATAGAGCTTTCCATCTTGCTCAATGACGTTACCCTTGCGAATAGAGCTGGCGATGACTTTCAAAGCTGTTTTCCTGACACTGAAAAGGGGGCGCCGGCCCAAGCCGGGGCGCCACGCGACGCGGAATGCGGTTTCGGGCGGCAACATACTGATTTTGTCCGGGGTTGCCAGTCTTTTGCGGCCCGAACGGACGACCCTCTGATGTCCCGGGAGCCCGCGCCTTCGCCGTGGTGGTCGCCGCAGCGGCACGCCGATGTCAGGCCGTTCCTGCTCGCCCGGGCCGCGATCACCCGGGCGTTGCGAGCCTGGTTCGACGAGCAGGGCTTCACCGAGGTCGAGACCGGCATCCTGCAGGTGTCGCCGGGCAACGAGACCCATCTGCACGCACCACGCACCGACCTGACGAGCCCGGATGGAACCCGCTACCGGCGGTTTTTTCGAACCTCACCGGAATTCGCCTGCAAGAAGCTGCTGGCGGCCGGGGAGCGGCGGATCTTCGAGTTCGCCCGGGTGTTCCGCGACCGCGAGCGCGGCGACCTGCACCTGCCGGAATTCAGCATGCTGGAATGGTATCGGGCGGAGGCGCCTTACGACGCGATCATGGCCGACACCGTCGTGGTAATCGCCCACGCCGCCCGGACCACCGGAATCCGGCAGTTCGCGTTCCGTGGCCGCACCGCGGATCCCTTCGCCGAGCCGGAGCTGCTGACGGTTGCCGGCGCGTTCGCGCGCCATGCCGGGATCGACCTGCTCGCGACCATCCGCGACGGCGCGGGCGACCGTGCGGCGCTGGCCCAGGCCGCCGCCGGCAAGATCCGGATCAGCGACGACGACACCTGGTCGGACCTGTTCAGCAAGGTGCTGGTCGAGCATGTCGAGCCGCATCTCGGGCAGGGTCGGCTCACCGTGCTCTATGAATATCCGGCGCCGGAGGCCGCGCTGGCACGGGTGGCCGCCGACCCCCGCGTCGCCGAGCGGTTCGAGGTCTATGCCTGCGGCGTCGAGCTCGCCAATGGCTTCGGCGAGCTCACCGACGCCGCCGAGCAGCGCCGCCGCTTCGAGCAGGAGATGGCCGAGAAGGAGCGCCGCTATGGCGAGCGCTATCCGCTCGACGACGACTTCCTCGCCGCCGTGACCGAGATGCCGCAGGCGAGCGGCGTTGCGCTCGGCTTCGACCGCCTGGTGATGCTGGCGGCCGGCGCCATCAGGATCGACCAGGTGGTGTGGACGCCGCCGGCAGGTGAGCGATGAACAGGATCGAACGTCCGACGACATTGCGCAGCGCCGAGGATCTCGTCGCGCAGGGACTGGCCGACCCGGCGGAGCAGCCGGCGCTGGCGCGCGTGGCGCAGCGCTACGCCGTGGCGGTGACGACGCATCTCGCCGACCTGATCGACGCCGACGATCCCAACGATCCGATCGCGCGCCAGTTCGTGCCCAGCCCGGACGAGCTGACGGCCGCGCCCGGCGAGCGCGGCGATCCGATCGGGGACGACGCGCATGCGCCGGTGCCCGGCGTCGTGCACCGCTATCCCGATCGGGTGCTGCTCAAGCTGGTGCATGTCTGCGCGGTGTATTGCCGCTTCTGCTTCCGCCGCGAGATGGTCGGGCCCGGCAAGGACAATGCGCTGTCGGAGGAGGCCTATCGCGGCGCGCTCGACTACATCCGCGGCCATCGCGAGATCTGGGAGGTGATCCTCACCGGCGGCGATCCGCTGATGCTGTCACCGCGGCGGCTGAAGGAGATCATGGCCGATCTCGCCGGCATCGAGCACGTCAGGATCATCCGTATCCACACCCGTTTGCCGGTCGCCGATCCCCAGCGCATCACGCCAGCGCTGGTCGACGCGCTGAAGGTGCCGGGCGCAACGACCTGGATCGCGCTGCACGCCAATCATCCGCGCGAGCTCAGTCCTCCAGTTCAGGCGGCCTGCGGGCGGCTGATCGATGCCGGCATTCCCATGGTCAGCCAGTCGGTGCTGCTGCGCGGCGTCAATGATGACGCGGCGACCCTGGAGGCGCTGATGCGCGCCTTCGTGGAGACCCGCATCAAGCCGTATTACCTGCACCATGGCGACCTCGCGCCGGGCACGGCGCATCTGCGGACCACGTTGGCGCAAGGTCAGGCCCTGATTCGAACGCTGCGCGGCCGGGTGTCCGGCCTGTGCCAGCCCGACTACGTGCTCGACATTCCCGGCGGCTACGGCAAGGCGCCGGTGGGGCCGCAATACCTCACTGCCGATGAAACTGTTGAGCAGGATCATGTGGCAGCTGCGCAAACGCGCTATCGTGTGATTGACTATTGCGGTGAGGCGCACCTCTATCCGCCCGCCGCGGGATGAAGTGTCCTGCTGATTCCGCTGACACGGAGGAGCAACATGAAGAGACTTGCGATCGCGATGGGGCTCCTGATGGCCGCGACTGACGGCATCGCGCTGGCGCAGAGCGGCAGCGGCTCCTCCGCCGGCACCGGATCGAAGAGCGGCATGCCGCCGCAGGCGCCGATCGGCCATCGCCAGGTGCGTCCCAGCGACCTGCCGAAGGCCGAGCAGACCGAAGACAATTCGATGAGCGGCATGACCAAGGAAGACCGCGACCTCGATCGCAAGATCAAGGGCATCTGCCGCGGCTGCTGAGTCCGACCAGCGGCGCGCCCGACGCGCGCCGCCTTATTGGTTCGTGAGCGTTACGCCGAGCGCTCGTGTGGGGAGTTGCGAAGCGCCGCACGCCGGGCGGCGACGGCTTCGGCGAGCTGCTCCAGCACCTCCACCGTCGTGTCCCAGCCGATACAGCCGTCGGTGATGCTCTGGCCGTAGGTCAGCGGCACGCCCGGCTTGACGTCCTGCCGTCCCGCGACGAGGTGGCTCTCGATCATCACGCCCATGATGCGCTGCTCGCCTGCGGCGAGCTGGCGGCCGACATCGGCGGCGACCAGCGGCTGGTTCTCCGGCTTCTTGCTCGAGTTGGCGTGGCTGGTGTCGATCATCAGGCGCGCCGGCAGTCCGGACTTGATCAGCTCGGCCGCGGCCTGCTCGACATGGGCGGCGTCGTAATTGGGGCCGCTGCCGCCGCGCAGGATGATGTGGCAGTCCTCGTTGCCCGTGGTCGCCGCGATGCCCGAGCGGCCGCCTTTGGTCACCGCCATGAAATGATGCGGATGGGCGGCCGACTTCACCGCATCCGCGGCGATGCGGATGTTGCCGTCGGTGCCGTTCTTGAAGCCGACCGGGCACGACAGGCCTGAGGCCAGCTCGCGGTGGATCTGGCTCTCGGTGGTGCGCGCGCCGATCGCAGCCCAGGCGACGAGGTCGGCGATGTATTGCGGGGTCGTCATGTCGAGGAATTCGCATCCCGCCGGCAGGCCGAGATTGTTGACGGCAGACAGCACGCTGCGCGCGAGCCGCAGGCCCTTGTTGATGTCGAAGGAATTGTCGAGGCCGGGATCGTTGATCAGGCCTTTCCAGCCGACGGTCGTGCGCGGCTTCTCGAAATAGACCCGCATCACGATCTCCAGGCGGTCGGCGAGGCGCTCGCGCAGGGCAGCGAGGCGGCCGGCGTAGTCGATCGCGGCGGCGGGATCGTGGATGGAGCAGGGGCCGACGATGACCAGCAGGCGGTCGTCGCTGCCGGTCAGGATGGCGTGGATCGCATTGCGCGCGGCCATCACCACACGGGTGGCAGTGAGGGTGCGGGGGATTTCACCCATCACCTCCGCCGGCAGGCTCAATTCCTTGATTTCCTTGATACGAAGATCGTCTGTGGTGCTCAGCACGGCGGGCTCCTGGGTCTCTTGGGTGGGCACCTGCCGGCAATAAAAAAGCCGCCAGGTCTGGCGGCTCGTTCGGATATCTTGCTGCAATGTGTCAGATTGAGCGCGATCCTCCCGCCGCCAGCGAGCTGTCGTAGCTAAAGTACCAATAGTAGCTGGTGGCGGCGTTGATCATGGTCGCTCTATAGCGGCCGCGCGGCCGCTTGTCATCTCGAAAATCGCAACCCTCGGACTCAGGCGTTGCGGGCGGCGAGCGCCATGCCGATCATCGACAGCCCGCCGAACAGCAGGTTGATGCCGACCAGCAGACCGATCGCCCACATCGCCGTGCCGGGCAGGCCCGAAATGATGATTCCGGCGATCGCGATGTCGACGACGCCCGAGATTGCCAGCCACGACCAGCGTCCGGACAGCTCGCGGCGGTGCTCCAGCGCATACATGATGGTGGCGACGCCCTCGGCGAGGAAATAGACGCCGATCACGATCGTCAGCGTCACCGTCCCCTGGACCGGCTGCGCCACCAGGATGATTCCGGCGACGATGGCGAGCACCGCCGACAACAGCGACCACCAGAAGCCGGGCATGCCGCGGGCCCAGAAGGTGAGCGCGAGCCCGGCGATGCCCGAGATCAGGAACATCCAGCCGAGGAAGATCGTGACCGCGAGGCTCGCCAGCGGGGTGAGGATCATCGCCAGCAGGCCGAGCACAGCGAGCAGGATGCCCTCGATCAGGAAGGCCTTCCAATGCGCGCGCATGGCCGCCCCCATTTGCGACCTCATGCGTTCGAGCTCGGGCGGAATCGTATCCTGGGGAAGGGTCATGATCGTCACTCCGGGCAAGGTCACGCGCTCAACGCCGCGGCCGCCTGCCCACGCACATGGTGAGGACCTGCGGCCCGGACAAGCGCGCGATGCGTGTTTCGTTGCTCTGCCGGCCGCAGCAGGCCGGGACTAGGCCGTCGTCCGCATCCGGTTGCGGCCGAAAACATAGACCGTCGTTGTGACAATCAGAAGGGCCATGCCGACGATGATCGCGGTGAGACCGAGTGGAACCAGCACGGCGGCGACGTTGCGGTCGGGGTTGAGAAGCCAGTGCCGAATGGAGGTCAGCACGAATCCGAGCCCGACGAAGCCGGCGGCGCCGCCGAACAGCAGCAGCGCCCACATCCTGCGCAGCTGGCTCAGCCTTGCCCGCGCTACCTCGGTGCGCGGCGTGTGGTGATGGGCGACCCGGCGCACCAGCCGCACGGCAAGGCCGATCGAGGAGAACCCGATCAGCACGCTGACGCCGCCGAGCCAGAGGCGCGCGGCGGCGTCGAGGGTCGACGCCCGCTGCAGCAGCAGCAACGGATAGTCGAAGGCCGCATGCAGCATCACCGGAGCGGCCAGCACCAGTGCCCAGCTCGACAGCCGCGCCCCTTCGCGATTGTGGCGGTTGGCGCCGAGCGCCGTACTGGTGCGGGCGATCGCGAGATAGGCACCGGCAATGATGCCGAGCGCACCATGAAACGGCACGGTGAGCACGCTGCGCAGCACCGCCAGCGAGCGCCACATCTCGGCATGCTGGACGAGATAAGCCAGGTTCTCGTAAGCCGCGAAGCCGAGCCCAACGGCGGCGCCGTAGAACACCGTGTCCATGGCATTGCCGACCTGCCGGCGCCGCGACCAGAGCGCGGCGATCACCGCGACCTTGGCGAGCTCTTCCGGCAAGGCGACGCCGAACAGAGCCCGGACCGCTTGCGCGATCCAGGGATTCTCCAGCGTCAGCCCGACATGCTGGAACGGGATCCGGACGATGCCGAGCAGCAGCACGCTGGCGGCACCCAGCAGGAAGGCGGTCCAGATCTTGAGCGGGGGGCCTGAATTGTCACCCGCGGCGACCACCAGCCAGAGGATCAGCAGCGCGGGCGCGATCGCGGCGGTGCCGATCACGGTCGCGAGGGCTTCGAGCAGGTTCATTTGCGATGGCAAGTAAGCCATGGTCTCCGATCATCCAATGCGGCGGGGCCGAACCGGCCGCCACCACCCGCACGGGGGATGGATTTGACATCGGTCCGTGGCCGCACGGCAAGATCTACATGTCGGCAGAATGAGCCGCCCTTCAAGGGAAAGAACCCCGTCCGGATGCTCGATTGGGGAGGGACCGCTGTGCGGCCGCAGTCCGCGGCCGCACGGCAGGGCTCAACGGGGCCGGGGTCCTCTTGGCGTCGCCGTATCGCTGTCGCGCGCCGGCGCCTCCTGGCGCGGCTCGCCCGGGGTCCAGGCGTCGGTGCGGGAGGGGCTCGGCGCCTGGGCGGTCGTCGGCGTTTCCACGCAGCTCAAGCGCGGCGTCGGGTCGGCTACGCGCCGGCACTCCAGACCCTCAGCAAAAGCGGTCTGGCTGATGGCGCACGCAACCAGGACAATCGAAAGAACAACTCTCATGGTGCCCCTCGGAGCAGGCTCGGCTCGCCCGTGATGCAGGCTCGACTCGGTCGTATTGGCCGATCATCTCCAGCTTGGTCGCAAAAGCGTGCATTTGTTTGACCATTCTCGCCGTCATTCAAAAAAAACTTCCGAAAATCGCTTGCATTATCGGAAGGTTGCAAGTCGTGCGCGAGTTCTGGCCGGCGAAATGAATGCGCGGTTGCGCTCGCTCTCGAACGGCGCCAAGTGCGCGGCCGGCGCCGAGCCGCTGCCGGACCATTTGCCCCCAGCTTGCGCGGCATGAACGGTCGGCCGGGCTTGATGTGGCGGATGGATCATGGTCGGTTGCCGCGATGAATTCGCCGCCTTGGTCAGCTTCCGACAGAGCCTGTGGTCCACGCTATCGCCGTGGCTGGGTCGACGACGCCGTAGCGGCCATCGAGGCCGACCAGTGCCGGACCGCCGACACGCATCTGATCCGGCTGATCGTGCCCGCGCTCGCCGGCATCGACATCTACCTGAAGGACGAATCGACCCACCCGACCGGGAGCCTCAAGCATCGGCTGGCCCGATCGCTGTTTCTCTATGCGCTGTGCAACGGCCATATCCGGGAAGGCACGCCGGTGGTCGAGGCCTCCTCCGGGTCGACAGCGGTCTCGGAGGCCTATTTCGCGCAGATGATCGGCGTGCCGTTCTACGCGGTGATGCCGCGCACCACCTCGGAAGAGAAGATCGCCGCGATCACGCATTACGGCGGCAATTGCCACCTCATCGACGACGGCCGGTTTCTCTATGCCGAGGCGGCCGCGCTCGCAGGCCGGCTCGGTGGCCATTACATGGACCAGTTCACCTTCGCCGAGCGCGCCACCGATTGGCGCGGCAACAACAACATCGCCGAGTCGATCTTCAACCAGTTGCAGGGCGAGCGCTGTCCGCTGCCGGAATGGATCGTGATGGGCGCAGGGACCGGCGGCACGTCGGCGACGATGGGCCGCTATCTGCGCTACCGCCGCCACCCGACGCGGCTGTGCGTCGCCGATGTCGAGCATTCGGCCTTCTTCGACGCCTTCTGCAACGGCGACAGCGCCCGGACTTGCGAACGGCCGTCATTGATCGAAGGCGTCGGCCGTCCGCGCTGCGAGCCGTCCTTCGTGCCTGGCGTGGTGGACCGGATGATGAAGGTGCCGGATGCCGCGTCCGTGGCGGCCATGAACGTGCTGACGCGGCGGCTGCGGCGGCCGGTCGGCGGCTCGACCGGAACCAACTTTCTGGCGCTGTGCCGGCTGGCGG
Organism: Bradyrhizobium sp. HKCCYLRH3073; assembly: GCF_051167995.1. NCBI lineage: Bacteria > Pseudomonadati > Pseudomonadota > Alphaproteobacteria > Hyphomicrobiales > Nitrobacteraceae > Bradyrhizobium > Bradyrhizobium sp. HKCCYLRH3073. Next base: position 340,736 of record NZ_JBNPUD010000003.1, read on the forward strand.
CGGAGATGCGGCAGCAGGGACAGACGGGGTCGCTGGTCACGCTGATCTGCGATTCCGGGGAGCGCTACCGCCAGACCTATTACGAGCCGCAATGGCTGTCCGCGCGCGGTCTCGACCCCGCGCCGTACGAGGCCGATCTGTCCGCCTTTCTTGATAGCGGGGCGCCGCTACGGCTCGATATTGCCGATGCGGGGAATCCGCTGTCCGCCTGAATGCCTCCGCGCGCGTCGCGATGAGAGCCGCGGCGAGCGGTGTCCGGATGCCCGGCAATGTGCGCGATCCCTGATCTGGATCAACGAAGAAGGCGCCGGATTGCGCTTTGGTCCGACCCCGAGCAGGGCTCCAAGGGCGCGCCGGAACGCAGGTTCGGGACGCGGGCAGGGGAAGGACGGATCAGGTGATGAACTACGACAGCTATTTCGACCGTGCCCTCGACCAGTTGCACCAGGAGCGGCGCTATCGCGTCTTTGCCGATCTGGAGCGCCTCGCCGGCCGCTTCCCGCGCGCGATCTGGCATTCGCCGGAGGGGCCGAAGGATGTCGTGATCTGGTGCTCCAATGACTATCTCGGCATGGGCCAGCATCCGAAGGTGATCGGCGCCATGGTCGACGTCGCCGCGCGCATGGGCACCGGCGCCGGCGGCACCCGCAACATCGCCGGCACCAACCATCCGCTGATCGAACTCGAGCGCGAGCTCGCCGATCTCCACGGCAAGCAAGCGGCGCTGGTGTTCACCTCGGGCTACGTCTCCAACGAGACCGGCATCTCGACCATCGCAAAACTGCTGCCGAACTGTCTGCTGCTGTCGGACGCGCTCAACCACAATTCGATGATCGAGGGCGTCCGCAAGGCCGGGAGCGAGAAGCAGGTCTGGCGGCACAACGACCTCGCCCATCTCGAAGAGCTGCTGCGGGCGGCCGATCCCGACCGTCCCAAGCTGATCGTCTGCGAGAGCCTGTATTCGATGGACGGTGACGTCGCGCCGTTGCACCGGATCTGCGATCTCGCCGAGCGTTATGGCGCGCTCACTTACGTCGACGAGGTCCATGCGGTCGGCATGTACGGCCCGCGCGGCGGCGGCATCGCCGAGCGCGACGGCGCGATGGCCCGCATCGACATCCTCGAGGGCACGCTCGCCAAGGCCTTTGGCTGCCTCGGCGGCTACATCGCTGCCAATGCCAATCTGATCGATGCCGTCCGCTCCTATGCGCCGGGCTTCATCTTCACCACCGCCTTGCCGCCGCCGGTTTGCGCCGCGGCGACCGCCGCGATCCGCCACCTCAAGACCTCGCAGTGGGAGCGTGACCGGCACCAGGATCGGGCGGCGCGGCTCAAGGCCGTACTGAACGCCTCGGGGCTGCCGGTCATGCCGTCCGACACCCACATCGTGCCGGTGCATGTCGGCGATCCCGAGAAGTGCAAGATGGCGTCCGACCTGCTCCTGTCCGAGCACGGCATCTACATCCAGCCGATCAACTATCCGACCGTGCCGCGCGGCCTGGAGCGGCTGCGGATCACGCCATCGCCCTACCATGATGACGGCCTGATCGACGCCCTGGCCGAGGCGCTGGTCGACGTCTGGGACCGGCTCGGCCTTGCACGGGCGCCGCAGGCGCTGGCCGCGGAGTGAGCCCGTTCCGCTGACCTGTCACATCGGCCTGTCAGTTTGATCTGCCGCAACGCCGCCCGCGCCCGCGCGGGCGTAGTCTTTTGCGTTCAGGGAAAATGCCGGTTCGGCAAGGCCCGGCCGGCGCACAGGCGAGGGCGGCCATGGCAAGGATCATCGAAGCGCTGCTGCAGGAGCACGAGAATCTCGAGAAGCTTCTCTCGGTGCTCGAGCACGAACTGGAGCTGTTCGATCACAATCGGCGGCCGGACTACGACATTCTGCAGAGCATCATCGCCTATTTCGAGGACTATCCGCAGCGCTGTCATCATCCCAAGGAGGAGATGATCTTCGGCAAGCTGCGCGAGCGCGATCCAGCCGCGGCCGCGGCCTATGGCGACGTCGACGACGAGCACGAGACCGAGGCGCGGCGGCTGCGCGGCTTTGCCGACGCCGTGAACGCGGTGCTGTCGGACCAGGAGATCCTGCGCGAACGCTTCCACGCCGCCGTGCATGAGTTCATCGACAGCCAGCGCGAGCATCTGCGCAAGGAGGAGACCCTGCTGTTTCCCGCGGCGCTGCGTACCCTCCAGGCGGAGGATTGGGCCGACATCGACGCCCGCATGTCCGACCGCAAGGACCCGCTGTTCGACGGCGACGTCGCCGAGAAATTCCACAATCTCGAGCGGACCATCCTGCGCTGGGAACAGGAGGCGGAGCAGGCGCGCGCCACGGCCGGCTGATGGCATTTTGCCCAATTGCGCCCCGCGAGCCGTGGACTATAGTTTCAGCTCGGGGGCAGGCATTCGTCTCGGAGTTGGCTATGACCGCTTTGAACACAGGGCTCGAACCGGCCCGAGGTTCGCAGGATGCAGGTGCCGTCGACGCGACGGGCAGGCCTGCGCAGGTCCCGATGGCGCAGCAGAACGCCTTCGGCAGCCACGGCTATGACATGTATCCGCAGAAGCTCATCCGGCTGTCGGGCTGTCAGGAGCGCGCGCTCCGTCGCGAGAAGAAGCTCCCGTTGCTGCTGAGCTGACGGTGCTGCCCCGTAAGCATACGGTTGGCTGGCTTGTATTAAGACATCGTTAACCAGGCCGCGCGACCCTGTTCGCATGCTCCCCCAGGAGTGCGACGGAACCGGACGGCCGGAGCCGGCAGTCGCGACAAGAGGCCGGCGGCGTAACGCCCGCCGGCCTTTTTGCGTGGGCGGGGTGTCTTGGAATCCCCCTCGATCAGTTGCGTCGCGCCAGCGAGCGCAGGAAGCCCTGATATTCCTCGTTCAGCTCCATATCGACGGCGGGTGCGAGCCGCAGCAGCACGTTGGCGATGAACGCCTGATCGTTGCGGGGGTCCGCCAGCACCTCGCGCAGCACCGGGACGTTGTCCTCGATGTGGTGCAGGAAGGCGACGCCTTTCTCCGCCGTCTCGGTCCAGCGCGCCCGCGTCCATTTCGCCAGCGGATACATGATCTCGTGGACGAAGTTCGATTTGCGCGCCTTCTCGAAGAAGCGCAGTCCGGCGCTCCAATTTTCCTTGGCGCGCAGGGGCGGTGGGGACAGATCGCCGGTCAGCATCTTCCTGCCGGCCTGGCCGACGAAATCGTCCAGCGTGGTCGGCGCATCGATCGTGGCGCGGAAGTGCCACAGCGCGAACGAGCCGGGAAAATCCTTGCCCATGCCGTCGAGCAGGGCCGTCTCGACCTTGTCGACCGCCGCCTTGTCGCCCTTGAGCGACGCCGTCATCGCGAAGGCGAACAGCGCGTCGTTGCCGACCTCATGGACGCCGCCGTTCTTCAATTGCGCCGCCGACAATGCGGGCGTCTTGCCGTCGGCAGGCACCGTGGCCTCGCCGGCGCGTTGCGCCTTGATGAAGGCGGTGATCTCGAGCCAAGCCGTGAGGTTGGCGATGAAGGCGTCGGGATCGACATGCACGATGGCGAGATTGAGCGGCTCCTTGCGCGTTCTCAGCTCGGTCATGTCGGTCATGTCGCACTCCGCAGCAGCTCGCCGCCGAACGGTCTGTCGCCTTTGCGACATGATGGCTCGTTCGACGAAGATGCCGGGAAGGGCAGCAAGAAGGGTGCCACGGTCTTGTCGGGCTCGCGGGCACGGCGCGATCCTCGGAACGAGTCTTGCTCGGGCTGCTTCGCGTGCGATGTTCGCAACGGAAAGCATGAGGCCAGTGAATGTTCACCCGTGTCTGCAAGGCCGACACCATCGACGAAGGCGGCATGCGCCTCGTGATCGCCGATGCCCAGCTCATCATCCTGGCCTGGCCCGACGATGGCGAGCTCAAGGCGTTCCAGGGCGTCTGCCCGCACACCGCGGCGCCGATGGAGGAGGCCGGCTTCGACGGCCGCGTGCTCAGTTGCCCCGTGCACAATTGGACGTGGGATGCCCGTACCGGCGCACCGCTCCACCCTCCGGAGAGTGCGTTGGCCGCGTATCCGGTGAAGGTCGAGGACGGCGTGGTCTACATCGACACGGACGGCATCTCTCCGCTGTTTGCGGCCCGTTGAGCATGCGGGACCAGACTGGAAAGACCGGCACGGGGTGGCTTGCCCGGCCGGCGAAACGCCTCTATACGTTCGGCGCGCGGCACGGAATCACCGTCGGTGGTTCAGCCGACCTCGCAGATCATCGCCTCAAGCGGCTGATTTGCTGAAGGTTTTGCCGAAACGTGCAAGCGGCGATGGCACCGGGGCCTCGTGCCCTCTGGCATCGTGCGTATTGCTCCCTTCGTCTATCGGTCAGGACGCCACCCTTTCACGGTGGAGAGAGCGGTTCGATTCCGCTAGGGAGCGCCATTCCGCGCCGGCTTTCCTTCCATCTCCGATCTTGAAACGGACGGTTTGCGCCGAGACGTGTCGGCGCGGGGTCCTGCATCCATGAATCGCACGCCCAGTCCGTGATCCGGTCAACCGTCCATTAGGGTCCTTGCCGTACTGCAGCGGGCGAGCAGGAGCAGGATGATGGCCGCGCCCAAGAAGCGGGAAGCCCGCAAATCGATGAAGCAGCCGGCGTGGATCACGCTGGATGGCGGGTTCGCCGTGCGCCATTGCCTGGTTCAGGACATTTCCAGCGCCGGCGCCAAGCTGACCTTGCAGGACGCGGCGGCGCTGCCGGCGACCATCCGGCTCGCCTTCGCGCGCGACGCAAGAACCGGCCGGCAGTGCCAGGTGGTGTGGCGCCGCGGCGCCTCGGTCGGCGTCAAGTTCATCGGCAAATAGACCAGTATCGCTTCACTGCCGCAGACGCGCTAACAAGCGGCATGTGTCGATCTCTCATCCTGGGCGTCCTCGCGGCGTTCGCCGCCGTGACCGTGGCAGTCGCCGGCTCGCCGGGGTCATCGCTTCTTGGGCCATCGCTTCCCGGGCCGAATAAGGCTGGGCCGAATAGGGCCGCACCCCGTTCAGGCGCCGCCACCAACAATCCCTGCGCGTCATACGGTGCGAACTTCGTACGCGTCGAGGGAACCGATACCTGCGTGAAGGTCGGCGGCGCCCTGGGCGTCGAGATGGGCACCTCGGCCGGCCGCTGAGGCGCTCACGACAGCGGCGGCGCGATGTGGCGGATGAAGGCCGGGCGTTGCGCGATCTGTCCGTACCAGCGCGCGAGACTCGGCAGCTCCGGCTTGACAACACCTTCGACTCCGAACCAGCGCCGCGCATAGGCGCCGAGCGCGATGTCGGCGAGCGTGAAGCGCTCGGCCTCGACATGGCTGCGTGTGGCCAGATGCGCGTCGAGGATGCGCCACATCGCCGCGGCGTCGTCGGCCGCCTTCTGCAAGGCGGGCATGTCGCGCTGCTCCGGCGGCGTACGCACCAATCCCCAGAACAGCGGACGCTCGATCGGCTGCACCGTCGACAGCGTCCAGTCCAGCCAGCGCTCCACCGCGGCGCGGTGCCGCGGCGTCGTCGGGTAGAGCGGCGTGCCGTCGCCGTGAGCGAGGCAGAGGTAGCGCATGATCGCGTTGCTCTCCCACAGCACGAAATCACCCTCGACCAGGGTCGGGATGCGGCCGTTCGGATTCATCGCGAGATAGTCCGCTTCGTTGTTGCGGCCGTACTGCATCCCCGCGTCGATCCGGTCATGGGCGACATCGAGCTCGGCGAGACACCACAGCACCTTCTGCACGTTCACCGAATTGGGGCGGCCCCAGATCGTCAGTCTGTTGTCGGCGGACACGTTCGGCTCCTCTCTGGCGAGCGTCATCATTAGCGCATGTTACGCAAAAAGCCCCGCTCGTTGGCGGGGCTTTTCGGTCGAACGCGTCGTTCGCGGGATCAGCGGCCGAAGAACAGCCACAGCAGAATGATCACCGGAATCGGCACGCCCAACAACCACAATAGAATTCCACGACCCATCTCGGCCTCCTCGTATCCTCACCGTCAATCGGAGCGACAACGCGAGGGTGGCCTCGATGTTCCGGCCGGAATCACGCGGGCAGATGACTCACCAATGTCCGGTGTTCGGCATCGACAGCCAGGGCTCGGCGGGCGCCTTCGGCTCTCCCTTCTGCAACAGCTCGATCGAGTGCAGGTCGGGCGAGCGGACGAACGCCATGTTGCCGTCGCGCGGCGGCCGGTTGATGGTGATGCCGAGCTTCATCAGCCGGTCGCAGGTGGCGTAGATGTCGTCGACCTCATAGGCGAGATGGCCGAAGAAGCGGTCCTCGCCATAGCTCTCCTCGTCCCAATTGTAGGTGAGCTCGACCAGCGGGGCGCCGCGCGTCGGCGGCAGGCTCTTCAGCAGGTGTTCATCCTCGGGTGCGCAGAGAAACACCAGTGTGAAGCGACCCTTGTCGTTGTCGATCCGGCGCACCTCCTTGAGGCCGAGCGCATCGGAATAGAATTTGAGCGCGGCGTCGAGATTGCGCACGCGCAGCATGGTGTGGAGATAACGCATCGTTTCTTCTCTCCCTGAACTCGAAGCGGATGGTCAACGGCCGCCTGCGGACGCCGATCCATAGCAGCAATTCGTTCGCCCGTGTATCGAGCCTGATGCTGCGGCGATGCCGGCTCGCGCGGATGTGCGGTGCGCGCGGCGACGCATTCGATGGGCTGCGCGGTGTTGCGAAAGCCTCTCCGCATGCCCGCGAATCGCTGTTTTGGCAGTGATTCGCGGTGGGGATGAACGGGCGCGATGCGACCGCATGCAGGTATTTCAGCGTGTTTCGCCTGCAATGTGCGGCCAAAATCACGCAGGACCGTCGAAAATGCCTAGAAATATAGGGGAAAATGAATCGCATGCTCCGTTCGATCGCCATCGCAGCTTGACTTCTGCGCGCTCCGTTGGAATTTTGGCGCCGCTGTGGGTGCTTCGGGGCCCCTTGAAATGCAGGAGAATCCCGAAAATCGCGGGGTGATACGCCACCAGACGACTGAAGTCCCGGCTGTGCAATGCAGCCAGAAAGCCCCGACCAGTCTGCGCAGCAATGCGCTGATAGCCGCGCAGTCGTCACGTCATTCACCAGTATCAATCACAAGGAGATACGATGGCTACCCAACTTTCCAAGTCGCAACTGATCGAGAAGATTGCGACCTCGACCGAGCTGTCCAAGCGCGACGTCAAGAACGTCATGGAGACGCTCACCGACGTCGGCCACAAGGAGCTGAAGAAGAACGGCGTGTTCCTGGTGCCGGGCTTCGCCAAGTTCGTCGTCGTCAAGAAGCCCGCCGTGAAGGCGCGCAAGGGCACCAACCCCTTCACCGGCGAAGAGATGATGTTCAAGGCCAAGCCGGCCCGCAAGATCGTGCGCGCGCGCCCGGTCAAGGCCGCCAAGGACGCGGTTGCCTGATCTGACCGTCAGTCACGGTCGTGATCACGTCAAAGGCCTCCCGGAAGGGAGGCCTTTTTCGTTGCGGCTATGTGGTTGCAGCGCGGCTGAGCGTTGCGGTCGCCGAAGCGCCGCCGTCCCCGGATCGCGAAGGTTGGCACCACGGGGGCCCGAAAAACGACAGCAGCGCCAGCGCGACGGAATATCTTCGTCGCGTGGCGCCACCCTCGAGCACTGGGCCCTGAAATCCCCAGTACTGATCTGTCTCGGGGTGGCGCAGGCAGGTTCAAAGGATTTTGCGGGAAAATTGACCGGCCCGTGCGACCTCCGGCCCGCGCAGGAGCGCCGTCGCGCGTGCTGGGGAGAAGCCGGTGGATATGGCGCAGCAAGCCGTTGATCAGCAATCCGGAGAGTCCAGGCGAGGAGCTGTGGACAAGCGTTGGATCGACTGTGGATGAAGGCCCGGCGATCGCCGCAAAGCTCGGCTCTAGCGGCGCTCGCCGTTCAGATCCGCGCCGTCGTCCGCTCCTGTTTCAGGCGCTACACCGGCCGCCTCGGTCCTGGGATGACAGGACGCAAGCACGACGAATCCGCCATAGCCGATGATGTTGAACAGAAGTTCCAGCCAGGATGCCATCGCGGATTCCCCCCATGGCAGTGAACGTGTGGCGACGGTGACGGTTCCAGACGCGCGCGGCGGGGAGCCGGCCTGCAACCAACTCCCCAGCATCTGCGTTGTTTGGACGCACGGGAATTGGAGGACATTCGATCATGAGAAAGACATTGGCTGTTCTGGCGACCGCGGGCGCCGTCGCCATCACCGCACTGGCGGCACCCGCTCCGGCACAGGCGCGCGGCATCGGCCCGGGTCTCGCATTCGGCCTCGCGGCGGGAGCGCTGACCGCCGGCGCGATCGCGGCGTCGCACCCGTATTACTATGGTCCGGGCTACGGCTACTACGACTACGGCCCGCGTTACGTCTACGCGCCCGGGCCGTATGCCTATTACGGCGGACCGTACTATCATCGCCACCACCACTGGCGTCATCACTGGTAAGCGCCAGTCGTAAGGAGGAGGGCACGGATGGCGAAAGCCTCCGGGCTCTTCTCTCATCCCTGCTATTCCGCGGCCTCGCCGCGCTGTGCCTTCTTCCACGCCAAGCGGGCATATTCCTCGCGTTCGCGCGCGAACTTCTCCTGGGTCGACTTGAACCGTGCAATCCTTGCGGTGATGTCGGCGCGCTCCTTCGCGCGGCGGTCGTCCTGCGTCTCGTTCTGCCTCACGGATCCTCTCTGCTCCGGTCGCTATCCGGCGAGCCTCGCCCTGAGACGCGTGACAAACTTCCTGGCGAATCGCTGGCGCGATGTGGGTGTCCGATTGAGGCGTGATTGCGGACGCCCGGCCCCGCTGCAGGCGGGTCGCGCGTTTTGCTGGGGAGAGAAGGCGAGCACCGCCAACGTCTTCCGGTAGACACGAAACGATCCGACTCGTCTTGCTTGCAGTTGCGTCGTTCACGGCTGGTTCCGGAGGATGCGGAGTAGCGCAACGACGCAGCCGGGCCGGACATGCTCGGAGGCGGGAGCCAGCTTGCCGTGCTATGAAGGGAGGACAATGATGGTGCGAGGTTTCATGGTTCGGGGCCGCCGCTGATGATTGCATCCGATCTGCACGACGGGGTGAACCGCCTGGGAGACATGATCGCTGCGGCGCGTGTGATCGTGCCCTTCACCGGCGCTGGAATATCGACCGAGACGGGCATTCCGGATTTCCGGTCTCCCGGCGGTCTATGGACGCGCAACCGGCCGATCCATTTCGACGAATTCGTCGCCAGCCAGGAGGCGCGGGACGAGGCCTGGCGGCGGCGCTTCGCGATGCAGGAGACGTTTGCCGCGGCGCGGCCCGGCCGCGGACACCTGGCGCTTTCGTCGCTCTACCGTGCGGGGAAAATTCCGGCCGTGATCACTCAGAACATCGACAACCTGCACCAGGACTCCGGTTTCGCGCCGGATCACGTCATCGAACTGCACGGCAACACCACCTACGCGCGATGCATCGGATGCGGGCAGCGCTATGAGCTCACCTGGGTGCGCGAGCGCTTCGAGGCCGACGGGGCCGCGCCGGATTGCCCCGATTGCGCGGAGCTGGTGAAGACCGCGACGGTATCCTTTGGTCAGTCGATGCCGGAGCATGAAATGCAGCGCGCCACCGAGCTCGCGCAGCACTGTGATCTGTTCGTCGCGATCGGCTCGTCGCTGGTTGTGTGGCCGGCCGCTGGCTTTCCATTGATGGCAAAGCGGGCTGGCGCGCGACTCGTGATCATCAACCGGGAACCGACCGATCAGGACGACGTTGCCGACCTCGTTGTCCACCACGAGATCGGCGAAGTACTCGGATCGTTCGTCCGTAATTGAACGGAAATTGATGCATTTTTGTCGGCATCTCTGTTCATATGCCTCAGTGAAACCGATTTTTATCTATGCGCGGCACGAGGGAATGTTATCTTTGATTCGAGAGATTCGCGTGACTCATCGTGGGTATAGGTGGTGAGCACGTGTATGAGGGCGCCGTTGCAGGGGTGGCGGCTCACAATTCATATGTGAGGTCCGGGGTTATGGGGTCGGACGGATTTGAGTCCAAGAAGCTTGGGGTGCCGGTCGTTGGTGGTTCGACACCAACCCGGCTCGGGGCGGAATATCAAACCGGCGTCGCGCGCGACTCGGCAATCGATGCGATGACCGGTCTTGGCGAGAACCTCGTCGAAATCAGCGGCGTCATCAAATGGTTCGACGCCTCGAAGGGATACGGTTTCATCGTTCCCGACAATGGCTGGCCGGACGTGCTGCTGCACGTCACGGTGCTCAGGCGCGACGGCTACCAGACCGCCTATGAAGGGGCTCGCCTGGTGGTGGAGTGCGTGCAGCGCTCCAAGGGCTACCAGGCCTTCCGCATCGTCTCGATGGACGAGTCGACGGCGATCCATCCGGCGCAGATGCTGCCGCCGCGCACCCATGTCACGGTGACGCCGACCAGCGGGCTGGAGCGAGCCCAGGTCAAGTGGTTCAACCGCCTGCGCGGCTTCGGCTTCGTGACCTGCGGGGAAGGGAGCCCGGACATCTTCGTCCACATGGAGACCCTGCGCCGCTACGGCATGACCGAGCTGCGCCCCGGCCAATGGGTGCTGGTCCGCTACGGGCCCGGCTCCAAGGGCATGATGGCGGCCGAGATCCACCCCGAGACGGGCTCGCCGGCATTGTCCTCGCACTGAGTTGCTTGCGATCACTGCACTTGACGGCCCTGGAAAGGTGCTTTCCGGGGCCGTTTTCATGTCGGCTCCATCTTCACGGCCAGGCCGCGGTCTTGCTGCCGAGGCCGCGACCGTGTAGTGACGGGTTCGTCGAGGACAATCGTCCCTTGAGAACATCGGGGTATAGCGCAGCCTGGTAGCGCGGCAGTTTTGGGTACTGCAGGTCGTTGGTTCGAATCCAGCTGCCCCGACCATCTCCGCAGCAACGTGGCCTCGCAGGTGAGACCTGATAGCTGGCGCGAACTGCGCGACGAGGCCGATAAAAAATTCGGATGCTCCCGCAGCGGCAAAACCCGGGAGCATCCGAAGTGTGCGGGTGAATCCGGGGAAGGAACATCCGCTGGCCGCCAGCATCCTCTGAATCGGAATCTCGCGTCTTTGCGCTAGATCAAATCGGGCGTGGGCGGCGGTTCGCGCGTCGGCCGTGCCGAGGTCGCGGCAGGCGGATCAGCGCGCCAGCTCGTCCTGCGCCAGCCGGCCGTCGATGATGTGCACGCGCCGTTGCATCTGAGCGGCGAGGTTGAGGTCGTGCGTGACCGCGACCACCGTCTTGCCGCGCAGGGTGACGAGATCGCGCAGGATGCCGAACACCTGCGCGGTCGCGGCGGTGTCGAGGCTGCCGGTCGGCTCGTCGGCGAGGATGACGGGAGGATCGTTGGCGAGCGCGCGCGCCACCGCCACGCGCTGGCGCTGGCCGCCCGACAGCTTGTCCGGCGTCTTGCGCAGATGCTCGGCGAGGCCGAGCGAGCTCAGCAGCTCCTCGGCGCGCGTGGTGATGGCGCGCGGCGACAGCCGTGCCAGCGCGCGCATCGGCAGCGCGACGTTCTCGGTGATCGAGAATTCCGGCAGCAGGAAATGAAACTGGAAGACGAAGCCGAGCCGTGACAGCCGCACCTCGGCGCGCTCGTCCTCGTTCATGCCCGTCGTCGAGCGGCCGTCGATCAGCACGTCGCCCTGGCTCGGCAGGTCGAGCAGGCCGAGCAGATAGAGCAGCGAGGATTTTCCCGAGCCCGACGGTCCGGTGATGGCGATGAGCTCGCGCGGATGGATCACGAGATCGATGTCGGCGACCAGCGTCACCGGCACCTCGCCGGGCAGCACCTTCGTCACTTGCCGCGCCTCGATCAGGGGCGGGCTCACGTCGCGCCCCGGATGATGTCGACCGGATGCAACCGCGCCGCGGCGCGGGCCGGAAAGTAGCCGGCGACGGCGCTGGAGATCAGCGCGACCGCGCCCGCCAGCAGATAGTGCTTCAGCGAATACAGCACGGGCAGATGATTGTAGTCGGAGAACGGCGTCTTGAACTCGAGCGAGGCGAGCCCGCGGGTGAGCAGGTAGCCGAGCGCCCAGCCGAGAGCGGCACCGGTCAGGCCGATGAACAGCGCCTCGACGATGAAGATGGTGCGGACCGTGCGGTCGCGGAAGCCGAGCGACTTGAGGATGGCGATGTCGCGGGTCTTCTCGTGGGTGATGGTCGAGATGATGTTGTAGGTGCCGAAGCTCGCGACCAGCAGGATGGCCCCGACGATGGTGTACATCAGCACGTTGCGCAGCGTGATCGCCGCCAGCAGGTCCTCCTGCGCCTCCTGCCAGGAGACCGCCTTGTAGCCGGTCTGCTCGCCGATGCGCTCGCTGATCAGGCGCGCCTGCATCGGATCGTTGGTGCGGACGCGGATCTCGTTGATGATCCCGGTCTGGCGTTCCAGGATCTGCGCGGTGCGCAGCAGGACGTAGCCGGTGGTCTCGTCGGTGCCGCGGAAGCCGGAATGGAAAGTGCCGACGACGGTCGCATTCATGCTGACGCCCTGGGCCGAGGCGAGGGTGATGTTGGAGTTGACCCGCGCACCGATCTTGGCCGCGAGCCGGTCGCCGAGCAGGATCGCGTGCGAGGACCGGTACAACGAATTGAGGCTGCCCTGCCGCATGTGGCTCGCCAGCGTCGAGACCTGGCCCTCCGTGCGCGGATCGATGCCGATGATCGCGACCGTGAGGTTGCGGCCGGCGAAGCGCAGCACGGCCTTGGACTGCACCGACGCCGTCAGCGCGCCCGGCACCCAGCCCTGCAGCGAGGCGATGGTGGCCATCGGGTTCTTGATGCCAGGACGGCGGACCTTCGGGGTCAATCGGCGGAATTCGGCTGCCGCATAGATCAGGTCGGCCGGCTGGCGGGTCGGCTGGCGCAGCTCGTCGGTGATCGAAATGTGCGGCAGCGCGTCGACCAGCGTACGGATGAAGTCGTCCTGGGAGCCCTCCATCATCGCCGCCATCATCACCGAAAACGCCACGCCGGTCATCACGCCGGCGACCGCGACCAGCGTCTGGCGGGCGCGATGGCGCACATGGGTCCAGGCGATGCTCAGGACGAGGCTCATGGCGCCGACGTCTCGGGGGCGATCGCGCGGATCCGCTCGCCGTCCTTGATGTCGGCGGTCGCGGGCGCTGCGACCAGCTCGCCCTCGCGGGCGCCGTCGAGGATCTCGACCGCCGCGGAGCCGCGGATGCCGATCCGCACCGCACGCCGCCGCACACGGCCGCCTTCGACCACCATGAGGCTGCCGTTGACGACGGCATTGGCCGGCGCGAGCAGGGTGTCGGCCGTCTCCCGGCTGACAATGTTGGCCTCGACGCTCATGCCGACGCGCAGCGGCGTGTCGTCCGGCAAGCCGATCCGCACGCGGAACGTCTTGGCCACGGGATCGCCCGCCGGCGTGATCTGCTTCACCGTCCCGGGCAGGGCCTGGTTTCCGAACGCATCGGCGCGCAGCAGCGCCTTCTGCCCGACCTGGACACGGGGGATGTCCTCCTCGTTGACGTCGGCGACGACCCAGAGCGGCTTCTCCAGGCCGACGCGGTAGAGGATGGTGCCGGGATCGACCATGTCGCCGACCTCGCCGTCCTCCTTGAGGACGACGCCGTCCATCGGCGCCACCAGCTTGAAGTAGTCGAGGCGCTGGGTCTGGGCCGCGATCTGGGCACGGATGCGGGCGAGATCGCTTTCGGAGCGCTGGTAGGCTTGCGAGGTGGCCGCCCCGCGGGCCAGCAACTGCGACTGTCGCTCGAACTCGTGGCGCTGGAATTCCTCCTGTGCACGCAGATCGTTCAAGGTGGCCAGCGCCTCCTTGTCGTCGAGCCGCGCCAGCAAGTCGCCGGCCTTGACCGACTTGCCCTCGCAGCGGCAGCGCTCGATGATGCGGCCGCGGACCAGCGGCGTGCTCCGCGACCACGTCTCCGGCTCCACGGCGCCGGTCGCATACACGATCTCGGCCGCCGTGCCGCGGGTGATGCGGGCGGTCGCAATCAGCGGTCCACGCCCCCACCATGCGGCAAGCCCAGCCAGTGCGCCGGACAGCAGGATGATCGAGAGCAGGCCGCGCCACGGAAAACGACGCCGGCCGCGATCGACGGCCGGCGTGGCAGCAATGGCGTTGGATTGGTCCGGCGTCAGCATGTCCATGATCGAACGGACCCTGCGACGGGAGAAAGGCTATACTTAGCCCGTAGTGCCCGTCGCCACGCGGGGCGGAGCCATCTTGAAGTGCTGCTTGGCATAGGCGACGATCTGGCGATCGGTCGGGTGATCGGCGGCTTCGACGCCGACGATGCGCTTTCCGACCGCAGGATGCTTCTCGTGCAGGTACTTGGCAAGCTCGGTCTTGGCGCCGGCCGGGCCGATGATCAGGATCTCGCCGGCGTCATCGAGCGCGTGCGCGACCTCTTCGAGGAAATTCTTGTCGGGCGCCGCGTGGCCGCTGCCGATCTCGTTGGCCTTGTGGTGCAGATGCTTGGTCTGCAGGTGCGGATGCAGCGTCAGCTCGTCGGCACCGGTCAGTCCGATGTGGAACACCTTGGCCTCGCTGTGATCGAGCCACACGACGGCATGGAAATGGGTCGGCATGATCTGGTCCTTGTCAGCAAATCACCGCTTGCGCAGCCTCGCGCGTTCGCAAGCGAACGCGCGCCGCGGGAAGCGGCTCCGTTGGTGATGCAAACCTTAGCGAGCCCGATCGGGCCCGGCTTGATGCAGGTCAACGGAGGCGGGGCGCGACCACGCGCCCCCAATGGCGCGAAGTCTACTTCGGCGCGGGCGGCTTCGGCAGCGGCTTGTCCTGCCGCTTCGACCAGGAGATGTAGTAGGCGACGGTTGTCATGATCGCGATGCCCGCCGCGCTGACCAGGATCTGCGCCAGCAGCGAGCCCGAGCTCAGCATCAGGGTGAAGTGGCCGATGAAGGACAGGAACACGCCGACGCAGAACACCGCCAGCGACTGTTGGCCGCAGACGATGAGGGGATCGAACGCCTTCCACTCCAGGCCCGGCCATTCCTTCGGCACGAACCGGATGACCAAAATGACGATCACCACGAAATGCAGGAAGCGGTACGGCGCGAGATTGGTCTTGTCGTTCGGGTTGAAGGCCGCATAGAGCCAGTTCGGAAACATCGATCCGAGCTCAGGGAAGCGGCCGGCCATCGTCATGACCAGTGCGAGCACCATGTAGGCGATGCAGAAATAGAGCGTGGCCGGCGCCATGATGATGCCCATCGAGCGGCGGGCGCCGCCGAGCGCGCACCAGGAGCCGAACACGAACAGCACCTGCCAGCAATACGGATTGAAGTACCAGGTGCCAGCCGGATAGGCCGCGAAATTCCAGCCCATCTGTCGCGCCACGAGCCACAGCACGATCGAGGCGATCATGGTCAGGTCGGGCTGGCGCAGCATCATCCACAGCACCGGCGGGAAGAAGCCCATCAGCACGATGTAGAGCGGCAGCACGTCGAGATTGACCGGCTTGAACTTCAGGATCAGTCCCTGCGCCAGCGTGTCGCTGGCGTGGTCGACGAGGCCCGCGACGTTGAACTCGTCAATGATCTCGGAGACGCCGAACCGCGTCGCCAGATAGCTGATGGCCACGATATAGATCACGAACAGCACGATGTGGGCGACGTAGAGCTGCCACACCCGCTTGAACAGCCGGGTGGCGCCGACGATGAAGCCGCGGTCGATCATCATGCGCGCATAGACGAACGAGGCAGTATAGCCGGAGATGAAGACGAACAGGTCGGCGGCGTCGCTGAAGCCGTAATTCCGCGTGGTGATCCAGTTCACCACATTGTCCGGGATGTGATCGAGAAAGATCGCCCAGTTGGCGATTCCGCGAAACAGGTCGAGCCGCAGGTCGCGCCCGCGCTCGGGCAGCGTGGCATTGATTTTCATGGCCGCTTCAACGCACTGTTTTGAATGGAAAACGTTCGGGGAGCAGAGGCGCCGTGGCAGTCGACCGAGATTGTCACGGGACGGCAGAATGACTATACGGAGCACGATAGACGGTCACGTCCTGGATGGGAATCACCGTTCCGTGCTGGATCTTGCCTGTACCCCATCCCTGCCGTTTCCGCCAAACGCATGACGACCTCAGCTTCCAGGGGCTCTTCCAGCCATGACCGCACGCATTTTCAAGCCCGCCAAGAACGCGATGCAATCGGGCAAGGCCAAGACCAGGGACTGGCAGTTGGATTATGAGCCGGAGCAGCCGCGTTCGGTCGAGCCGCTGATGGGCTGGACGTCCTCCTCGGACATGAAGCAGCAGGTCACCTTGCGCTTCGATACCAGGGACGAGGCGATCGCCTATTGCGAGCGCAAGGGCATTCCCTACCAGGTGATCGAGCCGAAGGAGCCGGTGAAGCGGCAGATCGCCTATGCCGACAATTTCTCGTTCCGCCGCGGCGAGCCTTGGACACACTGATTTGGACGCATTGAGGGGCCGGCTCGGCCGTCATCCGTTCAACCTGTTTGAGGCGGCCCGCCGGGGATGGGCAGCGGCGCGTCCTTGGACAGGCCGAGCACCGGGAAGCTCCTGATGGCCCGGACGCCGGACAGGGCGGCGAACTGGCGGAGCTGGCGGCTCATGCCTTCGACCCCGGTCGACACGCATTTCAGCAGAAAATCCGCATCTCCCGACAGCCGCCAGCATTGCTGGACCCAGGGCAACGTCACGATCGCGGCCTCGAACGATTCCAGCGCCGTCTGGTGCTGGCTGTCGAGCTGAATCGACACGAACGCGACCACCTCATAGCCCAGCGACCGTTCATCGATGCTGGCGCGGATGGACTTGATCACGCCGCTGCTGCGCAGCGTCCGCACCCGGCGCAGGCAGTTCGGATGCGAGATCCCCACCCGGTCGGCGAGCTCGTTGATGCGGATCCGGCCGTCGGCCTGGAGCTCCGCCAGGATCCTGCGATCGATCGCGTCGAGCTCCGGGCTGCCAGCCATCGGCGCGGCCCGTTCAGCCGGTCGGGTGATCAGGCCGGCCACCGCCGGCCTGATCAGGCCCGGCGGTGCGCGGCATGACGCCCGAGAGCACGAGCTTCTCGTGGGCCGCGATGATCGCCTCTCTGGTGAGCCGTCCGCCGGGACGGTACCAGCTGCACAGCCCGGTCAGGAGCGCGATGATGGCAAAGGTCGCGACCTGGATGTCGTCGACGTCGAACACGCCTTGCGCCACACCGTCGCTGAGGATGTCGGCCAGCCGGCGCTCATAGGCGCCGCGCAGCGCCACCACCGCCTCATAGTTGCGGGGATCAAGGCTGCGCAGCTCCGAATTGGCGATGAAGACCTCGCGCTTCCGGGTCATGTGATAGCTGACGTGGAAGGCGACGAACGCCCTCAGGCGTTCGACTGGACCCTGGGTGTCGCGCAGCGCCTGGTCGAGCTCGCGCAGGAGGTCGTTGATGTGGTCCTGGATCAGCTCCGCCAGCAGCTCCTGCTTGGTGCTGATGTGATTGTAGAGCGAGCCTGGCTGGATGCCGACCTCGGCGGCGAGCTGGCGCAGGCTCATGGCCTCATAGCCGTGCTGGAAGATCAGCCGCAGGCCCGCCTTGCGGATCGCCTCCATCGTCGTCGGACCATGTGACCCGATCGTGCGCGCCATCTCGTCCTCGCTGGACCGTCCCGGTGCCGATGGCGGCGGATCCGCCACGGTAGGGGGTCCCGTAGTGAAGTCTGAAAATTCCGTGGTCTCAAGCAAATGCTGCTCGCCCCGGACCCTACAACAATCCGCTTGAGAATAGAATTTAAAAACGTATGATCGTTTAATTCGAGAAGGACCGATGGCCGCAAACCGGGCCGTCGGCGGGCAGGGAGGACAGCATGCGGGCAAAGATGGTACACCCGGGCTCGCAGCGGCCTGAACGGCCGCGACCGCTCTGACGCGTGCTCCCACGGCTTCCCCCTCCAGCCCCGCAACGAAGACGCCGGTCATGACGCTTCACTCCACGATCGATCCATCGTCCTCCGATTTCGCCCGCAATGCCGACGCCATGCGCGCGCTGGTCGCCGACCTCAGAACGAAGCTGGGGCAGGTCGCCGAGGGCGGCGGCGAGGCCTCGCGCAAGCGGCATTTGTCGCGCGGCAAGATGCTGGCGCGCCAGCGCGTCGACCTGCTGCTCGACCCCGGAACGGCGTTCCTGGAGCTGTCGCCATTGGCCGCGCACGGGCTCTATGGCGGCGACGTCCATTCGGCGAGCATCGTGACCGGCATCGGCCGCATCGCGGGGCGCGAATGCGTCGTCGTCGCCAACGACGCCACCATCAAGGGCGGCACCTACTACCCGATGACGGTGAAGAAGCATCTGCGCGCCCAGGACATCGCGCGGCAGAACAATCTGCCCTGCGTCTACATGGTCGATTCCGGCGGCGCGTTCCTGCCGCTGCAGGACGAGATCTTCCCGGACGAGCGGCATTTCGGCCGGATCTTCTACAACCAGGCGCAGATGTCGGCGCAGGGCATTCCGCAGATCGCGATCGTGATGGGCTCGTGCACCGCCGGCGGCGCCTATGTGCCGGCGATGTCGGACGAGAGCATCATCGTGCGCAACCAGGGCACGATCTTCCTCGGCGGTCCGCCGCTGGTGAAGGCGGCGACCGGCGAGGTCGTCAGCGCCGAGGAGCTCGGCGGTGCCGACGTGCATTCGCGACAGTCGGGCGTGACCGATCACTACGCGCAGAACGATGCCCATGCGATCGGCATCGCCCGCCGCATCATCGGCACCCTGAAGCCGCCGGGCGCGCGCACCGTGCTCAACATGCGCGAGGTGCGCGAGCCGCGCTATGCCGCGGAAGAAATCTACGGCGTCGTGCCGGTCGACGGCCGCAAGCCGTTCGACGTGCGCGACATCATCGCGCGGGTGGTCGACGGCTCGGAGTTCGACGAGTTCAAGAAGCTCTACGGTCAGACGCTGGTGTGCGGCTTCGCCCACATCTGGGGCCATCCGGTCGGCATCATCGCCAACAACGGCATCCTGTTCAGCGAGAGCTCGCTGAAGGGCGCGCACTTCATCGAGCTGTGCTGCCAGCGCAACATTCCGCTGGTGTTCCTGCAGAACATCACCGGCTTCATGGTCGGCAAGAAATACGAGGCCGGCGGCATCGCCCGCGACGGCGCCAAGCTGGTGACGGCGGTCGCGACCGCGTCGGTGCCGAAGTTCACCGTCGTGATCGGCGGCTCCTACGGCGCCGGCAATTACGGCATGTGCGGCCGCGCCTATGCGCCGCGTTTCCTGTGGATGTGGCCGAATGCCCGCATCTCGGTGATGGGCGGCGAGCAGGCGGCGATGGTGCTGAGCCAGGTCCGCCGCGACGGCATCGAGGCCAAGGGCGAGAGCTGGCCGGCGGAAGAGGAAGAGAAATTCCGCAGCCCCATCCGCGCGCAATACGAGGCGCAGGGCAATCCGTACTACGCGACCGCGCGGCTGTGGGACGACGGCGTGATCGATCCCGCCGATACCCGCCTCGTGCTCGGACTTGGATTGTCTGCCGCCGCCAATGCCCCGGTCGAGCCGACCAAGTTCGGCCTGTTCAGGATGTGATCATGGCTCGTCCCGGATTGTATCGTCGTTTTCGCAAGCTCCTGATCGCCAACCGCGGCGAGATCGCCGTGCGCGTCATCCGCACGGCGCGCGCCATGGGATTGAAGACCGTCGCGGTCTATTCGGAGGCCGACCGCAACGCGCTGCACGTCGCCCTGGCCGACGAAGCGGTGCTGCTCGGCCCTGCGCGCGCCCGCGACTCCTATCTCAACATCGAGCGGCTGATCGAGGCCGCCAAGCAGACCGGTGCCGAGGCCGTTCATCCCGGCTATGGCTTCCTGTCCGAGAGTGCCGAGTTCGCACAGGCCTGTCTCGATGCGGGGCTGGTGTTCGTCGGGCCGACCGCGGCGATGATCACGGCGATGGGGTCGAAGTCCGGCTCGAAGTTTCTGATGGAGCAGGCGGGCGTGCCGCTGGTGCCCGGCTATCACGGCGAGGCGCAGGATGACGCCACGCTCGCCAATGAAGCCGCGCGGATCGGCTTTCCCGTGCTGATCAAGGCGTCCGCCGGCGGCGGCGGCCGCGGCATGCGCGTGGTTCACGCGGCCGGCGACCTCACTGATGCCGTCACCAGCGCCAAGCGCGAGGCCAAGGCGGCGTTCGGCGACGACCGCGTGCTGATCGAGAAGTTCGTCGAGAGCCCACGTCACATCGAGGTGCAGATCGTCGGCGACAGCCACGGCAATCTGGTCTCGCTGTTCGAGCGCGAATGCACCCTGCAGCGCCGGCACCAGAAGGTGGTCGAGGAGGCGCCGTCGCCGACGTTGACGCCGGCGCAACGGGACACGGTGTGCGCTGCGGCGCGTCGCGCGGCGGGCGCGGTGAACTATGTCGGCGCCGGCACCATCGAGTTCGTCTCCGACGGCCGCGACGTGTTCTTCATCGAGATGAACACGCGTCTGCAGGTCGAGCATCCCGTCACCGAGTTGATCACCGGGGTCGATCTCGTCGAATGGCAGTTGCGCGTCGCCTTCGGCGAAGAGCTGCCGCTGACGCAGGACCAGATCCGGTTGCATGGCCATGCCATCGAGGCGCGCGTCTACGCGGAGAATCCCGCCAAGAACTTCATGCCCTCAGTCGGCACGATCAAGACCTGGCGGCTTCCCGCTGAAACCGGCGGCCTGCGCATCGATGCCGGCTATCGCGAGGGCGATGCGGTCTCGCCCTATTACGACGCGATGCTCGCCAAGATGATCGCCTGGGCGCCGACCCGCGAGGTCGCGATCGAGCGGCTCAACCGCGGCCTTGACGACACCGACGTCCGAGGCATCGTCAGCAACATCCCGTTCCTGTCGTCGCTGCTGACGCATCCCGACGTCGTGGCGAACGCGATCGACACCGGTTTCATCGAGCGCCATCTGACGCATTTGACCCAGTCAGGAGCGGTGGCCGGCGACCTCGAGCTCTGTGCCGCGGTTGGGGCCATTCTCATCGGCGAGCAGATCGCGGCTGCGAAGGAGCAAGGCTCGCCGTGGCGCGCATCCGGCTGGATGCCGGTGGGACTGCGACAGCGCGTGTTCTCGTTCCGCCAAAGCGCGGGTAATGAACCGCGGACCGCCACGCTGGCCTATGGTTCCGGCGTACAGCGCCTGTCGATCGAGGGGCGTGAGACCTCGTTCTCGGCTATTCCGACTGATGACGGCGGCTTCGACCTTGTGTGCGACGGCGTCAAATCCCATGTGGTGGCCGTCATCGAGGGCCATGAGCTGTACCTGCGGACCCGCAACGGTCGTTTCGATCTGCATTGGATCGATCCGTTCGGCGGAGACGACGAGGAGCAGGCCGGCGAGGACAAGATCGTGGCGCCGTTGCCGGGGACCGTCGTGGCGCTGCTTGCGCAGGAAGGCGCCGTCCTGGAGAAGGGTGCGGCGATCCTGACGCTCGAAGTCATGAAGATGGAGCAGACCCTGCGGGCGCCGTTCGCAGGCCGGCTCACGGCGATCAAGTGCAAGGTCGGCGACATCGTGCAGGAAGGCGTCGAGCTGGCGGACCTCGAACCGTCCGCCTGATCCTCGAACCGGAGAGGTCGGCATGAGCGAGAGCGTGCGCATCATCGAAATGGGCCCGCGCGACGGCCTGCAGAACGAGAAGACGTTGGTCGGCGTGGCCGATCGCATCGCCTTTGTCCGCGCGCTGGTGAACGCCGGCCTGGCCACCGTCGAGGTCGGCGCCTTCGTCTCGCCCAAGGCGATCCCGCAGATGGTGGGATCGGATGAGGTGATGCGCAGCGTGTCTGCGCTGCCCGGCGAATTCCATGTGCTGGTGCCCAATGTGAAGGGCTATGAGGCCGCGCGCGCTGCGGGCGCCAGGGTGATTTCCGTGTTCACGGCGGCCTCTGAGAGCTTCTCCCGCGCCAACATCAACTGTTCAATCGCGGAGTCGCTGGAGCGCTTCAAGCCGGTGATCGCCCACGCCAGGACCGACGGCGTCAAGGTGCGCGGCTACGTCTCCTGCGCGCTCGGCTGTCCCTATGAAGGCGAGATCAAGCCGCAGGCGGTAGCCGGCGTGGCGAAGGCGCTGTGGGACCTGGGCTGCTACGAGGTCTCGCTGGGCGACACGATCGGCGTCGGCACGCCGCTCAAGGCCAAGCAGATGCTGCGCGCCGTCTGCGACGATGTGCCGGTGATGCATCTTGCGATGCATTTCCACGACACCTACGGCCAGGCGCTGGCCAATCTCTATGCGGGTATGGAGGAGGGCGTCCGCGTCATCGATGCCGCCGCCGGCGGCCTCGGCGGCTGCCCGTTCGCTCCGGGCGCGACGGGAAATGTCGCGACCGAGGACGTCGTCTACATGCTTGAAGGCATGGGCATCCGCACCGGCGTCGACATGACGAAACTGCTGGCCGCCACCAACGAAATCAGCCGGCTGCTCGGCCGGCCCCCGGTCAGCCGCGTTGCCGGCGCGCTGAATGCGAAGAACAGGCGAGCAGCGAATGGCGAATAGCGAACGGGGGCTGAACCTATCGCCAATCCCTATTCGCTACGTCCTAGTCGCCATTCGTCGCTGCGTCAGCGGCTGAGATCCGGCCCCATCACGAGATCCGGCAGCGCCGTCGAGATCTGCGGCACGAAGCAGAGCAGCAGCACGGCGGCCATCATCAGCAGGACGAACGGCAGCGTGCCCCAGATCACCTCGCGCAGCGGGATGTCCGGCGCGACGTTCCTGATGACGAAGATGTTGAGACCCACCGGCGGGTGAATCAGGCCCATCTCCATCACGATCGTCATCACCACGCCGAACCAGATGATGTCGAAGTTTGCTGCCCGCAACGGCGGCAGGATGATCGGCGCCGTCATCAGGATGATCGATACCGGCGGCAGGAAGAAGCCGAGCACGACCACCATCAGCAGGATCGCGAACAACAGTTCCCAGCGCGGCAGGTGCATCGCCACGATGGACTCCGCCACCGACTGCGAGATGTGCAGGTAGCTCATCACGTAGGAGTACAGCAGCGACATGCCGATGATCAGCATCAGCATGGTCGATTCGCGCAGCGTCGCCTTCATGATGGGCGCGAGATCGGCCGGGCTCCACACGCGGTAGATGATCGCGATCAGCACGAGCGCGAGGATGCCGCCGAGACCGGCTGTTTCCGATGGCGTGGCGAGGCCGCCATAGAGCGCGACCATGACGCCGGTCAGGAGCAGCACGAACGGAATCACGCGTGGCAGCACGGAGAAGCGCTGCGCCATCGTAAAATCGTCCTTGGTCAGGATGTCCGACCACGCGCCCGACTTCTCATAGACGGCTTTCGCGCGCGCATATTCCTGCCGGAAGCGCACCACCGAATAGACGCCGAACAGGGTCACCAGCAGCAGCCCGGGGCCGATACCGGCCAGGAACAGCCGTCCCAGCGATTTCTCCGCCGCGATCGCGAATAGGATCATCGTAATCGAGGGCGGAAGCAGAATGCCGAGCGTGCCGCCGGCGGCGATGATGCCTGCGGCGAAGCCGCCGGAATAGCCGCGCTTGCGCATCTCGGGAATTCCGGCCGAGCCGATCGCCGAGCAGGTCGCGGGGGACGATCCCGCCATCGCCGCGAACAGCGCGCAGGCGAACACATTGGCGACGCCCAATCCGCCGGGCACGCGATGCAGCCACGCATGCAGCGCCGAGTAGAGGTCCTGGCCTGCGCGGGAGCGGCCGATCGCCGCGCCCTTGAGGATGAACAGCGGGATCGACAGCAGCGTGATCGACGCCATTTCCTCGTAGACGTTCTGCGTCACCGTATCGAGCGACGCGGTCGGCATGTAGATGGCCATGAACACGACGGCGACGGCGCCGAGCGCGAACGCGATCGGCATGCCCGCGAACATCGCAAACAGAGTCGAGAGTCCGTAGGCAACCCCAATTCCGAACACGCTCATCGACGCGCTCCGGTCAGCGGAGCCACGATCTGCAGCAGCATCTGCAGGCACAGCAGGGTCATTCCCGCGGCCATCAGGCCGTAGGGAATCGCCAGCGGCGGCGACCACATCGAATTCGAGACCTGACCATCGACCCAGGCCTCATGTGTCAGGGTCCAGGATTTCCAGGTGAAGAAGGCACAAAACAAAAAGCTCGCGACGTCGACCAGCCAGAGCCTGATCTTGTTGGCGAGCGGCGACATCAGCCCAACGAAGGCTTCGATGCTGACGTGGCCGCGATGCTCCTGCACATAGGCTGCAGTCATGAAGGTTGCGCCGACGAGCAAGAACACGGCGGCTTCGTCCTGCCAGTAGTTGGCGGCCTTGAACAGTGCACGGCCCGCCACGCTGTAGCTCAGGATGAGGCAGGCAGCGACCAGTGCGAACGCGGCCAGAACGACGATGATGCGATTGAGCAGCGAGACAACACGCTGGAGCGGCGCCAGCGGACCGCTGGCGCCGATGGCTGTCGTGGCCTCGGTATCGATAACGGGCGCGTGCATCAATCAGGCCGCGACGTCGGAGGCGAGCTTGAGGAGCTTGGCGCAGTTCGCGGACCTGCCGCCATAGTCCTTCCAGGCCGTGTCACGGGCAATGTCGCGCCATTTGTTAACGGTCTCGACATCGAGCTCCGTAACCTTGGCGCCGGCCTTTTCGTAGACCTTGGCAACTTCGATGTCGTCGTCCTGCGCGCCCTTGCGCCCGAACGCCTCCATCTCCGCGCCGACCGCGAGGATGATGTCCTGTTGGTTCTTCGGCAGCTTGTCGAACGAGGCCTTGGACATCATCAGCGGCTCGAGCATGAACCAGTACGACGCCTTGGCTCCGGAGGTGAGGGCCTTCGACACCTCTTCCAGCCGGAACGAGATCAGGCTGGTCGACGAGGTAATGCCGGCATCGCAGGCACCGGTCTGCATTGCGGTGTAGATTTCATTCGACGGAACCGACAGCACCGAGGCGCCGGCGGTCTGCAGCACCATGTCCATCTCGCGCGAGCCGCCGCGCACCTTCATGCCCTTGGCATCCTCGGGCGCCACCAGCGGCCGCGATCGGCTGGCGACCCCGCCCGCCTGCCAGACCCAGGTGAGCAGGATGATGCCCTTGTCGGCCAGAAAATCGCTCAGCGTCTTGCCGACCGGCTCGTTCTTCCAGCGCATCCCCTGGTCGTAGGTCGTGACCAGACCCGGCATCAGCCCGATGTTGGTCTCGGGCACCTCGCCGCCGGCGTAAGGCATCGGATAAAGGCTGATGTCGAGCGCGCCCTTCCGCATGGCCGAGAATTGCGCGACGGTCTTGATGAGCGAGGAGTTCGGATAGATCTCGGTCGCGATCTCGCCGCCGGAGCGCTTCGCAACCTCCTCGGAGAACACCCGGCAGAGCCGGTCGCGGAAATCGCCCTTGTCGATGGTGCCGCCGGGAAACTGGTGAGAGATCTTCAGCGTCGTTGCTGCATGGGCCGTGCCGGTTCCAAAACGCAGAATGGCCGGCGCAGCGAGCGCGGATGCGATGACATGACGGCGTGTGAGCATGAGATTTCCCCTGGACAACTTCTGGTTGGGTTCCCGACCCGGGTTCGTTGGCGTGAGTTATACCAACCAATCTACCGGACTTACCTCTAGCCGAACTAGGCAGTTCGTTCGAGGCCAAATGCATGGGAAGCGACATATTGCTGCGGCGCACGTACCGGCCTGTGAATCCCTTGCCCGGGTTGTACTAACATGATCTTGCCGGGCAAAATTGTGTCCTCGATTCCGGAACGGGACGCATTCGAGTCAAATTTGATCGAACAAAAATTCTCGCCCGCGCTCGTAACAATCGCCTTCATCGGAACGTCGATATCCAGGAACGGCGCGTCCGTCGCCGTCGAACCCCGTCATACGAAGGAGCGATCATCATGACCAATCGTAGCCGCCTCATCCTCGGAATCTCCGCCGCCGCCCTCGCGTTCAACGTGGCCGTCGCGCCGGTGGCCTTCGCGGAGGACAAGATGAGCAAGGACGATGGGATGAAAAAGGGCGCGATGTCCCACGACGGCATGAAGAAGGATTCGATGGCCAAGGACGGCATGAAGAAGGACGATGCCATGTCCAAGGACGGGATGAAGAAGGACGACGGCATGATGAAGAAGAACTAAGTCGTCTCGCCCGGCATCGTGCGATGGGACGACCGTATCAGTCCCATCGCCGATGAAGTGAGGAGCCGCGCGATGCCGGACGCGACGGCACGCAGGTCTCGTGGCGGCGGCGTTGCTGCTTACTTCTTCTTTCCGCGGGCCTTGCGCGCGGCGTAGCGCGCATCGCGCTTCGCCTTCTGCTCGGCCTCCATCTCGGCCAGGCGAGCGGCTTCGTCTTCCGCCTCGCGCGCGAGCCGGGCAATCTCGGCAGCTTTGGCCTCTTCCTCGAGGCGCTTCTGCTCCGCCTTGGCGGCCTCGCGCTCCAATCGCTGCTGCTCGCGGCGGGCGGCGGCAGCTTCGCGCTCCTGCCGTCGCTTCACGACTTCGGGATCGTCCGGTCCCGGCTGCGATTTGAACTTCTGCACGATGCTCTGGCGGGCCTGCTGCGCGGCCTTCTGCCGATCGGCAAATCCAGGTTCCTTGAATCCTCTCATGGAGACGTCGTCACTTCGCTATTTGGGTGTTCGATCAGGGTGTGGTCGGTCAGGGGCTGCACGCGCCGCCAGGCAATTCTTCCACGAGATCGTGAACACGAGCGGAGGCCGACGCGAGCCCGTGTGTATAGGATCGCATGCGTCGATGACAAATGCTTTATCGCCGCTCCTCCACATCCGACCTGCCTAGCGCTTGCATGGCGCTCGCCGGAGGCTATGTAAGCACCCCCGTCGCTGACGCAGGTCGGCCGGCTGTGAGTCGCTTCACGCCTCGCGGGCACCAGCGCACCGCCCGGGTGCGACGTCCAACGGAGTTGACCAGCATGATCTCTGTTCGCCGCGGGCGCATGGCGCTCGGCCTCGCGCTCGTCGCTCTCGTGGTCAGCGCATGCGTGATGACCGCGGTCCTCGCCCGCCCGCGGCCCGTTTCGGCCGGTGTGCTGGGTTCCGAATGGGAATGCGGGCAGCTGTTCTGGGTGACGAGCTGCACCCGTATCGAATCGATCTCTCCGGCATCTCGCCAGCAGCAGCAACCGCACGGTGAGGCCGCTGGCCTGCGTGCCGCCTAGGCGCACCGGCGATGAGTAAGCAGGGGCCGGATAGACGCGGTGCCATGGCGGCACTGGTGTTCGCGGCGCTCGTCGTGGCCTTCGGCGTGTGGCTGGCCCGCAGCCTGACCTCGGCAAGCCAGATGCAGGATTGCCTGATGTCGGGACGAACCAACTGCAATGTGATCGTGCCCGACCGGTGACCGCCGATCAGCTCGTACCGGATCAGCAAGACCGCGCCAGCAAGGTTGCATGATCGGAGCGGCGAATCAGCCGGCATCTCGGTTAACCTGACGGCAGCAGGTCGACCTGGCCGCAAAATAGTCGGGATTTTACCCGTTTGTCGCGGAAACTATGGTGCGCCCGGACCATACGCGCCAAAGCCGGCGATCCGGGATCATCAATCCGCATCACACCTCGCGTGCGCGGCAACCGGCGGGCGATCAAGGGTAGGGGAGAATGACGTTGTCCAACCAGAGCACACGGTGGCTGCCCGCGATCGCAATCCTGACCGCAGTCGTGATCCCCGCCCAAGCCTGGGCGCAAACCCAGGACCAGGCTGGTCCCGGCGCCGGGCATTCGCCCCAGGCCCGCCCGCCCGGTGTCATTCGCCAGGCGCCGGCCCAGGGTGGGCAGCCGGGCGGCCAGCCCCATGTCCAGATTCCGCGGCAAGTCGGTCCCATGGCCGGCCAGCCGCAGGGAGCACAGCCGGGCGCACCGCCGCGGGCTGCCATTGTCCCTCAGGGACGTCAGCCTGCGCCGGTGGCGCAGCAGGGACGTCCGCCGGGAGCCGGTCAGGGCTACGCAGCGGGTCACGGCCCGGGCCCTGGTCCGGCGATGGTCGGGCGGGGACCGGATGCGCGTTATACGCACGGCCGGGTCGCGGTGCGCGACTATGGTGGGCAGTCTTATCGCGGCCGGGTCGGCTGGGAGGGCGGCCGATGGCGGCACGAGGTTCACAATGGCCGTCCGGGCTGGTGGTGGGACGTTGGTGGCGTCTGGTACTATTATCCCGAGCCCATGGAAGGACCGCCGACCTACGTGTCGGAGGACTATGCTGACGATGTGGTCTATGCGCCGTCGGCGGCCTACGAGGCGCCCCCGCCGGTCGCCTACGAGCCGGCGCCGCCTCCGGCCGAAGTCGATCCGGGTGCCAGCGCGCTCGGGGGCGCGATCATCGGCGGGGTGCTCGGCGGTATCCTCACCGGCAAGGCGGGCGGT
Organism: Bradyrhizobium sp. HKCCYLRH3073; assembly: GCF_051167995.1. NCBI lineage: Bacteria > Pseudomonadati > Pseudomonadota > Alphaproteobacteria > Hyphomicrobiales > Nitrobacteraceae > Bradyrhizobium > Bradyrhizobium sp. HKCCYLRH3073. The sequence continues at coordinate 369,075 of NZ_JBNPUD010000003.1, forward strand.
GCCGCGGCGGGCGCCGTGCTTGGTGGTGCCACCGGGGCGATCGCCGGCGCTACGGCTGCGGCGCGACCGGGCTATTATCTGTCGCAGGGCAATTGCTACTATCGATATCCGTCGGGAGAGTATGTCGCGGTCGATCCGCGCTCCTGCTACTGAGCCGCCGCCGGCGGTCGGAGCGCTGCGCTGAGCTTGGTTGGCCGCTGCGGAGTTGTGGCCGAATCTCCGCAAAGCTCCGGAGCAGGAGTGGGAGCGAATCTTGATAGACTCCGCTTCATCGTTCGAGAGGTGAGAGCTCCTGGGCCATGACCAAGGCGTCCAAGCTGGTTGCCGCCAAGGGCGGAAGGGTTCTCCTGGTCCGGCGCCGGGCCGACGGTCGCTGGATGTTTCCGGGTGGCCGCAAACGCGCGCAGGAGACGGCGAAGGACTGCCTGAAGCGCGAGATCAAGGAGGAGCTTCCCAAGCTCAAGCTCGGCCGGCTGCGGCTATGGAAGGAAGTCACCGCCAAGAACAAGCGCTCGGGTCGCAAGATGAGCGATGCCATCTTCATCGCCAAGTATGCCAAAGGGCGCCTGGAGATCGGAGACAAGAAGGAGATCGACCGCGCGGTGTGGCAAAAGCCCTACGGACTCAGCCTGACGCCGACGTCGCGCTACATCCGCGACCAGCTGTTTCCACGAAAGCCGGACTGAACCGTCGCGGGCTGGGAACATCCCGGCCGCCTGGGCGTTATCTGCCCATGCCTTACGATAACACAGACAGACAGCCTCGCGTCCTCACGCCGGAAGAGCGTCGAGCGCGCGACGCCAGCCGCAGGGCTGATGCCGAACAAGCCATGCGCGAGCATGAGGCGGCCCAGCGCGCCTTTTACGCCAACCGCGAGCGGCTCCGGGCCGAGCGTCTGGCCCGGGAGGCCGCCGCCAAGTCGGGCTGACGGGAGTTCCTGTCAGCTCGCCTTGCGGCTCCGGAATGCGTTCGCCATCCGCAGAAACGCTTGATCCAGCAACGCATACATGTCGCCCGTGATGTCGCAATCGAACATCGCGCGGCGCATGCACGTCATCCATTCGTCGCGCTCGGCGTCGCCGATCGGATACGGACGGTGCGCGGACATGATGCAGCGATGTTCGGCCCGCTCGAAATAAAGCGCCGGCCCGCCCAGCCAGCCACTGAGAAATTCGAACAGCAACTGCTTGATCGGACCAAGATCGGCGTCGTGCATCGCGCGGATGCGGCTGGCGCCGGGCTCCTGGTCCATGATGGTGTAAAAGCGCTCCGCCAGACGGCGCACGCCGGCCTCGCCGCCTACGAGCTCATAGGGCGTCGCCTCGTTCACAACTGCTTCTGCTTCGTTAGCCGAATTCGCTGCCGTCATCGCATCTCGTTTCCGCTCGCCCCTCTGCAGCCAACAAGCGGCAGAGGTATGGCGCCTTGATCTGGATCAAGCGGGAAAACGCGCGTGCGTTCGGGCTAGCGGATGCTGGCTTTGACGAGGCGCTGCCGGTCGGTGTCGGCGGCGATCTGGCGCAGCGTCTGTCGGAGCAGAGCGAGATCGACCGGCTTGGAGAACGGCGGATAGACGTTCAGGCCGAGGATCTTGCCGGCGCGGACCGTGACGTCGCGGGTCTGATCGTCGGAGCCGCTGATGATCAGCACCGGCGTGCGGGACTTGATGTCCGCCAACAGCTGCAACACCTCGGTGCCGGAGCGCTCACCGAGATTGAGGTCGAGCGTGATGCATTCGAAGTTGCGCCGGCGCAGCACGTTCATCGCGCCGTCGACCGAGTTCACGCCGGTCGTCGCAAAGCCCGCCTGCACGGCGATCTTGCGCAGGATCGACAGATGAACGTCGGCATCTTCGATCACGAGAAGTTCGTTCAGCATGGTCCCCGCGCGGCTGGTGTGTCGGCTACAGATGGACCTGCGGAACTTAAGAGGGGGTTTCTGATTTCCTCGTAAACATCGGGTCCCGTAGAACAACGGAAAATCTGCACGCTATCCGCCATTGCCGGCGCCCGCGCGGAACAGCTCAGAACGGCCGACGGCTCGGCATGGCTTTGGAGGAGCCCCGCAGATCGGTCATCTCTGTCGAATCGGCCGGAGGCAGGCGCCCGCCCGGCCGGCGCCAGTGCTCGACGTGCAGAAGGATGCCGGCCACCAGCAGCGGCGCGACGGCGGCCACCGCCAGCAGCGGCGACAGCGGCTTGGGCGTGATCATCTCCATCGTCATCTCGCAGACCATCCAGATGGCTGCGGACGCCAGCACGAAGTCGCGGGAGGGGATGCGGAGCCAGTACAGGAAGCCGGTGATGATCGCGGCCGGCGCAATGATCGGGCCGATCATGTAGAAGTTCAGCTCGGGCGGCGTCACGGCGTCCAGGACCATCGATGCCAGCAGCCACAGGCTGAGGAACATCACAACGCCGTCGACGTATCTCATGGCTAACCTCCGCCGCGACATTTTGGCGCAATCTTTGTCCGGTTTATGGCTGTTCCGTCAAGGGCCATGGCGTCCCGGGCCGATTTGCAGCCCGATCCGGTGGATTATCGCCCGCGGCCAGGGATGCCGACCAGTTCCTGGTTCCACGACCATCCCCTGCTCAATCCGCCGAAAATCCGAACGGAACCGACGACGTCCTGAAATCGTCCGGCAGGATCTCGCGCCCGATCGGCGGCGCCGAGCGTGCCGCGCATTTCGGCCGGTGGCAGACCCGGCAGGCGACCCCGATCGGGGTCGGCGCGTCGGCATCCGGGCCATGGCCGTCGCGGGTATAGATCAGCTGCCCCGCATGCTCGGCGGCGCAGCCGACCGCAATCGCCCGCTCGACGCGCACCGCGCCATAGGAGCCGCCGCCGGCGGTCACCGTGCGGGCGATCGAGAAGAACCGGCGGCCGTCGGGCAGCTCCAGCCATTGGGTCACGATCTGGCGCGGCGTCTTGAAGATGCCGTGCACCGACCACAGCGGGCAGGCCCCGCCATGGCGGGCGAACGGGAAGCCGGCGCCGTCGAGCAGCTTTGACACGTTGCCGGCGGGATCGACCCGGATCAGGAAGAACGGGATCCGCTCCGCGCCCGGCTTCTGCAGGGTGGTGACGCGATGCGCCGTCTGCTCGAAGCTGGTGCCGAACTGCCGCGCCAGCGCCTCGAGATCGTAGGCCCTGGCATCGACGGCTTTGGCGAAGATCGAATAGGGCATGATGATCGCAGCCGCCGCGTAGGCCGCGAGCGCGCGGCGCGCCAGCAGCTCGGCGGTCTTGCTGGCGAACTTGCCGTCCTCCAGTGCCGCTCCGATTTCGGTGTCGAGCTCGAGATAAGCGAGCTGCCGGGCGAGCTCGAATTTCAGGCTCGCGCTGTCCAGCGAGTCCTCGATCAGCAACTGCCGGCGGTGCAGGTCGAGCCGCCTCAGCGAGCCGAGCATCACGTTCGGCGGCATGTAGCGGACCTGGAGATTATGCCGGGCGCGAAAGCGCTCGATGAAGCCGGCCGGCCCGGCGGAGACCTGCGGAGCCCCCGTCGGCGCCCCCTGGAAGATGGCCTGCGCCAGCCGCTCGGCGGCATCGTCGAGCTGGGCAAAGTTGTTGCGGCGGGCGGCGAGGAAGCGGCGGACATCGGCGACGGGATCGTTGGCGTCGAAGCCGTCATTGCCAACGCGCGGCGCGCTGCCGGCCGGCACCGGAGCGCGCTGCTCGGCCAGCGCGAGCTGCTCCTCGCGATACGCCGTGTAGAGCCGCAGGAACGCTTCGGTCATGCCGGGATAGCTGACGGCGAGATCGCTGATCTCCAGCGCGGGGATGTCGATGTCGGAGAACATCGGGTCCTTGAGGACCGACTGCATCCGTGCGGTGTGGTCGGCCCCGCCGTCGCCGGCGAGATCGGCGAGGTCGATCTTGTAGGTCCGCGCCAGACGCAGCAGCATGTCGGCGGTGACCGGCCTCTGGTTCCGCTCCAGGAGCGCCACGTAAGGCGCTGAAATTTCGAGGTCCGCGGCCATGTCGGCCTGGGTCAGGCCGAGCTCGCGCCGCAGGCGGCGCAGGCGCGGGCCCATGAAGATCGATCGTGCCGTGGCGGTGGTCATGGCCATATCCCGGTCTTGTAATCTCCTTACAGCTATACACGAGAACTTTGTAAAGTGTGACAAGTTTTCCGCGCAATGTCTGGGTCCGCCGCCCCAGGCTGCTTACAACAGGTCCCAGGTTGTCCTTAACCAAGGGATCACGGACATGAACTTCCAACCGCGTGGACTGAACGACCAGGCCCTCCAGGGCCCCGCGTCCTACCAGGCCGAGGTCGAGGCGGCGCGCGCGCTGCTCGAGACCCAGCCGACCTGGAACGGCGTCACCGCCGAGGCCGTGGCGCGCATGCGCCTGCAGAACCGCTTCAAGACCGGTCTCGACGTTGCCCGCTACACCGCGGCCGTGATGCGCGCCGACATGGCCGCCTATGACGAGGACAGCACCAAGTACACCCAGTCGCTCGGCTGCTGGCACGGCTTCATCGCGCAGCAGAAGCTGATCTCGATCAAGAAGCACTTCGGCAAGACCGACCGCCGCTACCTCTATCTCTCCGGCTGGATGATCGCGGCGCTGCGCTCGGAGTTCGGCCCGCTGCCGGACCAGTCGATGCACGAGAAGACCTCGGTGCCCGCGCTGATCGAGGAGCTCTACACCTTCCTGCGCCAGGCCGACTCGCGCGAGCTCAACGATCTCTTCCGCACGCTGGACGCGGCCCGCAAGGCCGGCGACAAGGCGAAGGAGAGCGAGATCATCGCCAAGATCGACGGCTTCCAGACCCACGTCGTCCCTGTTATCGCCGACATCGACGCCGGCTTCGGCAATGCGGAAGCGACCTATCTGCTCGCCAAGAAGATGATCGAGGCGGGCGCCTGCGCGCTGCAGATCGAGAACCAGGTCTCCGACGAGAAGCAGTGCGGCCATCAGGACGGCAAGGTCACGGTGCCGCATGACGTCTTCCTGGCCAAGATCCGCGCCTGCCGCCACGCCTTCCTGGAGCTCGGCGTCGAGGACGGCATCATCGTCACCCGCACCGACTCGCTCGGCGCCGGCCTGACGCAGCAGATCGCCTTCTCGAGCCAGCCGGGCGATCTCGGCGACCAGTACAACAGCTTCCTCGACTGCGAGGAGGTGACGCCCGCGACCGCGCGCAGCGGCGACGTCATCATCAACCGCGACGGCAAGATGATGCGCCCGAAGCGGCTGCCCTCCAACCTCTACCAGTTCCGTCCCGGCACCGGCGAGGACCGCTGCGTGCTCGACTGCATCACCTCGCTGCAGAACGGCGCGGACCTGCTGTGGATCGAGACCGAGAAGCCGCATATCGAGCAGATCGCCAAGATGGTCGACCGCATCCGCAAGGTGATCCCGAACGCCAAGCTCGCCTACAACAATTCGCCGTCGTTCAACTGGACCCTCAACTTCCGTTGGCAGGTCTATGATGCGATGAAGGAGGCGGGCCAGGACGTCAGCAAGTACAACCGCGCCGAGCTGATGAAGGCGGAGTACGACGACACCCCGCTGGCGAAGGAAGCCGACGAGCGCATCCGCACCTTCCAGGCGGACTCGGCCAAGCGCGCCGGCATTTTCCACCACCTGATCACGCTGCCGACCTACCACACCGCCGCGCTGTCGACGGACAACCTCGCCCGCGAGTATTTCGGCGAGCAGGGCATGCTGGGCTACGTCAAGAACGTCCAGCGCGCCGAGATCCGCCAGGGCATCGCCTGCGTCAAGCACCAGAACATGGCCGGCTCCGACATCGGCGACGACCACAAGGAGTACTTCGCCGGCGAGAAGGCGCTGAAGGCCGGCGGCGCGCACAACACGATGAACCAGTTCGGCTGATTTCCGCCGGGTGAATCGCTGAACTGACAGGACCCGTCTGGAGCTGACAGCTTCAGGCGGGTCTCGCTTTTTGGGGACGCGCCTTGTAGCTGTCGCCGATCGTGAGCCTGGAAGCTTGAGGTCGCCTCTCTCCACGCCGTCATGGCCGGGCTTGTCCCGGCCATCCACGTCGTTCGGCGGACGTGGATCGACGTGGATGCCCGGGCCTTCGCCGCGCCGAAGCGGCTTCGGCCGCGCAGGCGGGACAAGCCCGGGCATGACGAGCAACAAATTGGTGCCGGACCGTCTGGCTGAGGACGTCATTCTCCTACGCGACCCTCTCGCCCCGTCGCGCGGTGCCCTCAGCGCTCCGCCAGCGCCAGCCGCGCACCAAGCAACGCAAAGCCGCCGGCAAAGGCGCGGCGCAGCCAGGTCCTGACGCGGGGGCGGCTGACGACGCGGTCGCGCACGGCGGCGGCGAACAGGCCGTAGAGCACGAACACCGCGAACGTCATCGCCATGAACGCGGCCGACAGCTCCAGCATCAGCGCCAGCGGATGGGCGGCATCGGCGGCGATGAACTGCGGCAGGAAGGCCAGGAAGAAGATCGACAGCTTTGGATTGAGGATGTTGATCAGGAATCCCGTCAGCACCACCCGCCAGGCCGAGCGCGCATCCGCATCGTCCTTGCCCTCGACCGACAGCGCGCCGCGCTCGCGAAGCGTCTGCCACGCCATGTAAAGCAGATAGGCGACGCCGCAATATTTCAGCGCCGCAAATGCCAGCGCGCTGGTGTGCAGGACAGCCGCGAGCCCGACGATCGCGGCCAGCATCGCCGGCAGGATGCCGAGCGTGCAGCCGAACGCGGCGGCGATGCTCATCCGCGAGCCCTTCGTCAGCGCCACTGCGAGCGTGTAGAGCACGCCGGTGCCAGGCGAGGCGACCACGATCAGCGAGGTCAGCAGGAAGGCAGTGGACATCGGCGGGCTCCCAGGGTCGCGGTTGTTCAGGCAAAGGGCAGTCGGCGCATCTCAAATCGGCCTCCATCATTCCACGGCGCAGCGGCGGACGATAGAAGGGCACGGGACACGGGTCGGTGACGACCGGGCGCGCCATCGTGTGCGTCGTCGTCGAGGGCGCGCAGCGGGTCATGCGGGCAGGGGGCGCGTTCATTCGTCATCGCGACGCCTGTCGCGCCCGAACTGTTGCGGTCGTTTCGCCCCCCAGCAAACAGAGGGCGCGGGGAATGCCGGGCTGCAGGCCGCAACCCATGGCCCGCCTGCAGAAGAAAAAGCAGGCGGCAGTCACCACAGGTTCAGCCGGATCAACCCGGCATTCCCCGCGCGATGGTCTTCACGCTTATACGCGATCTCCCCGGTGTCCGGCTTGATAGCCACCGTCGCCCGTGGGGGTCATCATCCCCCAGGACTTGGCGCCAGCTTCGGGGCGCCAGGACCACGCGATTTCACGTCCGCAAGGAGCCGTTCGTCCGCGCACTATCCAAGCGCGCTGCGATTCACCTGCGGCCACCGCATCCCGCGCCCAACGTCCGTGACGATCGCGATCCGCCCCTCTCGAGGAGCACGGGACGGGGACAGTCAATCATGAGTTTCGGAAAAAGGGAAGAGGAATATTTTTGCGCCGATGACTGGACAGGGGTGATCGTCTTGAGCGGCCTGCTGAAATAAGTTTCGCCGCGCATCCTCACGGCTCATGCTGCCGGCAAGCGCAGCGCCGTCGCGCCATGATCCGGTTTCTGCGCCGTGAGGACCTCCCGGACACTGCAACCTGTGCGGGTACTGAACGCATCGCCCTGCCAACGACCTGCTTGATGCCGGGGACGGCAACGGCTGTGTCCTGCCCGCAACGTGGTCGGTTTTTGATAGTTCCACCATTCCCCTCGAGGTTGCGGCTATTGTTCCCCAGATCGGCCCCTGCTACCGCTACTCAACGACAGTTGGGGATGCCGTGGGGGCTCAAATGAAGTGTTTGCGTTGGCCTGCCGGCTGGCTGGCCATCCTGGGAGTCGCGTGTCTTGGCGGGTGTGCTGCGCCGCTTGCGGTCAACAATGTAACCGACATCAGGTCGACGACGGGCAGCCGAGGGATCGACGTCTACGAGGCGAAGCGCCGGACCGATCCGAGCGTGCCCGAGTTCGCGGGCGACCAGCTCGTGGAAGTGCGGACGTTTCACAATCCCGGCGGGGGAGGCGAGGTCGAGATGGCCGGAGCGTCCTGCTCACTGGAAGCCTCCGGCTTCACGGCGACCATGACGAGCCCCGCGAAGGTGCGCGTACCGCTCTATCGCGGACAGTCGAGCACGCTGGCCGTGTCCTGCCAAAAGCCTGGCTATCAGAAGCGGATGATCACGGTCGCGCCGATCGATGCGACGCGCCAGGCTCGTCTGGCCAGCGGCATCAATGGCGGCATCCTCGGTGCGGTCATCGTGGCAGGTATCGATGCCGCCGCCGACAACACGAAGAACGACTGGCGCTATCCCGTCGCGAAGGTCGTGCTGGAGGCCGATCCCCCGGGGTAGGTGGTGGACGGATCTTTTGGCATGGCGGTGAATGCGGTTGCGGTGACCGTGCACTTAGCTCGTTCGATCGATCGCCTGTCGAGATCAAAGGTTCGAGGGGACGCTAGTGCCGGCCACAATTGCAGAACGGTCGGTGAGCGCACGCTACGGCGGACTGCCGGTGGCACAGAGGCCATCAACCGCGGGAAATTTGAGCTGAGAGCTCGTTAAGGATTTCAACGTCGGAGTCGAATGTCATGAGAGCTCTCGCGCTGATCCCACTGATCGCCTGCCTCGCTGGCTGCGGGATGGTCGACGCCGTCCAGAACGGGCTGGCCTACAGCCGCGCCGTCGAAGCCGACCTCCTCGCCGAAACCGGCGTCAAGCCCGCCGTCGGCTTCAACTGGAACAACGGCACCCTGACGTCGGTGATGGTGACCTTTCCGAAGCTCTACACCGACAAGCCGCTGCCAGAGCTGGCGGAGAAGGTCCGGGCCGCAGTGCTCAAGGAGTTCAAGCAGAGCCCGCGGCAGCTGGTGCTTGGGTTCGCGGTCAGTGGGTGAGGGCAGCGCGGCTGCTCCAACTGACGTCCACGGAATTTCGTGCGCCGTCACCGTAACTCCGCAAGCTCCAGCTTGGCGCGTTCGGACGCGAAGACCTCCATCGGCGTTTGAAAGCCGAGATAGGCCCTCGGGATTACGGTGACAGTGCTGGACTGCACCCCTCAAGTGAGACACGATAATCTCAGTGACAATGGGTAAATTCATCGCATCGTGTTTTGCTTGAACGCGGCTTCGAACTCAAGGGGAGATCGATAGCCGAGGGCCGAATGCAAGCGCTCCTTATTGTAGATCTCGGCGATGAAGCTGTTGATCCGGCGCCGGGCGTCGTTGACGTCGGCAAAGCTCTTGCCGTTGATCTCCTCGGCCTTGAGCGTCTTCATGAAGCTTTCGGCCTTGGCGTTGTCGAACGGGTTGCCGGGACTGCTCATGCTGATCTTGATGTCGCGCTTGGCCAGCCGCTCCCGATAGGCGATCGAGGAGTATTGCACGCCGCGGTCTGAGTGGTGGATCAGGCTGCCGGGCTTGGGGTTCCGAGATTGAAGCGCTTTGTCGAGAGCCGCGATCGCGAGGGAGGCGTCGAGGGTGTTGTCGAATGCCCAGCCGACCGCCTTGCGGGAGAAGCCGTCGAGAATGACGGCGAGATAGGCGAACGTCTTGGCGAGATGGACGTAGGTGATGTCAGCGACCCAGATCTGATCCGGAGCCGATGGCGCTAGGCCACGGATCAGGTTGGGGACGACGATCACGTCAGTCGGCCTTGCAGTCGGCGGCTTCAGGAAGGGCGTCTTGCGCTGCGCGAGAAGATTATCCTGACGCATGAGGCGCAGGACTTTCTTGCCATTGACGACCATTCCCAGACGCCGAAGAGCGGCGGTCACCCGTCGATAGCCGTAGAACGGATGCTTCAGGCAGATGCGCTGGAGCTGGTCGCGCAACTCGCACTCGGCTTCGGCGCGGCTACGTCGATTGAGATGCCGGTAATAAGTCGCTCGAGGCAGCCTTGCCAAAGCGCAGAGGCGCTGCACATGAGCGCTGGAGTCGGCTGTCTCCGCGGTCATGCTTTTGATGACTTCGATGATGCGGATACGGGTTTGCCTTGCGCTGCCGGCCGCTCCAGTGCGCGCAAGGCTTGCCGAAAAAAATCGAGGTCCATCTGCTGACGGCCGACCAGCCCTTCGAGCTCGGCAATGCGAGCATTGGCCCGTGCCAGTGCGGACCGCTTATCGTCATAGGTCGCCACAGATTTGAGCTTCCGGGGACCAGGCTTCGGTCCCGGCTTGCGGTTCAACCCGTCCGGCCCTTGCGCCCTCCAGGCCTTGATCCAGTCATGAAGGATCTTGCGCGATATCCCAAGGTCCCGAGCCACAGGCAGAACGCCTTCGCCTCGTTCGACACGCTTGATCGCCTTCAGTTTATAAGCCGTCGGAAACCGACGGGTCTTCCCTCTTGCTGCCACAGGTCATCCTCGGAATGCCTGTCACTGAGATTATCGTGTCTCACTTGAGGGGTGCAGTCCAGCACTGTCACCGTAATCTCCTAGGCTTCAGTGCAGAAGTGAATAGAGGCCGTCGGGAGGTTACCTTTAGGCGGGCAACGCCCTAGGTGATAATTGAGGTGGCCTTGATGGCCACCTGCGAATAGATGAACGCCGGGATCATCGCAACCGTCGCACATGAACTGTCTCTCCCTCGTCTACATTGATGATCGTGAAATCACACACGACCACATCTGAGGGCGCAAGCCACAAAGCAGAATCCACTGTGTCTGCAGGATCAACCTTCCACATGCTGCCGTCTTCGAGCTTTAGGATTTGCCCGTCAGCAAGCACTTCCTCTATCCAATGACCGTCCTCGCAGGCGAATGCGTGACCAAGCGTCCCGGCGAGTAGGAACAATGCAGTTGGGTAGATGCGTATCATAGACGCTCCCTTTCCTCACCAGTTCCGGTCCAAATGGTTAGCCTAGACGGCTTTGAAGATCGCAAATGAAGTTTGCTCAATTGCGTCGGTCAGGCAATCGGTCAGTCGTGAACGGCACGGCACCCGATTAACTTGATGATCCGATAATGCTCTTGCGCTGCAGGTCGTCGAAAATTGCAGCAACTGAGCTGGAAGCGTTTGCGCCGTCGCCGACGAAGAGAAGACCGCCGGCATTGACCTGACCATTGCCGACCCAGAGAGTCCGGCCGGTGCTTGCCTCCAGAAGCCGGGCCGTAAACGTGGTCTGACGTCTGTAGCGGTAGGTCGGAGTGGCGGTGGCGACCATCGTGCCAGACGTTGTGCCATTCATGGATATGGTCGAGGTGTTGCCGAACGTATTGACGGTCCCGCTCGCGCTGGATGTTCCGGAGTATTGGCCCGAGAAGATCGTCCCGGCGTATTGTTGCTGCACACCGCTATCGCCCACGCCGATGACCAGGACGCCTTCGATGGCGTCGCGCGCAAGGCCCTGTTGGACTTCGGCGTTGGTGTAGGTCCGTGTTGGAGGAAACAGCATCAGCGCGTCGTCAGCGACTACGCCGCGTTTCCGGGCCTCCTCAGCGATGTTGGCCTGAATGCTTGATACGAGGGGGCCGGGTCCGGAGACATAAGCGACCATGCGGCCGATCGGTTTTGTCGGCAGTTGTCGGTCTGCATATCCCTGCATTGACGTCGTGATGCAGCCCGACAAGGCAATGGCGGCCAACACAACGCCGACGACTGTTCTTGCCCAACTCATCGAAGCGCCCCGCAAAAAAATCTGCAACGCCCGATTGTGCCTTGGATTCAGTAAGCACGCCAGCAGGCATGTGGACAAACTGGTCGTCCAAGCGATCCGGCAACAATGATCGACGATCTCTCGTAGGTAGAGCAGTATTGATCTGATCTTGGTGAGCGCGCCGGGACTCGAACCCGGGACCCCATGATTAAAAGTCACGTGCTCTACCGGCTGAGCTACGCGCTCGCTCCCAAGGAAGCGGTGTGACGGCTGGACCGTCACTGTCCGGATCGTCGACAGGATACCATCAGAACGCTTGCGGCGTGGCCGTGGTTCACTGCGGGCTGCGGGAACGGGGGTGAACCCCTGGCCCGTGGGCCGCATGCTGTCGTGCGGGGTGTGTAGGGGGTGGGTGCGGTCGGGTCAATAGGGCGGAAGGGGCAAACCACAGCGGGGTGGGATCATGGCGGACGCGTCAGCGGCCCGACCGAACGCAATTTGAGGCACGTCATGCCCGGGCTTGTCCCGGGCATCCACGTTTGGCGTCTTGCGCTGCCATTCCGACGTGGATGGCCGGGACATGCCCGGCCATGACGGTGTGTGGGGGGAGCAGCCGGGTAAAAAGCGACGTCCGCGCGCCCGCCGGTCTCGGACCTACACCTTCTCCGCCACCTTCGTCGCCGCCGCGCTCAGCGGCGCCGGCTGCATGCCCGGACCCGCCAGCTCCGGCACCCAGACCGGGCGCAGGCCGATCAGCTCGGCGGTGCGGACGGTGGCGTGGCGCCAGAACTCGAAGGAGTTGATGCGGGACATCTCCAGCAGCGCGATCGCGACCGCGGACAGGAACGGCAGGCTCTCCAGGATCAGGACGGCGGCGAAGATGTAGAGCTCGGTGATCTGCAACGTGTTGGTCACGATCAGGATGGTGGCGCCGATCAGGAGCAGAGCGCCGATCACGGCCTCCCAGAATGCCTGGAACTCGATCGACATCCTGGAGAGACCGCCCTTGGACGTGCGGGCGAAGGCGAGGTGCTCGGTGATCAGGCCCTGCGCCACGGCGCGGCTGACCGTCCATTGCACGCTCATCGCGGCGATCATCGCGCCCAGCATCTGCCACGGCTTCACCGCCACCCGCAGCCGGTAGAGGATCAGGAAGTGGGCGAGCGAGACCACGAAGGCGGCGAGGATCGGGATGGTCAGGATCTTGTCGGGGATGGCGATGCCGGCGAAGGCCACGATCGGCGTCCAGATCAGGTTGAGGATCGCGACGACGACGCCGAGGCTCTCGGCGCCCAGCCAGTTGAGCCAGCCGAGCGAGAACTCGCGCTTCTGGTCCGCCGTCAGCCGGCTCCTGCCGGGCAGGAAGCGCTGCCAGTGCTTCTTGACGATCTGGAAGCCGCCATAGGCCCAGCGATGGCGCTGCTTCTTGAACGCCTCGTAGGTGTCGGGCAGCAGGCCCGAGCCGTAGCGGGTGGCGGTGTAGTGGGTCTGCCAGCCGAGCTCCTGGATGGCGAGGCCGAGATCGGTGTCCTCGCAGATCGTGTCGCTCGACCACCCCCCGGCCATGTCCATCGCCGCGCGCCGGATCAGGCACATCGTGCCGTGCACGATGATCGCGTTCTCCTCGTTGCGCTGGACCATGCCGATGTCGAAGAAGCCGGCATATTCGCCGTTCATGATGTAGTGCATCAGCGACAGGTCTTCGTCGCGATGCTCCTGCGGCGCCTGCACCAGGCCGACGGTGGGGTCGGCGAAGGCCGGCACGAGGTCGGAGAGCCAGTCCGGCGTCACGACGTAGTCGGCGTCGATGATGCCGATGATCTCGGCATCGACGGCGGTGCGCTCCATCGCGATGCGCAAGGCGCCGGCCTTGAAGCCCTTGACCTTCTCGGCATTGATGAACTTGAAACGCTCGCCGAGCATGCGGCAGTGATCCTGGATCGGCTGCCAGAACGCCGGATCGGGCGTGTTGTTGATGATGCAGACGACCTCGTAGTTCGGGTAGTCGAGCCGCGCCAGCGCATCCAAGGTCTGCTTCATCATCTCGACCGGCTCGAAATAGGCCGGCACGTGGATCGAGACCTTCGGGCAATAGCCTTGGGGCATGGCGGCGCGGTCGCGCGCGACCTTGTCGCGGGTCAGGAGACGGCGCGGCTCGCGGCCGAAGGCGATCGCGGCGATCTCCTCGATGCGGGCCATCGCGATCAGGATCAGGGGAACCAGCAGGATCAGGCCCAAGGTCAGCGCGAAGGTCGAGCCCCAGACGAAATAGTGCACGTTCCAATAGGCGAAGACGGTGGAGACCCAGGCGCCGACGCCGTGCGCCGTGATGGCGAGCATCATCGCCTGCAGCACGGTCGGCTGGCGCAGCCGCACGATCGGCAAGGACAGGAGCACGCCGACCAGCAGCGCGATGGTCGCGAGCTTCCAATAGTCGGGATTCACGATCGGGCCGGTCCAGGCGAATTTCGCCTCGCGCGAGGCGTTCAGCACGCCCCAATACGGGCCGACGCCGCCCTCGAAATATTTCCAGGGCTGATCGATCGCCTCGACGATGTTGTACTCCATGCCGATCGAGGCGGCCTGGGCGAGGAAATTGCGCAACACCTTGGCCTGCCGGAGCGGGCCCGGCACGGCGGGGCCGCGGCCGTCGCCGCTGCGGCTGTAGCCCTGGCTCGGCCAGCCGAACTCGGCGATCATGATGCGCTTGCCGGTGAACTGCTTCTTCAGGAGCTGATAGCGATCCACCGCCTGGTCGACGGCCTGGTCGTCGGTGAAGAACTCCCAATAGGGCAGGACGTGCGCGGCGATGAAGTCGACATTGGCGGCGAGCTCGGGGTTGTCGCGCCAGGTGTTCCAGACGTCGCCGGTGGTGACGGGCACGTTGACCGACTTCTTCACGCGCTTGATCTTCTCGATCAGCTCATCGACCTTCTGGGTCGCCGTGAGGATGGTCTCGTTGCCGACCACGATGCCGATGACGTTGCTGTTGCGGCGGGCGAGGGTGATGGCCGACTGGATCTCGCGCTCGTTGCGGTCCGGATCCTTGTCGATCCAGGCGCCGAGCATCACCTTCAACCCCGCCTCCGCCGCCAGCGGCGGTACGATCTCGAGGCCGCCGGTCGACGAGTAGAGCCGGATGGCCCGCGTCATGGTGGCGAGCTTCTTCATGTCGGCGCGGATGCGTTCCGGCGAGGCCACGGTGTTGGCGCCGGGGGCCCCGGTACCTTCATGCGGATCGTAGGAGACGCTCTGCAGCAGGCCGGTGAAACTGGGGGCCTCCTGCTTGTCCTGCAGCAGTCCCCAGAGGGCGGCGTGCACGGCGGTGACGAGGAGCAGGACGGCGACGACGGCACGCATGGGAGGGGCAACCATTCCTAGGATCAAGTCAGCGGTGAAGCGGAGCGGTCGATCGCCGTTCCATCTCGGGTATGCGATGCTACCGGGATCGTGTTCACGCGTGCGTTCGACGGCGAACGGCGAAGGCGATCAGTCTCACGCCGTCACAGCCGAAGGCCGCGACGTCATACGTCATCCCAACAGAGCCCAATCCTGCTGAACGCTGCCTGAACCGGGGCGAGGCTCAGGCGCTCGTCGACGACCTCGATCATATCTCGGCCGTATCCTGCCACGCGATCGGAGCGCTGTCATGCCGCACGCCGCGCATGGCGCCCGGTCGGCGGGATCGTGCGTCCTGCCTGCCGTCAGGCGCCGGTCACTTCGCCGGAGGCTGCGGGGGCGCCGGCGAGGCCGGGGGGGCGGGCTGCTGCGCCGGCGCCGGCGAAGCCTGCGCGGCCGGGGTCGAGGCCGGGCCCGGCGCAGGCGCCGCAGCCACCTGCGGCTTGGCATCCGGATTGATCCAGCAGCCATGGACGTGGTTGTTCAGCGAGTTCGGCACCTTCGGATCGATCTGCGGGATGAAACGCGTCAGGCAGCGGAAGGCGGCCTGGACGTGGCCACCGGGGCAGCCGAAGCGGTCATAGAGATCGAGGTGGCGGAAGGCGGTATCGAGGTCGTCATTGTACATCAGCTGGACGACGCGGCGGCCGAGCCAGACGCATTCGGGATTGCCGGCCGGCCCGCCAGAGAGCGCCTGGGACGCTTCGGTGAATTCGTCGGCCTTGCGCTGGTTCTCCTTCGACACGTCGGCCGGATTGGCCGCCTGCGGCTTTTGGTCCTGGGGATGGTCGCTGCCGCTCTGGGCGAGCGCGCCGGGGGCGCCGATGAGCAGCACGAGGCCCAGAGCCGCCGACAGGCGCGAAACCGAAAACTTGGAGTGGAGCACGCGTCGACCCATAAATTCCCCGATTGTTGCCTTCGTGCCGTCCCCTGACGGACGCAGTGTTGATGCCGATCAAATCAGCCCCGATTGCGGCGGGAGATTGATTCCGACTGTCGCAGAGCGTTCCTAACGGGCGCTTGCGCAGGGGTCCAGAACCTGGGTTGCGACGGCCGGGGTCAACCGGGATTCCCAATGACCGGAATCTCGGATTTTGTCCAGCAACGTACCAACTTTCTCGCGTCATCGTAAAAGGGTGATTTGGAGCGGGTACGCCCGGTGCGCCGTCGGGCCCGA
The DNA here is from genome assembly GCF_051167995.1 of Bradyrhizobium sp. HKCCYLRH3073. NCBI lineage: Bacteria > Pseudomonadati > Pseudomonadota > Alphaproteobacteria > Hyphomicrobiales > Nitrobacteraceae > Bradyrhizobium > Bradyrhizobium sp. HKCCYLRH3073. Next base: position 385,259 of record NZ_JBNPUD010000003.1, read on the forward strand.
TCGCCTACTTGGCAGATCGCCGCCGACCGGGTAATCGACACCACCCTGCCTGGAGAACGGAACTGAAATCCCTCCCTACGCCGCTGGCGCTTCTGCTCATATCCTTGGGTGTCATCGCCGCCGCGTGGTGGTGGCTGGCCAAGCCGATCACGCTCGCGCGCGCGCCGATCGAGCCGGCCTCGAAGCTGCAGTGCGTATCCTATGCGCCGTTCCGCGGCCAGCAGAGCCCGCTCGATCCGACCACGCATATCGACGCCGAGCAGATCGAGCAGGACCTGGTGCAGCTCGCCAAGATCTCCGAATGCGTGCGCACCTATTCGATCGAGAACGGCCTCGACCAGGTGCCGGGAATCGCCGCCCGGGTCGGCATCAAGGTGATCCAGGGCATCTGGCTCGGCTCAAACAAGCTGAAGAACCAGCAGCAGATCGGCATCGCGGTCGACCTGATCAAGCGCTATCCCGGCGTCATCACGGCGGTCGTGGTCGGCAACGAGGTGCTGCTGCGCGGCGAGATGACGACCGCCGACCTCGCCGCCACCATCCGCAGCGTCAAGGCGCAGGTCACGGTTCCTGTGACCTATGCCGACGTCTGGGAGTTCTGGCTGCGCAACCGCGAGCTCTACGACATCGTCGACTTCGTCACGGTTCATATCCTCCCGTATTGGGAGGACATCCCGGTGCGCGCGAAATTCGCCGCCTCCCATGTCGACGCCATCCGCCAGCAGGTCGGCGTCGCCTTTCCGGGCAAGGAGATCCTGATCGGCGAGACCGGCTGGCCGAGCGAGGGGCGCATGCGCGAGGGCGCGCTGCCGTCGCGCGCCAACCAGGCCCGCGTGGTCTCGGAGATCCTCTCGCTCGCCAAGCGCGAGAATTTCCGCGTCAACCTGATCGAGGCCTATGACCAGCCCTGGAAGCGCAAGCTCGAAGGCACCGTCGGCGGCTATTGGGGCCTGATCAGCGACGACACGCGCGCGCTGAAATATCCGCCGGGCCAGCCCGTCAGCAACTATCCGCTGTGGAAGCTGCAGATGGGCGGCGGCATGATCCTGTCCTTCGCGGTGTTCCTCGCCGGCTGGCTGACGGTACGGCGCCGGCCCTGGCCGCCGCACATCTCGGCCTGGATCGGCGTCGGCATTTCCGCGACCACGGCCGGCGTGCTGTTCGGCATGGCCGCCGACAAGATGTTCTACGAGAGCCTCGGTGTCGGCGGCTGGCTGCAATGGGGCGCGCTGCTCGCCGCCGGCGTGCTGGCGCCGATCCTGGCCGCCAATGCGGCGATGGCCGGGCGGCCGCTGCCGACCTTCCTCGACCTGCTCGGACCGAATGACGGCCGCAAGCAGCTGAAGATCACCTACCTGCTGGCCCTGGTCCTGGTCGTGACCGTGCTGATCGCGGCCGAGACGGCGCTCGGCTTCGTGTTCGACCCGCGCTACCGCGATTTTCCGTTCGCCAGCCTGACCATGGCGGTGGTGCCATTCGCGATGCTGCTCGGCAACCGTCCGACGCAGGGCCCGCGGCCGATCGCCGAGGCATGCTTCGCCGGACTGCTGGCGATCTCCTCGGTCTACGTGATCTACAACGAGGGCCGCGACAACTGGCAGGCGATGTGGACCTGCGCGATGTATCTGCTGCTGGCGTTCACGCTGTGGCGGGCGCGGGCCGCGCAAAGCCGAGGATGAGCAGGCCGATCGCCAGCCCCGACAGCACGATGTTGTAGAGCACGATGCCGAGGCCGGCGGCGATCAGCCCGCCGGTCAAGAGCACGATCGACGGCCGCATCACGTGCAGCACCGCGATCACCAGCGCGGTGGCGCCAAACACCGAATTCTTGAACAGCGGGGTCGCAACCGCCCGGCTCTTGCAGGCCAGCGTCTGCAGGCCGGCGTCGCAGGCGAGCGCGACGCTCGACAGCTCGATCGCCAGATAGCGCAGATAGAGGGCATAGCCGACGGTGACGAAGCCGACGATCAGGAGCCATTGCACCTGATAGGGCGAGAGGCGGAACGGGGTCTTTTTCATGCGCCGGACTATGCTGCGGAAAGGACGTGCGGACAAGCCGCAAAGCCGGTTCGCGGACTGCTTTCACAATCCGTCCCAACCGGCTTTGACCGCTCGCTGATTTGAGACTCAGGAGCGGCGGAAGAACGACGACAGCGCCGACGGCTGCTCGGGCTTGGGCGCCTCGGCCGGCGGCGGCGACGGCGCGGCTGCCGTGGGCGGCGGCTCCTCGCGCTTGCCGTGGCGCTGCTGCTGGGCCTGCGGCTGATAGGTGCGCCGGCGCTGCACCGGCTTCGGGGCGGCGGCCGCGGGAGCGCCCGGCTTGGCCGCCTCCGGCTCCTCGCGGACCGCGAGGCGCTGGCCGTCATAGACGGTGGTCTCGCAGGCGCGCTGGCTCTCGGCGAGCACCGCGCAGATCTTCGCCGCCGTCGCCGCGTCACTCAACGGACCGGCGCCGAGCCGCAGCTGCATGCCCGGACCGCCTCGGCCTTCCTTGAGAATGACGATCGGCCTGAGCGAGGCGAGGTCGGCATGGGTTCTTACGAGGTCCCGCCACAGCGCCCGCAAGCCGCCGAGCGAGTTGGCCGCGCCGAGATCGACGGCAAATTCGGTCTTCTGGACCGCCGTGACCGCGGCGTCGGTGCTGTCACTGCCCTTGGCGCCGGCGGCCTCGGCGGGTTCAGCTCTTGCGAGCTTGTCGGTCTCGGCCGGCTTGCCGGCCGGGTCCGGTGCGCCAGCGGGCAGCGGCTTGGAACCAGCTGCTGCGACCGCAGGGGCGGGCGAGGCAGATGGTGTCGGGGACGGGGCCGCAGACACAGGCGATGACGAAGCTCCCGAGGCCGGCTCCTGCTTCGTCTTGTCGGCGCTCGCGGCAGCCGACGGAGCCACCGGCTGAGCCGGATTGGGTCCGGCCGCTCCGCTGGGAATCGGCATGAACGGGGACGCGTTCGCGAATGCCGGCAGGGGGCTCGGCGCCACGGAACTCGACGGAACCGCAGCCGGGGCGAGGGATTCCACGGCTGCGATCTGCGGCACGGGCCCGGCCCTGCTGGCGGGATTCGGGGACGCCTGGGCGCTCTGCTTGGCCAGCGCGCCGGTCACCGAGTCCAATCCCTGCTCGAGCACGGTCACGCGCGCGTACAGCCGGTCCCGGTCGGTGTTGAGCGTCTCGATGGCCGCGCCGAGCTGGCGCGCCTCGCCCTGGGTCTCACGGGCCAGCGACTGCAGCAGTTGCGCCTGGCGCGACAGGTCGGCCGCAGAAACACGGTCCTGCCGCCATCCCTGTGCGGCCTGATTGGTGAAAACGGCCAGGCCGACGGCGCCGACGGCGCCAGCCCCCCACCAGCCGAGCCGCCACAGCGCGCGGCGATCGAACTCGTTCTCGTCGGCAAACAGTCCAGACAGAGTCGTGCCCGTCTTCTCAGCTGCATTTGCGCCGGCGGATTTGCGGGAGTCCTTAGCCATGAACCTGCCTTAATCGAATCACGAAGCGAACATTAACAGGAAAACCACCAGGGGCTTCAGCCGGTGCGGTTTGCCCCGCGCAGAAAACGCATTATGACAGCGCGACCTATGCGCTCCCTTCATCCCAGGTGTTTCATGACCGCTCGATCCAGTCTGACCATCGTGCTTGCGGCAGGCGAGGGCACCCGGATGCGCACGAGCGTGCCCAAGGTGTTGCATCCCGTCGCCGGCGAATCACTGCTGGCGCACGTCCTGGCGGCGGCGCCGCATGGGGATGGCGCCCGCGTCGCGGTGGTGGTGGGGCCGGGGCACGAGGCGGTCGAGAAGGAAGCCCGGCGCCTGCGCCCGGATGCGGATATCTTCGTCCAGCGCGACCGGCTGGGGACGGCGCATGCGGTGCTGGCGGCGCGGCAGGCGATCGCGCGCGGCGCCGACGATCTGCTGGTCGCGTTCGGCGACACGCCGCTGATCACGGCCGAGACGTTCGCGCGGCTGCGGGCGGCGCTCGCCGAAGGCGCGGCACTCGCCGTGCTCGGCTTCCGCGCCGCCGATCCGACCGGCTATGGACGCCTGCTGCTCGACGGATCGAAGCTGGTCGCGATCCGCGAGCAGGCCGATGCGAGCGAAGCGGAGCGGGCGATCACGCTGTGCAATGCCGGGGTGATGGCGATGGACGGCCGTCGCGCGCTGGGGATCCTCGACAGGATCGGCAATGCCAACAGCAAGGGCGAGTACTATCTGGTCGATGCGGTGGCGATCGCGCGCGAGCAGGGGCTCGATGCGGTCGTGATCGAAACCTCCGAGGACGAGGTGCGCGGCATCAACACCAAGGCGCAACTCGCCGAGGCCGAGGCGGTGATGCAGACCCGGCTGCGCCGCGCGGCGATGGATGCGGGCGTGACGCTGATCGCGCCGGAGACCGTCTATCTCGCCGCGGATACGACGTTCGGCAAGGACGTGACCATCGAGCCGTTCGTCGTGATCGGCCCCGGCGTGTCGATCGGCGACGGCGCGGTGGTGCATTCATTTTCGCACATCGTGCAGTCCAAGCTCGGCCGCAACAGCCTGCTCGGGCCGTTCGCGCGGCTGCGGCCCGGAACGTCGCTCGGCGACGGCGCCAAGATCGGCAATTTCGTCGAGGCCAAGGCTGCGGTGCTGGAGCCGGGCGTGAAGGTCAATCACCTGTCCTATATCGGCGACGCCCATGTCGGCGCCAATGCCAACATCGGCGCCGGCACCATCACCTGCAATTATGACGGCTTCAACAAGCACAAGACGAACATCGGCGAGGGCGCCTTCATCGGCACCAACACTTCGCTGGTGGCGCCGATCAACATCGGCGCGCGCGCCTATATCGGCTCGGGCTCGGTGATCACGCGCGACGTGCCCGACGATGCGCTGGCGCTGGAGCGCAGTCCGCAGACGACGCGCGAAGGCGCCGCGGCGCGATTCCGGAATGCCAAGCAACGCCACAAAAAATAGGCGCGAGCCGGGGCAGGGCAGCTTGGATTTCGGTCAACTGCTGTTCGATCTCGTAGGTGCGATTCTGACTGCGATCGTACGGCTAGCCATGTTTTCTGGCCGCGTCGTTTACGCCACGCTTGGTACAACTCCCCCTTTGGAGATCATGTTGCTGACCGGGCTCGGCATATGGGCCCTGATCGGTGCGATCGCCGCTTGGGTCTTTCTATAGGCGCCACGCGCTTGTTCACTCTTCGTCGTCCTGGAACTCGGCGAACATCGCGCGCGTCAGGCGCCAGCCGCGGCGGGTGGCGTGCTTGACCGGCTCGTTCTTGCTCTGATGCTTGATCGGCATCGGCTTCAGCTCGTGACTCAGCGTCGGCGGCGGCCAGTGCGCCAGATGGCTCCCGGACGCCGGATGTGACAGGCTGAGCGAGCTGGTTCCCTTTGGATCAGTTGGGCGGCGGTAAAAGGCCATGGGTCATCTCCGACGCGATAGTCTTGTGCGAAAGCGTTGACCGCACGTTAAGCCCGCTCCGAACCGACCTCCGTGTCGAACCGGAGCTGCCGGCCTGCCGCGTGGTTAAGCCTTGCGTGAAGTCTTGCACTTAACCCTGTCGCAATCCGCAATAATTATTGAATCCTGAAAGCGCGCGGTTTTCGTTAAGACAATGCCACGCTTTTGAATCTCTCTCGACGATTTGGGGACTAGCGCTGATGTGCGGAATCATCGGGATCCTGGGACGCGGGCCGGTTGCCGAGCATCTCGTCGATTCCCTGAAACGTCTCGAATATCGCGGCTACGATTCCGCGGGTGTCGCCACGCTCGAGGGCGATCATCTGGACCGGCGACGCGCCGAGGGCAAGCTGAAGAACCTCGAGAAGCGGCTCGAGCAGCAGCCGCTGAAGGGGCACGCCGGCATCGGTCATACCCGCTGGGCCACCCACGGCAAGCCGACCGAGAGCAACGCGCATCCGCACGCAACTGACAATGTTGCCGTGGTGCATAACGGCATCATCGAGAATTTTCGCGAACTACGCGCCGAGCTCGAAAAGCAGGGCGCCAGGTTCGCATCCGAGACCGACACCGAGACCGTCGTCCATCTGGTCAATTCCTATCTGCTGAAGGGCCACACGCCGCAGCAGGCGGTCGCTGCGTCGCTGCCGCAGTTGAAGGGCGCCTTCGCGCTGGCCTTCCTGTTCAAGGGCCACGGCAATCTCCTGATCGGCGCCCGCAAGGGCTCGCCGCTGGCGCTCGGCTATGGCGACGGCGAGATGTTCCTGGGCTCGGACGCGATCGCGCTGGCGCCGTTCACCGACACGATCAGCTATCTCGACGACGGCGACTGGGTCGAGATCACCCGCGATTCCGGCATCATTCACGACGCCTCGGGCGCGGTGGTGAAGCGCGAGGTGCTGAAATCCGGCGCGTCGTCGTTCCTGGTCGACAAGGCCAATTATCGCCACTTCATGGCCAAGGAGATCCACGAGCAGCCGGAGGTCGTCGGCCACACCCTGGCGCGCTACGTCGACATGGGCACCGAGCGCGTGATGCTGCCGGCGCGGCTGCCGTTCGACTTCAAGGACATCCAGCGCATCTCGATCACCGCCTGCGGCACCGCGAGCTACGCCGGATTCGTCGCCAAATACTGGTTCGAGCGCTTCGCGCGGGTGCCGGTCGAGCTCGACGTCGCCTCCGAGTTCCGCTACCGCGAGGCGCCGCTTCGCAAGGGCGATCTCGCCATCTTCATCTCGCAGTCCGGCGAGACCGCCGACACCCTGGCCGCGCTGCGCTACGCCAAATCGCAGGGCGTGCATACGCTCTCCGTCGTCAACGTGCCGACCTCGACGATCGCGCGCGAGAGCGAGATCGTGATGCCGACGCTGGCCGGTCCCGAGATCGGCGTCGCCTCGACCAAGGCCTTCACCTGCCAGTTGATGGTGCTGGCGGCGCTCGCCATCGCCGCCGGCCGCGGCCGCGGCGAGCTGTCCGAGGCCGACGAGACCAAGCTGGTCCACGGCCTGGTCGAGGTGCCGCGTCTGATCGCGGCGGCGCTGACCACCGAGCCGCAGATCGAGAAGCTCGCCCGCGAGATCGCCAAGTCAAAGGACGTGCTCTATCTCGGCCGCGGCACCTCCTATCCGCTGGCGCTGGAAGGCGCGCTGAAGCTGAAGGAGATCTCCTACATCCATGCCGAGGGCTACGCCGCCGGCGAGCTCAAGCATGGGCCGATCGCGCTGATCGACGAGACCATGCCGGTCGTCGTCATCGCGCCGTATGACCGCGTGTTCGAAAAGACCGTGTCGAACATGCAGGAGGTCGCCGCGCGCGGTGGCAACATCATCCTGATGACCGATGCCAAGGGCGCCGAGGAGGCGACGGTGGACTCGCTGGTCACGATCACCATGCCGGACATGGCCGCGACCTTCACGCCGATCGTCTACGCCATCCCGGTCCAGCTGCTGGCCTATCACACGGCCGTGGTGATGGGCACCGACGTCGACCAGCCGCGCAACTTGGCGAAGTCGGTCACGGTGGAGTAGATACGCCGCCGCTTGCCGCGTCCAAGCGATGCTCTCGCGTCGCCTTGAGAACCAGTTGGGCGTGAGTTGCGACGCGGCCTCTGCACATTCGCTGTCATCCCGGCGAACGCCGGGATCCATAACCACCTCACTTCGTGGCTGGCAGCTCCAGCGAGGCCCAAACCACCTCCCGGGACGACGGCCGAGTTTGCCTGTGCTGTGGCGCAACTGATTGACAGGGATTCCGATGGCACTCGACACTTGGCTGCTGTTCCTGCTCACGAGCATCGGAATCTCCCTGACGCCCGGACCCAACGGCCTGCTCGCCCTGACGCACGGGGCGCTGCATGGCGGTCGCAGGACATTGTTCACGATCGCGGGCGGCCTGATCGGCTTCATCCTCGTCATCGCGCTGTGCATGTTCGGCATCGGCGCGCTGGTGCAAGCGTCGATCACCTGGCTCGTGGTCCTGAAGTGGGTCGGCGGACTCTATCTCGCCTGGCTCGGGATCAAGCTCTGGTTCGCGCCGCCGGTGGGCGTCGATCTGGCCGGCCAGACCGTGGCGGCGCGCCCGCACGCGCTGTTCCGCCAGGGCTTCCTGACCGCGGCCACCAACCCGAAATGCCTGCTGTTCTTCAGCGCCCTGCTGCCACAGTTCATCGACCCCGATCGCAGCCTGGCGGTGCAGTTCGCCGTCGTGGCCGTCACCTATACGGTGACCGAGTTCGTCACCGAATACGCCATTGCCAGCGCGGCGGCCCAGGTTCGTCCGTGGCTCGCCCGGGTCGGGCGGCGCTTCAACCAGGTCTGTGGCGGCATCTTCGTGGCGGTCGGCCTGGCCCTGCCGCTGCGTAGCGCCTAGGCGCGGCGGGTTTGCCCTTTTGAGTGGCTCCTCGCCGCCGCAGGGATCGAAATCGACGGCTTGCGCGCTGACTTGGGGCCCGACTGCCGGGCCACAGGTCAGCGGCAAAGCGCGCCTGTGTCGGAAAGAGGGCCTTTGCCCTTCAAAAATCTGCTAAGACCCCTAGGTGAGATTTGATCCGACCCGGAAGTTCGCATGAGTTCCCGCGACGACCTGCCGCCTGAGACCGATCCCTTGGCCGATGCTCCGGCCGAGACGCCCCACCATGGGCTGATGTTCAGGTTTCGCAACTATTTCCTGACCGGCCTCGTCGTCGCCGGACCCGTTGCCATCACGCTCTACATCACCTGGTGGTTCGTGACCTGGGTGGACGGGCTGGTCCGGCCGTTCGTGCCGCTGGTCTATCGTCCGGAAACCTATCTGCCGTTCGGCGTGCCCGGCTCCGGCCTGATCGTGGCCGTGATCGGACTGACGCTGCTCGGCTTCCTGACGGCCAACCTGATCGGCCGCACCCTGGTCGACCTCGGCGAGCGGCTGCTCGGCCGCATCCCGGCGGTGCGGGCGATCTATCGCGGCCTCAAGCAGGTGTTCGAGACGCTGTTCTCGGGCAAGGGTTCGAGCCTGCGCCGTGTCGGCCTGGTCGAGTTTCCGTCGCCCGGCATGTGGTCGATCGTGCTGATCTCGCAGCCGCCGAGCGCGGAGATTTCGAGCCGGCTGCCCGGTGACGACGAGCAGATCTCGGTGTTCTTGCCGTGCGCGCCGAACCCCACCACCGGCTTTTTCTTCTATCTGCCGCGGAGCAAGATCATCGAGGTGGACATGAGCGCCGAGGACGCGGCGACGCTGATCATGTCCTGCGGCGTGGTGCAGCCGGGATCGGACCAGCAGAAAAAAGTCGCGGCGCTGGCCAACATGGCCAACGCCGCGCGCCTCGCCAACGCACCCGCGCAGCCATCGCCGCACCGCGAGCCCGAGCCGGCCAAGGCCGACTAGGCTGAAGGGCCGACTGGCGCGAAAGGCCAGCCACTGCGGAAGAGCTAGGCCGCATCCTGCGGAACGAACACGCGCAGGCGATGTCCATCCGGATCGAGCGCGACGAACGTCGTTCCGAAATCCATCCGCGTCGGCGCCTGCGCGATCGAAAGTCCGCGCGCCTTCCAGTCGTCGTGCAGCCTTTGGACCTCGCCGGCATCGCCGACCGCGAACGCGACCTCGCCGAAGCCTGCTGCGCCGGCCGCTGGCGGCTCGACCGTGTGCCGCGACCACAGGCCCAGCATGACGCCCTCGCGCAGCGGCAGCATGGCGAACGTCGGCGATTGTTCGATCACGGGCCGGCCAAGCAGATCCGCATAGAAGGCCGCGCTGCTCGGCGGGTTGTCGACGTAGAGGATCAGGAAATTGAACTCGGGCATCGTCTTTTCTCCGGTGGCGGCGCCGGCTGCGGCGCGTCAGCCACACGACTAGCCGAGCTCCCTGCCAGATTCTGTCAGCAGCCTTCGCGAGCACGGTCGGCGGCGGTCCGGTCCGCCCAGCGGGCAAACGTGCGCATCGCGGCACTTTGCACTGCATGATGATGCGAGGAAGGCACAGCCACGGATGTCGTCGTTCCTACAACCAGCGGGCGGTGGTGTTTCGAATGGTCACCATGGAAACATCGGGCAAACAAAAGTATGACGTTGGGGAAGCGCGTATGAGGCCTGTGAGTAGAACGACGTTGTTGTGCGTGGTCGCGCTGTCCGTAGCGTCGCTGCAACTGACCGGGCCGGCGGCAGCCCAGACCACCTATACGCGCATTCAGGCATTTGGCGACAGCTACGCCGATACGGGCAATCTCTGGACCTTCACCGGCGGGGCCGGCAAGCTGCCGCTCTATCCCACCGGCCGCTTCAGCGGCGGCACCAATTTCGTCGACACGACATCGGCGCTGCTCGGCATTCCCCAGCTCAACTACGCGATCGGCGGCGCCATGGCCGGCAACACCAACGTAGTGGCGCCCGGCATTCCCGGCTTCTTCCAGGAGTGGAGCGGACTGACCGGCTTCTCCGGCAGGGTCTCATCGACCGACCTCGTCGAAATTTCCGTCGGCGGCAATGACGCACGAGCCTACTACCGCGCCGGTGGCTCGCTCGCTGGAGCGCCGACGGCCGCGGCCGTCACGGCTCAGCAGGCCATGGCCGGCATCAACGCGCTGGTCGGGGACGGCGCGCGCAGCATCGTGTTCACGGCCGGCGATGTCAGCACCTTGCCGGAGGCCGTCGGCAACGCCAATGCTTCAGCCGGCAAGGCCTACAGCACGACCTACAACAGCCTGATGCAGCAGTCGCTCGCCGGCGTCGCGCGTTCGGGCGTACGTGTCGAGTATGTCGACACCGGACTGGTGGGGACGCTGATCCAGGCCAATCCGTCGCGCTATGGCTTCACCAATGTCGGCGCCTGTCCGATCGCCTGCATCGGCAATCCTGCGCTGCAGAACCAATACCTGTTCTATGTCGATGGCGTGCACCTGACGTCACACGGCTTCGAGGTGCTGGGCCAATATATCGTCAACCGCCTCAACGCGCCGCTGACCTTCGCGCCGCAAGGCGAGGTGGGGTCGATCACGGCGATGGGCTTCGCCTCGACCCTGTTCGGCAAGCTCGACATGTTCCGCGAGACCGCGGGCTTTGCTCCATCGACGATGAACGCCTATGGGGCAATGGGCCGCCCGCCCCACACCAAGGCGCCGCCGCTCGCGTCGGTCAGTCCATGGTCGTTCTACATGCAGGGCAATGGCGGCGTCAGCGACCGCCAGGGCAGCGCCGCCTCGAACGGCTTCAATCTCGACAGCATCGGCGGCACGATTGGCGTCGAGTACCGGCTGTCGGCGAACGCCATGATCGGCACCGCCTTCGACTACTCCAACCCGAAGGCGAGGCTGTTCAACAGCGCCGGCACCACGGATGCCAACTCCTATCAGTTCGGCCTCTACGGCGCCTGGGCCAGCAGCAACCTGTTTGCGGAAGCGCTCGCGACGATCGGCCATCAGGACTATCGCAACACGCGGCCGGGCGTCGTCGACACCATCACCTCCAATCCCGGCGGCACGACCTTCGTCGCGGCCGGCAAGGCCGGTTACCTGTTCGATGCCGGCACGGCAAAGCTCGGCCCGATCGGCGGGCTGACCTATGCCCGCGCCCGTGTCGACGGCTTCACCGAGACCGGCGATCCTGCGCTCACGCTCGCGGTCGGCTCGCAGACCGCCGAGACCCTGATCGGCAGCGTCGGCGTGCAGCTGCGCACCCCGTTCCAGGTGCAGGGCAACGTCATCAATCCGTACCTGAACCTGACGCTCGATGACGACATCATCGGCAACGGCCGCCTGATTCAGTACAGCGCGACGTCGGCGCCCGTCATCGTCAACAACTGGACCGTTCCGAACGGCACCTCGCACGACGTCTACGGCCGGGTGAGCGCCGGCGTCGTGGCGCCGTTCTGGAGCAATGTGGCGCTGACGGCGACCGTGTCGCGCACCATCGGACGCACGGGTGGCGACGATTTCTTCGGCAGCGGAGGATTGAAGATCGCGTTCTGAGGTCTGCCGCGGCGGCCAGCGTTCTCGGGGGCTCTGAGGGGAGCGTTGAAGTTGCGGCCAAGGCGAGGGCAGCCCGGAAGGGCTGCCCTTCGTTTTCGTGCCTTCAATTTTGTCACGGGGTGCGCATAGTCTTCGAGACTATCGTTGGAACCGGAGCCGTCCTCATGCCCCCCAGCATTGCCGTCATCGCACCGGGCGCAATGGGCGGCGCGATCGCTGCCCGTCTCGTGGAGCACGGCTGCAACGTCCTGACGTCGCTCGAGGGGCGCAGCGCGGCGACGCGGGCGAGAGCGGCCGCATCCGGCATGATCGGCGCCAGCGATGCCGAGATCGCCAATGCGGACATCATCCTGTCGATCGTGCCGCCGGGCGAGGCCGTGGCGCTGGCGGAGCAGCTCGCGACGGTCATCAACCGGAATTCGAGGAAGCCCATCATCGTCGACTGCAATGCCGTCAACGTCGAGACCATCCGGAAGATCGAGGACATCGTGCTGTCGTCGGGCGCGCGCCTGTTGGATGCCGCCATCATCGGCCTGCCGCCGAAGCCCGGCACGAAGGGACCGGCCTTCTATGTGAGCGGCGAGGCGTCCGCCGATGTCTCCGTGCTGGGCCAACTCGGGCTCGATCTGCGACGGATCGAAGGACCCATCGGCGCGGCTTCGGCGCTGAAGATGTCCTATGCCGGCATCAACAAGGGGCTGACCGGGCTCGGCGCCGCGATGGTGCTGGCCGCCACCCGCGCCGGCGCAGCGGACGCGCTGCGCGATGAGCTGGCTCTGAGCCAGCCGCACGTGCAGGCGCGGCTCGGCAATGCGCTGCCGGACATGCTGCCGAAGGCCTATCGCTGGGTTGCCGAAATGCGCGAGATCGCGGGCTTCCTGGGAGAGGATCATCCGGCGGCGCTGATCTACGAAGGTTTCGCGCGGCTGTTCGAGCACATCGCGGCGGACGTGCAGGGGGAGGGGGCAGAGGCGGCGCAACTGGTGGCCTTCGCCGAGAGCTGCAAGGCGAAGAAGTAGCCGGAACCTCTCCCCGCGTCATTGCGAGCGCAGCGAAGCAATCCAGAATCCCGCGACGACTCTGGATTGCTTCGCTGCGTTCGCAATCACGGCGTTGGTCTATCCCGCGGTCAACAGCGGGATCGCTTCATCCCGTTCGTACAGATACAACAAACAGCGCAGCGCGTCGCTGCGCGGACCCTTCAGCTTCGGATCCTCTTTCAGGATGCGCAGCGCCTCGTCGCGCGCCTTGGTGATCAACTGGGCGTGCACCTCGGGCCGCGCGATGCGATAGCCGGGCAGGCCGCTCTGGCGGATGCCGAGCACGTCGCCTTCGCCGCGCAGCTTGAGATCCTCCTCGGCGATGCGGAAGCCGTCGGTGGTCTCGCGGATCACCGCGAGCCGCGCCTTCGACATCGGCCCGAGCGGCTCGTGATAGAGCAGGATGCAGGTCGAGGCCTCGGAGCCGCGGCCGATGCGGCCGCGCAGCTGGTGCAATTGTGCGAGGCCGAAGCGCTCGGCATTCTCGATCACCATGATGCTGGCGGCCGGCACGTCGACGCCGACCTCGACCACCGTGGTGGCGACCAGCAGGCGCAGCTCATGCGCCGCGAAGCGGCCCATGACCTCGTCCTTCTCGCTGCCCTTCATCTTGCCGTGGACGAGGCCGACCTTGTCGCCGAAGCGCTCGCGCAGGCTCTCGAAGCGATCCGTCGCGTTGGTGAGATGATCGATGCCCTCGGCCTCGGATTCCTCGACCAGCGGGCAGATCCAGTACACCAGCTTGCCGGCATCGAGCGCGCGGCCGACGGCGTCGATGACCTCGCCGAGCCTGGTATCGGCCACCGCGCGGGTGTCGATCGGCTGGCGGCCGGCCGGCTTCTCGCGCAGCTCGGAAATGTCCATGTCGCCGAAATAGGTCAGCACCAGGGTGCGCGGGATCGGCGTCGCCGACAGCACGAGCACGTCGACGGCCTCGCCCTTCGAGGTCAGCGCCAGCCGCTCGCGTACGCCGAAGCGATGCTGCTCGTCGACGATGGCGAGCGCCAGCGACTGGAAGACCACGTCGTCCTGGATCAGCGCGTGGGTGCCGATGAGGATGTCGATCTCGCCGGCTTCGAGCCGGGCGAGGATGTCGCGGCGCTCCTTGCCCTTCTCGCGTCCGGTGAGGATGACCACGTTCATGCCGGCGCGCGCGGCGAGCGGGGCGATGGTCTTGGCATGCTGGCGCGCCAGGATCTCGGTCGGCGCCATCAGCGCCGCCTGCTTGCCGGCCTCGGCGACGGCGGCTGCGGCCAGCAGCGCCACCACCGTCTTGCCGGAGCCGACGTCGCCCTGCAGCAGCCGCAGCATCCGCACCGGCTTTTCGAGATCGGCGGCAATCGCGGCCATCGCCTCGGCTTGCGAGTTCGTCAGCGCATAAGGCAGGGCGTCGATGATCCTGCGGCGCAGGCGGCCGTCGCCGGCATGACGGTTGCCCGCGGGCCGGCGCAGCTGCGCCCGCACCAGCGCCAGCGCCAATTGCCCGGCGAGCAGCTCGTCGAAGGCGAGGCGCGACCAGAACGGGTTCTCCGGCAGGATGTCGGTCAATTCCTGCGGGACGTGCACCCGCGTCAGCGCCTCCCTCAAGGACGGGAAGTTGCAGCGGCTGAGCACCTCCGGGCTGATCCATTCCGGCAGGTCCGGCAGCTTGGTCAGCGCGGCGGCGATCGCCCGCCGCAGCGAGCCCAGCGCGAGGCCTTCGGTCAGCGGATAGACCGGGTCGATTCCTGACAGTTTTGCAAACCCCGCCTCATCGAGGATGCGGTCGGGATGCACGATCTGCGGCACGCCGTCGTACATCTGCACCGTGCCGGAGACGTAGCGCTTGGCGCCGACCGGCAGGATCTTCTCGATGTAGTCGCCCTTGGGGCGGAAGAACGTCAGCACGACGTCGCCGGTCTCGTCGCTGGCGTAAACGAGGTATGGCGCGCGCGCGTTGCGCGAGGGACGGTGGCGGTCGACCGTGACCTCCAGCGTCACGATCGTGCCGACCTCGACGTCGCGGACCTTCGGCCGGTTACGGCGGTCGATCACGCTGGCCGGCAGATGCAGCAGCAGGTCGACCAGCCGCGGCGTCTCGCTGCAGCCGAGCAGGTAGCGCAGCAGCTTGTCCTGCTTCGGCCCGACCCCGGAGAGGGCGGTGACCGGCGCAAACAGGGGATTGAGGATGCTGGGGCGCATGGAGCGAACACTTAAAGCGGTTTGGGAGCCGGGATAGCCGCGAATGCCGAGACATCCACGTCTTTTTCTCAGTTTTCAGGTGCCGGGCATGCCGGTTCTGCAGTCCCGAGGGCTGACAGGGACGCCGCGCACCGCTATATCAACCGCGCCCGGCACCGTCCGGGCTTTTGGCGTTGTACTGCAGGATGCCGCGATGACTGGAACGACCCGATCGAGCCAAGGCCTTGACGACCGCCGCAAGCGGCTCCTGTTCCGCTGCTGGCATCGCGGCACCCGCGAGATGGATCTGATCCTCGGCCGCTTTGCCGACGCCGAGATCGGCAGCCTCAGCGAGAGCGAGCTGGCCGAGCTCGAGCAACTGCTCGAAGTCCCCGACCCGGACTTTTATGCCGCGGTCACCGGCGCCCGACCGCTGCCGCCGGAGCAGACCCCGGCGCTGTTCGCTCGCATCAAGGCGTTCCGCGCGGTGGACGCCGACTGATGAAGAGCCCGGTCAAGTCGCCTGCCGAGCATCTCGCGCCGGGGCGCGCGCTGACGCTCGCCAACGTCGCCGAGGGCGCCGAAGGCCTCGTCGTCTCCGACCTCGCGCGTGCCATTGCCGCCAAGCCGAAGCCGTCGGCGGTGAGCCTCGCCGTGGTCTGCCGCGACGGCGCACGCATGCAGCAGCTGGCGCGGGCGCTCGACTTCTTCGCGCCCGATCTTCCTGTCATGCAGTTCCCCGCCTGGGACTGCCAGCCCTATGACCGCGTCTCGCCGCATGGCGGCATCCTGGCCCAGCGCGTCACGACATTGGCGCGGCTGTCGCGCCTCGCCGGCAGCGACAAGCCGCTGATCGTGCTGACCACCGTGAATGCCATCGTCCAGCGCGTGCCGTCGCGCGACACCATGGCCGGGCAGGCACTGTCGGTCGCGCCCGGCCATGTCGTGCCGATGGACTCTGTCGTCGCCTGGTTGGAGCACAACGGCTACCACCGCTCGTCGACCGTGCGCGAGAGCGGCGAATATGCCGTGCGCGGCGGCATCCTCGACCTGTTCCCGGCGGGCCTCGACCAGCCGGTGCGCTTCGACTTCTTCGGCGACAGCCTGGAATCGATCCGCACCTTCGACGCCGAGACGCAGCGAACCCTGCTCGACATGCGCTCGCTCGATCTGGTGCCCGTCTCCGAATTCCAACTGGTCACCGACACCATCCGCCGCTTCCGCATGGGCTATGTCGCCGAGTTCGGCGCGCCCGAGCGCGACGATGCGCTGTACGAGGCCGTCAGCGAGGGCCGGCGCTATCCCGGCATGGAGCACTGGCTGCCGCTGTTCCACGACAAGATGGAGACCTTGTTCGACTACCTGCCGAACACGCCGGTCGTGATCGAGCCGCAGGGCGAGGATGCCGCGCGCGAGCGCTTCAAGCAGATCATCGATTATTACGACGCGCGTCGCGAGGCCATGGAGCATCCCGGCGGCGGCGCGATCTACAAGCCGCTGACGGTCGACCGCCTGTATCTGACGTCGTCCGAATGGGCTGAGCGGCTCGCAGCCGTTCCGCTGGCGCGGGTGACGCCCTTCGCCGTGCCGGAAGGCACCGGAGTCGTCGATATCGGCGCGCGGCAGGGCCGCAGCTTCGCACCCGAGCGCAACGACGCCGCGGTCAACGTGTTCGAGGCCGTCGTCGCCCATGTCCAGGCGTTGCAGTCTATGCGCAAGAAGGTCGTCATCGCGCTGTGGAGCGAAGGCTCGCGCGACCGCATGGCCAGCATGTTGAAGGATCACAAGCTGATCCACGTCACCAGCGTCAACACCTGGCGCATGGTGCAGGCGACGCCGCGCAACGAGACCATGCTCGCGGTGCTCGGCCTCGAGACCGGCTTCGAGACCGATCAGATCGCGGTCATCTCCGAGCAGGACATTCTCGGCGACCGCCTGGTGCGGCCGCGCCGGGCGAGCCGCAAGCTCGACAATTTCATCTCCGAGGTCACGAGCCTCGGCGTCGGAGACATCGTCGTCCATGTCGATCACGGCATCGGCCGCTTCGTCGGTCTGCAGACGCTCGAAGTCGCCGGCGCGCCGCATGACTGTCTCGAGCTGCGCTACGCCGGCGAGACCAAGCTGTACCTGCCGGTCGAGAACATCGAGCTGTTGTCGCGCTACGGCTCCGACCAGACCAGCGTCGAGCTCGACAAGCTCGGCGGCTCCGGCTGGCAGACCCGCAAGGCCAAGCTCAAGAACCGAATCCGCGAAATGGCCGGCGAGCTGATCAAGATCGCCGCCGAGCGCATGCTGCACGAGGCGCCGAAGCTGCCGGTGCAGGCCGGCCTCTACGACGAGTTCTGCGCGCGCTTCCCCTATGACGAAACCGAGGACCAGCTCGCCGCGATCCAGGCGACGCTTGCGGACCTCGAAGCGGGACGACCGATGGATCGGCTGGTCTGCGGCGACGTCGGTTTCGGCAAGACCGAGGTGGCGCTGCGCGCGGCGTTCGCGGTCGCGCTCGACGGCAAGCAGGTCGCCGTGGTGGTGCCGACCACGCTGCTGGCGCGCCAGCATGCGAAAACCTTCACCGAGCGCTTCAAGGGCTTTCCGGTCAACGTCGCTCAGGCCTCGCGCCTCGTCTCGACCAAGGAGCTCAACCAAGTCAAGAAGGGGCTCGCCGACGGCTCGGTCGACATCGTCGTCGGCACCCATGCGCTGCTCGGCAAGTCGATCAAGTTCCGCGATCTCGGCCTCGTCATCGTCGACGAGGAGCAGCATTTCGGAGTCGGCCACAAGGAGCGGCTGAAGCAGCTGCGCGCCGAGGTGCATGTGCTGACGCTGTCGGCAACCCCGATCCCGCGGACCTTGCAACTTGCTTTGACGGGCGTGCGCGAGCTGTCGATCATCGCCTCGCCGCCAGTCGATCGTCTCGCGGTTCGCACCTTCGTCGCGCCGCATGACCCCGTGATGATCCGCGAGGCTCTGCTGCGCGAGCGCTATCGCGGCGGCCAGGCGTTTTACGTCGTGCCGCGCATCGACGATCTCGCCGAGGTCAAGGAGTTCCTCGACAAGACCGTGCCGGAGATGAAGGTCGCGGTCGCCCATGGCCAGATGGCGCCGACCGTGATCGAGGACATCATGTCGGCGTTCTACGACGGCAAGTTCGACGTCCTGCTGTCGACCACCATCGTCGAGTCCGGCCTCGACATTCCTCGCGCCAACACACTGATCGTGCACCGCGCCGACATGTTCGGCCTTGCCCAGCTCTATCAGCTGCGCGGCCGCGTCGGCCGCTCCAAGCTGCGCGCCTATGCGTTGTTCACCCTACCGTCGACCCACAAGATCAGCCCGCAGGCCGAGAAGCGCCTGGGTGTGCTGCAGTCGCTGGAGACGCTCGGCGCCGGCTTCCAGCTCGCCAGCCACGACCTCGACATCCGCGGCGCCGGCAATCTCCTGGGCGACGAGCAGTCCGGCCACATCAGGGAGGTCGGCTTCGAGCTCTATCAGTCGATGCTGGAGGAAGCGATCGAGAACCTCAAGGCCGGGATCACCGAGCCGACCGTCGACCGCTGGTCGCCGCAGATCACCATCGGCATGCCCGTGCTGATTCCCGAGGACTACGTCTCCGACCTCTCCGTGCGGCTGTCGCTGTACCGAAGGCTCGCCGATCTCGAGACCGACGACGAGATCGAGAATTTTGCCGCCGAGCTGCGCGACCGTTTCGGCAAGCTGCCGGACGAGACGCGCTATCTCTTCAAGGTCGCGGCAATCAAGAACTACTGTCGCCGCGCCAATGTCGAGAAGGTCGACGCCGGCCCGAAGGGCGCCGTCATCGCCTTCCGCGACAACAGCTTTGCCTATCCCGAGCGCCTGGTGGCCTTCATCAAGCGCCACGGCCAGGCCGCCAAGGTGCGCCCCGACATGAAGGTCGTGTTCCTGCAGGTCTGGGAGACGCCGGAGGAGCGGCTGGCCGGCACGACGGATATCCTCAAGGAGCTGGCCGAGCTCGCGGAGAAGAAGAAGGCGGCGTGAATCGCGGCCGGCTGTGCATCAGCGAAGTTGCCAGCCGAAATGCAGGGCAAGGCTGGCGATCAGGAAGACCGAGACGATTGCAACAACGCTGACCCAATCGGTCTCGTCGCGTGATTGCCGGTTGTGCATGACGCATGCTCCGCTTGCTGAGATGCCCCCGAGTCGAGCTTGGATCGCACCACACGAGTGGGGCAAATACGCGATCTCAACATGCACGTGTTTGGATGAGATCGTGGCCGAAGGAACGAACGTCCGGCGTGGAACACGAGATCTCGTAGGGTGGGCAAAGCGGCCGCCGTCAGGCGGCAGCGTGCCCACCGTCGGCCGGCATACTAAGCGGTGAGACGGTGGGCACGGCGCCATCTAATAGATCGCATGTAGCGAGACCGTGCATGCGCCTTTGCCCACCCTACGCAGCACGACTCTTGGTTCGAACCAGCGCAGTGATGACGCAAAACATGTAGTTTATTACGACGCCGCGCGCTGCGCCTCGCCATAGACCCGGGCCAGCAGGGTGCGCGCGGTGTCAGTCGGCTGCAGCGCGGCGACGGTGATCGACGGCTCGGTGCGGGTGTCGCGCTTGCCGTGCGAGGTGTGGCGCATCACGCTGGAGAGGCGGCGGGCGATGGCATGGGCGGAGCGGAGGTCGGTCTCGGCGAAGACGACCACGACGGAGCCGTTGTCCTCGTGGGTGCCGAAATCCATCCGCCGCATCAGGCGGCTGATGATGCGGGCGCCGTCATATTGCGCGCGCGGGTTGACAGGGTCGAAGGCGAACCGAGCTACCGCGAGGCTGCCGCCGCTCTTCTGCGTCTGGCTGACCGCGGTGGCGAAGTCGCGCGCGAAGGCGTTGCGGGTGAGCAGGCCGGTCTGCGGGTCGAGCATGCCGCCGGCTTCGATGGCGCGCAGCGTGCGGTTGAGGCGGGCTTCGAAGGCGTGCAGGCGGATCAACGGCAGCGCGCTGGCCGCGATGTGCGCGGGAGCGCCGGCGATGATCTCGAGATTGGCGAGTTCCTGCAGCGGCGCCGGCTGGTTGGCAGTGACGACAACGGCAAGGTTGCGGAAGCGGGTGTCCTCGGCGAGCACCGCGAGGAACGCGTCGACCACGCGCGGCGAAAACCCTTCGCCGAGCACGATGCCGTCGATGTCGCGGCTCGACAGATGCTTGGCGGCGGCTTCGATGCTCAGCGCGCCGACGACCGCCATGCGTTCGCCGAGCGCGACCGACAGGCCGGGCAGGGAGCTGCCGCGGCCGAGCAGCAGCACGGTCGCGTCATCCAGGGGATCTGTTTCCGGCAGGGTGGCGCCGGGTGCCTTCTTCTCATCGAGACGGCGCAGCACGGTGGTGTGCAGCGTGCGGACACGCAGCGCCGCGCGCAGCCGCGCCAGCAGCCGCTCGTGATTGTCGCTGCCATGCAAGGGAATGGCGTGGTCGGGCAGGACAGCGCCACCGGGCGCGATGGCGATCAGCGGCACGTAGGGCTTGCGCGCACCGACATGACGCGAGACCGCCGCCAGCTCGGTTGCATCAGCATCCTCGACGACGGCGACGACCGCGGCCGGCTGAACCCGGGACATCGTGCTGATCGCATCAGCCCAGCGCGTCTCGACGGAGGGGAGAATTTGCGCCACCGCGAGGGCCGCACTCAGCGAAGGCCGCGTGGACGAGGAGACGATGAGAAGCGGGCCTTGTGGGGACATCCAGGAAACTCAGGATACGCTGGGCGATACGTCGCGATCCTAGGTCCCTCCCGTTAACGCAGCGTCAACACTGTTCCAAACATGACGGTTCCTTAGTGGTCCGGACAGCAGGATCAGCCGCCCGGGCCGGCGCGGTCGCGGAAGGCCTCGACCATCAGCGGATTGAGTCCGAGCTCGGCGAGCGCTTCCCGCGCGCGCGCATTGTCCATCGCGCGGCCCGCGAGGCGGTGACCGCTGAGACGGTCGGGCAGAGCGGTCAGCAGCGCGCCCTGGCCGAGCCGCCGCGACCATTCGTGCAGGTCCTGCGCAAGGAAGCGGTAGCCGCCAACGGCCATCACGCCGGCCGGCGGCGCCGTGATCGAGATCGTGTCCTGGGCACGGTCGAGGCGCACCGCATACTCGGTGTCGACGTAGTCGCGCGGCGCTGCCGGCATCAGCGAGTCGCTCGGCGGCGGCGGAGGGGCGTAGGCGGCGAGCACGACCATCGGCCCCCGCAGCCCGAGCGTGCCCTTCGGCGTCACCAGGATCTCGCCGGCGATCGACGAGCCCGGCTGTTCGCGCGGCGCGCCCTGGCGGCCCGGTTTGACCGGGCCGGGACTGCCATCGGCCGCGGTGCGGCGCACGGCGAACAATCCGGCTTCGCCGAACAGATAGACGTCGGTCATCTCGATGTCGCGCGTCTTCCACGATGCGCTCGACGCCACCTGCTCGGGCGCGCGCCACATGCCGAGCACGTAACGCAGGTTCGGCAGCCGCGAGGCGAGGTCGCCCTCGTCGAGACGCAAGGCGAGTTGGGCCGGCGCGATCAGCGTATCGCAGGCCAGCTCCGCGAGCTGCTGTTCCAGCGCGTCGGCGTCGAACGGGTGGTGCAGCGCAAGGGTGCCGCCGGACAACAGCCAGGTCACGACCGAAGCGGCAAGGCCGGCGAATGACGACGGCAGGAAGGCCGACATCATGTTCACGCCCTGCGGCAGATCGCTCTCGAGCGAGACGGCGAGCCCCCCGGCGATCAGGCTCAAATGGGTGCGCGGGACGGCGCGGAAGCCGTCGGCGGTCACGTCGAACGAGACGATCGCGGCCTTGCGGCCGTCCGGCATCAGCCCGCGCGTCGAGCGCGAAGGTTTCGCGATCGACTGGTCGAGCGAATACATCCCCTCGGGCAGGTCGGAGCCGAAGCCGCAGACGTGGCGGATCGAGAACGCCTCCGCCGCCGCATTCATCGCGAGATCGGAGTGAATCACGCCGTCGATCTTCGACATCGTGACGATGGCGCGCGCGCTGGTGCGGTTCAGCGCCGCCACGAGCTCCGACTGACGCCACAGCAGTGGGAACACGGCGACGACGAGGCCGGCGCGATGCGCGGCCAACACCGTCAGCACGAACTCGATCGTGTTGGGCAGCTGGACCGCGATCACCGAATGGGCGGGCAGGCCGGCGTCGATGAAATGCGCCGCCAGCGCCGAGATCACGCGATCGGCTTCGGCATAGGTCAGGCGCATCGGCGGCCGCCCGGTGACGCGCTGCTTGTTGATGGGATCGACCAGCGCGACCGCATCCGGCTTGCGCGCCAGGATGCGTTGAAACAACGCGTCGAGCGTCGGCGACGTATTGGCCTGATTCACCTGTTGCCCCGTACTTTCACGGACCCGGCCACGACCAATTGCCCCGATTGGTCACTTCCGTGCCGGCTCCGGCCGCTGCCACCAGCTCTCCGGGAGCGCTCCCGTCAAAGCCGTCCTCTTTGGCCGTTCTATACGATTCCACCGCGCGATCCATTCCTCGGCGGCATTGAGCACTGGAATAGCGTAGAACCCCGCCATAAGAGTACGGTCCAATGCGCGAACCGTCGAGATAAATTCCGGCCTGTCGCGGGCGCGCAACAGCGCCGCGATCATGGCGTCGATCGCCGGGTCCCTGGCCCCCATGTAGTTGCGGGTTCCGGTGCGGTCGGCGGCCTCGCTGCCCCAGTAGAACGCCTGCTCGTTGCCGGGGGATAGCGACTGGTCCCAGCGGTTCTGGATCATGTCGAACTCGAAGCTCAGGCGGCGCTGGTCGAACTGCACGGGATCGACCACCCTGATCGAGGCATTGATGCCGGCCCGCTTGAGACTGCCGGCGTAAGCCAGTGCGATGCGCTCCTGATCGCGCGTCGTGACCAGGATCTCGAAGGCGAGGGGGGCCCGCGTGGTCCGATGCCGCAATACCGTCCCGTCGAGGCCATATCCGGCCTCGTTAAGCAGATCGAGCGCCGCCTTCAGCGTTGCGCGGTCGCGGCCGGATCCGTCGGTGATCGGCAACCGGTAGCTGCCGTCCATGATGTCGGCGGGGATCTGCGTGGCGTAGGGCTTCAACAGCTCAAGCTCGGTCGCGTCGGCCGGACGTCCATAGGCGGACAGCTCCGAGCCGGCGAAATAGCCGCCGCTGCGGCGGTACAGCCCGAAGAAGTAGTTGCGGTTGATCCATTCGAAATCGAACAGCAACGTCAGCGCACGGCGCACCTTCACGTCGGCGAACACCGGCCGCCGCGTGTTGAACACCAGGAACTGCGAGGGCTGCGGCATCCCCGAGGTGAAGCTGTCGCGGATGACCTCGCCATTGCGTGCGGCCGGGAAGTCATAGCCGTCGTGCCAGCGCAGCGGCTCGGTCTCGACGCGGAAGTCGTACAGCCCGCGCTTGAAGGCTTCGAACTGTCCGTTGGACTCGCGGTAGTAGTCGAGCCTGACCTCGTCGAAGTTCCACAATCCGCGGTTGACCGGCAGGTCGCGTCCCCAATAGTCCGGATTGCGGGTGAGGGTGACACTGGATCCCGGCTGCACCGCGGTGACCCGATATGGGCCTGACCCGAGCGGCGCGGTCATCGTCGTGTCCTCGAAGCTCGGCACGTCCGTCGCGTGTTTCGCCAGAATCGGCATCAGGCCGAGGATCAGCGGCAGCTCGCGGTCTTCCGTTCCACCGAAATCGAACCGGATGGTCAGCGGGTCGAGCACGTCGGCCCTGGCCACCTTGCCGTAGAACTGCCGGTGGTTGGGGCGGCCGTGATCGCGCAGCAGCGCAAAGGAGAACGCCACGTCCTCGGCGAGCACGGGGCTGCCGTCGGAGAAGCGGGCACGCGGGTCGAGCCGGAAGGTGACATAGGTCCTGTTCTCGTCGGTCTCGACGGATTTCGCGAGCAGGCCATACAGCGTGAACGGCTCGTCGTTGCCGCGGGTGAGCAGGCTCTCGACCACATAGCTGCGGATTTGCTGCACCGCGAGACCGCGGACGATGAACGGATTCAGGCTATCGAAGGTGCCGAGCAGTCCCCAGACCAGACGGCCGCCCTTGGGCGCGTCGGGATTCGCATAGGGCATGTGGTCGAAGTCGGCCGGCAAGGCCGGGAGACCGTGCATGGCGATCGCCGCAGTCTCTGCCGCGTTCGCCGTGGGGGTGTAGACCGCGGGCAACAATGCCAGGACCACGGCGACCCATCCCGCGGCCGCGCTGAACATGCGCTGCAGCATCAGGATCGGGGCGCAAGCATTTGATTCGGAACAGGTCACAAGGGGCTTTTACCACAGGCTCGCCAGCGCTAGACCGCGGCTTCGACATGGTCTCGCGGCATTGATTCTTCCGCGCACCGCGTTAAGAAGGCGGGCGATTGAGTTAGGGCGGCAACGCCTGTCACTTAACCGCCTCATTTCCTGAGGAGACAGCCGCTTCAACGGCTTGGTGTGGCGCCTTTGGCGGTCTCGGGCGCTGCCGTTCAGAAAGGGTTTTCCGCAATGAATTTCCGTGACTTGGCCTCGTCGGTTGGGCCGCGTGGGCGGCTTGTCGCGCTGCTCGCGGTCACCGCGCTGGCCGTTTCCTTCGCTCCTTCGGTTGCGCAGGCTCAAGCGCCGAAGGCGAAGGCTCCGGCTGCCGCTCCCAAGGCTCCCGCGCCGGCCGCCCAGGCCCCTGCCATTCCTCCCGCCGGCGGCCAGCCTCAGGCCCAGGCTCAGCAGGAGATGCCGCAGCTGATCTACGCGCCGTGGACCAAGTTCTGCCTGAAGGGGCAGGATGCCAACGCCAAGCAGGTCTGCTTCATCGGCAAGGACGGCCGCATCGAATCCGGTCAGCCTGTGGTTGCAGCCGTCATCATCGAGCCCGAAGGCGAGCCGAAGAAGATCCTGCGTGTGACCTTGCCGCTCGGCATGCAGCTCCAGCCCGGAACCCGCATCGTCATCGACAACAACCAGTTCATGGAAGGAAAGTACGTCATCTGCTTCCAGAACGGCTGCATGTCGGACTACGAAGCGACGCCCGAATTCGTGAACAGCCTCAAGAAGGGCCAGACCCTCTACGTCCAGGCGATCAACTCGAACGGCACCGCGCTGACGCTGCCGCTGCCGCTGCAGGAAGGCAACAGCAGCTTCGCCAAGGCCTATGATGGTCCGCCGACCGACCCGAAGCAGTTCGAAGAGACCCAGAAGAAGCTGCAGGAAGAGCTGCAGAAGCGCGCCGAGGAGCAGCGCAAGAAGCTCGAGCAGACCCAGCCAGGCCAGCCGCAGGCGAAGCAGTAACGCTGGCCGGGCCCGTCCCGCATGATCAAAGGCGCTCCATTCGGAGCGCCTTTTTCATTCTGCGAGCTGATGCGAGGGGGAACTTGCGAGCCTGGACCGAACGATGAGGGGCTTGCGCCGACGGCGCTCAGGCGAAGCTCTCTGGTCGAGCAGGTCAGTTCATCAGCGGATTGCGCGGACGATAGCCGCCCGATTTGTCCTTGATGAAGATCTCCGCAACCTGGGAATGGCGGATCGGCTCGCCGGACTCGTCGGGAACCAGGTTCTGCTCGGAAACATAGGCGACGTATTCGGATTCCGCGTTCTCGGCCAGCAGGTGATAGAATGGCTGGTCCTTATGCGGACGGACCTCCTCGGGAATCGACAGCCACCATTCCTCGGTGTTGTTGAACTCCGGATCGATGTCGAAAATCACGCCCCGGAACGAGAACACCCGATGCCGGACGATCTGGCCGATCTGAAACTTGGCAGTTCGTGCTTTGATCATCCCAGTCGAATAGACCAGGACGGGGAGCGATGCTAGTGCCCCGCGGGCGGATTTAATCTAGACCAATCCGAGTCGCGTCAAGCCGCGACGCCCCCGCATTCCAGGCCCTTCCCAGGCTCCCTCAGGGGGCCATCTTCCGAGCCCATGTTCGACATTCTCAATCTGGCCCTGCCTTATTTCGGCGTCGTTTTCATAGGCTTCGCCTGCGGTAAGTGGAGGAGGCTGCCCGAAGCCGGGCTCGCCTGGATGAATTTCTTCCTGCTCTACGTCTCGCTGCCCGCCTTGATGTTCAACCTCATCGCGCGGACGCCGTTCACCGAGCTGAGCAACCCTCCCTTCCTGGTTGCAACGACGCTCGCCACCATGCTCACCTTCGCCCTGGCGCTCGTGCTCGGCAAGGCCATCGGGCGCCTGTCGCTCCGCGAGGCGACCATGGCCGGGCTCGCGGGTGGCTACGGCAATATCGGCTATATGGGGCCTGGGCTGGCGCTGGCCGTGCTCGGGACCAAGGCGGCGGCGCCGACCGCGCTGATCTTCTGCTGCGACAGCATCTTCCTGTTCTCGATCGTGCCGCTGCTCGTCGAGCTGACCGAGCGCGATCATGCCTCGGTGGTGCACGCGATGCGCACCGTGCTGCGCCAGATCCTGCAGAACCCGCTGATCATGGCCACCGCCGGCGGCATCCTGGCGGCCGCGTTCCAGTTGCATCCGCCGACCGTTCTCGACCGCACCCTGCAGTTCCTGCAGAACGCCGCTGCGCCGACGGCGCTGTTCGCGCTCGGCGTGACCGTGGCGCTGCGCCCGTTCGAGCGGCTGCCCTGGGAGGTGCCGGTCCTGGCCGTGGTGAAGCTCGTCGTTCACCCGCTGCTGTCGTTCGGGCTGATGCTGCTGTTCGGGCCGTTCGCGCAGCCCTGGGCGGCGACCGCGGTGCTGATGGCGGCGCTGCCGCCGGCGCTCAATGTATTCGTGATCGCGCGCCAGCATGACAGCTGGATCGAGCCGGCCTCATCGGCGGTGCTGATCGGCACCTTCGCCTCGGTGATCACCCTGACCAGCGTGATGTGGCTGATCCAGACTGGCCGGCTGGCGTTTCCCTGACGGTGCTCAACCGGCCCTGCGCGTGGCTCTCCATGACGGCGCCAGGCCCTCGCGCATCGCGAGCCGTCGCAGCGGACCGATGCCGCTCATGAGGTGCATGCCGACGGCGCGCAGCGACTGCATCGGCAGAAGATCGCTGAGCAGCGAGCGGTTGGCGACGTCGATGGCGAAGGTGCGGCTCAGGATATCGGCGCGGCGCGCCGCACCATAGCGCGCGAGCACCTGCGGCGCACCGATATCCTCGCCGGCCGCATTGGCCTTGCGCACGACATCTGCGATGTCGATGCCGTCGCGCAGGCCGAGGTTCAGTCCCTGCGCACCGATCGGCGGCACCACATGCGCGGCCTCGCCGACCAGGGCGATCCGGTTTTGCGCGTAGCTCAAGGGCCGCTCGATCGCGAGCGGAAACACATGGCGGCCCGGCTCGACGCGCACCCGGCCGAAGATCGAGTGCGACTGCCGCTCGGCGGCGGCGGACAGGGCGTCGTCGTCGAGCGCGAACAGCCGGTCGGCCTCCTTCGGGGCCGCGACCCAGACAACGCTGCAGCGGTCGCCCGGCAGCGGCACGAACACGCAGGGTCCCTGCGGCGTGTGGAATTCCGTCGACACGTTGTGATGCGGCCGTGCATGGGTGATGTTGAAGGTCAGCGCCGACTGCTGCAGCGTGCGCCGGCTCACGCCGATGCCGGCGGCCTCGCGGCACAGCGAATGCCGGCCATCGGCGCCGACCACGAGCCGCGCCGTCAGCACGCGGCCCGATGCGCTGGTGACGGTCACCGCATCGGCATCGCTGCGCACGCTGTCCGCATCCTCGGCGATCCGCACCAGGCCGTCGATCTCGCCGGCGCGTTGTTCCAGCGCGTCGACCAGGACGGCATTGGCGATGTTGTAGCCGAACATTTCGAGACCGATCTCGTCGGCGACGAAGCGGACCTCCGGGGCTCGGATCAGCCGGCCGGTATCGTCGACAAGCCGCATCGCCTTGAGACCGGCGGCGCGGTCACGGCACGCCGACCAGACACCGATCTCGTCGAGAAAGTCGACCGAGCCGCCGAGCAGGGCGGTGGTGCGGTTGTCGGCATACGGCGCCTGGCGGGCCACGAGCGCCGTCCGCGCCCCGGTCTGCGACAGGGCAATGGCGGCGGCGAGCCCGGCGGGTCCGCCGCCGACGACGATGACATCAAAGCTGGCGTCTGTGTTGCTCATCCGGGAACATTTGACGTTCCGGCAGGGCTTTTTCAAGGGTATTGCGTGAGCCTGCGCGGCGCATCGCCGCAACGGCGGATATGCAATCGGCTCCGATTCCTGATAGCACTGGCGCCGCATGGATCAGTTGAGACCAGAGAGCAGGGTCGCCGCAACGCCGGCGCATCGCGTCGCGGCGTTCTCGGTGCACGTCTTCACCGCGCTCGGTGCGGGCGTCGCGCTGCTGGCGATGCTCGAGGCCGTGCGCGAGCATTGGACTGCGATGTTCTGGTGGCTCGGCGCCGCGCTCGTCATCGACGGCATCGACGGGCCTCTGGCGCGCCGGCTCGACGTCGTCCATGTGCAGCCGGACTGGTCGGGCGACGTGCTCGATCTGGTGGTGGACTTCACGACCTACGTGTTCGTGCCGGCCTATGCCATCACCGCCAGCGGGATGCTGCTGCCGCTCGCCGCGCCGGTCATCGGCGTCGGCATTGCCGTCACCGGCGCGCTGTATTTCGCAGATCGCCGCATGAAGAGCCACGACAATCATTTTCGCGGGTTTCCGGGACTCTGGAACATCGCGGCATTCTACCTGTTCCTGCTGCATCCCTCGCCATCGTTGGCGACCCTCGGTCTCGCGGTCCTGATCGCGCTGACCTTCGTCCCATTCCATGTCATCCACCCGGTGCGCGTCGAGCGGCTGCGCTGGCTGACGCTGCCGCTGGTCGCGCTCTGGGGCGTCCTGGTCATCGACGTGCTGGGAAACAACTTCGCCGTGGGCTCGATCGTGACGGCCTTGTTGTGCGCGATCGCCCTCTACATCGTCGCGAGCGACTCCGCGATCCGCCTGCTGAGATCCTTGAAAGCATGATCGACCTTCTGACCAGTCCCGAAGCGTGGGCCGCGCTGCTCACTCTGACCGCCCTCGAGATCGTTCTCGGCATCGACAACGTCATATTCCTGTCGGTGATCACCTCGCGCATCCCGCAGCCGCAGGCGACACGCGCCCGCCAGATCGGGCTGGCGTTGGCCCTGATCTTCCGCATCCTGCTGCTCAGCGTGCTGGTCTGGCTGATCGGGCTGACGCAGCCGGTGTTCACGATCGGCGGCGTGGGCTTCTCCTGGCGCGACATCATCCTGATCGCCGGCGGCCTGTTCCTGATCGCCAAGGCCACGCACGAGATCCATGCCGAGGTCGAGGCGCGCGAGGAGGAGGAGGGGTCGCAGGGCGGCGGCGCCAACAAGTTCTTCTGGGTGATCCTGCAGATCATCGTCATCGATCTCGTGTTCTCGCTGGACTCGATCATTACCGCGATCGGCATGGCCCAGGATCTCGAGATCATGATCGCCGCCGTCATCATCGCCATGGTCATCATGTACGTGTCCTCGGGACCGGTGGCGCGTTTCGTGGCGAACCATCCGACCACCAAGATGCTGGCGCTCGCCTTCCTGGTGCTGATCGGCGTCGCGCTGGTCGCCGACGGCTTCAAGTTCCACATCCCGCGCGGCTACATCTACTTCGCGATCGTCTTTGCGTTGGCGGTCGAGGCCTTCAACGTGATGGCGTCGCGCAACCGCAGGAAGCGCAACGCCTGACCGGTGCCGAGTTGACAAGGCCGCCGTGATCGCCTTCGCTTTTGCCGCCGGCAGCGCCGGGTGCGCGGCCGGAGGTCGGCTCCTTCAACGGAGCCGGATGTCCGATGAGAATCAGGTAAGTGTCGAAGGTTCTTTCGCCGGATTCCCGGACGCGGCGATGGAGAGTCCGAAGGGGAGATGGCGGGATGGTCAAGGCGGTGCGCGTGCACAAGGTGGGAGGCCCCGAGGCGCTGGTCTATGAGCCGGTCGATCTCGCCGCGCCCGGCCCCGGCGAGGTCCGCATCCGCCAGCACGCGATCGGCCTCAACTTCATTGACGTGTACTATCGCACCGGACTGTACAAGGCGCCCGGCCTGCCGTTCATCGCCGGCAACGAGGCGGCAGGCGAGGTGATCGCCGTGGGGCCCGGCGTCACGCATTTCCATCCCGGCGACCGCGTCGCGTATTATGAGAACCTCGGCGGCTATGCCACCGAGCGCAACATCGCCTGGCAGCGCCTGGTCAAGCTGCCCGACCATATCACCTATGAGCAGGGCGCGGTGCTGATGCTCAAGGGGCTGACGGTCTGGTATCTGCTGCACAAGACCTTCAAGGTCGAGCCGCACCATCGCGTGCTGATCCACGCCGCCGCCGGCGGCATCGGCCTCCTGGCCTGCCAGTGGGCGCGCGCGCTCGGCGCGCACGTCATCGGCACCGTCGGCTCCAAGGCGAAGGCGGATCTCGCGCTGGCCAATGGCTGCGACCACGTCATCCTCTACAACGAGGAGGACTTCGTCGCGCGGGTCAAGCAGATCAGCCGCGGCGAATTGTGCGACGTGGTCTATGACGGCGTCGGCAAGTCGACCTTCCCCGGCTCGTTGTCCTGCCTGAAGCAGCGCGGCCTGTTCGTCAGCTTCGGCAACGCCTCGGGTCCGGTGCCGCCGTTCTCGATCGCCGAACTCAACAGTCATGGCTCTCTGTTCGCGACCCGGCCGAAGCTCAACGACTATATCGGCAAGCGGTCCGAACTGCTGGAGGGCGCCGATACGCTGTTCTCGGCGGTGATCAGCGGCAAGCTGCACGTGCCGATCAATCACGCCTATGCGCTGAAGGATGCGGGTCGGGCGCATGCCGACCTCGAAAGCCGCGCCACGACCGGGGCCTCGATCCTCAAGCCTTAACAGCCGGCCTTAACAGCCGCGCGACCGAGCCCTGTCGCTACACCTCGCCCCGGATCGAAGCGTCGCCGGCTGCCGCGCGACTCCAGAGCACCGCATCGGTCTGCGCTGCCGTCGACGCCTCGATCCGCGCCGGCGCGAGGCTGTCTTGCCCGTCCCGCCAAGCGCGCTCGCGCTCGGGGTCGTCGAGCGCCAGAACGAGACCCTGGTTGAGCTCATACAGGCCAGAGGCGAGCCCCGCAGCGTCGAGCGCCGCCCTGAGCGAATCCTGCACCAGCGCGCGCAGCGCGAGGTGTGGTGCCGAGACCGGCACGTCGACCTCGCGGCCGGCCATGGCCTGTGCGCAGGCGCGCCGGTCGAACGAGGCATGCCCGCGGCAGGCGAGCGGACGCGCGGGATGGATGATGCAGCCGCCGCGTACGAGGAATGGGCAGGGCTGACGCAACTTCATCCGCGCGGTGTCGCTCAATCCGTGCGTCGCGCGGTTGGCGAGCTTGATCCGGCGCGACAGCGAGCCGAGCGCCTTAGCCGGCATGCGCTGGTCGATCTGCCGGACATAGCGCGCGAGCAGGAAGATCTCCGGTGCCGTCGCGGTCACGCGCAATGCGCAACAGGAGGGGCAGCCCTTGGCGCAGGCGAGGGCGGGCAGATGCGCCGTCTGGGCATCGATATTGGCTTCGAACAGATCGAAAGCGCGGTCGGCGAGCGTCTCAGCGCAGTTCTGCGATGCCCTGCACGCTGCCAGCAGCGAGCTGAACGCCCGCTTCAGTTCGGTGAAAGCCGCATCGCTCAATGCTGTCCTCCAAAGACCCGACGATCAAAACGCCGGACGGTCAAAACGCCAGCGACCGCGGCGCACCCGGCGCACCGCGGTCGACAGGGGCAGGGCAGAGAGGACGCTCACTGCCACACCCAGCCCGAAAGCCGATGTCAGGCAATGCCCTTGAGGATCGCCTCGAAACAGGGGCGGGGGATGCGGAAGAAGCCGCGGCCGCCGGCGAAGGTCTGATAATGCGGACGCGCCATGTCGAGCAGGCGCTCATACCATTCATTGGCGGTCAGGCTGGCGGGCTTCTCGCCGATCGAGTTGATGTCCGAGTTCGGGAAGAAGCGAACGTGGATCAGCACCTCTTCGGTCGCGGCCAGGGCGATGTGGCTGCTGCTGTCGTCGACCGGCAACGCCCGAGCCAGATTGTCTCTCGCCATTCTTGCATCTCCTTCTATCGTGCCGACCTCGTTGTCGGCGGATGATCATCAGCTTGGTCCCGGCAAGCCTCTCTCCTCCGAGCTGATCACATCCCGTACAACGCTATATCAGGACAGATATAACGTAAGTCATCGGATCGCAGGTGTTTGGCGCGATCAGGATCGTTGTTCGGGGGGCCGGCTGTCCTTGATCCAAGTCAAATGGCGGCGAGCCCGACCTCGGTGTTTGTGCCTCATCTGTAGGCAGCCGGCACGCAGGCTTCGCACGTGGCACGGAGCCTGCGTCTTGAACGGCATTCGATCAGGCGACGCAGCGCGCGGCGCCGACCTTGGTCAGGATACCGTCCAGCGTGTCGATCATCGCCGCGATCTCATCGCGAGTCACATTGAGGGCCGGCATGAAGCGTAGCGCATCCGGACGCGGCGCGTTCAGCAGCAGGCCGAGCTCGAAGGCGTGCGCAACGATCGCCGGCGCGATCGGCCTGATCACGTCGAGCGCAAGCAGCAGACCACGGCCGCGCACTTCGCCCAGGCCGTGCCTTGCCGAGATGCGCTGCAACTCGCTCTCCAGATAGATCCCGTTGTCCGCGACAGCCTTCAGAAACTCCGGCTTCTCGATCACATCGAGCACGGCGAGTCCCGCCGCACACATCAGCGGATTGCCGTTGAAGGTGCCGCCCTGATCGCCATGCTCGAAGCAAGACGCCTCGTCGGTCGCCAGCAGGGCGGCGAGCGGAACGCCGCCGCCGATGCCCTTGCCCAGGGTCATGATGTCCGGGAGGACGTCGGAATGCTCATAGCCGAACAGTTTTCCGGTGCGGCCCATGCCGGTCTGGATCTCGTCGACGATCAGCAGCAGCCCGTGCCTGGTGGTCAGCGCCCGCAACTGCTGCAGGAACTCGTCGGTCGCGGGCCACACGCCGGCCTCGCCCTGGATCGGCTCCAGCATGATCGCCACCGTCTTGTCGGAGATCAGGGCCTCGACCGAGGCGATGTCGTTCAGCCGTGCCTTTGGAAAGCCCGGGACCTTGGGCTCGAACAGCGGCTCGAACGCCTTCTTGCCCGAAGCCGACATCGTCGCCAGCGTGCGGCCGTGGAAGCCGCCCTCGAAGGTGATGATCTCGTATGCGCCGTTCTTGCGCAGAGCGCCGTATTTGCGGGCGAGCTTGATGGCGCCTTCATTGGCTTCGGCGCCCGAATTGGTGAAGAACACCTGGTCGAAGCACGAGCGGTCGACCAGCGCCTTAGCGAATTGGAGGCTGGTGTCGTTGAAATAGGCCGGGCTCGGCGTGATCAGGCGTGCCGCCTGGTGGGCGAGCGCGCTGGCCAGCTCCGGCGGCGCGTGGCCGAGCGAGTTCACGGCCCAGCCCTGGACGAAGTCGAGGTAGCGCTTGCCGCCGTCGTCCCATAACCAGGAACCCTTGCCCTGAACGAAGACGGTGCGCGGGCGCGCCGTGATCTCCATCAGAGCGTCGTAGGGATGGGAGGCGGTCAGCATGTGCAATCTCCTATGCTCAGGGGGAAACGGGGGCCAAAAAGGGAGAAGGCCGCTCCTTTGCGGGAGCGGCCTTCTCGAAAACCTGGAGCTGATGAGCTAGCTGATCAGCAACGTCTTCGGACATGGCGCGCCCCGGCATCGTCACGGCGGTGACGACGGCAAACGGCGGCGCGGCGGTTGGTCCGGTTGAAGATCATGCGGCGGCCATACAGGCAAATCGCAACCGGTGTCAAGATGCCGGCCTGCAGACTGCAACAAGGGCCGCCGTTCCAGGAAGCGGCGAGGGAAGCGCCGGCCGGTGCGAAGCCCGCTCGATCCGATCTCGGGTCTCGCGCTTTAGTGACAACTTTACCAAACATTTAGCGGCTGTGTTTACCCTCCCGGGGCAGCTTGAAAATGCAAGCGCTCAGGACGAGCGATGTCGAACCCCCATCTCACGATCGCCGAAGAAGTGCAGGCGGCCATAGCCACCGGCTCAGCCGACCGCTGCTCCGGCGTGGCCGAGCGGGTCGCCTCCCTGTTCGTCGCCTCTGCCGGCAGCCTGGATATCGAGCAGCACGCGCTGTTTGCCGACGTCTTCGAGCGTCTCGTCAATACCATCGAGCTGCGTGCGCTGGCCGACGTCGGGGCCCGGATCGCACTCGCCGAACTCAGCGCCCAGCTCGCCCCGATCCCGCAGGCGCCGGCCGGCGTGATCCGGCGGCTGGCCCATCATGACGACATCGCCGTCGCGGGGCCGGTGCTTTCGGAATCGCCGCGGCTGAGCAGCGAGGATCTGATCGAGATCGCGCAGACGCGCAGCGAGAAGCACCTGATGGCGATCGCCGGGCGCTGGTGGCTGCAGGAGATCGTGACCGACGCGCTGCTCGCGCGACGCTATCCGAGCGTGAGCCGGCAACTCATGAAGAACCCCGGGGCGCGGGTGTCACCCGCCGGATTTGCCGCCATCGTGGCGCAAGCGGCGGGAGACGCGGAGCTCACGGTCGCGGCCGGCATCCGCGCCGATCTGCCGGCAGCCTTGCGCAGGACCCTGTTGCAGCGCGCGACGGAGGCGGTGAGGGTGCGCCTGCTCGCGTCGGCGCCGCCGCATCTCTACGAGGAAATTCGCAGCGCCATTTCATCGGCCACGCTCGACGCCGAGCGCGAAATGTCGCGCAATCGCGACGCGGGCAGTTCCAAGGTGGCAGTCGGCCAGCTGAAGCAGGGCGGCAAACTGACCGAAGCCGCGCTGCTGGAATTTGCCCGCCAGCGGCGTTACGGCGAGACGATCGCGGCTATCGCGGAGCTCGCGAAATGCAGCATCGAGCTGGTGCGGCCGCTGATGCAGAGCCTGCGCAGCGACGGCATTCTCGTGCCGTGCAAGGCCGCTGGACTGAGCTGGGTCACGGTTGCCGCGATCCTCGATAGCCGGTTCGTTTCAGGCGCAACGCCCCCCGACGAGCTGACCAAGCTCAAGAACAAATATCTCGAACTGAAGCAGGACGAGGCGCTTCGCCTGCTGAAGCTCTGGTCGGTTCGTACCACGGGCTCCTCGCACTGAGGACGGCTCGCCCGGGGCCGCAAAGGCGCTTGGGCGACCTGCTGCGGTGCAGCAAGACAACCGAGGGGCGTTCGGCCATATCCACGCACCTTTGATCTTTTAAAATCAGGGGTTGTATCGTATCCTCTCCGCTGCCTGCGGGAGATGCCCCGGTCAGACCGGTCAGGAATGACTCCCGTCGAGGAGATCGTGATGGGTGTCGAGCTTCGTCCGCTGGGCGTGACCTGCAACATCATGTGCCAGTATTGCTACCAGAACCCGCTCCGGGACAGCGGCAGCCTGCGCCCGCGCTATGACATCGATGCGATGCTGGCCGCCCTCGCAGAGGACGATGAGCCGTTCACGTTGTTCGGCGGCGAGCCGCTGCTGCTGCCGCTGCCGGATCTCGAGAGGCTGTGGGCATTCGGACTGGCGCGCTTTGGCCGCAACCGGATCCAGACCAATGGCACGCTCATCACAGACCGCCACATGGAGCTGTTCGCGACCTATGCGGTTCATGTCGGCATTTCCATCGACGGCCCTGACGCTTTGAATGATGTCCGCTGGGCCGGGTCCCTCGACAGGACGCGGGACCTCACCAAGAGCGTCGATTGTGCGATCGCCGGACTGTGCGAGCGGGGCCTGCGTCCGAGCCTGATCATCACGATGCATCGGGGCAATGGCCTGCCGCAGCACTGGCCCTCGATGGACAGCTGGCTGCTGGAGATGCAGGCGAGGGGGGTGCGAAATGTCAGGCTGCATGCACTCGAGGTCGACTCGCCCGCCGTGCAGGCGCATTGGGCGATGACCGATCCCGAAACCATCGCGGCGTTTCTGCACTTCTATCGATTCGAGCGCGAGCACCTCACCTCGATGCGCTTCGACATCTTCGACGAGATGCGGGCGCTTCTTCGTGGGCTGGACGACCAGACCGGCTGTGTCTGGCACGGTTGTGATCCGTATACGACCGGCGCGGTGCACGGCATCGAGGGATTTGGCGAGCGCAGCAATTGCGGCCGCACCAACAAGCGCGGGATCGACTTCATCAAGACCGAGGCTGCCGGCTATGAGCGCAGCATTGCCCTGTGGTTCACCCCGCAGCCGGCCGGCGGCTGCCGCGACTGCCGCTTCTTCGCGATGTGCAAGGGCCAATGCCCGGGAACCTCGATCGACGGCGATTGGCGCAACCGCAGTGCGCAATGCGCGCTCTGGACCGCGCTGTTTGTCCAGATCGAGGAAGACCTGCTCGCTGCAGGCGAAACGCCGTTGTCCTGCGATCCTCGTCGCGCCGAGATCGAGCACAGGCTCATCAAGTCGATGATGGACGGCCGGGTCCCGTTGCTGACGGAGATCATGGACGATTTGAGTGGATCGCCGCCTGTGGCGGTTTGAGATCCAGGACGTTTGCGAAAGAGAATTTGGCCGATCAAATGTCCGAGCATGCCGCGATCCTCCCTCCGATCCGCCCGCCATTCGTTCGCATCGGCTGGGTCTCGGAGGCTGCGAGAAAGGTGTGGGAGCCGCGCTTCGAGCTGATCAGGACGGAATGGAAAGTGTTGCGTTGGCGGGCGGTCGCGGCCGGTTTGAGCCGGGCATCGATCAGCACCGTCAACCCCGAAGCTCTCGACGAGATGGCGCTGCAGGTCGAACGCGCAGGGCTCGCGCTCATACCAGTCCGACTAGCGGTCGAGGCGGTCCCGAAATTGTCGTCGTCGCAGACGCGGGCAAGACTGCCGCTCGAAGTCACCATCGCTGTCGTCCGTGCTCGCGACACGGATGAGTTCGAAGCCGACTGGCAGCGCGATCCGGCACGCACATTGCGGGACTGGGCAGGGTGTCCCCATTGTTGCGCCGAGGCGCTGCGCCGCCGCGAGCGCCGGCCGCTGGATCCGGTCTGGGCGAGCGCGCTGTTCGAGAGAACCGAAGCGTCGGGACATCGGCGGATCGAGTTGCCGTCGCGGCCGGCGACGAACATGCTCTGGCGGTCAATTGATCTCTGCATCATCCCGCACTGGCCTTGCCGGCTCGATTGCCCGGCAAGCGCCGCGCTCGCGGCGAACATGCTCGCATTCGGCCGAGCGCATTGCGGGCAGACGACGGAGTGGCTGCTCGATGTCCTGACGTGGCCGGCCGAGTGGTCGATGATGCACGGCATCGCCGAGCTGCACGCGCCGGTCTGCCGGATCACGGCATCGACCTCCTACAGCAGCGCACGCCGCGAAATTATCTATCATGGCGCGACCTGGCCCGTTGAAGGCGCGAGCGGCTTGCGCTTCCCGTATCGGGCACCATCGCGCGAACGCTGGACGGGGTCGAAGAGCTTTCGTGGGGGAACGCTGACGACAGGGTAGGCGGTCCTACTTCCCTAGCCCGAGTGAAATACAATCTCCGCGAGTTGTGATGTATCTACTGCCGCAAAAGTGTTATATGCTCCGCTTTGCGTTGATTGACCACCTACATTGCCAAGAGCGATTATCGGGAGACTCCAAGATGTCTTACATGGACAAGAAGATTCAAATCACTGCGGACCTTGTGAAAGTGAAGGCTGCGGCGGCCCAGCTGAAGAGCCAGGCCAATGCCGCGGACGAGCTCCAGAAGGATCCGCAGGGATATCTCGCCCAAGTCGGCATCGAGATCGATTCGAACACGGCCGATCTGATCAAGGATCGCCTGTCGGGCCAGAAGGCGACCGCCGCGCCTGCTTCGGTCATTCACGTCGACGTCTGACCGCGATCTCAAGCCGGCCGGACAATGTCTGCATTGCCCGGCCGGAAACGTGCTGCAGCTCCGACCTCCGTCAAAGTCAGTTCCTGCCCCTGGGAGCAGCTGGACATGCATTCGCGTGACCGGGTGACGAAACCGACTGAGCTTGTCTTCAATATCAGTTACCGCTGTCCGCTGAAGTGCAGCCATTGCTGCTTTTCGTCGGATATGACTCAGCTCGACGTGCTGCCGCAGGACCTGATGATCGCAGCGATCGATGATGCAGCCGTCGCTCACGACATGACGCGGATCAATCTGGTCGGCGGCGATCCATTCCTCCAGCCCGAATTGATGCGCGCTGCGGCATCCCGCGCCAGGTCGTTCGGCCTCTCCACGTCCGCGACCACCAGCGCCTATTGGGCGACATCCGAAGCGAAGGCCGAGCGGATCCTGACTCCACTGGTTGAAGCAGGTCTCGAACGGATCATCATCTCTTTCGACGACATGCATGCCGAATTCTTGGACGGGCGCAATATCGCGCATGCCTACCGGGCTGCCCGTTCGCTCGGATTGGACGTGCTGATTGCCGTCGTGACATCGCCGGGCAGCGTGATCGACCAGTCCCGGATCTTCGATCTTCTCGGTGTCGACCCTGACTCGGATCCGCAGCTGTCGGTGTACGAGACGGCGATCAACTCCACGGGACGCGCCGTCGACGATGTCAGCGCGTCCGACCTCGACGCAAGGCGGCATTCGCCACAGGTCTATCGCGGACCATGTCCCTCGGTGCTGAGGCATTTCTCCGTGGCCCCGAGCGGGAACGTTCTGCCCTGCTGCGGCGTGCTGCCGTTTCATGCCGCGATGAGCGTCGGTGATCTGAACGAGACGCCGATGTCCGAGGCGATGTCCCGCGCCTACATGGACCCGGTGTGGAAGTGGATCGCCTTCGAAGGTCCGGTCGCTCTGCTCTGCGAAATCACGGCGGAGACCGAACGACCGCTCGCGGCCAGTGATTTCGACGGCATCTGCACGGCGTGCGACCGTCTGTTCTCAAATCCCGAGCTGCTGCAATTGCTCGACAGCCATTTGCCGCGGAAGCTGCCAACGTTGACGCTGCTCGAGCACATGTTCGAGGCAGTGGGTGTATTTCATTCGGTGCCCCCGCCGTCGTCCGACCTGTCCGCCAAGTTCTGACAGCCCAAGTTCTGAGAGCCATTGCCATGACCATATCCGTTGCGCTGGTTGCAGCGCCGTTCCTGGCCTTGACGCGGCCCGCGCTGGGGATCAGCACGCTCCAGGCGGCCCTCGAGGACCGCGGGATCGACGCACGGCAGTACTATCTCGGTTTTGCGTTTGCCGAGTTGATCGGCGCCGACACCTTCCAGTTCATCGCGGAGCAGGTTCAGACCAGCCTGCTGATCGGTGAATGGGTGTTCGCCGCGACCTTCGAAAACGCTCCTGATCCTGTCGCGGAAGCCCGGCACCGGGAGCGAATGGAAGCCTATTGCGGCAAGCATTGGCCCGCGGTCGTCGCGGCGCGCGATGCGGCGGAGAGGTTCGTCGACCGGTCGGCTCGTCTGCTGATCGCAGACGGCGCCCGCATCGTCGGCTTCTCGTCGACGTTCCAGCAGAATTGCGCGTCTCTCGGCATCGCGCATCGCATCAGGCAGCTCGCGCCGGACACGATCATATGCTTCGGCGGCGCCAACTGCGAGGGGCCGATGGGCGAGGCGCTGCTCGAACGCTTCCCGCAAATCGACTATGTGTTTCGCGGCGAGTCCGACCGGACCTTTCCGGATTTCGTCGAGCGCTTCCTTGCAGGCACCTTGCCTTACAGTGAAAGCACCGACGTGCTGGGCCGCGTGGGCACGAATGGGAGGATCGCGGAGACTCCGCTGCAGAATCTTGACGAGCTTCCCGTCCCTGACTTCACCGACTATTTCGCGGAGCTGAGGCAGGCGTCGTTCTGCGATGATCTGCTCCCCGCGCTGCCGTTCGAGAGCTCGCGCGGCTGCTGGTGGGGCATGAAGCACCACTGCACATTCTGCGGCCTGAACGGCGCGACGATGGCGTTTCGCACCAAGTCGGCCGAGCGCGTGCTGGCCGAGCTCGCAACACTATCCGCGCGCTGGAGCGTCAAGCGCTTCGAGGCGACCGACAACATTCTGAACTTGAAGCATGTCGACGCCGTGTTCGGCCACCTCGCCAACACCGCGCCGTCGCCTTACCGGATCCTCTACGAGATCAAGTCGAACATGCGCCCCGAGCAGCTGCGTACGCTCGCGCGCGGCGGGGTGACCTGGGTTCAGCCGGGCATCGAGCATCTCGACAACGATGTCCTGCGCCTGATGGAAAAGGGCGTGACCGGGCTGCAGAACGTCCGCGTGCTCCGAAGCTGTGCCGAGATCGGACTTCGGCCGATCTGGAACGTGCTGTGCGGCTTCCCCGGCGAGCGGCCTGCGGCCTACGCCAAGATAGCGCGATGGTTTGCGCTGCTGGAGCATCTGCAGCCGCCGACCGGACATTGCCGGATCAGGCTCGACCGCTTCAGCCCGTATTTCAACCACGCGGCCGAGTTCGGGTTTGAAAATGTCGCTCCCGCGCTGGCCTATCAGGCGGTCTATGGCCAGCCGGAAGATGTGCTGACGCGGCTCGCTTATTTCTTCGATGGCACGGCCGCCAACACCGCCTCGGACGAGGATCTCGCCCCGCTTGGCGCTGCGATCAGGCTTTGGCGGTCTGCACATGTGGACGGCACCGCAATGCCGATACTGGCGGTGGTCGGATTGGGTCCGTTGTCGATCCTCAAGGACACGCGCCGGATCGCAACCGAGACATGGCGCATGCTCGATCCGATCGAGATCGCCGTGCTGGACGCCTTCCGAGAGCCGGTGCGCATCGACGCGACCCTCGGGCGGCTGGTCGACCAGGAGACCTCCTGGCCAGAGGTGGAGCAGAGCTTCACCGGCCTGGTCGCCCGCGGGTGCATCCTGGAAGACGAGGACTGCGCGCTGACGCTGGTCACCAGCACCGAAGCCCTCGTCATCGACGACGAATGCCGGCGCGATTTCCCCGGCGGCTGGCTGCGCCCGATCGCCAGGGACGGCTCCGGCGCGTCGTCCGCTCAGCTTCAATTCTGAATCAACAACCGTCGCGGGAGGAGACAATGATCGACTGGTCGCGGGCCGCGGCACCACAGGATGATCTGTATGACGCCTTGCTGGCCTGTCATCTCGCCAGCACGACCACGAACGCTCACCGGCCGGAGCCGTTCGTGCACCGGGTCGCCGGCCATTCGCCGCGCATCTTCGATGGCGCCGTGTCGGTTCGCTACGTGCAGCCGACCGCGCCGGGGGCGCCCGTATTCAGCAACGGTCCGCTGGAGCACCCCAACATCGATGCTGCCGTCGACTACGTGCGGCGCTGGCCGGTCGCCTTCGAACAGATGCGCATGCTCATCGATTCCTTCCATCCGTTGGCGCGTCCCGATGTTGCGGAGAGCGACTATCGCGAGGGCTATGGATCCTACAGCGGCTCGACCGACGACCGGCTGGGCACGCTGTTCGCCACCATCTTCGATCCGATCGGCCTGGCCCAGGCGTTCGTGCACGAGATGGGACACAACAAGCTTCGCGCGCTCGGCATCAATCTGGAATCCGCGGATCGGCTGGTGTTGAATCCGGCGGACGAGTTGTATGTCAGCCCCGTCATCAAGGATCGTTTGCGCCCGATGACCGCGGTGCTGCACGCGGAATATTCGTTTGCCTACATCACGGCGCTCGACATCGTGCTGATCGAGACCGAGCCGGATGAAGAGCGGCGCCAATTGCTGTTTCGCCTGCTGCGGCGCAATCTCGCCCGCATTGAGGAGGGGGTCGACGAGATCCGGCGGTACATCCGCGTCGACCGGGACGGAGAGGCGTTCGTTGCCGGCCTCTATGCCTGGATCGACGCGTTGATCGCGCGAGGCCGGCAGTTGCTCGAGACCCGCGAGGCGGCGGCGGTGCACTGAGGAGGCCGTCGTTGGACCTGTCAACGTGGCGAGCGCTGATGTCCGGCGAACGGCCCGCGCCGGATTGGCTTGCGGCCGACAACGGCTTCGCGTCCGTCTGCGGAATGCGAGAGGCTCACGCTCCCATCGCCGCGGCCGTAAGAACGGTCACGGCCGGGGCGCGCTACAACATCATCGATCTCGGATGCGGCAATGGGGCGCTGTTGGCCGCGAGTTGCGAAGGGACGCCTGATCTGCAGCCGCTCGGCATCGAGCGAGATTCACGAAAGCTCGTCCATGCGCGAGCGATGTTCGGACGAGCGGTTTCGCACTGGCCGAGTTGCGACATGTTCGCTTGCCCCGCACCTCTTGAGACGGCCGCTGATCGGAGCGTCGTTTTGATCATGCCCGGACGGTTGCTCGAAGCGGGCGCTGACAGGGCTGCCACACTGTGTCGGTGGCTTCGCAGCCACGCCGACATCATCCTCTGCTACGCCTATCCCGATTGGATCGCGCGCTACGGCAATCTTGATGAACTCGGCAGACGCGCCGGCTTTGCATCATTGGAAAGCGTAGGACCCGACCGGACGATTGCGATCGGCCGGCTTCCCTGAGTTGCCGTTGACCCGCGCTAGAACCCAGCGACCGTGCCGTGCAGGTCGTATTCGTCGGCACGCTCGATCTTGACCGTGACGATCTCGCCGACACGCAGCGGCCGCCGGCTGGACAGATAAACGGCGCCATCGATGTCCGGGGCATCGGCCTTGGTGCGGCCCTTGGCGACGCTCGGCCCGACCTCGTCGATGATCACCTGCTGACGCGTTCCGACCTTGCGCTTGAGCCTGCGCGCCGAGATCTTCTGCTGGCGGGCCATGAGCGCGTCCCAGCGCTCCTGCTTGACCTCGTCCGGGACCTGGTCGGGCAGGGCGTTGGAGGTCGCGCCGGCCACCGGCTCGTATTTGAAGCAGCCGAGCCGATCGATCTCGGCCTCATCCAGCCAATCCAGCAGGTAGGCGAAGTCGGCGTCCGTCTCGCCGGGGAAGCCGACGATGAAGGTCGAGCGCAGCGCAAGATCCGGGCAGGTCGTCCGCCAGGCCTTGATCCGGTCCAGCGTCTTGTCCTGCGCCGCCGGGCGGCGCATCGCCTTCAGGACGTTGGGGCTGGCATGCTGGAACGGGATGTCGAGATAGGGCAATATCTTACCGTCCGCCATGAGGCCGATCACCTCGTCGACATGCGGGTAGGGGTACACGTAGTGCATGCGCACCCAGGCGCCGAGCTCGCCCAGCTCGCGCGCCAGATCGAGGAAGCGAGCCCGGACGTTGCGGTCCTTCCAGGCGCTTTCGGCATATTTCAGGTCCAGCCCATAGGCCGAGGTGTCCTGCGAAATGACCAGGAGCTCCTTGACCCCGGCTGCGACCAGCCGCTCGGCCTCGCGCAGCACGTCGGCCGCGGACCGCGACACCAGATCGCCGCGAAGCTTCGGGATGATGCAGAAGGTGCAGCGGTTGTTGCAGCCTTCGGAGATCTTCAGATAGGCGTAGTGCCGGGGCGTGAGCTTGATGCCCTGCGGAGGGACCAGGTCGAGATGCGGGTTGTGCGCCGGCGGCGACGCGCGATGGACGGCGTCCAGCACGCTCTCATACTGCTGCGGGCCGGTGATCGACAGCACGCCGGGATAGGCCTGCTCGATCTGCTCCGGCTCGGCGCCCATGCAGCCGGTGACGATGACCTTGCCGTTCTCGGCCATGGCCGCGCCGATCGCCGACAGCGATTCCTGCTTGGCGCTGTCCAGGAA
Organism: Bradyrhizobium sp. HKCCYLRH3073; assembly: GCF_051167995.1. NCBI lineage: Bacteria > Pseudomonadati > Pseudomonadota > Alphaproteobacteria > Hyphomicrobiales > Nitrobacteraceae > Bradyrhizobium > Bradyrhizobium sp. HKCCYLRH3073. Next base: position 428,835 of record NZ_JBNPUD010000003.1, read on the forward strand.
CCCGCAGGTGTTGACGATGACGACGTCGGCGCCGTCATGCTTCCGGGCGAGCTCGTAGCCCTCGGCGCGCAGGCGCGTGATGATGCGCTCGGAATCGACCAAGGCCTTGGGACAACCGAGCGAAACAAAGCTGATCTTGGGCGCCGAACCCTGCTGCATCTTGGAACTGCCTGATGAGATAGGCGTCAGCTAGTCCGAATTGTCCAGAAAGACAAGGCTTTGAGGCGGCCACGTCCATGCTATGGGTGAGGGCCCGGACAACCTGGTGATCGATGAGCGCCGAGCAATCGCCTAAAATCGTGATCGTCGACGAAAGCCCGATCCGCGCGGCCATCCTGGAGGAAGGCTTGCGGGAGGCGGGTTTTACCGGCGTCGTGCATGTCAGCGAGATGCAGGGTCTCCTGGCGCGCATCTATGCCCTGGACCCGGACGTCATCGTCATCGACCTGGAGAACCCGAGCCGCGATGTGCTGGAGCAGATGTTCCAGGTCAGCCGCGCCGTCCGCCGGCCGATCGCGATGTTCGTGGACCAGAGCGACGCGGCCTCGATCCAGGCCTCGGTCGAGGCGGGCGTCTCCGCCTACATCGTCGATGGGCTGAAGAAGGAGCGGATCAAGCCGATCCTCGACCTCTGCATCTCGCGCTTCAATGCGTTCTCCAAGCTTCAGGACGAGCTCGAGCGCACCAAGTCCGCGCTGGAGGACCGCAAGGTGATCGACCGCGCCAAGGGCATTCTGATGAAGATGAAGGGCTTCACCGAAGAGGAAGCCTATGTGCTGTTGCGCTCCACGGCCATGCGCGAAAAGAAGAAGATCGGCGAGATCGCGCAGTCGATCCTGACCGCCTCGGAGTTGTTGAAATGACCGGCCCGCTTCGCATTGGCTTCATCCCGCTGGTCGATGCCGCCGCGCTGATCGTCGCCGTCGACAACGGCTTCACCGCGGCCGAAGGTCTCGACGTCACGCTGGTCCGAGAGGTGTCGTGGTCGAACGTGCGCGACAAGCTCAACATCGGCCTGTTCGACGCGGCGCATCTGCTGGCTCCCGTCGCCATCGCGTCGAGCCTGGGCATCGGTCACGTCAAGGTGCCGATCGTGGCTCCTTTCAATCTCGGGGTGAACGGCAACGCGATCACCGTGACGCCGGCGCTGCATGCGGCGATCATGGCCAATCTCGATGGGGATCGTTTCGACCCGATGGCGACGGCGCTGGCGCTGGCGCGCGTCGTCGCGGAACGGCGCAAGGCCGGGCGCGAGCCGCTGACGTTCGGCATGACGTTTCCGTTCTCGACCCACAACTATCAGTTGCGGTTCTGGATGGCCGCAGGTGGCGTCGACCCCGATGAGGACGTCCGCCTCGTGGTGCTGCCGCCGCCCTACATGGTGGAGAGCATCGCCAACGGTCACGTCGACGCGTTCTGCGTCGGAGCACCGTGGAACTCGATCGCAGTCGATCTCGGCATCGGCCATATTCTCCACTTCGTGTCTGACGTGCTGGTGCGCGCGGCCGAAAAGGTGCTGGCGGTCAGGCAGAGCTGGGCTGACAAGAATCCCGCCGCCCTCGCCGGCCTGATCCGCGCCTGCGCGAAGGCCGCCGATTTCATCGAGCAGAACCACGGGGATGCCGCGCGTATTCTGGCCCAGCCGGAGCGGATCGGCGTCGATGCGGAGGTGCTCCAGCGTACGCTGGACGGCCGCCTCAAGATCTCGCCGGACGGCACCTTCCGCGAAAGCTCGCGCTATCTGCTGGTGGGCCGCGAAGACGCGGGACGGCCCGAGAAGATCCAGGCGGCATGGCTCTATGCCCAGATGGTGCGGTGGGGCCAGACTCCCCTCAGTACTGAAGCCCTGGGCACTGCCATGGGCGTGTTCCGGCCGGACATCTACGACGCGGCCATGGGCACGGCCGCGGTCGGCACGGATGCCGCCATCGGCGCATTCGCCGGTCCGCCTTTCGCGGCGGACGACGTGATCGGCCATCTCGAGGCCTTCAAGATCGGCCGCTGGACGGCCTGATTCACGCACCGAATCAGGGTCTGGGCACCGTGTGCCGTCGACCAATTTTTGGGCGACGTGCCCGTATTTCGAGGCTTGAGTCGGTTAACTTGCCTTCATTGATTCGATCAGCATTCTGATTTTACACGCTTTTCCTGATTTTTCAGGCTGGCACGCAACTTGAATATTGCAGTGCAGTCAGCCGCCGCAGATGCCGCTGACTGCAATCCGTGTCGGATTTCCGCAGCAACGAAGCTGGTCGGATCTTTCATCGGAAGCAGGCCATGTCGGCCTGTCGGACGGTGCGATCCTCATCCCATTCCCGAACGCCAACCGCCGTGGCCGCTGGAGCTTCGTCCGCCATCATGAAAATCGAATCGTTGTCAGTCGACTTTAACGACGAGCAGAAGCGCTACCTCGAAGGCTTGGCTGCGGGCCTCAAGGTCACGCTGGCAGGGCGCGGCCAGGGTGGCACGCAGACGGCAAGCGAGCCGACCGGCCCGGACGCCATCCACATCAAGGCCCAGGACAAGGTGATTGCGTCGGGACGGAAGCTCGTCGACCAGGAGAAGGTCAAGCGCGAGCTCCATCCCTTCGATGCCTACGAGAGGCTGAAGGAGCAGGCGCGCAATGATGCTGCGCCATCCACGGCCGACAATTTCCGCTGGCGCTATTACGGCCTGTTTCACGTCGCGCCGGCGCAGGATTCCTATATGTGCCGGCTGCGCATTCCCAACGGCATCCTGAAGCATTGGCAACTGACGGGCCTTGCCGATCTCGCCGACCAGCTTTGCGGCCCCTACAGCCACGTCACCACGCGGGCCAACCTGCAACTGCGCGAAATCCCGCCGAGGCACGCGGTCATGCTGCTGGAAGGACTCTCGGATCTCGGTCTGACGGCGCGCGGCTCCGGCGCCGACAACATCCGCAATGTGACGGGGACGCCAACGGCCGGCATCGATCCGCAGGAATTGCTGGATACGCGGCCTTTCGCCCGCGAATGGCATTTCCACATCCTCAACGACCGCTCGCTGTACGGCCTGCCGCGCAAGTTCAACGTCGCCTTCGACGGCGCCGGACGGATCGCGGCACTGGAGGACACCAACGACATCGCGTTCTCGGCGGTCGAGGTGAAGGACGGCTTTGGCGTTGCGCCGGGCGTGTGGTTCAAGCTCGGCCTCGGCGGCATCACCGGACACAAGGATTTCGCCAAGCCGACAGGGATCATCGTCGAGCCGGAGCGGGCGACCGAGGTGGCCGACGCCATCGTGCGGCTGTTCATCGAGACCGGCGACCGCACCAATCGCCTCAAGGCGCGGCTCAAATATGTGCTCGACAGCATGGGTCACGACAAGTTCATGGAAGCCGTTGAAACAAGGCTCGGCCGCAAGCTGGCGCGCGTCCCCGACGAGGCGCTCGCGCCGCGGCCCGACGCCGATCGCATGGCCCATATCGGCGTCCACCAGCAGAAGCAGCAGGGGGTGAACTGGATCGGCGTGGTGCTGCCGTTGGGCAAGCTGACGACGGACCAGATGCGCGCGCTCGCCAAGATCGCAGCCGATCTCGGCGACGGCGAGATCCGGCTCACGGTGTGGCAGAACCTGCTGCTCTCGGGCGTTCCCGACGACAAGGTCGCTCTGGCCTGTGCGGCGATCGAGCAGATCGGGCTGTCGACAAAGGCCTCGCACATCCGCGCCGGACTGATCGCCTGCACCGGCAACGCCGGCTGCAAGTTCGCGGCATCCAACACCAAGAAGCATGCGGCCGAGATCGGCGACTGGTGCGAGAGCAGGGTGGACGTCGACACCCCGTTGAACATCCATCTCACCGGCTGTCATCATTCCTGTGCCCAGCACTACATCAGCGACATCGGCATGATCGCGGCAAAGGTGCCGGTCGGTGATGGCGACGACACGGTCGAGGGCTATCACCTGTTCGCCGGCGGCGGGTTCGGCCCGCAGGCCGACATCGGCCGCGAGGTCTATCGCGACCTCAAGGCGGCGGATGCGCCTGTAACCGTTGAGAAGCTGCTCAAGGCCTATCTCGCCCATCGCGCCTCTCCCGAGGAGACCTTCCTGTCGTTCGCACGCCGTCACGACGGCGAGGCGCTGCGCAATCTCGCCGAAGCCCAGACCTCGTCGGAGGTGTCTGCATGAACCAGATCACGCCCATGCCCAAGATCGAGATCATTCCTTCGACGGCGCCATTCTCCGAGGCGCAACGCTCATGGCTCAACGGCTTTCTGGCCGGAGCGCTCGGCTTCGACGGCGCGACAGCGTTGTCGCCGGCGCAGAACGGCGCCGTGCTTGCGCCCGCGGGCGACGGTGACGACGGCGAGGCGCCATGGCACGACCAGACCATGCCGATCGCCGAGCGCATGAAGCTCGCCGACGGCCGTCCGCTGCGCCGGCGCATGATGGCGGCCATGGCGCAGCAGGACTGCGGCCAATGCGGTTACAATTGCAGCGACTATTCGGATGCGATTGCCGATCGCAGCGAGGCGCGGCTGAATCTGTGCGTCCCCGGCGGCAAGGAAACCGCGCGGATGCTCAAGGCGCTCTACGAGGAGATCGACAGGGCTCCGGCCGCGGCCAAGCCCGCTGCGGCTGCGCCGGCCACAGTCTCCGTCGTCGTCAGCGAGCCCGGTCGCTCGCGCGACAATCCGGTCGATGCGACGTTCCTGTCGCGGCGCCTGCTCAACAAGCCGGGCTCGGAGAAGGAGACCTGGCACATCGAGTTCGATCTCGGCGAGAGCGGGCTCGACTACGTCGTCGGCGATTCCTTCGGCATCTTCGCCAAGAACGATCTCGGCCTCGTCGATCAGATCATCGCGCTGCTCGGCGCCTCGCACATGACCGAGGTGAACGGCAAGCCGCTGCGGCAGTGCCTGTTGGAGGACGTCTCGCTGGCGCCGGCGCCGGATTCGCTGTTCGAGCTGATCTCCTTCATCACCGGCGGCGCAACCCGCGAGAAGGCGCGGCAGCTGGCGCAGGGCGAGGATCCCGACGGCGACGCGGCGACGCTCGACGTGATGGCGGTGCTGCAGAAGTTCTCCGGCGTCCGGCCGCATCCGGAGGCCTTCGTCGAGGCGCTGGAGCCGCTGCAGCCGCGGCTCTACTCCATCTCGTCGTCGCACAATGCCACGCCCGGCAGGTTGTCGCTGACGGTCGACTGCGTCCGCTACGTCATCGGCAAGCGCAAGCGGCTGGGACTTGCCTCGACGTTCCTGGCCGAGCGGATCAATCCCGGCGACAAGCTGCGCGTCTATGTGCAGAAGGCGCACGGATTCGCGCTGCCCGCTGATCCGAAGACGCCGATCATCATGGTCGGTCCCGGCACCGGCGTCGCGCCGTTCCGCGCGTTCCTGCACGACCGCAGGGCGACCGGCGCGCCCGGCAAGAACTGGCTGTTCTTCGGACATCAGCGCAGCGACTGCGACTTCTTCTACGCCGACGAGCTGAACGCCATGAAGACGGCCGGCCTCCTGACGCGGTTGTCGCTGGCGTGGTCGCGCGACGGCGACAAGAAGTTCTACGTCCAGGACCGCATGCGCGAGGTCGGGCGCGAGGTCTGGACCTGGCTCGCCGACGGCGCCCATCTCTACATCTGCGGCGACGCCAAGCGCATGGCCAAGGACGTCGAGCGCGCCCTCGTCGACATCGTCGCCCAGTTCGGGGCCCGCTCGACCGACGAGGCCGTCAGCTTCGTGGCCGACCTCAAGAAGAAGGGCCGGTTCCAGCTCGACGTCTACTGAGCGGGAACCCCCGCGGAGAATATTCTCGGCCGCCACTCCGGCCGAGAATTTTTTGGTTCCTGCGGGACCCGGCGCAGGGGGCTTGTCGTTATTTCGCCGGTTGCCTTGCACCGGCTCGCGAGAACGCTTTTCTCATGGCCGGAACTTCGGGAGACCGGCCATGCGAACGATATCGACGCCCCTGCGACAGATGCCCCAGGCCCGCGCCATTCGCGAGCGCGGCGCAACCGTCGCGCTGGTTGCCTTCTACAGCGCGATGGCGCTGATTGCCGCGATCACCCTGGGCACATCCTTCACGCACCCGTTCTGATCCTCCTCACCTCTTAAACGGCGCGACCGTGATGCCGGCCGCCTCGAGCGCCTTGCGGACCTCCCGCGCAATCTCGACCGCGCCAGCGGTATCGCCGTGAATGCAGACGGTGTCGGTGCGCATCTTCATCACCTTGCCGGTCACCGAAATCACCGCGCCGTCCTGAACCATGCGCACGACGCGATCGGCGATGACCTTGGGATCGTGCAGCACGGCGCCGGGCTTGCTGCGCGACACCAGGAGTCCATCGTCGCCATAGGCGCGATCGGCGAACACCTCGTGCGCCATCGACAGGTTGGCCTTCTCGCCCGCGGTCACCAGCTTGGAGTTGGCGAGCACGACAAAGATCAGACTGGGATCGACGGCCTTGATCGCCTTGGCGATCGCGTTTGCCGTCATGTCATCCTCGCAGGCGACGTTGGACAGCGCGCCGTGGGCCTTCACATGCGTGACCTTGTGGCCGGCCGCGGTGGCGATCGCCTGCAGCGCGCCGATCTGATAGGCGACGAGGTTTTCGATCTCCGATGATTTCAATCCGGGTACCGGACGCCGGCCGAAACCATGCAGATCGCGATAGCCGGGATGCGCACCGACGCGGACACCTTTGGCCTTCGCCATCTCGACCGTGCGGCGCATGATGTCGGCATCGCCGGCATGAAAACCGCAGGCGACGTTCACCGACGTCGCCAGCTCGATCATGGCGGCATCGTTGCCCATTTCCCACGGGCCAAAGCTCTCTCCGAGGTCGCAGTTCAGGTCGACGGTGCTGGTCATGTCAGGGTCCGCTCGTTGATGGGTCCGAAACAGCGTGAGATGTGCTCAAATCAATCGGGAGTCGCTCCGGGCCAGGTGGTGGCGTCGGTTGCGCTGACCGCATGACCGGCGACATTGGCCGTCAACAGCGCATCGACATTGAAATCGCTGTTGGCGAGCTCGGTGACGCGGCCGGGCAGGCTGCGCAGCAGATCCTTGTAGCGGCGCAGTTCGGCCTGCGCCTCGGCGATGCTCACGGCCTTGAAGCGGAACGGCGTGCCGGCGGGCGTCTGCGCCAGGCGGCCGAAATCCGCCGTGATGACGGTCGCGATCTTCGGATAGCCGCCGCTGGTGCCGCGATCGGACATCAGCACGATCGGCGAACCGTTGCCAGGCACCTGGATGCTGCCGTCCACGGTGCCGTCGGAGACGATGTTGTGGCCATGGAGATGGCGGATCGGCGGTCCTTCGAGGCGATAGCCCATGCGGTCGCTGGTTGCTGACACCATCCAGTCGCTGCCGAGGAACAGCGCTTTCATCTCGTCGCTGAACTCATCGTCCTGCGGCCCCATCACGACGCGGATCACGCCGCTCATTCTCGGCACATCAATCCGCAGTTCCGGCGCGTCGCTGGCGGGGGTGACCTCGAACCTGTCGCCGGCCTGGAGCGGCCGCGGGTAGGGGCTGCCGAGCCCGGCGCGCGCATTCACCGAGAGACTGTCGAACATCGGCTCGCCGGCGATGCCGCCTTCGATGGCCAGATAAGTGAACGAGCCGCCGCGCGCAAAGCCGAGCGTGAGCTGCTCTTCGTCGTTCAGTGTCACCGACGTGTTGATCTCGATCGGCCGCTTGGCGACGTCCGCCGGCCGCTGCGCGCCGGCGAGCGCCACGCGCACCGCGCCGCCCTTCGCCGCGAACGTCGCGCCGAACGGGCCGATCTCGATCGCAGCCGCCATCGGCACATTGCCGACGAGGCTGTTGGCTGCGGCCAGCGCCAGCTTGTCCATCGCGCCGGATGGCGTCAGTCCGTAGCGCTGCGCGCCGAAACGCCCACCATCCTGGACCGAGCTTGCCGGACCGATCTGTGAGACGACGAGCGTGCTCATGCGGCGATCCGCTCTGCGATGAGCTCGCCGCCCTCCGCGGCGCGCTCCTGCTCCGCGAAGGTCTTCACGTCGACGGCGTAGAAGCTGACCTCGTCGCCGGGCTCGAGCAGGAAGGTCGGGTCGCGGTGCAGTTGAAACGTCCGCATCGCGGTGCGCCCGAGCAGGTGCCAGCCGCAGGGGCCGGCAAGGCACTGGATGCCGGTCTGGATGCCGCCGATCGCGATGATGCCTGCCGGTGTCGCCAAGCGCGGGTTCTGCCGGCGCGACATCTGCAACGTCGGATCGAGACCGGACAGATAGGACCAGCCCGGCGTGAAGCCGATCATCGCGACGCGGTAGATGCCGGCGACATGGCGGGCGACGACCTCGTCCGGCGTCAGGTTCAGCGCCTTGGCGACGTCCTCCAGGTCGATGCCATTCTCGCCGCCGTAGCAGACTGGAACCCGCCAGCGCCTGACCTCGCTGTCCGGCGCAAGCGACCCGGCCGACAGCGCCAACAGCTTTGCCCCAAGCGTGTCGTGGTCGATCACACCTGCATCGTAGTGCACCAGCAGCGAGCGATAGGTCGGCACCGTCTCGGTGATGCCCTCGATCCCGGCCGCTGCCACCGCATGGTCGAGCGCAAGCACGCGGCGATTGGCGGTCTCGTCGATGGTCCGGCTGAACTCGACGGTGACCGCGCTGTCGCCGCTGGGCAGCAGGCGAGGAGGTGGAAAAGAGTCGGCCATCTGTCCGAGAAGATCCGTGTTGCTGTTCCTCATCTAGCCGCTTTCGATCGCCAGTGGAATTGCGCTGGAGACAAAAAGTCTCGAAAATTCAATAAATTAATCGGATGCCCCGCGATAAGAAGACCTTATCGGGCCGCTGCAGGCCCCGCATGCGCTGGGCGCACTGAGCATGCCCTTGACGCGGCCTTCGTCGCTCGCAAGATGCGCCTGCTTTTTCCGCCAGCCTGTTTGGAGCGCCAGTCTCACAATGTCCCTCACTCCCGAAGCCATCGCTACCCTCTCCCAGGTCACTACGGCGACCATCACGACGGTCCTGCTGAAGAAGGGGTTGCGCAATGTCTGGCTGCGCGGCGCCAAGCCGCTGCGCCCGGGACAGAAGCGGCTGGTCGGTCCCGCCTTCACGCTGCGCTTCGTGCCGGCGCGCGAGGATCTGGCGACGCCGGAATCCTGGTCGTCGCCGATCTCGACCCGCACCGCGATCGAGGCCATGCCCGAGGGCTGCATCGCCGTGGTCGATGCGATGGGCGTCAAGGACGCCGGCATCTTCGGCGACATTCTGTGCGCCCGCATGGTCAAGCGCGGCGTCACCGCGCTGATCACCGACGGCGTGGTGCGCGACCTCGAAGGCGTGATGGGCACCGGCCTGCCGGTGTGGTGCGATGGCTACGCCGCGCCGCCGTCGGTTGCCGGCCTCACCTTCGTCGGCTGGGGCGAGGCGATCGGCTGCGGCGGCGTTGCGGTGTTTCCGAACGACGTCATCGTCGCCGACCAGGACGGCGCGGTGCTGATCCCGCAGGCGATGCTCGATCACGTGCTCGCCGAAGGCCCGGAGCAGGAGCGCATGGAAGCCTGGATCGTCGACGAGGTGAACAAGGGCGCGGTGCTGCCGGGTCTCTATCCGATGAATGCCGAGACCAAGGCGCGCTACGCGGCGTCGAAGAAGTAGGTCGCGGCCGACGCAGCGATCGATCGACTGCAAGGACTTAGGAAAGGCAGAACCATGGTGGATGTTTATCTCGCGGGCTCGCGCCCCACGCGCCGCGCGGCGGCCGAAAGTTTCACCGGTACGGTGTGGCAGGACCCGATCATCACGCCGCAGGCGCCCGCCCGCGTCGCCTCGGCGCGCGTGGCGTTCGAGCCCGGCGCGCGCACCGCCTGGCACACCCATCCGCTCGGACAGACGCTCTACGTGATTCAGGGCGTCGGTCGGGTGCAGGCCAAGGGCGGGCCGGTGCGCGAGATCAAGGCCGGCGACATCGTGTGGATTCCACCAGGCGAGAAGCATTGGCATGGCGCCGCGCCGACCACCGGCATGGTCCACGTCGCGATGCATGAATCGCTCAACGGTGAGCACGTGACGTGGATGGAGCACGTCACCGACGAGGAATATGCGACGCCGGTCGGCTGACGCCAGACTGACGACCGCTCGAGCGCGCGGTCGCAAGGCCGCGCGCGTTTCATTTGAATGAACTTCGACGGTCGTCGCCGCGCTCAGTTCACTCGCGTCCAGGTCTGGCCGCCGCAGAACATGCCGCCGAAGGCGCAGCCCTGCACGCGCAGATTGTCCGCTCCCTTCAGCGCGATGGTCGAATCGTAGGTGCTGCCGCTGTTCGGATCGAAGATGCGGCCGGTCCACTTCTTCTCCTGGGCCTTGTCGCTCGGCCGCATGTTGATCAGGATCTGCTCGCCGTTCTGCTTGGTCTTCGCATCCACGGCGTAGCCGCAGAGATTGGCGCCGCAGGGCTCGATGCGGATCTGGCCCTCCTTCTCCTCCGTCAGCCAGATGCCGACCGGCGAGTTGGGATCGCGACCGGCGGTCTGCGCCGCAGCGGGCGGAGCGGCTGCGGTGGTCACGGCAGGCGTCTGGGCTGGACGCGGCGGCGGCGGCGCGGCGGCGGGAGCCGCAGCGGCCGGCGGCGCAACAGGTGCCGTGGCATTGGCGGCTGGGGCCGCCGGAGGTGGTGGCAGCGGCGCCGGTGGCGCGGCCGCCTGAACGGGAGCAGGAGCGGCCGGTGGGCTCACCGGTGCGGCTGCCGTCGGAGCAGGCTCGGCGGGAACTGGAGCAGGGACCGCGACGGCGGGAGCAGGCGGTTGCGGGGCCGGGGTGACCGCCGCCTCGGTGGGCGCCGGAGCCGGCTTGTCCGCCGCGGCCGGCGGCCTGGCCGCCTGATCCGGATCGCGCTTGGTGCGCTTGAACTTCTTCTGCTCGGTATTGTCGTAGACGCCGGGGATCTGCACGGTGCCGCGGTCGGGATCGATGCGGATCGTCTTGCCGCCGTACTCGATGACGTACTGCGCCTCGGCGGCACTGCTGGCCAGAACCACGGCAGCAACGGCCAACAGCCTCTTCATCAGGATCTCCACGATGTCGGTTGCTGATGTGAGCGAGCTCACGCGCAATTAAGTCGCCGCTGCGGCAGCCCTGGTTCAACGCGCCCTCCGCTCAGAAATCCAGCGGCGCATTGTCGACCACCTCCTTCATCACGAAGAAGGTGCGGGTCTGCCGCACGCCGGGCAGCGAGATCAGCTGGTCGCCATGCATGCGGTTGAAGTCCTGCATGTCGCGGACGCGGATCTTGAGGAAGAAGTCGAAATCGCCGGCGACGAGATGGCAGTCGAGCACGAATTTGAGCTTGCGGATCGCGGCCTCGAAAGTGCGAAAGCTCTCCGGCGTCGAGCGGTCGAGCACGACGCCGACCAGCACCAGCGCGCTGCGCTCGACCTTCTCGGGGGCGATCTGCGCGCGCACGCTCCTGATGTAGCCCTCCTCGAACAGGCGCTGGGTGCGGCGATGGCAGGTGGCCGGACTGACATGAACGGCGGCGGCAAGCTCGGCATTGCTCATCCGGCCGTCCTTCTGCAGCAGTTGCAGGATACGGCGATCGACCCGGTCGAGATCGATACTGGAAGGTTCTTTCATTCTTGCCGTCATGGGCGGATGTTTCTCTTACAGATGTGAAAATCAGCGGACGTAAGCACGAAAACACAGGGCAATAAAGAGAGCACCTTTCTCCCCCTTTTTCGTATGTTTCGCCCGGCCCTTTCATCCACCCACGGAGAGACCCGTGCTTCGGCTCGACAAGTTCAAAAAGTATCCGCTCACCTTCGGTGCCACTCCGATCGAGCATCTGCCGCGGCTGACGGCGGCGCTCGGCGGCAAGGTGCAGATCTACGCCAAGCGCGACGACTGCAATTCCGGTCTCGCCATGGGCGGCAACAAGCTGCGCAAGCTCGAATACATCGTGCCGGACGCGATCGAGTCCAATGCCGACACCTTGGTCTCGATCGGCGGCGTGCAGTCCAACCACACCCGCATGGTGGCGGCGACCGCGGCCAAGATCGGCATGAAGTGCGTCGTCGTCCAGGAGAGCTGGGTGCCGCACGAGGACGCCGTCTATGACCGCGTCGGCAACATCCTGATGACGCGCCTGATGGGCGCCGACAGCCGCATCGTCGAGGACGGCTTCGACATCGGCATCCGCAAGAGCTGGGAGAACGCGATCCAGTCGGTGAAGGACGCCGGCGGCAAGCCCTACGGCATTCCGGCCGGCGCTTCCGTGCACAAGTTCGGCGGCCTCGGCTATGTCGGCTTCGCCGAGGAGGTGAGGGCGCAGGAAGCCGAGATGGGCATCAAGTTCGACTACATCATCGTCTGCGTCGTCACCGGCTCGACCCAGGCCGGCATGATCGTCGGCTTTGCCGCGGATGGACGCGCCGACCGCGTCATCGGCATCGATGCCTCCGGCACGCCGGAGCAGACCCGCAGCCAGGTGCGGCAGATCGTCGACAACACCGCCGAGCTGGTCGAGCTCGGCCGCAAGGTGCGCGACGACGAGATCGTGATCCTGAAGGACTACGCCTATCCGGCCTATGGCGTGCCGAGTGCCGAGACCAACGAGGCCATTCGCCTCGCCGCCCGCACCGAGGCGATGATCACCGACCCCGTCTACGAGGGCAAGTCGATGCAGGGCATGATCGACCTCGTCAAGAAGGGCTACTTCCCGGAGGGATCGAAGGTGCTCTACGCCCATCTCGGCGGCGCGCCGGCGATCAACGGCTACAGCTACACCTACCGCAACGGCTGAGGCCTGTTCGACGAACTGCGTTCGCTGCGCGGTTATGAGCAGAGCTTTCACAACACGCTCCACTGTCGTCCCGGTCTCGAGCCGGGACCCATCACCACCAGCGGGACAATTCTGCAGGCCTGCACCTTCGCACCTGCCACAAACGACGGCCTGTGAGCATGGGTCCCGGCTCGAGGCCGGGGACGACACCGTTTGTGTCGCCCGAGCGATCCGCACCTAACACTCTAGAGCATGACCTCGCTGTCTCGCGACGCATGACGTCCGAGTGATTCCATCAGTCGTGCCCCTCTCGAATAGAAGAGGGCGCAGGGAATGCCGGGTGAGGGCCTCACCCATGGCCCGCCTGCGTAAAAAATGCAGGCGGCAGGTACCACAGGTGCTGCCGATCAACCGGCATTCCCTGCGCGACGGTCTTAACGCTTATACGCAGTCTCCCTGGTGCGCCGGGCTTGTTGGCCACCATCACCACGCGGCGCCTTGAGCACCTTCGCGGCTTGATACCAGCGTCGGGGTATCAGGACCCTGCGACTTCACGTCCGCAAGCTGCCGTTCGTCCGCGTGCAAGCACGCTTTCGGCATCTCGCGGCCGTCGCCTCCCCACCTCGCGTGTCGTGACGATCGCGCGCAACGCCCCTCTTCGATGAGGCGGGATGGCGGCAGTAAAGCATGAAATTCTGAAAAACAAAAGTGGAATATTTTCTACCGGAGGACTGGACAGAGGTCTTCTCATTGAAACTACGCCGGAATATAGCGTTTAGGTGCGGGTCGTTCGGGGTAGGCTCGGCGTGCAATTCCACGGCGGGTAGACTGACGCTCCACGAGGTCCGATCTAAGGTCACAACCGGCCATCGTATATCTACTCCCGGCCCAGAGGTGACACTCAGCCCCTAGCAACAGCGAAGGGCGATCGCTAGAATTCGGTCATGAGCGACACCGCGAAGGCCACCGGTAGGGGACTGCGCTTAGGCTGGCATTGGCTTTGGTTCGTGCCGCTTTGCGTGATCGTGCTCGCGTTCGTGGAGCGGCACACGGTTAGCCACGCTTTCTTGCTCATCAAGCTCGGCTGGCATCGCTGGACGTGGGGCGCTCTGATCTCGCCGTCTGCGCTCGGCGTAATTGCGACTTCAATTATTTGGCCGCTTTACGGTCTAGCTGTTGTTGCGTTTCTCGTCACGGTGAGACAGCCATGGCGATGGGTGGTCTTGATGATCGCCGGGGTATTGCTGCTTCCGTTTGTCACCGATCTTCTCACTTGGGGATCATTCCCCTTCATCTTTGACAACACAGGGAGCGCACGATTGAGAATGATCCCCTTCCTCCCGTGGCCGAGCGGCGCTTACGGGGAATATTGATTGCGTGTCTGCTCTGCTCCGTGACAGCGACGTTGCTTCGTTTTCCGCCAAGCCTTAACTTTTTCGATCCGACGTTCTCACGGGGCACTTGCAGAGAGTCTGCCTAATTCATCGAACGCTGCATATTCAGCCTACATCCCGTCAGCTTCGTCAGAATTTACTCGAACCAATTCTTGTAGATCGCCTGGTAGCTGCCGTTCTCCGTCGAGATGTGCAGCCATTGGTCCACGAACGCCTTCAGCGCCACGTCGCGCTGCAGCCAGTAGGCCTTCTCCGAAAAGTCGAACGGCTTCTCTGGATGGACGGCGCACAAGACACCAGGATGCAGTTTCTGCTGGTAGCGCGTCTCAGAGGCGTCGGTCATCATCAGGTCGGCGTCGCCCTTGGCGATCTCGTCGAAGATGGTGACGTTGTCGGTGTGGACCCGGATGTCGGCGGCCTTGATGTTGGCGCGGGCGAAGCGCTCGTTGGTGCCGCCCGGATTGACGACGACCCGGGTGCCGGGCTTGTCGATGTCGGACAGCGTCTGGTACTTCGAGGTGTCGCTGCAACGGGCGATCGGTGTCTTGCCCTCGCGCATGATCGGCGTCGAGAAGTAGCCCTTCTTCTGACGGTCGAGCGTGATCGACACGCCGCCCATGGCGACGTCGAACTTGTCGGCCTCGAAATCCTTCATGAGCTGCGGCCAGCTCGTCGGCACGAACTCGACCTTGACGCCGAGCGCCTTGCCGAGCGACTCGGCCATGTCGACGTCGAAGCCGGAGAATTTGCCGGTCGCCTTGTCGAGATAGGTGAAGGGCTTGTAGTCGCCGGTCATGCCGACCCGCAAGCTACCGCGCTGCACGATCTCGTCGAGCCGCGAGGCCTGGTCCGCGGCCGCCGGCACGGCAAGGCTGCAGACGAGGACGAGCCCGGTCAGGACGGACAGCGGACGATCGAAGAACCCCATGATGGCGACACCTCGGCTTGAGTGGGACGAGGGTCTTCTTACAGGAAGCGGTGTCGCGGGACGAGGGGCAGGCGGCGGTCGCATCGTTCGGATCGGCTCACGGCCGCCGCCAGCGGTCGAGCCTCCTGGTCCACCAGGCAATGCCGCGCATCATTCAACGATGCGCGGCCACCGAGCGCTAGGTCCGGCCGGGTTCGACCGGAGCAAACGCACCCTTGCCGGTCATCTCGTTCTTCAGTGCCTCGAAGCGCTCTGCCGCCTCGCGCGCACGGGTGTCGACCATGTCGATGGCGGCTTCGGCCGTCATCGGGCCGCTGCTGACGGCGATCGAGGTCGGCCCGACGGTCTCATCGACATAGTAGCCGTCCTCGCCGCGCCGCGCGGTCCAGCGGAAGCGGATCGCAGAGATCGGGCCGGGACCGATCTTGGTGTAGCCGTCGGCCTGATCGAATGAGACCACCGTACCCGTGGCCTTTCTGGCTGGAGAGTTGGGAACAGGCGCGCTCGCCCGGTCGTCACGCTTCGCAGATTCCGGCTTGTCGAGGATGCTCGCTATCGTTGCGAGCGCGTGCTCCGTCGCAACACTCATGATCGCCTCTGTTCCTACTGACGCGCGCAAACGCCGACGCCAATAGCTGCAGTTGTAGCGAAGTCTGGGCGAGATGCAACATTGCGTTCAAATTTGGGCGACAAAGCGGTGGATGAAGATCCCCGCAGGACGGCGCTCGACTCAGCCGGCTCGTCTCCAAACGTGAATGGCCGGGATGGAGCCCGGCCATGATCATTCGAGCACTGAGCACAAGTATCAGCGCGAGACGGCGCCAGCCCGCGATTCAGAGCACGTCCTGATTGATCACGTTCTGCCGAATCGGCTCGCCGTCGAGCACACTGAGGATGTTGCGCGCGGTCTGCTCGCTCATGCGGTCGACCGCCTCGCGGGTGACGCCGGCGACGTGCGGGGCCATGATCACGTTGGGCAGCATATGCAGCGCGTGGCCGACCGGCGGCGGCTCCTGCTCGAACACGTCGAGGCCGGCGCCGGCGAGGCGGCCGGACGCCAGCGCGTCGTACAGCGCGGCCTCGTCGATCAGGCCGCCGCGCGCGGTGTTGATCAAATAGGCGGTCGGCTTCATCAGCCGCAGACGCGCGGCATTGAACAGGCCGATGGTCTCGGGCGTCTTCGGGCAATGGATGCTGACGAAGTCGGCGCGCGGCAGCGCGGCGTCGAGGTCGGTTACCGGCTCGCAGCCAGCGGCGGTGATGTCGGCGGCGGGCTTGTAGGGATCGTAGACCTGAACCTGCATCTCCATCGCCAGGCAGCGCTTGGCGGTGCGGGTGCCGATGCGGCCGAAGCCGATGATCAGCACGGTCTTGCCGTAGAGATCGAACGGCAGCACGCCGAGCCGCGAGCCCCAGGTGCCGTCCTTGACCATGGCATGCATCTCGTTGGCGCGCTTGGCCAAGGTCAGCATCATGAACAGCGCCTGCTCGGCGACCGACGGCGAATTCGCGGTGCCCGCGACCATCAAGGGCACCTTGTGGCGGCTCAGCGCCGGCACGTCGACCGCATCGAAGCCGACGCCGATCCTGGTCACGACCTTCATGTCGCCGGCAGCGACGAGCTCCGGCTCGCCGAAGCGCGTCGCACCGAGAGCCACACCATGCACCGGGGCATGGGAGGCGAGCAGCACGGAGAAATCCGCAGCCGAGATCATGTTGGGGAACTCGATCATCTCGACGTCGTCGCGCGCTGCGAGCAGCGCGCGTCCCTTGGCCGAGAAGGATTCCGTGACGAGGATCTTGTTCTTGTTGGTTGCCGTCCTGGTGGTCATGTCCTGCCCTTGAATCGTCCTGGTGCTCGTCAGATCACGAGCCCGGTCGCCTCGTTTAGCAGGTGCATGTTGTTGAGGTCCATTGCCATGCGCAGAGGGCTGCCATCCCGCGCGCCGGCATTGGGGTTGACTCGCCCGCAGACCGGCGTCTCGTTGAGGGTGAAGTAGACCAGCGTCTCCATGCCCATCGGCTCGGTGACGTCGAGCAGCGCCTCGAACGGCTCGATCCCAGGCTCCGCATGCGGCTTGGTCTCGGTGATGTGCTCCGGCCGGATGCCGAGCAGCAGCGGCTCATTCCGTGACACGGACTGATAGCGCGCGGCGCGCGCGGGCGGCAGCGGAAAGGCGATGCGGTCGGTGAGGCGGATGTGGAGCCGGCCATTGGCCTCCTCGAGCCGGCACGGCACGAAGTTCATCGCGGGCGAGCCGATGAAGCCGGCGACGAAGCGTGTCGCCGGATTGTGGTACAGCTCGTTCGGCGTGCCGATCTGCTCGATGCGGCCCTTGTTCATGACCACGACACGATCGGCCAGGGTCATCGCCTCGACCTGGTCGTGGGTGACGTAGACGGTCGTGGTGCGGACCTTCTGGTGCACCTTCTTGATCTCGATGCGCATCTGCACGCGCAGCTTGGCGTCGAGGTTCGACAGCGGCTCGTCGAACAGGAACACCTTGGGATTGCGCACGATGGCGCGGCCCATCGCGACGCGCTGGCGCTGGCCGCCGGAGAGCTGCTTGGGCTTGCGGTCGATGAGGTCGGCGATATCCAGCATGCGCGCGGCCTCCGCCACGCGGCTCTTGATCTCGGCCTTAGGGTAATGCTTCAGGCGCAGGCCGAACGACATGTTCTCGGCCACCGTCATGTGCGGATAGAGCGCGTAGTTCTGGAACACCATGGCGATGTCGCGGTCCTTCGGCGGCACGTCGTTGACGACGTCGCCGCCGATCGTGATGTCGCCGTCGGAGATGTCCTCGAGCCCTGCGATCATCCGCAATGTCGTCGACTTGCCGCAGCCGGACGGGCCGACCAGCACGACGAACTCGTGATCGGCGATGTCGAGATCGATGCCACGGACGGCCTCGACGTCATCGTAGCGTTTCACGACCTTGCGCAAGCTCACTTCAGCCATGTCAGATCAACTCCCGTCCTCAGCCCTTGGTCGCGCCGGCCGTGAGCCCGGCAATGTAGTAGTCCATCAGGAACGCGTAGATGATCAGCGGCGGCGCCGCGCCCAGCAGCGCCCCGGTCATGATCTGTCCCCAGTTGAAGACGTCGCCCTTGATCAGGGTGGTGACGATGCCGACCGGCAGCACCAGCTGGTCGGTCGAGGTCGTGAACACCAGCGGATACAGGAACTGCGCCCAGGAGACGGTGAAGGCGAAAATCGTCGCCGCGATCAGGCCGGGCAGGGCGACGGGAATGAAGATCCGCGTCAAGGTCTGCAGCCAGGAGGCGCCGTCGATGATGGCGGCCTCGTCGAGCTCCTTGGGGATCGAGGCGAAATAGCCGATCATGATCCAGGTGCAGAACGGCACGGTGAGCGTCGGATAGATGAAAAGCAGCACGTACCAGCGATTGATCAACTGGATGCCGGTGACGTCGCCGACCAGCGCGAACATCTTGAACAGCGGAATGAACAGCAGGCTGTCCGGGATCAGGTAGGTCAGGAACACGCCGGTCGCCAGCGTCGCCGAGCCCCAGAACTTCATCCGCGACAGCGCGAACGCGGCCGGAATGCTGATCAGCATGGTGATGATCACGACGATGATCGACACCATGGCGGAGTTGAAGAAGAAGCGCAGGAACTGGTTCGAGGTGAGCAGTCCGACATAGTTCTCCAGCGTCGGGTGGAACACCCACCAGGGGTTGGTCGCCGCCGAGATCTCCGCGCTGCCCTTCAGCGAGGTGATCAGCATGTAGAGCGGCGGCACCAGCGAGAAGATCGCGAACAGCGTCAGGAAGAAATACGACCAGCGCAGCGCCCAGGCGCGGTCGCGGCTCATCGAGCCGTATTTGACATTGCGGGTCGGGCCGGCCTTGTCGACGGTCATGGTGCTCATCAGGACTCGTTCCCCCGCTTGTTGACGTCGCGCAGGATGAAGATGGCGGCGACCGCGAGGATCGGCACCATGAACAGCGAGACGCTGGCGCCGAGCGGAATGTCGCTGCCCTCGATGCCGACGCGGAACGCCCAGGTCGCGAAGATGTGCGTCTTGTCGAGCGGGCCGCCGGCGGTGAGGATGCGGACGATGTCGAAGTTGGCGAACGTCACGATCAGCGAGAACAGCGTCGTGATGGCGATGATGTTGCGCATCATCGGCAGGGTCACGTACCAGATCCGCTGCCACCAATTGGCGCCGTCGATCGCCGCGGCTTCATAGAGCTGGTCCGGGACGGATTTCAGCGAGGCCAGGTACATGATCATGAAGAACGGTGCGCCGTACCAGACGTTGACCAGGATCACCGAGAACCGCGCCCAGGCGGCATCACCGGTCCACGGGATCGGGCCGATGCCGAAGAACGACAGCGTATAGTTGAAGGCGCTGTAGGACGGGTCGAACAGCCACAGCCAGGCCAGCGTGCTCATCGCCGGCGGAATCACCCAGGGCACCAGCAGCATGCCGCGCCATTTGCGTTGGCCCTTGGCCGGGATGTTGTGGACGAAATGCGCGACGATGAAGCCGATCAGCGCCTTGAAGACGACGGCGGTGATCGCGAAGATGCAGGATTGCTTGACGACCAGCCAGAACGTGTCGCGCTTGAACAGGAACTCGAAATTGCCGAAGCCGACGAAGCGCTGCATCGACTTGTTCAGGGTCGCCAGATGCACCGAATACAGGGCGGGATAGACGACCAGGAGCACGATCAGCAGGATCAGCGGCAGCGTCATCAGGAAAGCGGCGGTCGATTTCCGCTTCAGCGCCCTGTGCAGACCATTGCGGCGGGCCGCGCGGGGGCGGGCGACGGCGTTTTCACCGATGGCGGCATCAACCATGACAAAGGGCTCCTCGTGATGTCCCCTGCGACGGCGGGGTCCTCACTGGATGGGAAACACTGACGAGGTGAAAGGGGGCGGCCCGCCTGCCGAGGCGGACCGCCGGCGTTGCTTCGAGCATGCCTCAGCTGCGCATGAAGCCTTCGCACTCGCCTTCGGCCCAGGCGAGGGTCGATTCCATCTTCTCGCCCTGGGCGTAGCGCAGGCACATCTTGGTCATCGTCGCCTGTGCATAGATCTGCTGCGCGATCTTGGGCGGAGCAGGGGAGGCTGCGATCGACAGCGTCTGGTGATTATAGGGGTTGGGATAGTGAAACAGCGTCCCCTTTGGCGGCGCCGCCTCGGCCCACACCTTCAGCGTCGTCAGCTTCTCGTAGGCCGGCAGGTCGTAGCCACCGCTGGCCACCACCATCTTTTCGATCGAAGACGGTTTCGAGAGGTGGACGATCAGGCTCTTGGCCGCTTCCTTGTTCTTCGAGAACGCCCAGATGCCCCAGAAGTACGGCAGGAAGGGTGCGAAGCGTCCCTTCGGGCCCGCCGGGAACCCGTGCGTCCAGCATTGCTCGGCGACCTGCGGCGCATCGCGCTTGGCGACCGCCCAGGCGCTCGGCGGATTCATGATCATCGCGCCCTTGCCGGACACCAGCCATTTGTTGTTGGACGCGTCGTCCCACGCCGCGACGTCGGGCGGCAGCACGGCAATCAGCCGCTTGTAGAACTCCAGCGCCTGACGGACTTCATCGGTCTTGACCGTCACGTCACCCTTGGCGTTGACGAGATCGGCGCCGAACGCCTGGAAGAAAGCGCCGGCGGAATCGACGCTGTCGGTCGTCTCGCCGAGACCGATGCCGAACGGCACGCCGGCCTTGTGACATGCCTCCGCCGCCTTCAGGAACGTCTCGGTGGTCCAACTGTCGGCCTTCGGCGGGCTGCCGGCGGGATACAATTCCTGCACGTCGATCCCTGCGTGCTTCTTCATCAGATCGATGCGGGTGCAAGGGCCCTTGATCTGGCTGCCGACGCAGGCCGGCACCGCGAGCCATTTGCCGCCAGCCTGGCCGAGATATTTGACGGTGCCGTTGACGGAGCCATTCTCCTTGACGATCGGCTCCATGATGTCGTTGACGGGCTCGAGCTGATTGGCATAGGCCTGCGGCCACCAGGTGGGATGGGCGAGAATGTCGTGGCCCGAACCGGCCGCCGCCTCGGCAGCGATGGTGAGCTCGAGCTTCTTGCCCTGGCTGGTGATGTAGTCGATCTGGACCTCGACCTTCTCCTTGGCAGCCCATTTGTTGACGAGATCGGTCGAAGCCTGATTGGCGCCGGGAACCCAATGGTCCCAGAATCCCATCGAGAGCTTGCCGGCGGCGTAGGCGCCGCGCACATAGGGCGCGGCAATCATGACCGCCGAGGTGGCAGCGGTCGCAGCAACGAATTGTCGGCGGTTCAGCTTCCTCCGTGACATGGCGTTCCCTCCCTGGTGAGCCAAGCGTTTGGGTGCGAATCCGATTTGTTAGTTGTTGCGTCGCGTCATGCGACGCATGGATTTCGCTTGGGTGCAATCAGAGCAGAATTGCGAGCGGCTGTCGAGAAAGCAGGTGGAGCGAATCCTAGAACTAATGGCGGGCACAATCGTCGCAGGTCTCGCAACTGATTGCATCGCAACGATGAGCGCTGCAGCGCAAAGCGCGTCACGGCAGAACAGGAATCGATGTAGCTGGAGGCGTTGGATGCATCGCACTGCGTGCGACAGATGGACTTGCGCGGCGCGGCAACGATAGAATTCGTTGGAATCATGGCCGTCACGACCGGCAACGCGCGAGACGGTCGGACGTGTTGCACGGAGCATGAACTGATGATGACGAGCCCCGCCGGCATCTGGCGCCGGTCTTTCGGATGCATCGCAATAGGAGTGTCAGTGGGCCTCGTCGGCCTCGCGGGCCTGCCGCGTCAGTCTGCCGCGCAGGGCCTGTTCAGGGGCGTCGAGCAGGGCGCGCGCGAAGGCAACAAGGCGGCAGGCCCGGTCGGCGGTGTGCTCGGTGGCGCGATCGGCGGTGTCGTCGGCGTGGTCACCGGCGTGACCGGGGCGTTCACCGGCAACAACGACCAGCAGAGTGCGCAGCCCGCGGCACCGCCGGCCGAGGCCAGGAAGGCGAAGCCTTCCAAGCCGGCGAAGACGAGCAAGGTCGCCAAGGCGACGCCGATGCTGACGCAGCCAGGCGCGCCGCAACTCACGGCCGAACAGATCGTCGCCAACAGCGACAGCAATGTCGAGCGGCTGAAGACCGGGCTGAACCTGACGGAAGAGCAGGCGAAGAACTGGGGTCCGTTCGCCAATGCGATGCACGCGCTCGGCCGCAACGGCGCTGACAGGCTCGATCTGCGCATCGCGCGGTCGAAGCGCGACCCGCCGGATGACATCGTCGAGCAGATGCGCAACGAGGCTCAGTTCCTGGTCGACCGCGCCGCCGACCAGCGCGCCGTGGCCGACGCGTCGGAGCCGCTCTTCACCAGCCTCGACGACAGGCAGAAGCAGATCTTCATCGACGAGATGGTGCGGCTCAGTCGCGAGCGCGGACTGGACTAGCTCGACGGAGTTGGCGTCGCCGCGGCTGTGTCCGTTGGCAGCAGCGGCGCCTGCGGCATGCCGTGACGCATGATCACCGCGGCCGCACCGCGCTACGGTATTTTAATACCCCAAAAATGACGATTGGTCGCGTTGACGGCCTGACCGGGAGAAAGCAGGCTCCAGCGGCGTGCACATTTATCGAGCACGAGCGGGGTGCTCGCGCAACGTCCCGGCCCATCAGCGCTGCTTCTGCAACCGAACTGCGACGCATTTTGATGTACATTGCAATTGTATTACGTAGAGAGCAGGAGCCGGCAAGGCGGTCTTCGCAGGCGTGCTGATTCGCAGCAGCGATCGCACGGCAGACGATCAGCAGGCCGTTCGGCTCGATGTCTTGGAGGATGATTGTTGTCGAGAGTGCGACTGCGCCGATGGATCGAGGGCCGGTTGGGGATTGGCACCGCCAGCACCGAAAGCCGCCTCGATGAGGATGTGAAACGCTTCGTCGATGCGCTGCAAGCGGAGTTGATCGCCGCGAAGGACGAGTGCGAGCGGTACAGGCGCATCACCGAAGAGAGGGGCGTGATCATGGGCCGCCTGCGCGACGAGCGCGACGGCTACAGGCTGGAGTGGGAGGCGGCATCCGCGGAGCTTCGCCGGCTGACGCGCCCGCGTCCGGCCGTGGTCTCGGACAATGGAGCGACGCGCCCCTCCGGCAATCGCCGTGACGTGGCCTTGAGGAATTCTCCGCCTTCCGCGCTGCGGGTGCTGTGCGTTGGCACCGGCCGGGACGGCACGACGTCGCTCGCGCGGATGATGCAGGAGGTGTTCGACAACCAGGGCAACGGCGACAGGGCTGTGCACGAATGGGCGTCGAGCGAGCTCAACGAGCTGTTCTGCCAGCTCAAGGAAACCAACGATCCCAGCTTCGCGGATCAGATTCGTCAGACGATCCTCGATTGCCCCCATGCCTGCGTCGTCGGCAACGGTTATGCGGCCGTGCTGCCGATCATCGCCGAGCTCCTCGGCGACCAGGTCACGCTGGTGCATCTGCGCCGGCGCGACCGGGCGGCGTGCATCGCAAGCCTGGTTGAGAATGCGGCGCTGTCGCCGCAGAACCACCTCTACTACGCCGACTCGCCGGCCGCGCAGCGCAAGCGTCCGACCGCTGTCCACTTCGGAGAGATGTCGAAGCAGCAATGGATGGATCTGTCGCTGGCCGACAAGTTCGGCTGGTACTACGACAAGACCCACGCCTTGATCGAACGGCACAAGAGCCTGTTCCCGAACACGCTCTCCGTCGATACCGAGGACCTCAACGCGGACAGCGTGCGCCTCGCGCTGGCCCACGCGGCCGGCAGCCCCGAGGCGCCGCGCGCCTTCCACGTCAACCGGTTCGTCGATCTGCGCCATGTGCCGTCCGATCGCCGCAGCTTCGTGCAGCGGCTGCTCGGCCAGCTCGACGTCCAGAAGCTCGCTCATGACGACCTGTACGGGCTGCGGCAGGTGCTCAACGAGATGATCTATCATCTCTCGCATTTTCCCGACGCGGCGCCGGGCGCGGTGGATGAGCTGCGCTGGACGCTGACTGAGATGCACGGCCTTCTCGACAGCCGCATCCGCGACGTTCGCGAACTGATGGAGCGGGTCGGCGTGACGCCGGACGCGACAACTCCATTAAACGAACATAACGTTGCGCATCCATACAACTGAGCTCGCCCGAATAGCTGAGGGGGCTCGCCCCCTGGACCGAGAAACGCAGCCGATGAAGCGGTTTGTCGACCTGCGCCCAGCAGCAATAAGCGCATATGCGAAGCGTGGTTGCTTAGCCCGCGCCTCGTCTCCAACTACTTAATCAGGCCGCACCTCAACGAAATCTTGATCTCGGTTCGACCAGGTAAAGTTGCGTCGCCTGATAACAATGTATCTTCCGATCTCAAACTCAAACATATGAATGTTAGAGTCGTATTCTCGATCTATGCACCCCGCAGAGCCTGCGCAGTAAATTGTGTGCAGACCACTAGAGATCTTTAGGGGGTCGTGCGTGTGTCCGCACAGTGTTGCGATTACACCGAGTCTTTGAGCAGCCTGAGTGATCATGGTCCAATCAATTAGCTCTAGCGTCCTTCCACAATCAAACGGCGCAAAGTGAATCAGCCAAACGATCGATGTGTTCGAATAGCGATTTTGAATGGCCCGAGTAAGTAGTTCGGTTGCGCTCAACGTATTTGAGTACACACGACCCTGGCCATAAGCATTGAGCGGGCTTGAGGCATCGTGACGAGATTGAAGCGTGTAATCTGCATATACAAACGCAATCCGCTGCATGTTCTTGCGCTTTATCCAGTAGCCAACGCCATCCTTCGGATCAAAATGGTCCATGTAGCGGAGGAACTTGAGCTGAAAATTGGGCGAGTTGGGCGTGCCCGCGTCATTGACGTAACGATCGTGATTCCCAGGAAATAGGTGAATGGGTCTAGCAACCGACCCTATTGTCGCAGTCTGCTGGTCAATGTGAGCGCCAACCACGCTCGGAGCGGCCACAAACTTCTCTGCAACCTGTAGATCGATCACCCGCCCCGTAGTAGCCAAATCACCAGTGATGATTATCCCATCAATGATCGCTTTATATCGAAAACAAAAGCGCGCGGCGCCGTTCACAATCTTGGGTGCGTAGCTGGCCGGCTTCAGTAGTGACAGCCAGCCCTTCTCCAGTCTCTGTCGTCCCGCTTGGCTATTTGTATCAAGAAAAGTTCGAAGGTTTCGTCGATGTAATGAATGAACATTGTGGCGAGAATCCTCAACGCAAAGGTGGAGGTCCGATAGCTGGATATATCGGAATATCTCAGTCACAATTCCTCATCTGTACCTTCAACGAAGCTGGGATCTTTCATGTCATCAACGGGCGCGAGTGTGTATTGGAGGTCGCCTGTGCGACTTGTCTCGATCTTACCCCAACTGCCGGCCACTTCCCACCCAGCGTCGAATGCAGCGCGTAGCTCACAGTTAAGCAGCCGAAGAAACTCGTAGGCTTGATCAGGAATGATCTTGAATTCTTCGCAAAGAGCAACCTGAAATGACGCGGCAAATCGAGTGCCATTCGTGATCGTAGTCTGAGGATGCTCCTCATAACGGAGATATTGAGCGAGCGCACCAATAACTGCTTCTAAGGACGAGATGAATTCACGTGCCAACTCGAAATCGGCTGCGCCTGCCATTCTCAACTCAACATTCTTGCGCCCCCCTTCGCGGGCAAGATCGCTAATGTTTGTGCGCCAAATTGAAAGCAGCTTGGTGCTTGGATGGAAGGCTTTGCTCTGTAGAGATAATTGCCCCTGGCGTGGCTCCGCGTCAGTTGGTGCGCTCTGAGGTCGACTTGGCACTCGAACATCAGTCTGGCGATCTTTAATTTTCCAAACGAGGGGCAACGCACGCTTCGTGCGGCGGCGCACTGAAACTCTAAAAATACGCGAGTCGCTTTCAAGAACCCACACGCCACCGGACTTCCCACCTTTGATGCGATCGGAAATCGGCTTGAAATCTATGTCGCGCGTCAGCCGTTCGACTTGGGATAGCCCCAGTTCTTCAACATCGTTCGCCGGAAAATCGCGGAGAAGCACGTGGGTGTTCATTGGCTATTTTCTAAAATGCTGGCGGCAATGTCATCATTCTGCTCGATCGCTTCAAGCTTTCGTTTCAAGCGATCTATAGCCTTGATGAGTTGCGGCAGAGAATCATCATCGAGTTGAAAAACGAACTCCCGTTTAGAGGGATCGTCAGAATCAGTTGTAACTCTAAATTGAATTATCCTGACCCAGCCACGAAACTCAAGTTCGTCGCCGTCGCCGAAGTCGGGCCTCAAATCGAGCATGGTCCGAAAGCTGACTGCGTTCGGGAGAAGCCCGGTTCGAAGTCGCCTTACTTTTCGATACTTATTGTACCCGATATTTTCGCGCAGCAGTTGTTCTAGTCGTGGCCTCAGGCTCTCGACTATCTCGGGCTCTTCTAAATCCAACTCTTCGAGGAGATGACCCACGACGTCGGTGCCACTTGACTTGCGAAGTCCATCCACTTTCGAATACAGAAAAGACAATGCACTGAGGACATAAGGAATGTTATTCTCAAGTAGCGGAATTTGCTTCTTTAGAACTTCGACTTGAGCATCGCTTAAAGAGAATGAGCGCGGCGTCGAAGTTGCAGTCAGCAGGGCTTCGAAGTCAGCATCTGATAGAGTTGCAACAGTGGCAATTGCCTCCGCAAGAGACCCCGGCGGAGTGATAACAGGGTAAGCCATACTAGAGAGCCTTTTGCTTGAGAGCCTATAAGGAGTATTGCACGAAATGGCGGTCTGCAAGTCGTGCACACTCAGAGGTGCTCGGCCGAGAAGTTTGGTAAATGGCACCATTAAGATATTGATAAATCTAACAAATACGCCATGTCAATTTGAGCCTAAGGTCCGCTGGCTGCACGAACTTGAACTCAAGGTCTCCATCTAGTCTCTCCGAGCTTGGACCATACTTCCCGGATATATGGGAGATCGTAGGCCGGAAAAGGACCGTGGTGATATGACGCTTACGTTCCCTGGAGCGGGTTCCATCCCGCGGTCCGGATTTGTTTCGTGTGGGCAAGCGCCCGCCCTGGAGTCGGGGATTGCCCACGTCACCTACCCCAATAGGAGCCTCTGTAATGCAGAGAGGTTGTAAGGCTGAAGGAGCGATTCAGGCCGTACTTGACCTGGCGGAAGGGGTGGGATTCGAACCCACGGTACCCTTGCGGGCACGCCGGTTTTCAAGACCGGTGCCTTAAACCACTCGGCCACCCTTCCATCCGGCGTCGTCTCCGGGACGTCAGCGACGTCCACGCCACGGCGGGGCGGGATCGACGCGATCCTTGTTTAGGGTGCGGGCTTGCGGCTCGTCAACGGCGCATTCACGCCTGCCAGGACGGCCTCAGCTCAAAGCCCACGCTCACCTGAGCGCAAAGGCCATCAGGCCGGAGCACAAGACTGCGGTGCTCAGCGCTGCCAGGGCGAGAAAGCTGCCCGAGAGCAAGTCCTGATGTCGCAACGCTTGATGTCGTAGATCTTGGTGTCGCATGGGCCACCTGCTGCGGCTGCGCTACCGGTCCGATCTCACACCGGCCGGAGAAAACCAAGGGCCGGGCGACGAACGGTCTGGATGATCTTCTGGTCGAAACTTCCGGCTTCAGGGATGCTCCTGAAGTGTCGTTATTAAAGCGGACGCAAACATCGAAGCGGACGAGAGCCGACCATGGCGTCGGCTGTCCGATCCGTCCGGAATCAGGCCCGCGAGCGGACCCCTTCAAACGCATGAGCAAGGAAGATCCCGGCGCCAACCAAGCCCATCACTGCCGTCATTGCTTCGATCATAGCGAACACACCCTGTTGCGCCCCACGTGAAGCAAACGACGTGCAGCCCCGCACAGTCAAAATGATTCAGGTCCCGCGAAATGAGAACACTCCCAAGTGAGGATTTCACGCAACATATGTGTCCAAAAAGGTGCACTCGCAACACAGTGGCGCAGCGGAGTGCACGCCTGGGCGGCCATCGTCCGCGTCACAACCGCTGGAAAGCTCCGGTTAACCACGGCGGGGCCCACCCCATTTCCGCCGTGTTCGGGTTGCGTTATCCTTGTGTATTGAGTTGCGGGGATGCGACTCGGGGACAAGCCGGGACGCGGGGGCCTGATGGGATGGCTCGGCTGCGACCGGCTCATTGGTAATTGGGGTCGATGGGGATTGGTCAAACAGATCCGGTCGAGAGAGCGGTGCGCAGTGCCGTCGCCGTCCTCGCCTGCCTGATGGTCGCGAACTGCGCCTCGTCCAACAAGTTCGCCAGCAAGGTCGATCCGAAATACGGCGTATCGTCGAGCCCGCGCGTCGTCGGATTCGGCGAGCCGGTGCCGAAGGGCGGCGGCGTCTACCGCGTCGGCAAGCCCTATACCGTGGCCGGAAAGACCTATGTTCCCGAAGAGGACACCAACTACCGCGCCGAGGGCTTGGCCTCCTGGTATGGCGATGATTTTCACGGCCGGCTGACCGCCAATGGCGAGGTCTTCGACATGACGTCGCTGACGGCCGCCCATCCGACCTTGCCGCTGCCGAGCTATGCCCGCGTCACCAATCTCGCCAACGGCAAATCGCTCATCGTCCGCATCAACGATCGCGGCCCGTACCACGGCAACCGGCTGATCGACGTCTCCAACAAGGCCGCCGATCTGCTCGAGTTCAAGGGCAGCGGCATCGCCCGCGTCCGCGTCGAATATGTCGGCCGTGCGCCTCTCGAAGGGTCCGACGATACCCAGCTGATGGCGACCCTGCGCACCGGCATCCCGGCGCCGGCGCCGTCCCTGGTCCGTGTCGCCTCCGCCAAGCCGTTCGTTCCCGAGATTGGCGCAGGTCGTCCGATTCGCGGCGAAGTCCCGCTGCCCGAGGGGCGTCCCTACACACTCGGCAACACCTCCGCCGACCTGGCGTCGGTCGCGGCGACGTCGGAGATGTCGGCCTCCAGCCGGAGCCGCGGACGCAGCCTCGATAATCCGCGTGCCGTGTCCTACGATCAGGCCGGCCGTTACGTGACGCCGACCAGCGCATACGACGGCGCGGATGAGGCCCGCGAGATCCTCGGCGGCCGCGGCCTGTACTGATCACGCAATACGCTCACGGAATACGATCTCGCACGTCGAACCAGCCGTCCCTCGCCGGGGCGGTTTCGATTCGACCGAGCCGCCAAGACCTTTTGCGAAAAGACCTGTTGCGAAAAGTCCTGTTGGGAAAAGTCCTGCCGGGAGGGGCCTATCGGGCGGTGAATGGCACGCGCGCCCTGGCCGAGAAGGTCCAGACCCGGGTGTTGCCGCCGATCCCGCCATACTCGGCACCGAGGCCGACGCCGGCACCACCCTCCGTCTGGATGCCGAGCCCGCCGGTGAACCGGGCCGACCAGCCCTGCAGCAGCGGCGTCGAGGCGAGCGCGCCGGCGGCCAGCGTGTTGGCGTCCTCCTTGGTGAAGTAGTAGTCGCCGTACATGCCGAGGAACGGGGTCAGCAGCACGCCGCTGTCGAGCCAAGCGACCGGGTAAGCGGCACGCAGGCCGCCGGAGGCGCGGCCGCTGGCGAAGTCATTCGTTCCCTGCCGCGTGCCCAGCGAGTCGGTGTAGGCGTTCTGATGCTCCCACAGCGCATAGACCTTGGTCGAGGGCTCGAGCACCACGCCGGCCAATTTGTAGCTGCCGGTCAGGCCGGTCGACAGCATCCAGCGCTGACCGCTGAAATTGCCCTGGGCCGTCCCCGCGCTGCCGTCATAGCCGATGCCGGAATAGGCGACGGCGGCGTCGAAGCGCAGGGTGGGGACGATCTTCCAGCCGAGATAGGCGCCGGTGGTCCAGCCATCGCCCTTGAGCTTTCCGTTGATCTCCTGCTGGGTGTAGCTGAACGTCTCGTAGCCGCCGAGCACGCCGACCAGGAAGCTCGGCGTCGCCCGGTAGGTCAGCCCCATCATCGCGTTGAGCTGCTGGCCGTACAGCGAGACCTGGTTGGCCTGGGTGATGCCGCCATTGTTGGTCGTGCCGAAGCGATCGACACCGGTGCCGCGGACATCAGCCCACAGCAGCCACTCCTTCTGCTCGTGCCATCTCGGCGCAGCCTGCTTTTTGTCGCCCCGGTCGATGGCCGCGAAGGCATCGTCGACACGCCCGCGGCTGCGGCCGCGCGGCGGCTCCCGGCCGGGCAGCATGGAGGAATAGGCGTCGCTCCCGCCGGCCGCGGCACGGTCCGAGGTCGGCGCCGGCTCGTCCTGGTCGCGTGGATCGGCTGAGAAGTTGAAGCGCATGCGCATGTTGCCCGGCGACATGAACGGACCGCCATCACTGAAGCCGTCGGCAATCGCGTCATCGATCGCGCCGGAGATCGCCTGTCCCGAGTTCTGCGCCACCAGCTTGCTGACGGTCTGCTGCAGCGAGCGCAGCCGCACACTGTCGACGGGCACGTTGACGGTCTGGGCGAGGGCAGGCGATGTGCTCGCGGTAAACAGCGCGCTGCCGGCATAGCTTGCGGTGATCGTGTGGCTGCCGACGGCGAGCGTCGAGGTGGCGAAGGTCGCGACGCCTCCAGCCAGTGTCACCGTGCCGATCGGCGAGCCGTTGTCGTTGAAGGTGACCGTGCCGGTCGGCGTGCCGCCCGACGCTGAAACGGTGGCCGTGAACGTCACGGGCTGGCCGAACTGGCTCGGATTCTGCGACGAGGTCAGCGCGACGGTCGTGACCAGCTGGCCTACCGACAGATTGAAGGTGGCATTGGCCGAGGCACTGTTGGTGTCGGTCACGGTCACGGTATACGTGGTCATTGCCGCCGGCGCCGTCGGCGTGCCGGTGATCTGGCCATTGGTCGTGTTGAAGCTGAGGCCGGCCGGCAGGGCCGGCGAAACGGCAAAGACCAGCGCGCCCGTACCACCCGAGCCCGTCACAGGCGTGAATGGCGTCACAGCCTGGTTGATCGGCAGCGAGCTGGACGGCACGGCCGTCGTCGCCGTCACCGCACCATTGATGGTCAGGCTGAATGTGTTGGTCGCGGTCGCGTTGGCGGCGTCGGTCACGGTCACGGTGAAGGTCGTCGCGGCAATGGTCACCGTGGGCGTTCCGGAAATGCTGCCGTTCGCCGTATTGAGAGACAGTCCGGCCGGGAGCGCCGGCGCGACGGAATAGGTGAGCGGCGCGGTGCCGCCGCCGCCCGTGACCGGCGTGAACGGCGTGACGGCGTGGTTCGCGGTCAGCGTCGTCGACGCGATCGCCTGGGTCGCGCTGACGGCGCCGTTGACCGCCAGGCTGAACGTATTGGTCGCCGTGGCACTGTTGGCGTCGGTCACCGTGACCGTATAGGTCGTGGCGCCGCTGGTCGCCGTCGGCGTGCCCGTGATCGCGCCCGACGACGTATTGAAGGTGAGGCCTGCGGGCAGCGCCGGCGCGATGCCATAGCTCAGCGGCGACGTGCCCCCGGCTCCGGTCACCGGCGTGAAGGACGCCACCGGTGTATTCACGGTCAGGCCTTTGGACGCGATGGCCTGCGTCGCGGTCACCGCGCCATTGATCGTGAGGCTGAACGTGTTGCTGGCGCTGGCGCTGTTGGCGTCGCTCACCGTGACCGTATAGGTGGCGGCGGTGCTGATCGCGGTCGGTGTGCCCGTAATGGCACCCGTCGAGGTGTTGAAGCTGAGGCCGGCGGGCAGCGCCGGTGCGATGCCATAGGTGAGCGGCGAGGTGCCGCCGCCCCCGGTCACCGGGGTGAAGGATGTCGCGGCGACATTCACGGTCAGGGACTTCGCCGCGATCGACTGCGTCGCGCTGACGGCGCCGTTGACGGTCAGGCTGAAGGTGTTGGTCGCGGTCCCGTTGTTGGTGTCGGTGACGGTCACGGTGTAGGTCGCCGTCGCCGCGCTGGTCGAGGGCGTGCCCGAGATCGCACCGGTGGATGGGCTGATGCTCAGCCCGGCCGGCAGGCTCGGCGAGATCGTGTAGCCCAGGGGCGCCGTGCCGCCGCCGCCGGTGACCGGCGTGAAGGCGGTGATCGCCTGGTTGGCGGTGAAGGTCCGCGAGGCGACCGCCTGCGTCGCGGTCACCGCGCTGTTCACCGTGAGGCTGAACGTGTTGCTGGCCGTGGCGCTGTTGGCGTCGGTCACCGTGACCGTGTAGGTGGTCGCGCCGCTGGTCACGGTTGGCGTGCCCGTGATCGCGCCGCTCGAGGTGTTGAGCGTCAGGCCCGTCGGCAGACCGGGGGCAACGGCGTAGGAGAGCGGTGGCGTGCCGCCCGATCCGGTGACCGGCGTGAACGACGTTGCCGCAGCGTTCTGCGTCAGCGTCTTGGAGGCGATCGCCTGCGTCGCGCTCACGGGACCATTGACGGTCAGCTGGAAGGTGTTGGTGGCGGTCCCGTTGTTGGCATCCGTCACGGTCACCGTATAGGTGGTCGTGCTGCTGGTCACGGTCGGCGTGCCGCTGACCTGGCCGGTGCTGGTGTTGAAGCTGAGACCGGTCGGCAAGGTCGGCGCGATCGCATAGGCCCGCGGCGTCGTGCCGCCGCCGCCGGTGACCGGCGTGAATGGCGTGATGGCCGTGTTCACGGTGACGGTGGCCGAGCTCACCGACTGCGTCGCGGTGACGGCGGTGTTCACCGTGAGGCTGAAGGTATTGCTGGCCGTGGCGCTGTTGGCGTCGGTGACGGTGACCGTATAGGTGGTTGCACCGCTGCTCACGGTCGGCGTGCCCGTGATCGCGCCGGTGTTGGTGTCGAGCGAGAGGCCCGAGGGCAGCGTCGGCGACACGCCGTAGGTGAGCGGCGGGGTGCCGTTGCCGCCGGTCACGGGCGTGAAGGAGGTCGCCGCCGCATTCTGCGTCAATATCTTCGATGCGACCGACTGGGTCGCGGTCACGGCCGCGTTGACGGCGAGACTGAACGTGTTCGAGGCCGTCGCGCTGTTCGCGTCCGTGACGGTGACGGTGTACGTCGTCGATCCGCTCGTGGCCGTCGGCGTGCCCGTGATCGCGCCGGTCGACGCATTGAGCGAGAGACCGGAGGGCAGCGACGGCAAGATGCTATAGGTGTAGGGCGTCGTGCCGCCGCCGCCGGTGACCGGTGTGAACGAGGTCGTCGCGTGATTCTGCGTCAGCGTCTTCGAGGCGACCGCCTGCGTCGCCGTGACGGCGCCGTTGACCGTCAGGCTGAACGTGTTGCTGGCGGTGGCGCTGTTGGCATCGGTGACGGTGACCGTATAGGTGGTCGCGGTGCTGGTGATCGTGGGCGTGCCGGTGATCGCACCCGTGGACGTGTTGAACGAAAGACCGGTCGGCAGCGACGGCGCGATGCCATAGCTGAGCGGCGCGGTGCCGCCGGATCCGATGACCGGCGTGAACGAGGTCGTCGCGGTGTTGACGGTCAGCGCTTTCGACGCGATGGACTGTGTCGCGGTGGGGCCGGGCAGGTTGACGGTAATGGTCCAAGAGGTGAGCGCCGTTCCGGAGCCTGAGCAGGTTACGAGAAAGTCGCTACAGTCTGACGCATAAAACAGCGTGATCGTATCCTGACCGCCGCCCGTCAGGCTGTTCAGAGTGATGTTGATCTGAGCCTGACCGGTATTCGCACTCTGCCCATTGTCGTTTCCACTGCTTGGATGCAGGGTGTAATTGGCCTTGCTCGTGGTCGGGCTGTAGTCGGAATAGGCACTCGAGCTCGTGCCGGCGATGGGCAGCTGGGTGTTCGCATTCGTGCCGGATACGGAGTACAAGCCGTAGACAACGGCATCGTCTCCGGTGTTGGGAGTGCCCACCACGGTGAGACACAGGTGATAGACCTGTGACACGGAATTGAACGTGATCGTGGCCCCGGTGGTCGAATTGACGGTCAGATCGCAGACCGCCTGCGCCGATGAGATCGACGCGCCCATGGCCGCGAGAACGACAAAGGTCGTCACCGCCAACGTTCTTACGTTGCTGACGGCCGACGACCAGCGAGTCAGAAATCGCTGGAACGACGTCTTCCACGCGCCAATCATGACCGAGAAAAGGTGCACCTTGCCCCTGCGCTTCCCCGAGACCGCGGGTCGACCCCGGCCGCGGTCCCAAATATTTTGCGACTGCAATAAAGATTACCGAAAACTTACCGTTGATTAAGCTTTGTTTGCCCTGTGCCGCAAGCCAGTGATGCACGGAACCGCTGCACGCGCGCCGCCTTTCTCGAAGCCAGTTGCGCGCCCGCAACACTGCGACCTTTCCGCGTGCTGATTCGGCGCAGGTCTCGCGAAACGCCCCCACATCCCCTGCGGGTTCATGCTTGACTGTTCCCGTTGGATGCGTGACACTTTCGAATTGCACACGACGAATACTGGACGCGTCGGTTGTCCACGTTCGTCGTGACGCGCTTTCTTTTCTCGTTGAATTGCACAAAATCATTTGGAGGAACGCATGCCGGTTACGCCTGTGCTCGGGCAAATCATGCCATTTGCTGGAAACCAGCCACCGAGGGGGTGGGCGTTCTGCAACGGTGCGCTGTTGGCGATCCAGACGAACCAGGCATTGTTCTCCCTGCTCGGCACCTATTACGGCGGCAATGGTGTCACGACATTCGCACTTCCGGATCTCCGCGGACGGGCTATCCTCGGCTCGACCGGCGGCAGCGGCCAGTTTCCCGCTGGCACGGTCAGCGGCGAGACCACGGTCACGCTCACGACGGCGCAGATGCCGACCCATAATCACTCGATCCAGGCGTCCAGCAACGATGGTACTGGGCGTGGAGCGTCGGCGGCCAACAACGTGTTCGCGACCAACAAGCTCCCGCCAGACAATCCCAAGCTGATCTTCACCACCGCCGGGACGAACGCGGTGCCGCTGTCGCTCAGCACCAACATCGTCGATATCGGCGGCGGGCAGCCCCACAACAACATGCAGCCCTATCTGGTGATCAATTATCTGATCGCCCTGAATGGGGTTTACCCTTCGCGCAACTGAGACGGCTCGGCGCTCACGTTTCTCACCATCGTCGCAATCCGCCGCATCGCGCCCGCTTCGCGGCGCCCACCGCACTTAAAAGGATGTCGGGATGTCAGACCCATTTCTCGGCGAGATCAGGCTGTTTGGCTTTCCGCGCATACCGGATGGCTGGCTCGCCTGCGACGGAAGCGCATTGTCCATCGCCAACTATGATGCGCTCTATGCGGTCATCGGGACGACGTTTGGTGGCGACGGGGTCCAGACCTTCAATCTGCCGGACCTGCGCGGCCGCGTTCCGATCGGGCAGGGCACGCCGCCCGGCGGCGCATCCTATGTGCTGGGGCAACTGGACGGTGAGGACGAGCACACCTTGATCACGACCGAGATGCCCACGCACAGCCACGCTTTGTTGGCGTCGACCACCGTCGCCGACACGGCACAGCCGGGGACCAGTACCCTCCTGGGAACCGCGACAGCGGGCAATCTCTACGCGCCCAGTGCTGACGCCGGGACCTACGAAGTGATGGCGGCCTGCGTCGGGCCGTCGGGGCAGGGCGTCGCTCACAACAACATCATGCCGACCGTCGTCGGCAATTACTGCATCTGCATCAACGGCATCTTCCCGTCGCCGGGCTGACGCCTTCGCGTTCGATCGGCTCTATTGCGCATTCCTCAGGAGAGACGTCGTGTCAGACCCCTTCGTCGGCGAAATCCAGGCCTTTCCGTTCACCTTTGCAGCCGACGGCTTCAACAGCGCGTGGCTGCCGTGCTTCGGCCAGTTGCTTCCGATCCAGCGGTATACGCCGTTGTTCGCGCTGATCGGCACCTATTACGGCGGCAACGGCACCACCAATTTCGCCCTGCCGAATCTGAGCGGCGCGATCACCAACGGGCAGGGCGACGGCCCCGGTCTGCAGCCGCGCGTCATCGGTGAGGCGATGGGGACCAGCACCGCCTTTCTGACCACGGCCGAGATGCCCGCGCATGCCCACACGCTGCAGCTCGGCAGCAAGGCGGCCGCGAATGCCACGCCAGGGCCGGGGACGGGCGTGGGCATCGTGGCGATCGATCCCAGCTTCAACGGGTTCCTTGCGCCGCCGGGCAATACGACGCTGGCGGTCAATGCGGTCACACCGAACGGGCAGAGCATTCCGCACGACAACATGCAGCCGACCCAGGCGCTGATCTGGTGCATCTGCTATGCGGGCATCTTCCCGTCATTCAACAACTCCTGAGCCGAGCAGGCTCGGGGTGACGCTCGGGATCGACGTCGTCTCACCGGACGTTCGCTTGCGGCTGCGGTCGGCCGAGACGGCCGACGAGCCGTTCCTGCGTGACCTCTTTGGTTCCGTCAAAGGTGCGCAGCTCGCCGCGGCCGGTCTGCCGCCGGCGATGCTCGATCTCGTGCTGGCGCAGCAGTATCGCGCCCAGCTCGCAAGCCATGCGGCGCAGTGTCCGGCGGCGCAGTCGCTGATCATTCTCCGCGACGCCGCGCCGGTCGGGCGGCTGCTGCTCGACCGCGCGGCGTCACAATGGCACGTGGTGGATCTCGCGCTGCTGCCTGGCGCGCGCAACGCGGGTGTCGGGCGCGAGATCATGCAGGCGGTCGCCACCGCCGCACGGGAGCACGGCGCCGCGGTGCTTTCGCTCGCGGTCGCAACCACGAATGACGACGCGATAAGGTTCTACGTGCGGCTGGGCTTCCGCGACGTGGCGGACAACGCGACAGCGTCGCATCGCATGATGGAGCTGCCGCTCGCGCGCTAACGAGCCGGAGCCACCTCGCGCAGAAACGCGATCAGCGCCGCGTTCACCTCGGCGGCGCATTCCTGCTGGATCCAGTGGCCGGCGCCGTCGATGATCAGCTTGCGCCGGAGATCCGGTAGCACGCGCGCCATGTCCTGAACGCGCTTGGCGCCGATCAGCCCCGTCACCACCGCGTCCGCGCTGCCCGCGATGAACAGCGACGGCTGGCGGATCTGGGCGTCCTGCCATGGCGCGGTCAGCTCCCAGTTGCGGTCGATGTTGCGATACCAGTTCAGGCCACCGCGAAAGCCGGAGGTGCGATAGGCTGCGATGAACTCGGCGAGATCTGCCTCGCTCAGCCACGGCGGGAGAGGCAGATCGGGCATTACGTCGCCGAGAAAGCCCTTGTCCGGCGCGACGAACAGCGACTGCGGGTCGGAGAAGCCGCGCGCCAGCATTGTGCGCATCGTCAGCGCGACGTCGCGCTCCAGCTCGGCTTCAGCAACGCCCGGCGCCTGAAAATACTGCCAGTAGAAATTCTCGATGCCGCCGGTGCGGAACGTCTCGAGGGGACGGCTGCGGCCGCGAAACGGCGGCGGGACGCTCAACCCGGCGACAGCCGTGAACATGTCCGGCCGGAACAGCGCCGCATGCCAGGCGACCGGCGCGCCCCAGTCGTGACCGATGATGACGGCGTTGTCCTCGCCGAGCGCCCGGACCAGCGCCACCATGTCGCCGACGGTGTCGAAGATGGAGTAGGCGGCCATGTCTGCTGGCGCCTGCGAGCGGCCGAACCCGCGCATGTCGGGCGCGACCACCCGATAGCCCGCAGCGGCAAGAGCAGGGATCTGGTGCCGCCACGAATAGGACAGTTCCGGCCAGCCGTGGCACAGCACCACGAGCGGGCCTTCGCCCTGCTCGCGCACGAACAGCTCGATTCCGTTGGCCTTGACGATCCGCGTCGATGACACCGTCTCCACCCTCGATCGCTCGCTTTTGATTGGCCGGCTTGATTGCCGGCCCTGGACGTATCGCACCGCGCGATGAGCCGTGCAAATCCCGGGACAGCGAACGGATCCGCGGATTGCCGAGTTGTTTGCACCCCCCGCAACTGCTAGAATCTCAGTGCGCTCCAGAGCTTAGCCGATGAATGTCATGACCTTACCGCCGCGTCGCTCCGGTTTCACGTCCGGACGGGTGACGCGTGCGCTCATCGCCTTGGCCGCGGCGTTCGCCGTCGGCTGGAGCGGCGTGCTCTACGCCGCCAACCAGAGCGTCCAGGGCGCGCGCAAGGAGGATGGCGGCTTCGACGGCGATGCGCCGACCGCGATCCTAGTGGAGGCCAACAGCGGCAGCGTGCTGTTCGAGAAGAATGCGGACGAGCTGCGGGCGCCTTCCAGCATGATGAAGCTGATGACCGCCGAGGTGGTCTTCAACGCGGTCAAGGACGGCACGATCAAGCTCAACGACGAATACCGCATCAGCGAGAACGCCTGGCGCCGGGGCGGGGCGCCCTCCGGCACCTCGACGATGTTCGCCGCGCTCAACAGCAAGGTGTCGGTGAGCGACCTCCTGCACGGCGCGATCATCCAGAGCGGCAACGACGCCTGCATTGCGCTCGCCGAGGGCATGGCCGGCAACGAGAAGATCTTCGCCGCCGACTACATGACCAAGCGGGCGCGCGAGCTCGGCCTCACCAGATCGACCTTCGCCAATTCCAACGGGCTGCCGGATCCCGGCAACAAGATGACGGTGCGCGAGCTCGCCATGCTCGCCCGGCACATCATCCTGGATTTCCCGGAGTTCTATAAGATCTTCGGCGAGAAGGAATTCACCTGGAACAAGATCCGGCAGCAGAACCGCAACCCGCTGCTGAACGCGATGGAGGGCGCCGACGGCCTCAAGACCGGCTACACCAAGGAAGGCGGCTACGGCATGGTCGGCTCGGCCGTGCAGAACGGCACCCGGCTGATCGTGGTCGTCAATGGCCTGGAGGACTCCGAGGACCGCGCCACCGAGGCCAAGAAGATGCTGGAATGGGGCTTCCGCAATTTCGAGACCCGCACCCTGTTCGCGGCGGAGCAGCCGATCGGCTACGCCAAGGTGTTCGGCGGCGAGAGCCGCTCGGTCAAGCTGTCGAGCCCGGTGCCGGTCAAGGTCATGGTGCAGAAGAACGGCGGCGACAAGCTGATCGCCCGCATCATCTACAGTGGCCCGGTCAGGGCTCCCATCGAGCCCGGGCAGAAGGTCGGGGTTGTCAGGGTCTGGCGCGGCCCCAATATCGCCATGGAGGCCCCTGTCTATGCTGCGGAGGCGGTGGGCAGGGGATCCACGATGCGGCGTGCGATCGATGGGGTCAGCGAGCTCGTGATCGGGATGTTCCGCGCCGGGGCCGAGAAGCTCTAGAGACATGGCGGATTCAGCTTTGAAACGTGGTCCGGGCCGCGGCCGATTCGTCACCTTCGAGGGTGGCGAGGGCGCCGGAAAATCCACGCAGATCAAGATGTTGGCGGACCGTCTGCAGAAGGAGGGTGTGCGCGTCGTCCTGACTCGCGAGCCCGGGGGATCGCCGGGCGCGGAGATCATGCGCCACCTCGTGCTGTCGGGCATGGGCAAGCTGCTGGGGCCGGAGGCCGAGACGCTGCTGTTCGCCGCCGCACGCGACGACCATGTGCGCAACGTGATTCTCCCGGCGCTGAACCAGGGAAGCTGGGTGTTGTGCGATCGCTTCTTCGATTCGACCCGGGCCTACCAGGGCAGCCAGGGCAAGGTCGCGCCTGATGTGCTCAATGCGATGCAGCGGGTCACGATCGGCGACCTCAAGCCGGACCTCACGCTGATCCTCGACGTGCCCGTCGAGGTCGGCCTGCAGCGAGCCGCGGCGCGGCGCGGCAGCGGCGCGCCGGACCGGTTCGAAGGCGAGGACATCAAGTTCCACAAGGGGCTGCGCGACGCCTTTCACAAGATCGCCGCCGAGGATCCCCGGCGCTGCGTGCTGGTCGACGCCACGGCGAGCGCGGATACGGTCTCGCAACTCGTTTGGGACGCCGTGCGCGAGCGGCTGTTCGCGGAAGTGGCGGCCGCCTCATGAGCGCACGCAAGGTCGAGCCGGAGATCGCGGTCCGCCATCCCCGCGAGACCAGCGCCTTGTTCGGCCATCGCGAGGCCGAGGCCGCGCTGCTGTCAGCCTATCGCAGCGGCCGGATGGCGCATGCCTGGCTGATCGGCGGCCCGCAAGGCATCGGCAAGGCCACCTTGGCCTACCGCATGGCGCGCTTCGTGCTGACCCACCGTGATCCTGCGTCGGACGCGGTACGTACCGCCGGCTCGCTGTACGTGGACCCGGATGATCACGTGGCCCGGCTGATCGCCTCCGAGGCCCATGGCGGGCTGCTCACCTTGGAGCGCTCGGCCAACGACAAGGGCGTGCTGCGCACCGTCATCACCGTGGACGAAACCCGCGAGACGATCTCGTTCTTCGGCTCGACGGCGGCGGTCGAGGGCTGGCGGGTGTGCATCGTCGACACCGTCGACGAGCTCAATCCCAACGCCGCCAACGCGCTGCTGAAGATCCTCGAGGAGCCGCCGCAGCAGTCGCTGTTCCTGCTGGTCAGCCACGCGCCGGCGCGGGTGCTGGCCACCATCAAATCGCGCTGCCGCCGGCTGGCGCTGCGGGCCTTGGCGACCGACGACGTCATCAGCGCCGCGGCCGAGGCCACCGGCATGAACGGAGCCGAGCCGGCGCTGCGCGAGGCGGCCAGGGCCTCCGAGGGCAGCGTCGCGCGCACCCTGATGCTGCTGGGCGGCGACGGGCTGCAGCTGCAGACCCGGACCGCGGCGCTGCTCGCGAGCCTGCCGCGAATCGACGCCGGCGAGCTGCATGCCCTGGGTGATGCGCTCGGCACCAGCGACCGCGTCGCGCTGGCGAGCTTCCTCGACAGCATCGAGCGCTGGGTGGCGGAGCGGCTGCGCGCCGGCGATGCCAACGCGGAACTGCCGCGCCTTGCACGGCTGGCGGAGGTATGGGAAAAGATCGTCCGCGCCGCGCGCGACACCGAATCCTATAATCTGGAACGAAAACCGCTGGTTTTCTCGGTGTTCGGGATGCTTGCCGAAGCCACGCGGTAACCGCGCGACCATCATCCCGGGATCATCAGGATCAATCCGTCGACCGACGTCGTCAAAGAGGAATCTGCCGTGGCCAAGGCCAGCAAGACAACCGTGAAAAAGGGCAAGCCCGCGAGCAAGAGCGGCGCGAGGAAGGCTGCCCACAACGCGCCCGCGAAGGGCAAGGTCAGCGCGGCCAAGGCGAAGGCGGCGAAGGACAAGGACGCCAAGAAAAAGACCGCCACATCCAAGACGGCCCCCGCGAAAGCCAAGAGCAAAGCTCCGGCGGCGACCGCGGCCAAGAAAGCTTCGAAGAGCGCCGCCAAGAAAGCGGTCAAGAAAGCTGTGAAGGCGCCAGCCAGGAAGGCCGTGGCAAAGCCCGCCACACCGCCGGCCAAGAAGACCGCCGCCAAGCCTGCGGCAGCAACGAAAAAGCCTGCGGCAGCGAGGAAGCCCGCCGCTCCGAAACAGCCGGCCGCACCGAAGAAGGTCGCGCCGGCCATCGTTGAAGCGCCGAAGCCGCCGCGCGCCGCCAAGCCGAAGGCGCCGCGCAAGCCGAAGGTCGAGGCCGCTGTCGTCGTCGAAATCGACGAGATCGTAGCGCAGGTCGCCGCACCTCCGGTCGACAAGAACACCTTCTACGTCACGACGGCGATCGCCTATCCCAACGGCAACCCACATATCGGCCACGCCTATGAGGCGATCGCGACCGACGCCATCGCACGCTTTGCGCGGCTCGACGGCAAGGACGTCTTCTTCCTCACCGGCACCGACGAGCACGGCCTGAAGATGGTGCAGACCGCGCAGAACGAGGGCCTGACGCCGTCGGAGCTCGCGACCCGCAATGCCGGCCGCTTCCGCGAGATGGACGAGCGGCTGAACGTCTCGTTCGACCGCTTCATCCGCACCACCGAGCCCGCGCATCACAACTCGGTGCAGGCGATCTGGACTCGCATGCGCGAGAACGGCGACATCTACGCCGACACCTATGCGGGGTGGTACTCGGTGCGCGACGAGGCCTATTACGCCGAGGACGAGACCGTCGTCGGCGAGGACAATGTCCGCCGCGGACCGCAGGGCACGCCGGTGGAGTGGGTCGAGGAGAAGAGCTATTTCTTCCGCCTGTCGGCCTACCAGGACAGACTGCTCGCGCTCTATGAGAGCCAGCCGGATTTCATCGGGCCGGACGCGCGGCGCAACGAGATCATCAGCTTCGTCAAGGGCGGGCTGAAGGACCTCTCGATCTCGCGCACCACGTTCGACTGGGGCGTCCGCGTGCCCCACGACGACGAGCACGTGATGTATGTGTGGGTCGACGCGCTCACCAATTACATCACCGGCGTCGGCTTTCCCGACGAGAGCGATCCGAACTGGAAGTATTGGCCGGCCGACGTCCACGTCATCGGCAAGGACATCATCCGCTTCCATGCGGTGTACTGGCCGGCGTTCCTGCTGTCGGCCGGCGTCCCCGTGCCGAAGCGGGTCTATGCCCACGGCTTCCTGTTCAACAGGGGCGAGAAGATGTCGAAGTCGGTCGGCAACGTCGTCGATCCGTTCAATCTCGCCGACCAGTATGGCGTCGACCAGCTCCGCTACTTCTTCCTGCGCGAGGTGCCATTCGGCCAGGACGGCAACTACAATCACGAGGCGATCGTCGCGCGCATCAACGCCGATCTCGCCAACGACCTCGGCAATCTCGCGCAGCGCTCGCTGTCGATGATCTCGAAACAGCTCGGCGGCGTGCTGCCGGAGCCCGGCGAGTTCTCGGCCAATGACAAGGCGATCCTGGCCGAGGCCGACGCGATGATCGGCGCGGCGCGCAAAGCCATGGCGACGCAGCAGATACACCAATGGCTCAACGCCGTGTGGTCGGTCGTGGCCGAGGCCAACCGCTATTTCGCGGGCGAGGCGCCCTGGGCGCTGGCGAAGACCGATCCGAAGCGGCAGCACACCGTGCTCTACGTCACCGCCGAGGTGATCCGTCAGGTCGCGATCCTGACCCAGCCGGTGATGCCCGCGGCCTCGGCAAAGCTGCTCGACAGCCTCGGCATTCCCGAGGACGAGCGAACGTTCGCGCGGCTTGGCGGACAGCTCCGGATTGCTGCGGGCACGCAGCTGCCAGCGCCACAGGCGGTGTTCCCGCGCTACATCGAGCCGACGGCCGCGTGATGCTGGTCGACAGCCATTGCCATCTCGACTTTCCGGATTTCGCCGAGGATCTGGATGGCATCGTCACGCGCGCCGCGGCCGCCGGCGTCGGTCGCATGGTGACGATCTCGACGCGAGTGCGGCGCTTGCCCGAGCTGCTCGCCATCGCCGAGCGCTTCGACAACGTCTACTGCTCGGTCGGCACCCATCCGCACAATGCCGACGAGGAGGATGGTATTCCGGCCGAGGAACTGATTGCCCTGACCCGCCATCCGAAGGTGGTCGCGCTCGGCGAGGCCGGGCTCGACAATTTCTACGATCACGGCTCGAAGGACGCCCAGGAGCGCGGGTTCCGCGCGCATATCGCCGCCGCCCGTGACACTGGCCTGCCGCTGGTGATCCACACCCGCGAGGCCGACGAGCAGTGCAGCCGCATCCTCGAGGAGGAGATGGCGCGCGGACCTTTCAACGCCGTGCTGCATTGCTACACCGGCGGACGCGAGCTGGCGATGAAGGCGATCGATCTCGGACTGCACATCTCGTTCACGGGCATCGTGACGTTCAAGAAGTCCGAGGCCTTGCGCGCGCTCGCCGCCGAGGTGCCGGCCGACCGCATCATGGTCGAGACCGACGCGCCATATCTCGCGCCCGGCAAGTTCCGCGGCAAGCGCAACGAGCCGGCCTATGTCGTCGAGACCGCGAAGGTTCTGGCGGAGACCCGCGGCGTCTCGCTCGAGGAATTCTCGCAGCAGACCACCGAGACCTTCTTCAAGCTGTTCTCGAAGGTGCCGCGGCCAAGGGAGGCTGCATGACGCTGACGCTGACCATTCTCGGCTGCGGCTCCTCGGCCGGCGTGCCGCGCCCGGCGCTGGGGTGGGGCGCCTGCGATCCCAACAACCCGAAGAACCGCCGCAGGCGCTGCTCGCTGCTGGTGGAGCGCCGCGCCGCGCACGGCGTGACGCGCGTCGTGATCGACACCTCGCCGGATCTACGCGAACAACTGATCGATACCAATGTCGACCACATCGACGCGGTGTTCCTGACGCATGAGCACGCCGACCAGACCCACGGCATCGACGACCTGCGCTCGGTGGTCATGCATCAGCGGCGGCGGATTCCGGTCTATTTGAACCAGTCGACCGCCAAGGACATCATGCACCGGTTCTCCTATTGCTTCATCTCGCCACCGGGAAGCGACTATCCGCCGATCCTGACCCAGCACGCGATCGAGGCCGGCGAGACCCAGGCGGTGGAAGGCAAGGGCGGCGAGCTGAGGCTGACCGCGTTCCTCGTCCAGCACGGCAACATCCCCGCGCTCGGCTACCGCATCGGCAATGCCGCCTACACGCCTGACCTCAACGACATCCCAGAGGAGAGCTGGGGCGCACTGGAGGATCTCGACCTCTGGATTGTCGACGGCCTGCGCCCGGCGTCACACCCGAGCCATTTCTCGGTCAACGACGCGCTGGCCTGGATCGAGCGCTTCAAGCCCCGACGCGCCGTCATCACCAACATGACCGCCGATCTCGACTACGAGGTGCTGCGCCAGAGCCTGCCGGCCGGTGTGGTGCCGGCGTATGATGGCATGCGGCTGGAGGTCGGCTGATTGTTCGTTGGCCGGCTAAGGCCGTCATTGCGTGGAGCCGAAGGCGACGAAGCAATCCAGAGTT
Organism: Bradyrhizobium sp. HKCCYLRH3073; assembly: GCF_051167995.1. Taxonomy (NCBI): domain Bacteria; kingdom Pseudomonadati; phylum Pseudomonadota; class Alphaproteobacteria; order Hyphomicrobiales; family Nitrobacteraceae; genus Bradyrhizobium; species Bradyrhizobium sp. HKCCYLRH3073. Next base: position 473,424 of record NZ_JBNPUD010000003.1, read on the forward strand.
ATAGCAATGACTCTGGATTGCTTCGCTTCGCTCGCAATGACGGGCAGGGGCGGGCGTCCGCAAGGGCCACGAAGCTGTAGCAGCCTGCGGCCGAATACATGGAGATGCTACCATGCTGTCGCTGTTCTTCGAGGTCGAGGTCAAGCCCGGCCATCTCGACCAGTATCTGCAGCTCGCTGCCGCGCTGCGGCCCGAGCTCGACGCCCTCGGCGGCTGCCTGTTCCTCGACCGCTTCAGGAGCCTGTCGCGCGACAACCTGATTCTGTCCTACCAGATCTGGCAGGACGAGGGCGCCATGACCGCCTGGCGCGTGCACGCCCATCACCACGACATCCAGACGCTCGGCCGCGACAAGGTTTTCTCCGACTATCGCCTGCGCGTCGCCGAGCTGGTGCACGAGGTCAGGCCGGGGCAGGCGGCTTGGCAGCCGGAGCGGCGGGGGACGTACAACGATCCGAAACGGCGTGCGCCGACCTATGTGCTGGCGGTGGAGACGGCTGCGCCGCAGCTGAGCATCGCGACGGATCTGCCGGTCGCGACCTTCTCCAGCGTCTATCGCAAGGGCCGCTTCGCGCATCTGATCGACTTGCCGGACGAGGCGAGCGGCGTGGCGCTGAGTGTGCGCCTGCTCGCCGACCCCGGCGCCGACAACATCCGCGTCGTCGAAGTCAGCAGAGACTACGGCATGTACGATCGCCGCGAAGCGCCGCAGTATTATCCGGAGAAGAGCAGGGGCGACGCGGCGGCAAACTGACCTTCTACGCCCGAGCGAGGAAAGACCATCGTCATCGCGGTGCTCATGAATGCGCCCTCGCCCCTTGTGGGAGAGGGCTCAAAGGTGCTGACTACGTCCTCACTCGGGTGAGGGGTTCGTGCCGCACATTCCGCTCTGAGTTCGTGGCAACCCCTCACCCGGTTTCGATGCTTTGCATCGAAACCACCCTCTCCCACAAGGGGAGAGGGTGCACCGCGCGTGTCGATGCAGCTCATCAGTTCATTGGCCGCGCGTAGGGCGGATTAGCGCAGCGTAATCCGCCATAGCCTCCAGCACTGGCGCGGCGGGTTACGCCTGCGGCTAACCCGCCCTACTCAGAGGCACCTACGCCGAGATCGCCTTCGCCGAATTCACCTCGTTGCGCAGCAAAAACTTCTGGATCTTGCCGGTGGACGTCTTCGGGATCGGGCCGAACACGACGACCTTCGGCGTCTTGAAGCCGGACATGTGGCTGCGGCAATAGGCGATGATCTCGGCTTCGGTGGCTTCAGCACCGTCCTTGAGCTCGATGAAGGCACAGGGCACCTCGCCCCATTTCGGATCGGGCTTGGCGACGACGGCGGCAAACAAAACGGCGGGGTGCTTGTAGAGGATGTCCTCCACCTCGACCGAGGAGATGTTCTCGCCGCCGGAGATGATGATGTCCTTGGAGCGGTCCTTGATGATGACGTAGCCGTGCTCGTCGAGCACGCCGAGGTCGCCGGTATGGAACCAGCCGCCGGCGAAGGCTTCCTGCGTGGCCTTCTCGTTCTTGAGATAGCCCTTCATCACGATGTTGCCGCGGAACATGACCTCGCCGATGGTCTCGCCATCGCGCGGCACCTCCTGCATCGTCTCGGGATTGAGCACCGTGACGGCTTCCTGCAACGGATAAGGCACGCCCTGCCGACGCTTCAGCCGCGCGCGCTCCGGCGGCGGCAGGTCATCCCAGCCGGGCTGCTCGGCGCAGACGGAGGCGGGGCCGTAGACCTCGGTGAGGCCGTAGACATGCGTCAGCTTGATGCCGATGCTCTCGGCGCCTTCGAGCACGGCGACCGGCGGCGCGGCGCCGGCGATCAGGCCGACCACCGGCTTCTCTCGCCTGCCCTTGGGAGCGTCGGGTGCGTTGATCAGCACGTTGTACACGATCGGCGCGCCGCACATGTGGGTGACGCCGTGGGTCTTGATCAATTCGAAGATCTTCGTCGGTTCGACTTTGCGCAGGCAGACATTGACGCCGGCCGCGGCCGCCATGGTCCAGGGGAAGCACCAGCCGTTGCAGTGGAACATCGGCAGGGTCCAGAGATAGACCGGGTGCTGGCCGAGGCCGCCGGCGAGAATGTTGCTGACGGCATTCAGATAGGCGCCGCGGTGATGCGTCACGACGCCCTTGGGATTGCCCGTGGTGCCCGAGGTGTAGCTCATCGCGATCGCGTCCCACTCATCAGTGGGACGGCGCGGCTCGAAACTCGGATCACCGGATGCGACCGCGGCTTCGTACTCGATCTCGCCGATGCGGCTGCCGCCGGCATAGGAGGCGTCATCGACGTCGATCACGAACGGCTTGGCGCCGCTCATCAGCTTCAGCGCCTCGCTGATCACGGCAGAGAATTCGGGATCGACCAGGATGATCCTGGCCTGGCCGTGATCGAGCTGAAACGCGATCGAGGATGCATCGAGGCGGATGTTGAGGGTATTGAGCACGGCGCCGGCCATCGGCACGGCGAAATGCGCCTCGTTCATCGCCGGGATGTTCGGCAGCATCGCCGCCACGGTGTCGCCCACACCGATGCCGTGGCCGACCAGATAGGACGCGAAGCGCCGGCAGCGCTCATAGGTCTGGCGCCAGGTGAAGCTGCGGCCTTCATAGACCGTGCTGACATGGTCGGGATAGACAGCCGCGCTGCGCGCCAGGAAGCTGAGCGGGGTCAGCGGCACGTAGTTGGCCGGCGTCTTGTCCAGGCCGAGCTTGTACTGGTTCGTGCTCATCACCACCCTCCCTCGTCATCTGAAGAGTTTACAGGAACCCGATCGAAATCCACGGAAAAATCGCGACCACGATCAGACCGATGAGAAGCGCCAGCAGGTAGCCCCAGATCGGCCGGATGCCCTCGGCGGGATCAACCCGGCCGATCGCGCAGGCCGCGTAATATCCGACCCCGAACGGCGGCGCGAACAGACCAATGCCCATCGCCAGGATGATCACCATGGCATAGTGCACCTCGTGCACGCCGACGGCGCGGGCGATGGGAAACAGCAGCGGGCCGAACAGCACGATCGCCGGAATGCCCTCGAGCACGCTGCCCAGGATCGTGAAGGCGACGATCGAGACCGCGATGAACGTCGCCGGGCCGCCCGGCAGCCCGGTCATCGCGGCCGCCAGCGCGCGCGAGAAGCCGGACTGCGTCAGGCCCCAGGCCATGCCGGTGGCGGTGCCGATGATCAGCAGGATGGCGCCGGACAGCGCCGCCGTCTCGATCAGCATCGGCATCAGCCGGCGCCAGTCGAAGCGGCGATAGACCAGGAGGCCCGCCAGCACGCCATAGACGATGCCGATGGTCGAGACCTCCGTCGCCGTCGCGACGCCCTCGACGACGGCCGCGCGGATCACGAAGGGCAGGGCCAGGGCAGGGAGCGAGACGATGAAGGCCTTGCCGATCTCGGCTCCGGTGGCGCGGCGGACGCCGCTCATGTCCTCGTTGCGGTAGCGCCACCACACCAGCGTGCACAGCGTGATCGCCAGCACCACGCCCGGCAGCAGGCCGCCGGTGAACAGCGCCGCGATCGACACGCCGGTGACGGAGCCGATGGTGATCAGCACCAGGCTCGGCGGAATGGTCTCGGTTTGCGCGCCGGTGGCGGCGAGCAGGGCGACGAGATCGCCGGGCCTGGCGCCGCGCGCCTTCATCTCCGGAAACAGCACCGGCGCGACCGCGGCCATATCGGCGGCCTTGGCGCCGGAAATGCCCGAGACCAGGTACATTGCGCCGACCAGCACGTAATGCAGCCCGCCGCGGACGTGACCCAAGAGGCTTGCCAGGAACGCGACCATGGCGCGGGCCATGCCGGTCATCTCGATCAGCAATCCGAGAAAGACGAACAGCGGCACCGACAGCAGGATGAGGTGGCTCATGCCCTCGTCCATACGCCCGACCAGCACCATCAGCGGCGTGCGCGTCGTCAGCGCGAGATAGCCGAAGATCGCGAGCCCGAAAGCGAACGCGATCGGCACGCCGGCGAAGACGCACAAGCCGACCACGCCGACGAAGAAGATCACGAGGTTGATGTTGCCGAGCGGCTTCAGCAGCGGCTGCGCCACCCAGAACAGCGCGATGATGGCTACGACGGAGACGACGGCCAGCAGCATCGTCCTGACGCTGGCCGTGCGGGCGAGACGGATGAGGGCGAACAGCGCCATCAGTCCGACGCCGACCGGCAGTGCGGCGGCGCGCCAGATGTTTTCGATCTGCAGCGCCGGCGTGGTGATGAAGCTTTCCTCGTAGGCGTACTCCCAGGACGGCCAGGCGATCATGACCAGGAACGCCAGCGCCGCGCTCGTCGCGACCAGATCGAGATAGGCGCGCAAGCCGGGGCTGGCGCGCGCCACCATTGCCGTCATCCGCATGTGCTCGCCGCGGCGGAACGCCACCGCGGCGCCGAGCATTGCGAGCCACAGGAACAGGATCGAGGCCAGCTCGTCCGACCAGATCAGCGGCTGGTGCAGGACGTAGCGCGCCACGACGCCCGCGAACAGGATGACGATCTCGGCCACGACGAGCAGCGCGGCGGGGATCTCGACGAGGAGGCCGAGCAGGGCCTCCAGGCCGTCGAGCCAGGACCGGCGGCGAGGGGTCTCGATGATCACCTCGCTGATCGCAATTTCCGTGAACTCGGCATGCGCCATGACGTCACCCGAACGCGCCCTACGCCATTCTTGTTTTGAGCATGATCTTTTCGGAAAACCGGTCTCCACTTTTCCGGATCATGCTCGGGGCTACGACAGCTTGCCGACGGCCTTTTCGAGCAGCGCCCAGGCCTCGTCGCCGTATTTGCCCTTCCACTCGGCATAGAAGCCGGCGGTGCGCAGCTTGTCGCGGAACGGCGCGACGGTCGGCTGATTGAAGGTCAGGCCCTTCGACGCGAGCTCTGCCTGCAGGCCGGCATTGAGCTTGGCGACGTCCTCGCGCTCCTTCACGGCGGCCGCGTTGATGTGCTTGGCGACGATCGTGCGCATGTCGGCCGGCACGGCCTCCCAGGCACGGCGGTTCGCCAGGAACCAGAAGCCGTCCCACATGTGATTGGTCAGCGAGCAGTACTTCTGCACCTCGTAGAGCTTGGCGGTGGAGATGATCGCCAGCGGGTTTTCCTGGCCCTCGACCACCTTGGTCTGCAGCGCCGAATAGACCTCGCTGAAATTGATCGAGGCGGGCGCCGCCTCGAATGCCTTGAACATCGAGGTCCACAGCGGTGACACCGGCACGCGGATCTTGAAGCCCTTGAGGTCATCCGGACCGTTGATCGGCTTGGTCGACGACGTCGTCTGGCGGAAGCCGTTGTCCCAGATCTTGTCCATGACCACCAGGCCGGCCTTGTTGATCTGGCCGCGCACATAGGCGCCGAGATCGCCGTCCATGGCCTTCCAGACCGTGTCGTAGTCCGGGAACGCGAAGCCGATGCCATTGATCGACGCGGCTGGCACCAAGGTCGCGAGGATCAGGCCCGAGAGCGTGAAGAACTCGACGCCGCCGGAGCGGATCTGGCTCAGCATGTCCGTGTCGGAACCGAGCTGGTTGTTCGGGAATATCTGCAGGTCGAACTTGCCGTTGGTCTCGGCCTTGATCGCCGCCGCCATCTCCTTGGCGCGGACGTTGAGCGGATGGGAGTCGGGGAGGTTGTTGGCGTATTTGTACGTGAACTCGGCGCTCTCAGCGCGCGCCACATGCGGCGCTGCGACGGTGCCAATTCCACCCAGTACGGCTGACGCCGCGGAGGCCTTCAACAGCGCGCGTCGTGACAGGCTCATTCTCGTTTCTCCCTGGAGAAGCTTCTTCTCGTTGCATCGCGCCGCCGCAAGCATCGCCGGACGAATCCTGCGACATCAGCGACGTCGCCTGCGCTTATTGCAGCGATGGGCCGCAGCAGCAATATCGGCGTTCGCAGCAGGCCCCATGCGCAGCGCGAGTCTCGGCGATGGCGAGCGCCCATCAGCTTGGGCTGGCCGGGGGGTCTGAAGGGCCCGCGGCTGCCGTAAATTCGAGGATTCGGCGCCAAGCCATTGAACTCCCTCAGCATATAAATATTCCATAATATACCTTATGCGAATTGGCTATGGGCGGTTGCCTGACGGTGGAAGCCGCACATCGGCCCGCCCAGCGCACGTCGGCGCCTGTGCGAAATCGCCCCCGCCTCGTCACGGCGCAGTCTTCGTTTGGTCAAAGCCCAGAGGTCAAAACCGCATCCTTCAGGATTGGGCACGGGCGTATCGTGAATGGGATCCGAAGACATGCCAGTTCAGTCGACGTCGAAGGAAGTTGATCCGGGTGATGTCGCGCTGCCGCCTGACGACGCTGTCTGCGAGGAGATCTATCAGCGGGTGCTGGCCGAGGTGCGCGCACGTATCGATCAGCGGATCGCCGCCATCGAGGCCCAGGCCGCCGCAGATGCTGTCGAGGCTGCCGAACCCGCTGCAGGCATCGAGCACCTGGAAACGCCTCCTCCGGCCCGGCGCCGGCCCGTATTGCGGGCCATGATCACGCTGATGGCGTCAGCCGGGCTCATCGGCGCGGCCATCACCCTGGCGCGGGACCATACCGAGACCATCACCTCCGTCACCGATCGGATCGAAGCGGCGGTTCAATCCATCCGGCGCGAGAACGCTCAGACGGCGAATCCAGCCGTGACGCTGGAGACGGCGGCGAACGGATCGAGTGTGGCCGAGACGGCCCCTGCCTCACCATCACCATCCGTATCACCATCCGTTTCGCCAACACCGGAGACGTCACCGTCAGCATCATCAACGCGCTCCAGCGATCCATCCTCCGCGATGGCGGAGGCAACGTCGGAGCGTGACATGCCGCCCGCTCCCGACCGGGACGTTATGCCACTGATCGAGAAGATCGCGCATGATGTCGCCGAACTGCAGAGCGGGTTCCAGGAGTTCAAGTCCAGCCAGGAGCAAGCCAACCGCGATCAGGCCAGGGCGATCGAACAGCTGCAGGCAAGCCAGGACCAGCTGGTGCGCGCGGTCCGGGGGGCGAAGACCGAGGCCACGACGGTTGGCGCAGCCGTTCGCCTCCCACCCCGGCCGCCTCAGGCCCGCCCGCCTCGCTTCTAAGAAGTTGCTCGGTTCTCCCGGACGCGCAGGCATGTGCGGACTTTGCGATCAGCGAAATCGCCAGGCCCAGTGCGCGTCGCCCCGGTCTCGCCGCTCGACGATGTCGATCCTCATGAATCGGTCGTGCGCGAGCGCCGTGCCGACCCAGAGTTCGCTCCAGGCCTCGAACACGGCTGGCGGGAGGTTGTCCCGCTCGGACATCAGACGCCAGGACGTCTGGCGTACGAGGATCGAGTCGCGATCCGGCGACAGCTCTGCGTCGTCGCCTTGGCCGCGGGCCAGTCGCGCGAACGCCTTGGCGAACCCTGCGGCGCCAGGCTCGACGCCGCCAAGAAGCGCTGCGACCTCGTCGAACGTATGCATGCCGATCAGCCTCGCCGCGGCGCCGGCCAGATGGCCGCCTTCCTCCGGGCCGAGCACGGCCACCGTCTCCGGCACGATCGAGGTGATATACTCCATCGCATAGTTGCGGAGCACCTTGGGGAGCCGTTCTTCGGGCCAGGCATTCTCCGCGAGCTTGGGAGCGCGGGCCGGATCGAAAGCCGGGCAACGCTCGCCCGGCGAGAACTGAAGACGTTCGTCCGGCGCGAGATCGTGATCCCATTCCTTGTAGTAGCCTTCGAGGCCGGGCTGGCCGTCGACGGTCTGCCCGGTGCAGACGAAGCCGAGCCTGGGATTGCCGAGGACGACGCCATTGTTGGCGTGCCATCCGCGCAGCATCGCGCGCGACACCTCGGAGGGAATGCCGCAGATCGCCGTCCCCGACCAGATCCAGCGCGGCGGCGGATAGCGCACCCACGCCTTGCGGTCGTTTTCGTAGACGTATTCGACCTTCACGCCGCCGACCTGATTGGACAGGTAATGGTACTGCGCACACGCGACCGCATGCGGCAGACCGTCGAGACCGAGCTTCTTCAACCCCGGAAGGAAGCGAGCCAGTTGCTGCCGCCGAAACGTCCGGAACACGATCTCCGCAGCGCGCTGCGGACCCGCCCGCGACGACAACATCAGGATGAGGCCGGTCAGGTAGGAGTGATAGATCAGCTCGACGGCGCGACAGGCAGCAACGTCGGCAACGGGTGCGTGGCCATCCCCCTTCAATTGGCTCCCCTTCCCCACGCTCTCCGCTCAACCCTCACAGATAGTTCGCAGCGGCCTCGGCCTCGAAGCGGTCCGGCGGGCCTTCCCAGACGATCTTGGCATGATCCAGCACGTAGACGCGGTCGGCGTGCGGGAGCGCGAAGGTGACGTTCTGCTCGCCGAGCAGCACCGTGATCTTGGTGGTCTCGCGCAGTCGGTCGAGCGCCTTCGAGAGCGTCTCCAGGATGACCGGCGCGAGCCCGAGCGTCGGCTCGTCGAGGATCAGGAGCTTCGGCTTCATCATCAGCGCCCGCGCGATCGCCAGCATCTGCTGCTCGCCGCCGGACAGCGTGCGCGCCAGCTGCGGCTGCCGCGACTTGAGGATCGGAAACAGCCCGAAAAGCCATTCGAGCCGCTCGGCACGCTCGGTGTCGGCCAGCGCATTGCCGCCGAGCTCGAGATTTTCGCGCACGCTCATGTCGCCGAACAACTCGCGCGTCTCCGGACATTGCACGATGCCTGAGCGGGCGATCTGCGCCGCCGTGCTGCCGGCAAGGCTGCGCCCTGCCCACTTCACCTCGCCCGAATATGGCACCAGGCCCGAGATGGCGTTGAACAGCGTCGTCTTGCCGGCGCCGTTGAGGCCGACGACCGAGACGAACTCGCCCTCATGGACGTGCAGCGACACGTCCTGGAGCGCCTGCGCCTTGCCGTAGAGCACGCCGACCTTGTCGACCTGCAGCGCCGGCGTGACGTCCTTGAAGCTCGCCTCCGGCCGCGCGGTCGACACCAGCGCGCCGCCGAGATAGACGCGCCGGACCGTCTCGTCCTGCATCACCTCGGTCGCCCTGCCCTCGGCGATCTTCTCGCCGAGATACATCGCCAGCACGCGGTCGACCAGCGCCGACACGCTCTTGACGTTGTGGTCGACCAGCAGCACGGCGTGGCCGTCGTCGCGGAATTCGCGGATGAGCTCGGAGAAGTCGGCGACCTCGGACGCCGTGAGGCCGGCGAAAGGCTCGTCCACCAGCACCAGCTTCGGGCTGCGCGCCACCGCCTTCGCAAGCTCGAGCCGGCGCAGATCGGCAAACGCCAGTGTCGGCGGCCGCCGGTCGATGACGCCGCCGAGGCCGACGCGCTCCGCAATGGCCCGTGCGCGCGCATCGACGTCCTTGTCGGCGAACAGCCGCGTCAGCTTGTCCGGCAGCAGCGCGACCTTGATGTTCTCCAGCACTGTCTGGCGCGCCAGCGGTCGCGAATGCTGGAACACCAACCCGACGCCCATGCGCGCGATGCGATGCGACGGCAGGCCCGCGAGCTCGACGCCGTCGAGCTTGACCGAGCCCGCGGTCGGCCGCTCGACGCCCATGACGGTCTTCATCGCGGTCGATTTGCCCGAGCCGTTCGGCCCGATCAGGCCGAGGATCTCACCGGGCCGGATCGAGAAGCTCAAATTCTTGACGGCGACGAGGCCGCCGAACCGTTTGGTGAGGCCGTTGACCTCGAGCATCGGAGCGCCGCTCATGGCTTGCGTCATGCCTTGGCCCCTCCCCTGATCATGCCGAGGAAGCCGTCGGGGAAGAACAGGATGACCACGAGCGCAATCACGGAGACGATGAGGGTCGCGAGCTCGCCGAGCGGCCGCAGCAGCTCGCCCATGCCGATCAGGAAGATCGCGCCGATCGCGGCGCCGATGACGGTGCGCCGGCCGCCGAGCACCGCGGCGATGATGATCTGCACGCCGACGCCGACATCGACAAAGGTCGAGACCGAGGCCGTGCCCATGTAGAACACCATCAGCGCGCCGGCGAGCCCGGAGAAGAACGCGCTGACGACGAAGGCGGCGAGCTTGTGCTTGGTGACATTGAAGCCGAGCGCGCCGGCCTGGATCTTGTCTTGGCCACTCGCCTGCAGGATCAGCCCGATGGCGCTGCGCGACAAGCCGAACAGGATCGCTCCGCTCACCAGCATGAAGCCGAGCGCGATCCAGTAGTTGGTCCTGGCATCGATCGAGATCACGTCCGGCACGGCGAGGCCGATCTCGCCGCCGGTCAGCCCTGCGGCAACGACGATGAAGTTCTGCAACATCAGCACGGCCACCAGCGTGGTCAGGCCGAAATAAGGCCCGCTGACGCGCAGCGCCGGCAGCGCCAGCACGACGCCGCCGACGACCGCCGCCAGTGCGCCGGCGGCGATGCACAGCCAGATCGACAGGCCCGGCGAGAAGTGCGCATCGAGAATGCCGGCCGTATAGGCGCCGACGCCGATCAGGAAGGTCGGTCCGAAATTGACCTCGCCGGCGAAGCCGAACAGCAGGTCCCAGGACATCGCGAACACCGCCGTGTAGTACGCGACCGTCAGCAGCCCGAGGACGTAGCCTGAGACGTAGGTCGGCAGGACCAGAGCCACGATCACGGTCAGGAGCGCGATCCAGAACAGCCGCGACGTAACGAATGCAGGCATGCTCACCTCCGTCCGAACAGCCCTTGCGGGCGCAGATACATGACGATGACGAGCAGCAGCAGCGCCGGGATCGTCCGGTAGGCCGGCGAGATCAGATAGGCCGTTCCGGTCTCGAGATAGCCGACGACATAGGCCGCGATCAGCGAGCCTGACACGCTGCCGAGGCCGCCGAGCACGACGATCGAGAACGCGCTCGCCGTCAGCGGTCCGACGCTGTAGGAGCTGACGCCCAGGAACATGCCGAGCAGGATGCCGGCAACGCCCGCCAGCAAGCCGTAGATCGCCCAGACGGTGAGATAGATCGACGACAGCTCGATGCCGAGCAAGGTGACGCCGCGCGGGTTCATCGACGCCGCCATCACGGCCTTGCCGCGCCTGGTGCGGTTGACCAGGAACCACAGCAGCCCGATCGCGACCCAGCAGATCACGGCGGTGAAATACTCGTTCTTCGGCGTACGCACGCCGAACACCGTGGTCACGCCCTCGACGATGGGCAGCACGGTCTTGGCGTTGTTGGTGAACAGATACGCGATCGCCTCCTGGATGATGATGCCCCACAGCAGCGTCGCGGTCAGGATGAAGATCTCCTTCTCGGATTCGGCGATGATCTTCGATCGCTGGATCGGCCTGACTGCGATGAAGTAGGTGGCGAACGCCAGGATGAAGCCGGCGATGACGCCGATCAGCGCCCCCGTGTAGGGCCCGACGCCGAGCTCGCTGGCGGCGGCCCAGGCGGCGACCGCGGCGCCGACCATGATGGCGCCGTGAGAAAGGTTGAGAACGCCGGAGACACCGAAGATGAGCGTGAAGCCGGTTGCGCCCAGGGCATACAGCGCGCTGATGGCAAAGCCATCGATCAAGATCTGCCAGAAAAGCATTGAAAATCGATCCGCAACGTCAGACTGAGGCACCAAGAAAATGGGCCGCTCCTTGAAGGAGCGGCCCCGCGATGCGTCAGTTGCTGGCCGCCTTGAGCTTGATGAAGGACGGCCAGGTTGCGGTGCCGGAGGCGAGCTCCTTGGGCCAGACATTGACCTGCTTGCCGTTCTGCCACTGCAGCATCAGTCCGGTGATGTAGCCCTTGCCGGTCCGCAGCGCGTGCGGGTTCGGATCGCCCTTCGGCTTGAAGGCGATGCGGCCAATCGTGCCGACATAGTCGGTCGCTTCCATCGCCTCGACCATCTTGTCGGGATCGGTGCCGCCGGCCCGATGGATCGCGTCCGCGATCATGTAGACTTCGTCGTAGGAGGTGTAGCCGGCATAGGATGGGAAGTTTCCGAACTTCTTCTGATAGGCATCCACGAACGGCAGTGTCTTCGGCGTCACCGCGACGCCCGGCCCCGATACGGCATTGTACATGACGCCCTCGACGGCGCCGTTGGTGTCCTTCCAGAAGGTCGAGTTGGTCGCCTGCGAGGAGATGCCGAACATCGGGATCGGCACCTGCTGGCTCTTCCACTGCACGGTCGGCTGGGTGCCGACATGCGAGATGCCGGTGATCATGACGTCCGGCTTCAGGCCTTCGATCTTGTTGAAGATCGGTGTGAAGTCGGTGGTATCAGGCGACATGCGGATATGGTCGACGACCTTCAGCCCGATCTCCGGCAGGCACTTCTCGTAGCCGGCGTCGAGCGGCGTCGTCCACGCCGCATCCTCGCTCATGATCACCGCGGTCTTCATCTTGTAGGGCTCGACCAGCAGGTCCTTGGCGGCGTCGCAGACGAGGCCGGCCAGCGAGGTCGAGGTCAGATAGCCATGGAAGGTGTATTTGAGCTGGTCGTAGTTCTTGGCGATGTTCTGGGTGATGACGTCGGAAGCGGCGCCGGGCGTGATCATCAGCGTCTTGAGGCGCCCTGCCCACGGCTCCAGGGCGAGCACGACCTCGGAGATGTAGCTCGCAATGACGGCGTTGACCTTGTCCTCGCTGACGGCCCGCTGGAAGGCACGCACCGATTCCGCCGAGGAGGAGTGATTGTCGTAGACGACGATCTCGATCTTGCGCCCGTCGACACCGCCCTTGGCATTGATCTCCTCGGCGGCCAGTTGAGCGGCGGGGGCGATCGACGAGCCGGCGACGGCCTGGGCTTCGGCGATGACGCCGATCTTGATGGGATCGGCGGCCATGGCGGCCGAGGAGACGAGCGCAGTTGCGCAGCTCGCAAGCAAGATGGACTTGAGCGAAATCATGAAACCTCCCGAATCCTTATGCCTCTGACGGGCAGGCCCAACTTTGGTCTCCGATATGCCAGTGGGCAAGGGAACATCCGGCAACGTGCTCTGCGTTCAGCGCATTGTGATAGCGCGCCGCGCTCATGGCTGATGGAACATCGTACAAGACTGCCTCGTTCCTGCGCGCCGCCCAGACACATCCGCTGCATTGCAGCAACGGATATTCCGAGTCGCAGAAGGCCCACGTCCTTACGACCAGGCGGTGCCGGTGCCCTCGATCTATATGAAGCTTCTCGTCTGAAGCGGCGACCTCAACTCAGCCAAACTGGCGCAAGTGTCCAAGCATCTCGTGCACGTCGTAGGTCATGACGGCGAGCAGCGCCGCGAGCGCGAGATACGTCCCGGCATATTCGAGCTTCGTCTGCAGTGTCGTGCCATAATAAGCAACGTTCTCGGGCGCGCCGGGATCGTAGCGCCAGGCCTTCATCAGTTGCGGGGCTGCGAGGATGGCGATGATGAACAGCATCGGGCTCGGCCGATAGAGCATCAAGGCCAGCAGCAAGGGAACGCCGAGCAGCCAGATGCGCGGGCTCAGCACGCTGGTGATGCGGCCGCCGTCCAGCGGCGAGATCGGCAGCAGGTTGAACAGGTTCAGGAACAGGCCGGAATAGGCGATCGCGAGCAGCAGATTGCTGTCTTCCGATCTTGCCAACAAATAGACCGCGAGCGCCGCGGCGGTCCCGACCAGCGGACCGGCGAGTGCCACATAGGCCTCCGTCTCGACGTCGACCGGCTGCTCCTTGAGCGCGATCCAGGCGCCGACGAACGGGATGAAGGCGGGAGCGCCGACGTCGAGACCGCGCTGGCGCGCGGCGACGTAGTGCCCCATCTCATGGGCAAACAGCAGCGCAATGAAGCCGGCCGCGTAGCGCCAGCCCCAGATGCCGGCATAGACGACCAGCGACAGCAGCATCGTGCCGCCGCTCACGGCGAGCTTCCCCCATTTCAGGCCGGAGAACAGGATCAGCAGGAGTGCCTTCACGCGGGCCCGCCCGCGTTGTCGCCGCGCGGCTTGCGGCGCAGGAAGTTCATGACCGCGGCCCCGGCGCCGACGACGGCGAAGATGATGATCTTGGCGAACTTCAGGACGAACGCACCGGCCAGCGCCAGCAGCCCGAGCTTCTTCGCGGCAACGCCGCCGACCAGCGCCAGCAAGCCATATTCGGCGATCCGATCTGTGCCGGCGCTGAAATCCTCATAGCGCTTGCCGGCATTGTAGGAGAGATCGGACAGCAGTTCGTGCGCGACAGCCTTGTCGCCCGCGATCCGCTCCGAGCCGGACAGCAGGTTCAGGCTGAAATAGCCGTCACGCCCGAGCGCGTAGGTGTTGTAGTTGACGTTCTTCGGCGCGTCGTCGGGCTGACCCTTCTCCTTGGCGAGCAGCGACCAGACGAGACGATGCGTCGTGGCATCGTAGGCCGGCGGCTCGACCCAGCCGACCACGGCCATTTCCGGAAATCCGCGCGCCGCACGGTCCTTGTTCGCCTCTTCGGCGCCGGCGCGGAGGTTGCTCAGGAGATCGTCCGCGTTCCAGCTCTTGGCGTCGTCGTCTTTGATGTAGCCTTCCTTGACGTGCTTGATGACCACCATCCAGTCGTCGTTCTGGCGCCTGCCGACGACCAGCCCGACGAAGGTCGCGTCGTTGACGACGTTGCCGAGCGCGCGAAGGACCCGCAGGCCTTCGTTCTTCGGGACGTAGAAGTAGTCGGCCGGAAGCTTCAGCGTGCCCTGGTCGATCAGCACGATGTCGCTTGGTCCGTCGGTGCCCGCTTGGCTCGCTGCCTGCCAAGCGGCCATCAGTTCAGCCTTGCGCGTGGCCTCATCCAAGGGCACGGCCTGCGCGTGAGCAGACAGAACGACGAACGCTGCGCACAACACTGCGCGCGCAATGACAATCAAGCTTTGCACCGGCCCCAATCCCCCAAAAACATCGGTCGGATAGTACCTCGAAGGCTCGGCAGCGCGCAACCAAAGGCCGATTGAGGCCTCTCGAAGCGATCGACTGGCGCTGCAGCGAGGGAGAGATGGTCCGAAAAGGCCCCCTCCTCGTCACGACGCTGTCTTGCTTTCGGCCAAAGCGGCGGGTCGAGTCACGTTTGAAAATTCAAAGAGAACATCGGCGTCGGCGGCGGGCCAAGGGTTTGGGGATCAGCAATGCAGTCCACACAGAACGTGCAACAGATTGATCAGAGCGAGATCGGCCTCGCCCCTGAGAAGCCCGAGAAGGCAGGCTACGATCAACTGTACCGGCGGGTCCTGCGCGAGGTGCTGACCCGGATCGATACGCGGCTCGCGGCGATCGAGAAGCCCGGCATGGCGGCGGATGCCGCGGCGGCAGCGAGCACGAGCGGGGCGGCAGACGCCGGGGCCAGCCGCTGGGCGCGGGTGAAGGCCCCCCTCGGCAGGCTGCGCGGGCGCAACGCCGTGGGTCTCGCGCTGCTGGTCGTGCTGGTCGGCGGCTCGGTCGCCTGGTCGCAGCGCGACGTCGGCACGTCACTGATGGACCGCTGGATGCCGGGCGCCAGCGAAGCGACGCAGGACGAGGCGACGGCTCAGCAGGGCAGCGAGGATGCCATGATGTCGAATGCCTCGCTGAGGGGAGCGGAAGACACCACCGGCTCCCGCGAGCCCGCGACGTTGATGCAGAGGATGGCGCGCGACATCGCCGATCTGCAGCAGGGCATCGAACAGATCAAGTCCACACAGGATCAGGCCAGCCGCGATCACACCCGCGCCATCGAGCAGCTACAGGCCGGCCAGGATCAGCTGATGCGACTGGTGTCACGAATGTCAAACCAGGCGGTGCAGGCACGCGGCACGGTCCCCCCAGGCCTGCCCCAGCAGATCATCGTCACGCCGCAGCAGCGGACCACGACGGGAATGGCCCGGCCGCAGCCGGCGCAGCCGCAGGGTTCGACGTTCGGGACACTCTTTACCCGCAACACCTCGGGCATTCAGCCGCCGATGCCGCGTTGATGGTGTGATCGGCAGCGGCCATCGGTAGCGGCCTTTCCGCTGCCGATGCGCCCATTTGCCGACCGGTCCTTACGAGCAGGTGTGAACGCGCCCGTCGTAGCCGCGATAGGTGCCCTTCTCCGCATCGTAGGTGCGGAAGCTCTTGCAACTGACACCACCCCTCTTCGCTTCCCGCTTCGCTTCGCTCTCGGGCTTGCTGCGGGCGCGGAGCTTGCGCTTGGCCGGCTTGGCGTCGTCCTCGGTGTGATGAGCATGCGCGTTCGCTTTGCCGTGCCGTTCGGGTTTGGCCGACGGGGCTGCGGTATCCTGCTTCACGGCCGCCGTCTGCGGTACCGCCGCTGAAGGCGCCGCGGCCGGCGGCTCGGATGTCTTGGGCTCGGCCGGCGCTACCGCAGGCTTCGCCTCGGCAGCGGTGGCCGGCTGTTCCGCCGGCGCAGCGGCCGCCGGCTTGCTCTCCGCCGCCTTCTCCTCGGCCTTGCCTTCGAGCTTCTCCGGTACGGGCGCGTCCTTGGCGACGGCGGCGGGCTGAACGGCCGGAGCGGGCTCTGCCGGTTTCGACTCGGTCACGGCCGGCTTCTGGCCGACGTCGGTGGCGGAGTTCGGTTCGACCTTGGTCTCGGATTTGGCCTCGGCCGGCTTGCTCTCGGCCGCAACATCCGTCGCGGTTTTTTCGGTCGATACTTTGTCCGCCGGCTGCGGGCTGGCGCTGTCAGTGGACTGAACGGGCTTGGTGTCCACAGCGGCCGGCTCGGCGGGCTTCTCGGCCGTCTTCTCAGGCTCGGCCGCAGCCGCCGGCTTGCCGGCGGCGTCCGAGGGCTGCTCTGCGGGCTTGTCGGCCGTCGGCGCGGCAGACTGCTCCGTGGCGGGCTTGGCCGCATCGTTCGCGGCTCCCTGGGCCCAGGCGCTGGAGCCAGCGATCACTCCGAGGACGCACAACAGAACGCCCGCGCGGACGGCTGGCGGACAGACAACGGAAACTTGCATGCTGGAAAACTCGCTTGAGGGGCCGGCAGATTGCCGGTTTAAGTCATCTGCAGCCAGCTTTCGCCACGAAAACCGCGTGCGCGCAAAAGAGTCGCACAAGGTGTGCTTTCCGCATCATGGATTTGCAATCGCGGCGTGAAGTCCGGCGCGCCGACACTCAATGCGTCGGGTGCCGAGGGCACATTGGCCGCCTGAATGGCGTGGACTGGGTCCGGCTGGACCCCCCGGGTGACGTCGCGGCGCTTCACGCGCTCACGGCGTTGCGGCTGATCACGTGATGGTAGTACGACGCGCTGAGCTTGGGCGTGCGCACCTGGGTGTCGAAGTCGACGTAATAGATGCCGAAACGCTGCTTGTAGCCGAACACCCACTCGAAATTGTCCAGCAGGCTCCACAGGAAGTAGCCCTTCACGGGCACGCCCTCGGACGTTGCGCGCTGCAGCTGGGCGAGATAATTGCGCAGATACATCACGCGGTCGAGGTCGTGGACCTTGCCGTCGGCGGTCAGCTTGTCGTCCGATGAGGTGCCGTTCTCGGTGATGTAGATGGTCTGGAGATTCCAGATCTTGGCGGCGAGCTTCGGCACCCAATAGGCCGTCTCCGGACCGACCTGCAGCCAGGGGGAGCTCATATGCGGGAACGAGGACGGCATCGGCAGCACGTCGAAGCCGGCCGCGCGGTCCGACGCGACGACATAGGCTTGCGGCGCGTAGATGTTGAGGCCGACGAAATCGACCGGCGCTGAAATGATCTTCAGTTCGTCGGCGGTGAATTTCGGCGCATCCTTGCCGGACCACGCCAGGAAACCGTCCGTGTAGCGCCCCTCGAGGATGACGTTGAGGAAGCCCGCATTCAATTCGCGCGTCGCGATCTCGGCGGCGCGGATGTTCTCCGGCGTGTCGATCGCCGGCAGGCAGGCCGTGATGTTCTCGGCCATGCCGACGCGCATGCCGGTTTGCCCGCCGGCGCGGATGGCCTGGACGGCGAGACCGTGCGCCAGCGCCACGTGATGGCGCGCCTGGTTGACCTGCTGCTGCGGCAGCTTCAGCCCGGGCGCGTCGACGCCGAGGCCATAGCCGAACGGGATGAAGCGGCCGCATTCGTTGATCGTGAAGATGGTCTCCACACGGTCGCCGAGATGCTGCGCGACGTAGCCCGCATAATGCGCAAAGGCCCTGGCCGTGTCGGCCGAGAGCCAGCCGCCGACCCGGTCCTGCAGCGCCTGCGGCAGATCCCAATGATACAGCGTTGCGTACGGCGTGATGCCGTTGGCCAGGAGCTCGTCGACGAGGCGGTTGTAGAAGTCGAGGCCCTTCGGATTGGGCGTCAGCCCGCCGTCGGGAAACAGCCGGGGCCAGGCGATCGAGAACCGATAGGCCCGGCAGCCGAGCTCCTTGATCAGCCGCACGTCGCCCTTGTAGCGGTTGTAGTGATCACAGGCGACGTCGCCGGTGCTGCCGTCCTCGATGTTGCCCTGCAGATGCGTGAACACATCCCAGATCGACGGTCCGCGGCCATCGGCCGTGGCCCCGCCCTCGATCTGATACGACGACGTCGCCGTCCCCCACACGAAATCGGCGGGAAACCGCCGCCCGGCATCCTCCTTCACCGCGCTCTCCTCCGCCTGCGCCGGGCCATTGGCCGCCCCAAGGGCCGCCAGCCCGGCCAGCTTTGCAAGATCACGGCGGGAGACGTCGTTCGGCATTGATGAACCTCAAACCTCTGTCGCTTTCGCGCCCGATCGGGACAACGTAGGCCCTACGAACCATATCTGGGCCCCGATTTGAACAGCCCGGGATGGCGGCAATGGAGCGACCCCGATCACATCTGCGTCCCGCGCCGTCGCGTCAACGGCCGAGGACGCAACGCTCGGCATTTTGACCGCCGCACGGCTGCGGCGGCCGTTGAACACGGCGGCACGCACCGAGGGAGCCACCTCGGCTCGACAGCGGTGCCCGATTACGCCTATGGTTGAGTCATGACGGATCACGATCACCATCACGACCATCCGCACGATCACTCGGACCTGTCCGAGACCGATCTGCGCGTTCGCGCGCTCGAAAGCATCCTGACCGAGAAGGGGTATATCGATCCTGCTGCGCTCGACGTGCTCATCGAGACCTATGAGAGCAAGGTCGGTCCCCGCAACGGCGCCCAGGTCGTGGCGCGGGCCTGGACCGATCCCGCCTATCGGGCGCGCCTTCTTGCCGAGGCCACGCCGGCGATCGGTGAGCTCGGCTATGCCGGCCGCCAGGGCGAGCACATCGTGGCGGTCGAGAACACGCCGGATCTGCACAACATGGTCGTGTGCACGCTGTGCTCCTGCTACCCGTGGCCCGTGCTCGGCCTGCCGCCGGTCTGGTACAAATCGGCGCCCTATCGCGCCAAGGCGGTGAAGGATCCGCGCGGCGTCCTGAAGGATTTCGGCTTCGAGCTGCCGCCGACGACGAAGATCCGGGTGTGGGATTCGACCGCCGAGGTCCGCTATTTCGTGCTGCCGATGCGTCCCGCGGGGACCGACGGCTGGAGCGCGGAGCAGCTCGCCGAACTCGTCACGCGCGACAGCATGATCGGCACCGGGCTGCCGAAGCAACCGCATGAGGTCGGTAGCTGATGGATGGCGCGCATGACATGGGCGGCGTCGCCGGCTTCGGTCCGGTCCGCCCCGAGCCGAACGAGCCGGTGTTTCACGCCGAATGGGAGCGTCGCGCGTTCGCCATGACGCTGGCCATGGCGACCCCCGGCGGCTGGAACATCGACATGTCGCGCTTCGCGCGCGAGAACCGTTCGCCGGACGATTACCTCGGCATGAGCTACTACCAGATCTGGCTCGCGGGCATCGAACGGCTGATGCAGGAGCGGCATCTGGTCGACGCCGATGAGATCGCCGCCGGCAAGGTGCTGCATCCGGCCAGGCCCGTCGCCAGGATCCTCACTGCAGATGCCGTCGCGGCGACCCTGCGTCGCGGCGGTCCGACCGAACGCGCGGAAACCAAGCCGGCGCGGTTCGCCGTCGGCGACCGCGTGCGCGCCAAGGACATCCATCCGGCGACGCACACGCGGCTGCCGCGCTACGTGCGCGGCCATCTCGGCCGCATCGAGGCGGTCAGAGGCGTGCACGTGTTTCCCGACAGCAACGCCCATGGCGGCGGCGAAGACCCGCAATGGCTCTACACGGTGTCGTTCAGCGGCGCCGAGCTGTGGGCCGACGCGCCCGATCCGCTGCTGGAGGTGACGGTCGACGCCTTCGAGCCCTATCTGGAGCCAGCCCGATGACACCGGACCGTGAGGCGGCGGTCGCGGCGACGCGCGCCCTGCCCGGCATTCCCGTCGATGACAGTGGGCCCGTGTTTCGCGAGCCGTGGGAAGCGCACGCCTTCGCGATGGCCGTCACGCTGCACGCCCGCGGCCTCTTCACCTGGCCCGAATGGGCGGCTGCGCTCGCCGAGGAGATTTCGCGCGCGCAAGCGTCTGGTGATCCCGATTGCGGCGATACCTATTACCGGCACTGGCTGGCGACGCTCGAGCGGCTCGTCGCCGAGAAGGGCGTCACCTCCGCGGACGCGCTGACGCGTTACCGCGATGCCTGGGATCACGCTGCCGATCGCACCCCGCATGGCAGGCCGATCGAGCTCAAGCCCGAGGATTTCGTCGGTTGAGCCCTTCGTGCGCGTCGTAAGAATGCTTAATGCCCGGTGAGCGGGCGATCCTGCTTTTGGTGGGCCGGTCTTAACGGCCGGCTATTCATGCCGCGAACAGCCGTATTCGTTCGAAATTGAACATTCATCAGTGCGTCCGTAGCGTCCCGCATCTTCTTTGCTGAAGTTGAGGGGGACGTCGAAATGCCCGCGCCAGAGTTCGCCACCATCGTCGACACGCTCGCCGGCGTGCGCCAGGACTATCACGAGAAGCTCAAATCGATTCCGCAATACGAGGCCTTCCTGCTGATCGAAAGCTCGACCGAGAAGGCCGCGGGCGCCCTGCACGGCACCGAGGCGTCGGGCTCCTCCATCGCCACCGACGTGATCGACTCGCTGCAATATGCGCGCAACCGGTTCGAGCAGCACATGGCCTCGATCCCGGAATATCGCGTGCTGGTGGCGATCGACCGCGTGATCAAGGAGATCTCGCAGCATCTCGGCCTCACGCCGGCTGATGAGGCGCCTGCCGCAGAGAGCCCCGCCGCGGCCGCCGAGCAGCCCGCCGAAGCTGCTGAGGCAATGGCGAGCGCCGAAACCGACGCCTCCGCCGAAGAGACCGCGCCCGTCGAGCCGGCCCAGCCCGAAATGGCCGAAGACGAAACGGCTTCAGCCGAGGACGAGCCGGTCGAAGCCGGGGCCCCGACCCTGCGTGTCGTCGATACTCCGGCGAAGTCGCCATCGATCGTGCCCGCCGATCAGGATGATGCCGCGGAGGACGACGACATCGTGGTGCTGAACGCACCCGCCTGGGAGAAGAGCGGCAAGGACGCCAAGGACGAGATCACTGCGCGTCTCGTTGCGCAGGCGGCCTCCGCTGCCGCCAACCAGGCCGATGACGGCCACGACGTCGCCGATGCCGATCTCGTCATCGTCAGCCAGCGCGAGCCGTCGGACACCGAAGCCGCCTGAGCGCTCGCCTGTCGCGCAACTCTCCGCGGGGCCCGAGGGCCCCGCTTCCGATTCAGGATGGCCCGCCCGCCGCGATGTATTCGCGCCATCCCTTGGCGCGCAGCTCGCAGGCGGGACACTGCCCGCAGCCATGGCCCCAATCGTGCCGCGCCCCCCGCTCGCCGAGATAGCAGGTGTGCGACTGGTCGCGGATCAGGTCGACGAGGCCGGTGCCGCCGAGATCGTGCGCCAATTGCCAGGTCGCGGCCTTCGACAGCCACATCAGCGGCGTGTGCAGCTCGAACGCGCGCGCCATGCCCAGGCTCAGCGCGTTCTGCAGCGCCTTGATGGTTTCGTCGCGGCAGTCCGGATAGCCCGAATAGTCCGTCTCGCACATGCCGCCGACGATGTGGCGGATGCCGCGGCGATAGGCGAGCGCCGCCGCGAAGGTCAGGAACACCAGGTTGCGGCCCGGCACGAAGGTGTTGGGCAGGCCGTCGGCGCCCATCTCGATTGCGACGTCGCGCGTCAGCGCCGTCTCGGAGATCGCAGCCAGCGTTGGAATGTCCAGCGTCTGGCTGTCACCGAGCTTGGCCGCCCAGTCGGGACGCAGGCGCGCGATACCCTCGACCAGCCGGTCGCGACAGGCGAGCTCGATCGCATGGCGCTGGCCGTAGGCGAATCCGATCGTCTCGACGCGCGCGAAGCGGTCGAGCGCCCAGGCCAGGCACGTCGTGGAATCCTGCCCGCCCGAGAACAGCACCAGGGCCGTTGTGTCCTGCTCATTCATGGCTCCCGCTTAGCATCATCGATGGGTCGGGCCAACCTGCGGAGCGATCCCGCGTCATGGCCTTTTTGCTGGGAGCCGCGCGCCGCTTGGGGCATACAGGACAGGATCGAACGATGCTGTCAGGACCTGCCCATGATCCCTTCCCGCGACATCTCCCGCCTGATCGAGATCATGGCGGCGCTGCGCACGCCGGTCACCGGCTGTCCGTGGGACGTCGAGCAGACCTTCCAGACGATCGCGCCCTACACCATCGAGGAAGCCTATGAGGTGGCCGACGCGATCACGCGCGACGACATCGACGATCTGCGCGAGGAGCTCGGCGATCTCCTGCTGCAGGTGGTCTATCACGCCCGCATCGCCGAGGAGCAAGGCGCGTTCGCGTTCGGCGACGTCGTCGAGGGCATCACGAGGAAGATGATCCGCCGCCATCCGCATGTGTTCCCGGACAAGGACGGCAACGTCACCCAGCCCACCAAGGGCACCTGGGACCGCATCAAGGCCGAGGAGAAGGCCGAGCGCGCCGCGCGCCGCCCGCCCGAGGAGCGGACGAGCAAGTCCTCGCTGCTGGCAGGGATCAAGGCCGGACAGCCGGCGCTGGTGCGCGCGATGGAGCTGCAGCGCAAGGCCGCGACCGTCGGCTTCGACTGGAACGATCCGCGTGCCGTGTTGCAGAAGATCCGCGAGGAGGCCGACGAGATCGAGGCCGCCCTCGACAACAGAGATGCGACCGAGCTGACCGAAGAGACCGGCGATCTCCTGTTCGCGCTGGTCAATCTCGCCCGCCATGCCGATGTCGATCCGGAGACCGCGTTGCGCGGCACCAACGCCAAGTTCGAGCGCCGCTTCGCGCACATCGAACAGGCGCTGACGGCCAAGGGCCGCAGCCTCGAAGAAGCCTCGCTCGACGAGATGGACGAATTGTGGAACGAGGCGAAGCGACTGGAGAAGGAGCGTCCCCCGTCTCCGAAGCCGTGATCAGCCGCCCTTGCGCGACAGCACGGCCTTCGCGATCTCGACGAAGCGCTGCGCGGCGGGCGACAATCCGAAATCGGCGCGGCTCAAGAGCGAGACGTGCCGATGGATCGTCGGCTGCGACAGGGGGATGGCAACGAGCGTCGGAAATTGTGCCTTCGGCAGCATGTGCGCGGGCAGGATGCTCAGGCCTGCGCCCTCCGCCGTGAGCGCCAGCGCGGTGGTGATCAGCGACACCTCCCAGGCCGGCTTCAGCGCCCGCCCCGTCTGCGCCAGCGCCTCGTCGATCTGACTGCGGATCCGCGTGCCGTGACGCATCGTGATCAGCTCGGAGCTCATGATGCCGTCCCACGTCAGGCGGCGGTGCTTCTCGAACCGGCCGTCCTTGATGCCGATGGCCGACAGCGGACTCTGCATCAGTGTGTCGATCCGGACCTCCGGCACGCCCTCGTCCTCGACGCTGCCGAGGCCGAACTCCGCCTGCCCGGCCATCACGATCGCGAGCAGCTCGTCAGGCGCGACATCACGCAGGTCGATCCTCACCTCGGGATGGCGCGACCGGAAGGTCGCGAACACGCGTGGTAGCAGCGCCGACGCCACGCCCGCTGAGACCGCGATGGAAATCCGGCCGGCCTTGATCTCGGCAAGGTCGCGCATCCGCTGCGACAGCCCCTGCGCTCCCGCCAGGATGCGCTCCGCAGCGGTGATCGCCTCGCGGCAGGCCGCCGTCGGATGCAGCGCCCGCGTCGTGCGCTCGAACAGCTTGAGCTGAAAGTTCTCCTCGATCTGCCGGATCAAGAGGCTGATCGCCGACTGCGTGACGCGCAGCTCGGCGGCCGCCCTGGTGATGCTGCCGAGCCGATACACCAGGACCAGGGCCTCCAGTTGCCGCAGGGTCGGGGGCATTAGCTTTCCTCATGAATGAATGAGAATTTTGTGGCTAATCGAAAGAGTTTGATCATGCAACATATTTGCAAACAGCCGGAGCGGCGAAGCGGCCCGGCAACAACAAGCACATGGGGAGGGACATTTGACGCAGGCGATCAATCTCACGCGCTACGTCGACGAGCGGCCGCTGTCGGGATTCCAGATCCGGGTGATCTGCCTGTGCGCGCTGGTCGTCGGGCTCGACGGCTTCGATGCCCAGGCGCTCGGCTTCGTCGCCCCTGCCCTCAGCAAGGATTTGCATCTGGCGCCGGGCGCGTTGGGGCCCGTGTTCGGTGCGTCCCTGTTCGGCGTGATGATCGGCTCGCTGGTGTTCGGCGCGCTGGCCGACTATCTCGGACGCAAATGGCTGGTGGTGGCCGGCGTTCTCGTGTTCGCGCTAGGCTCGCTGGCGACCACCCAGGCCACGAGCGTCTCCGACCTTGTCATCATTCGGTTCCTCACCGGCCTCGGGCTCGGCGGCGTGCTGCCCAACACCATCGCGCTGACTGGAGAGTATTCCCCGCAGCGTCGCCGGACCTTGCTGATCATGCTGATGTTCATGACGGTGTCGCTGGGGTCGGCGATCGGCGGAGCGGTCGCGGCCAAGCTCATCACCGCCTATGGCTGGCAGATCATCTTTCTCATCGGCGGCGCTCTGCCGCTCATCCTCTGTCCGGTCCTGATCGTCTGGCTCCCGGAATCGCTCTCGCTGATGGCGCTCGATCCGCGCAGGAGCGAACGCGTGCGCACGTTGCTGGCGCGCATCGATCCCACGGCCCAGCTTCCGGCCGATGCGCGGTTCACGATCGTCGAGGAGAGCGGCAAGGGCTTCCTGCTGCCGCAGTTGTTCACCAAGCGGCGCCTGCTCCCGACCCTGCTGCTGTGGGTGATGTTCTTCATGAACATGATGGACATCTATTTCCTCAACAGCTGGCTGCCGACGCTCACACATGGTGTCGGGCTTGACGTCCAGGCGGCGATCGCCGTCGGCATCGCCTTCCAGCTCGGCGGCATGCTTGGCACCGTCGGGCTCGGCCTGCTGATCGAAAAGTTCGGCTTCGATCGCGTCCTGTTCGCGACCTACGTCGCCGGCTTCCTCTCGATCATCACCATCGGCATCGCCGGCGCCTCGTTGCCGATCCTGGTGCCCGCGGTCTTCATCGCCGGCGTCGCCGTGATCGGCGGACAGATCGGCTGCAACGCCTACGCGGCGCGGATCTATCCGACCTACATCCGTGGCACCGGCATCGGCTGGGCGCTCGGCATCGGCCGCTTCGGCTCGATCCTCGGCGTCACGCTCGGCGGGCTGATGCTCGCGGCGAAATGGGACGTGTCGTCGCTGTTTCAGGCGAGCGCGGTGCCGCAGCTGTTTTCGGCACTGGTGATCCTCGGCCTTGCCGTCCTTGGCATGCGCGGCAGTCTTCCGAGCGCCGGCGACGCGCAGCGGGACACGCTTTCGACAGCCGAGCGTGCCTAGGTTCAAATTAAAAAGAGAACTGACATGAAGACGATTCAAACCCAGGTGCTCATCGTGGGTGCCGGCCCGGTCGGGCTGACCGCCGCCATGGACCTTGCCTCGCGCGGCATCGACGTCGTCGTCGCCGAGATCAGGCGCGCCGGAGAGCCGCCCAACGTGAAGTGCAACCACGTTTCCGCGCGGTCCATGGAGGTGTTCCGCCGCCTTGGTATCGTCCAACACGTGCGCGAAGGCGGCCTGCCGGCCGACTTTCCCAACGACTGCGCCTATCGCACCGCGGTCGTCGGCCGCGAGCTGACCCGCATTCCGATTCCGTCCCGCCAGGATCGCTATACGGCGACCGGTGGACCCGACACCGATTGGCCGACGCCCGAGCCGCCCCATCGCATCAACCAGATCTATCTCGAGCCCATCCTGTTCGCTTGCGCCGAGGCGCAACGCGGCATCACGATTCTCAACCGCGTCGAGGTCGATCGGTTCGACCAGGATGAAGACGGCGTGGTCGCGCGGGCGCGCGATCTCGACACCGGCCAGGACATCACCATTTCGGCCGATTATCTGATCGGCTGCGATGGCGGCCGCTCCGCGGTGCGCAAGCTGATCGGCGCACGGCTCGGCGGCACCGATGTCGTACAGCGGGTGCAGTCGACCTACATCCGTGCCCCCGCGCTGAAGGACCTGATCACCCAGAAGCCGGCCTGGATGACGATGTCGCTCAACCCGCGGCGCTGCGGCACTACCGTCTCCATCGACGGCCGCGACAACTGGCTGATCCACAACCACCTCGCGGCCGAGGAAGTCGAATTCGACAGTGTCGATCGCGACTGGGCGCTGCGCACCATTCTCGGCGTCGACGACCGTTTCCAGTATGAGATCATCAGCAAGGAGGACTGGATCGGACGCCGCCTGGTGGCGGACCGCTTCCGCGATCGCCGCACCTTCATCTGTGGCGATGCCGCGCATCTGTGGATTCCCTATGCCGGCTACGGCATGAATGCGGGGATCGCCGATGCGGTCGACCTGTGTTGGATGCTCGCCGGCGTGCTGCACGGCTGGGCTGCCCCCGCCCTGCTGGACGCCTATGAGGCGGAGCGTCAGCCGATTACCGAGCAGGTGTCGCACTTCGCGATGAACCATGCGCTCGCCGTGATGAGCCAGCGGCGCGCCGTGCCTGCCGAGGTCGAAATGGAGGGCCCCGTCGGCGACGCGGCGCGTAGCAAGGTCGGCAAGGCCGCCTACGATCTCAACGTGCAGCAATATTGCTGCGCCGGCTTGAACTTCGGCTACTACTATGACCGGTCACCGGCCATTTCGTACGATGGCGAGACGCCGCCGCCCTACGGCATGGGCCATTTCACTGCGTCCACGGTGCCGGGCGCACGCGCCCCTCATGTGTGGCTCGCCGATGGCCGATCGCTGCTGGATGCGCTCGGCCCGGCCTACACGCTGGTCCGGTTCGATCCGGCCGTCGATGTCACGGCGCTCGTCGAGGCCGCAGCTCGGCATGGCGTTCCCCTAACTGTGGTCGACGTCGACCGGGCCGCGGCCGGCTATGGCTTTGCCGAAAGCCTGCTGCTGGTGCGGCCGGATTCCCACATCGCCTGGCGTGGCATGGCCGCACCGAAAGAGCCCGACGACCTGTTGGGCCGCCTGCGCGGCCTCACAACCCAGCCTGAGGCCGTGCGCCGTGACAATGCCGTCGTCGCCTGATCCTTGCCACCGCGCCATGACCCGCCACACCACCGCGCACTACTTCCTCGAGGCGCTCGTCGAGATCGGCGTCGACTACATCTTTGCCAATCTCGGCACCGATCATGTCTCGCTGATCGAGGAACTTGCGCGCTGGGACAGCGAAGGCCGACGGCACCCAGAGGTGATCCTGTGCCCCCACGAGGTGGTCGCGGTGCACATGGCGATGGGCTATGCGAGTGCGACCGGCCGCGGCCAGGCCGTGTTCGTCCACGTCGATGCCGGCACGGCGAACGCGTGCATGGCCATTCAGAATGCCTTTCGCTACCGGCTTCCTGTGCTGCTGTTCGCGGGGCGGGCTCCGTTCGCGCTGCATGGCGAGCTGCCGGGAGGACGTGACACCTACGTCCACTTCGTGCAGGAGAGTTTCGATCAGGGCAGCGTCATCAGGCCCTATGTCAAATGGGAATACACGCTGCCGTCGGGCGTCGTCGTCAAGGAGGCGGTGGCCCGCGCCGCCGCATTCATGCACAGTGATCCGCCCGGCCCGGTCTACATGATGCTGCCGCGGGAAACCCTGGCCGAGACCTGGGACGAGCAGGCGATGCCGGCCTACCCGGCCGCGCGCTATGGCAGCGTCAAAGCGGGAGGCATCGAGCCGGAACGGGCGCAGGCGATCGCGGACGCGCTGATGAAGGCGGACAATCCGATCGCGCTGACCGCCTATCTCGGCCGCAGCGCCGAGGCGGTTTCCGTCATGGAGCGGCTGGCGCTGGTGTGCGGCATCCGCGTCGCCGAGTTCAATCCCGTCACGATGAACATCTGCCAGGACTCCCCCTGCTTTGCGGGCGCCGACCCCGCCGCGCTCATCGCAGGCGCCGACCTCGGACTGCTCATCGACATCGACGTGCCCTTCATTCCACAGATGCTGAAGGCGGCCGATCGGCTGCGCTGGATCCAGATCGACATCGACGCCCTGAAGGCGGACATCCCGATGTGGGGATTTGCCACCGACCTTCGCATTCAGGGCGATTCGGCCGTCATTCTCCGCCAAGTCCTGGAGATCGTCGTCGCCCGTGCCGACGATGCGTATCTGAGAAAAGTGCGCGATCGGATCGCGAGCTGGCAGCCGGCCCGCGAGGCGGCACAGGCGAAACGCACCGCCGCGGCGGGCCAGAAGGGCTGGACCGGCGCGATCAACCCGGCCTATCTGTTCGCGCGGCTGCAGGCGCATCTGTCGGAGGACGACATCGTCGTCAACGAGGCGGTCCGCAATGCGCCGCTCCTGCAGCAGCAGCTTCGCCGCACCAGGCCGATGACCTATGTGGGCCTCGCTGGCGGCGGCCTCGGCTTCAGCGGCGGCATGGCGCTCGGGCTCAAGCTCGCCGATCCCTCGACGCGCGTGGTGCAGATCGTCGGCGACGGCGCCTACCATTTCGCCGCACCGGATTCCGTCTACGCCGTAGCGCAGCAATACCAGCTCCCGATCCTGACCGTGATCCTCGACAACAACGGATGGCAGGCGGTGAAGGCGTCGGTTCAGCGCGTCTATCCCGATGGCACGGCCCAGCGGACGGACTCGTTTCTGTCCCGGCTCTGCACCGGCCGTCAGGACGAGCAGCGCCGTCTCGCCGACATCGCCAGCGCATTTGGGGCCCATGGCGAGCGGGTCGACGATCCCGATGCCCTCGATGCGGCGATCGAGCGCTGCGTCGCAGCCGTCGATGGCGGTCGCGCCGCGGTGCTGCATGTGGACATCACGCCGCTTTAGTTCGATCGGGCGCGACCAAACGGCGCGGTCTGCCCCGGCGCGGCGATCAGTTCTCTTTGCCTACATCGAGCTCGTCCCTGCTGACGGGGCCACTCTGGAAGTGGTCCTTGCCTGAAGATGTCGACAACTATGGAACGACACGGAGAAGGCCAGTTGAACATGAGGTATGAAATGAATCATGCCGAGCTTCGGGACAGACCCGGTAAATCTTCCAATCTGGCGAGGGACGCTTCCAGATCAGCGATCGCGCTCCCATATCGCGCGCCTGCCACGCTCCGTGCCCTCACTAGGTGCGCCCGTGCTTCCTCCAGACGCTTTACATGCAAGCAGGCCCGCACACGTGCAGCATGTATCGGAAACTTATGCCCTCCATAGCGATTGGCGCGTTCGAAAAACCGCATTGCGAGATCCAGATCAGATCTACAACGAGCAGTTAAGGTACCTAGCATCGTCCAGAACTCCGCTTCATCAACACCGAAGAGCACGTCGTGGCCGAATGCGTCTTGCCCGAAAAAACGCCGTCGCGCATCAGTCAAGATGTTTGCGAGTTGGTTTGGAGCTTCGAGGTCAGTCTCAAACTTAGATAACAGGTTAACATCGAACCACTCTTCATCCACGATGGACCTGCAAGCAATCCAAGCCTTGAAATTGTGGGCATGGTCGAAGCCCTGACGCAATGACTCCGAAAGAAACGAGAGCGCGTCATTCACAATGGTCAATCCCCTGCTTCGATCCTGCGAATATGCAGCAGTCGACGCCTCGCCTATGATGTACGCCACTCGGCTCAACGCAGGACGAAATCCGAAATCGATGCCCTTCCAAAATGCGTCTATCGACTTGGTATATTGAAATGTCTGCCGATAGAAGATTGGACGATATTTTGCAGACGCGCCGTATTCTAGAAGTTCGGGGCCCTCCAAACTCTGGCCTATAGCGGCTATCCGTTCATCATACTCCGCAACCGACCTCAGCGGGAGCAATCTTGCCTTCGAGTATTCCACGAGCAAAGACTGCAGCAACGCCGACGAGGATCTGACGAGAGACAGGCTACGTTTCGCGCAGCGTTCAGCTTCGCTGAACGAACTCTCTTGGTGTGATTGAAGTCGCTGCAAGCGGCCTCGCCACCTGACGACGGCTGACTTCACTATTAAGATATAGGCCAAGGCGTCCTGATCCTCAGCTGAAGCACTAACTGAATCGAGCTTGTCGTTCAGAGCCTTTGCCAATGTGAGCTTCTTTTGCGTATCGAATACGCTGTACTCATCCCTTAAGAAAAGCAGCATAAGCGAAACCGCGACGGGCACCTTTCGCGCGTCTGCTATCTTTCTCAGCAGAGCGGTGCTCGCCTGCAGACCCTTCTCCCATCGAGACGAAGAATAGTCGTTCTCCAACGACGTCGTCTTGAGTTCAAGTCGCGCCAACTCCACCCATTGCACGGCAGTTTCGACCAACGGGTTGAGCGCAATATCGCCTAGAACACGCTCTGCCTCCCGGAGAAGACTGCGCCCCTCTTTTGGTCCGCTCAGGGTCGCCTCATTCATCAGGTCATAGATTCGACCGACCCTGACATCTTGCGCCAACTCGTGGTGGTCGAACCTGAATGGACTGCTCTGAAACAAGTCATCTACGAATCTAGCGACGTGACGAGCTTTGTTCATGACCATCTGGAAGAGGATCGCCGGCGGGTATTCGCTCGGTTTTTCCTGATCGATCAGGTGATGGTGCTTTCGGCAAAGCAGCATCAAGTTGTTTTCAGAATCGAGATCGACGTGCGGAAACGATGCTTTGAATTCGGATCGACTGCCATCATTCACCGGCAGGATGTGGCAGAGTTCGCCGATCATCTCGATGTGCCCATTGGACCATCTTGCAGCGATTTCCCCACAAGCACCGTATTCACAGTGACCAATCGATCTCATAAAGATCGAGGTTCGGACACTCTGTCGGATTTTTTCTCTTGAGGCCATACGCGCAACCCGCATGTCGCTCGACAAAATAATCTCATTTGAACGAAAGGCACTTCTGAACGGCGTGGCCGTCGGCCGCTATTGATACAAATCAATATTATGATTGACACGTTTTAGTTGTAAGTTTTTTGTCTGTAAAGTCATCCGCGTCTGTGAGCCGAGATGGCTGTTAGAGCCGTTGAATCAGCTGCATCTGTTTGATTTTGCTGCGCGATGAAGCTGATGGTGGCCCACTAAGCGGCCGCCGGAGACGCTCAAAGAATATAGCGAATAAGCGCTCAAATCAGTTGATTTGGATGGTTGCGCACTCGATCGAGTGGCAATCGATAGTGGTTGGATACCTTTACTATTCTACGCAACCCGGGGCACGCCGTGATAGCGCTCCACCACGATGTCGCGCTTGGTGGCGTCGACGCGCACGGTCATGTCGTAATGGCCCTCGTGCAGCTCCTTGGCCAGCACCTCGGCATTGCGGTGCAGCCAGGAGATGCCGGCGCCGTCGGCGGCGTCGATGGTGAGGTCCAACGTGGTGCGCGCCGCCGCGAGCCGGTCCTCGATAGTCTGCAGCAGCGCGTCGACGCCCTCCCCGGTTTCGGCCGAGACCAGCAGGCAAGGCCGCTCCGGCGGACGCCGCGCGGCGATGTTGGCGAGGTTCTCGCGCGCAGCCGCGTCGAGCTGATCGATCTTGTTCCAGACCTCGATGATGGTGTCGGTGGCTTCGGGATCGATGCCGAGCTGGCTCAGCACCAGTTCGACATCGTGCTGCTGCGCCTCGGCATCCTCGTGCGACATGTCGCGGACGTGCAGGATCACGTCGGCCTCCAGCACCTCCTCGAGCGTGGCGCGGAAGGCGGCGACGAGCTGCGTCGGCAGGTTGGAGATGAAGCCCACGGTGTCCGACAGCATTGCCTTGCCGCCATGCGGCAGCGTGATCGCGCGCAAGGTCGGATCGAGCGTCGCGAACAGCATGTCGGCGGCCTGGACGTCGGCGCGCGTCAGGCGATTGAACAGCGTCGACTTGCCGGCATTGGTGTAGCCGACCAGCGCCACGACGCGATACGGCACGCGCTGGCGTCCGGCGCGATGCAGCCGCCGCGTCGCCTGGACCTTCTTCAGCTCGTTCTCGAGCCGCGTGATGCGGTCGCCGATCAGCCGGCGGTCGGCCTCGATCTGGGTCTCGCCGGGACCGCCCATGAAGCCGAAGCCGCCGCGCTGGCGTTCGAGATGGGTCCAGGACCGCACCAGACGGCTGCGCTGATAGTTGAGATGCGCGAGCTCGACCTGCAGCGCGCCCTCCTTCGTCTTGGCGCGGCGGCCGAAGATCTCGAGGATCAGGCCGGTGCGATCGAGCACCTTGGTGTTCCAGGCCTTCTCCAGGTTGCGCTGCTGGATCGGCGAGAGCGCGCAATCCATCACCACCAGCTCGACGCCATGGCCGGCGATCACGCCGGCAATCTCTTCGACCTTGCCCTTGCCGAGATAGGTCGCGGGGCGAATCTGCCCGATCGGCGCGAGAATGGCCTCGGCCACGGTCAGCTCGATGGCCCGCGCGAGGCCGGCGGCCTCGTCGATCCGCGCCTCGAAATCACGCATGTCGGATTGGCCTGCTTGCGCGCCATCGTCGCCGCGGCGCGCTCGCAAGTAGGGGCCGACCACGATGACGAGCCCGGTCCCCTTGTTGTCATCCGGCCTCGACAGGCCGATGGTCCCTTCGCGATCGCGGGGTTCCAATCAGGTCACTCTCACGTCAGGTCAGACTCACGCAGACGCGTCCTCGCCACCCTCGAACAGCTGGATCGGCGCTCCCGGCATGATGGTGGAGATCGCATGCTTGTAGACGAGCTGCGAGTGACCGTCGCGCCGGAGCAGCAGGCAGAAATTGTCGAACCATGTGACAATCCCCTGCAGTTTCACGCCATTGACCAGGAAGATCGTGAGCGGCGTCTTGGTTTTGCGGACATGGTTGAGAAAGGTGTCTTGTAGGTTTTGTGCGCGGTCGGCCGCCATTGTTGTTATCTCGCAGTCTTGTGCTTTTTCTTATTGAACCTTCGATGACCCGATCGCAGGCCCCGGATTCATCGAGGTGACCCATGGTCCATTGAGATCCCCCTCGAGGGACCACGGGATGCCGGATTAGAAGACAGGCGAGCATATTAGGCAAGCCGCTTGCAGGGAAGCCGGTTCCAAAAGACCCGGATTCATCCGTAAAATTCCGGAACTCGCCGAATTTTCCAATGTAAATTCGTCCAGTCGGCAAGTTTGGCCGAGCCGAAGGCCTCAGCCGACGCCGAGCGCCTTCAGCTTGCGATGCAGGGCAGACCGCTCCATGCCCACGAACTCGGCGGTGCGCGAGATATTGCCGGAAAAGCGGCTGATCTGGGCGATCAGATAGTCCCGCTCGAACACCTCGCGTGCCTCGCGCAACGGCAGTCCCATGATGTGCTCGCCATTGTTGCTGGTCGGCATCGCCGGCACCATCGATCCCACATCCGGCGGCAGCATGTCCGCGGTGATGATCACCTCCGGTCCACCGGCGGCCAGAATCATCACGCGCTCGACGTTGTTGCGGAGCTGGCGGACGTTGCCGGGCCACACATGCGACTGCAGCACGGCCATGGCGTCCTGCCCGATCTGCCGCTTCGGCAGGCCGGTCGTGACCGAGATCTGGTCCATGAAATAGTCGATCAGCTCGGGAATGTCCTCGCGGCGCTCCGACAGCGGCGGAACCCGGATCGGCACCACCGACAGACGGTGATACAGATCCTCGCGGAAACGGCCGGCGGCAATCTCCTCCTCGAGATTCCGAGCGGTCGAGGAGATGATGCGCACGTCGACGTGCACCTTGGTGGTGCCGCCGGCGCGCTGGAACGTCTGGTCGACCAGCACGCGCAGGATCTTGTTCTGCGTTTCGCGCGGCATGTCGGCGATCTCGTCGACGAACAGCGTGCCGCCGTGGGCCTCTTCGAGCGCGCCGGTCTTGCGCGCCTGCTCGCCATTGGACTGCTCGATGCCGAACAGCTCCTCCTCCATCCGCTCCGGCGTGATCGCGGCGGCGTTGATGACGACGAACGGGCCTTCGGAGCGCGGCGACTGCGCGTGCAGCGACCGCGCGGCGAGCTCCTTGCCCGAGCCGGGAGGGCCGACGATCAGGATCCGGCTGTTGGCCTTGGCGGCGCGCTCGATGGTCTGGCGCAGCTGGTTCATCGATGGCGAGCGACCGGTCATGGTGCTCGCGGTCGGCGCCAGCTGCTTCAGCTCGCGCACCTCGCGCTTGAGCCGCGAATTCTCCAGCGCACGCGTCGCGACCAGAATCAGGCGGTCGGACTTGAACGGCTTCTCGATGAAGTCATAGGCGCCGCGCTTGATCGCGGCGACCGCCGTTTCGATGTTGCCGTGGCCGGAGATCATCACCACCGGCAGGTCGGGGTGGTCCTTCTTGATCTGCTCGAGCAGCTGCAGACCGTCCAGCTTGGAGCCTTGCAGCCAGATGTCCAGGAACACCAGGTTGGGACGGCGGCTCGTGATCTCCGCGAGCGCCGAATCGCTGTCGCGCGCGGTTCGCGTCGTGAAGCCTTCGTCGTCCAGGATGCCGGCGACCAGCTCCCGGATATCGGCTTCATCGTCGACAATCAGAATATCACTCGCCATGGGTCACGCCTGTCTCGTCAGCTGCCGGTCGCGGCTTGGATTTTTGGTTCATCATTGGTCGTTTGAACCGTGTCGGCGGTTTCGCCGCCGGCCTCGGTCTTCTGCGCATTGTCAGACGCCGCCGCCTGCTCCTTCGCGCCCGTCTTGGCGGCCTGGCCGGAGACGGCAAAGCGCAGCCGCATCCAGGCGCCACGCTGGCCGGGACGAAAATCGGATGCGTCCTTCAGCTCGAGCTTGCCGCCATGGTCTTCCAGCACGCGGCCGACGATCGCGAGCCCGAGGCCGGTGCCCTTGGCGCGCGTCGTGACGTAGGGCTCGAGCAGCCGCTGCCGCGCCACCTTCGGCAGGCCGATGCCGTTGTCGATGACGTCGATCAGCACGTCCTCACCCTCGCGCGAGGCGACGACATCGATTCGGCCCTTGCCGAGCTCCGCCTCGGGCACCACCTCGATCGCCTCGGTGGCGTTCTTGATGATGTTGGTCAGCGCCTGCGAGATCAGGCGGCGATCGAACTGCGCGCGCAAGGGGTCCTGCTTGATCTCGGTCTCGATGTCGATCTCGGGATGCGCGACCTTCATCAGGAACACGGCCTGCCGCACGGTGTCGGCGACGTCCTCGCCTTCCATCACCGGCTTCGGCATCCGCGCGAACCGCGAGAACTCGTCGACCATTCGCCTGATGTCGTCGACCTGCCGCACGATCGTCTCGGTACATTGCTCAAATACCGCCTTGTCCTCGGTGATGACCTTGCCGAATTTGCGGCGGATGCGTTCAGCCGAGAGTTGAATCGGCGTCAGCGGATTCTTGATCTCGTGTGCGATGCGGCGCGCGACGTCGCCCCAGGCCGAGGTGCGCTGCGCCGACACCAGCTCGGTGATGTCGTCGAGCGTGATGATGTAGCTGTCGCGGGCCTGGTTGGTCTGCTCGGCGGTGACGCGCACCGACAGATTGCGCTCGTGGCCGTCGCGCTGGATCGTGATCTGACCCTGCACCAGCCGCTGCTTGCCCTCGCGCGCCGTCTTCATCATGTCGTCGAGCTCGGGCAGCACGTCGGAGAGCGGATGATCCAGCACCTCCTGCTCGGCATGTCCGATCAGCTTCTCGGCCGAGCGGTTGAGGATGCCGACGCTGCCCGAGGCATCGACGCCGATGATGCCGGCGGAGGCCGACGACAGAACCGCCTCGATGAAGCGGCGCCGGCTGTCGATCAGGTCGCTGGCGCTGACCAGCTCGTCGCGCTGGGTGCGCAGCTCCTGCGTCATCTTGTTGAAGGTCTGGCCGAGCTGGGCGAGATCGCCTTCCGAGCGATGCACCGGCACCTGGACGTTGAGATCGCCGGTCGACACGGTGTTCGCCGCATTCATCAATTGCCGGATCGGCGCCACCAGCCAGTTGGCGAAGTTCAGCCCGATCAGCACCGAGGCCATCAGGATGGTCAGCGCGATCACCGCGAACATCAGCGCGAACGCGATCTGGATGCCGAAGCGGCGCGCCTCGACCTGGGCGTATTCGGCGACCGACAGCTCGGTCTGCTTGAGCTGCTCGACGACCTGCGGATCGAGCGGGCGCGCGACATAGAGGAACGTGTCGTTGAACGCGCGCAGTCGGATCACCGCGGCGACGTAGTTCGACTCCGGCAGGACCGCGATCTCGGGCTCCTCCTCCCGGACATTGTTGAGGAACTCGGGTGCCGGCGGCGAATAGGCGAGCTGGACCCCGCCGGTCTCGGCCCAGACGATCGGGTTGGTGTTCTTGTCGATGATCATCGCGCCCGGCAGGTTGCGCGAGGCGGCGCTGGTGGTGAGCAGCTCGCGGAAGCTGGCGCGATCCTGGTCGAACAGCGGCCTGGCGCGCGCGATGTCGGTGGCCATGCCAATGATGTCGCCGCGGATGAACTGCGCATGCTCCTGCATGTAGGCGCGCGCGATGGTCAGCGAGTTCTGGATCGCGACCTTGGCCGGTCCGGAGAACAGCCGGTCGAGGCCGCGGTCGATGGTGACGTTGGCCGCGACCGCGACCAGCACCGCCGGCAGCACCGCGATCACCGAGAACAGGCTGACGATCTGGACGTGCAGCCGCGCCGCCGCCCGGCCGCGCCGGCGGGCCTGCACCACCTGCCAGACCTCGCGAATGATGATCCCGACCAGGACCAGGATCGTTCCGGCGTCGATCAGGTAGAAGGTCTTGACGACGTCCGTCGTGGGCTCGACCGGGGTCAGCCCGACCAGCACGATGAAGGTGAGGAAGGCCGACAGCAGCGCCAGCGCCACCGCCACCGGCGCCAGCCAGGTGCGCCAGGTCCAGCGCCGGCCCTCGGTGGACGACGAATCGAAGGGGGTGGCCGATGTCTCTGCGCTGGTCATTCCGGCAAGGTGGGTGATGCTGAACGCGGCACGTCCGGGAATCGGACTGATGCATTCCTACCACGCTGTTGCCAAATTGCGACAAATCCGCGGCGCGGGAGCGCGTCGCGGATTTGTCTACATTAATTCTTACCTGAGGCGGGCTTGAGTCCGCTTCAAAGGTATCAAATAACCGTCAACCGCCGCTGCGATACACCTGGATGTCGAGGTCGCGAATCTTCTTGCGCAGCGTGTTGCGATTGAGGCCGAGCAGATCGGCGGCGCGGATCTGGTTGCCGCGCGTCGCCGCCAGCGCCGCCGTCAGCAGCGGGATCTCGATCTCCTTGAGGATGCGGTGGTACAGCCCCGGCGGCGGCACGCCGTTGGGAAAGCCCTGGAAGTGCGAGGACAGATAGGCCTCCACGGCGCCGCCGAGATTGTCGATCGAGGTCGGCGTGTTGGAGCCGGTGGTCACCGCCGGCGGCGCCAGCTCGCCGTCGATCACCGATGACGTGATGACGTCCTGCGGATACAGCGCCGCCAGACGCCGGGCGAGGTTCTCCAGCTCGCGGACATTGCCCGGCCAGCGGTGCTGCTTCAGCCGCTCCAGCGCGGCGGCATCGAGCTTCTTCGGCGGCAGCCCGTCCTTCTCGGCCAGCGCGAAGAAGTGCCGGACCAGATCCGGCAGGTCCTCAATGCGCTCGCGCAATGGCGGCAGCCGCAGCGGCACGACGTTGAGGCGGAAGAACAGGTCTTCCCGGAACAGCCCCTGCTGGATCAGGATGCGCAGATCCTTGTTGGAGGCCGCGACGATGCGCACGTCGGTCTTGATCGGGGTGCGGCCGCCGACTGTGGTGTACTCGCCCTGCTGCAGCACGCGCAAAAGCCGCGTCTGGGCCTCCATCGGCATGTCGCCGATTTCGTCGAGGAACAAGGTGCCGCCCTCGGCCTGCTCGAAGCGGCCCGAGGCGCGGGTGTTGGCGCCGGTGAAGGCGCCGCGCTCATGGCCGAACAACTCGGACTCGATGAGGTCGCGCGGGATCGCCGCCATGTTGACCGCGACGAACGGGCCGTTGCGGCGCTTGCCGTAGTCGTGCAGCGCGCGCGCCACCAGCTCCTTGCCGGTGCCGCTC
Organism: Bradyrhizobium sp. HKCCYLRH3073; assembly: GCF_051167995.1. Taxonomy (NCBI): domain Bacteria; kingdom Pseudomonadati; phylum Pseudomonadota; class Alphaproteobacteria; order Hyphomicrobiales; family Nitrobacteraceae; genus Bradyrhizobium; species Bradyrhizobium sp. HKCCYLRH3073. Next base: position 511,549 of record NZ_JBNPUD010000003.1, read on the forward strand.
TCGCCAGAGATCATCACGGTCAGATCGGTCTGCATCAGCCGCGCCAGCACGCGGTAGATGTCCTGCATCGCCGGCGAGCGGCCGACCAGCGGGATCGATTCGAACTCGCCGTCGTCGGGCTGGCTCGCCGCCCGCTCCTTCGGCTCGGCCAGGGCGCGGCCGACGATCGCGATCAGCTCCTTCAGGTCGAACGGCTTCGGCAGATACTCATAGGCGCCGCGCTCCGAGGCCTTGATCGCGGTCATGAAGGTGTTCTGCGCGCTCATCACGATGACCGGCAGGTTCGGCCGCATCTTCTTGATGCGCGGCAAGAGGTCGAACGCGTTCTCGTCCGGCATCACCACGTCGGTGATGACGAGATCGCCCTCGCCCTGGCTCACCCAGCGCCACAAGGTGGCGGCATTGCCGGTCAGCCGCACCTCATAGCCGGCGCGTGACAGCGCCTGGTTCAGGACCGTGCGGATGGCCGTATCGTCATCGGCAACGAGAATGCTACCTGCAGGCATAGGTGGTCCTCAATTTGATCCCTGTGAGGCATGCAACGGCGTCCCCGAAACGTCATCGCGATTGCTTTGGTCTGGTTGTTTGGTTGCGCTGTACATCGGCATCAGCACCCGGAAGGTCGTCTTGCGCGGCTGCGACTCGCACTCGATGATCCCGCCATGGTCGCCGACGATCTTCGCGACCAATGCAAGTCCGAGGCCGCTTCCGGTCGGCTTGGTGGTCACGAACGGATCGAACAGGTTGGGCATCAGGTCTTCCGGCACGCCGGGGCCGTTGTCCCTGACGCAGAACTCCAGCGGCAGCGACACCCGCGACTTCTTGCCGGGCACCGACAGTCGCACGCCCGGGCGGAACGCGGTGGTGAGCTGGATCTCCGCATCCGAGCCGAGGTCGACGACCGCTTCGGCGGCATTCTTGACCAGGTTGAGAAACACCTGGATCAACTGGTCCTGGTTGGCGAGCACCGGCGGCAGCGACGGATCGTAATCCTCGACGAAGCGGATGTTGCGGGCAAAGCCGGATTGCGCCAGCCGCTTCACGTGGTCGAGCACGGAGTGGATGTTCACCGGCCCGCGCGCCACCGGGCGGTCGTCGCCGAACACCTCCATGCGGTCGACCAAAGTCACGATGCGGTCGGCCTCGTCGCAGATCAGCCGGGTCAGCATGCGGTCCTCCGAGGAGGCCTGCTGCTCCAGGAGCTGCGCGGCGCCGCGGATGCCCGACAGCGGATTCTTGATCTCGTGCGCCAGCATCGCGGCCAGCGCGATCACCGAGCGCGCGGCGCTGCGATGGGTAAGCTGGCGGTCCATCTTGTCGGCGATGGTGCGCTCCTGCAGCATCACCACGATGTGGCCGGGCCGCTCCGGCAGCGGCGCGACGTGGAGGTCGACGAGGCGATCGGCGCCGGTGCGCGGCGTGCCCAGATCGACCTTGTACTCGTTGACCGGCGCGCTCGTCGTGCGGACCTGGTCGATCAGCGCCAGGAGCGGGCTGCCAAACGGCACCAGCTTCTTCAGCGACTGCCGCTGCAAAAACTGCGTCGAGGAATCGAAGAACGATTCCGCCGCCATGTTGGCGTCCATGATCATGCCGTCCGGGCCGATGACGAGAACCGGATTGGGCAAGGCGTTGAGGATGGCGTCGCCATCCGACGGAAGTCGCTTGCGCTGTTCTGCGGCTGAGCTCATGCGGCTGCACTCCAGGCAAAATCGTCGAAAGCGTCACGCAGCGCCCGATGCACCAAAGACGGCTGCTCGGACGTGAGGATACGGTCGCGCCAGGCCTTCAGTTTTTCGGCCGGCGCGCGGGCGTGCTCGGCGGCGACGTCGAGCCCCCAGCTGAGATGCTTGCGGGCGTGGCGCAGGCCGACACGCTCGCCGTAATGGCGGCAGATCTCGTCATAGAGCGCCGTGAGCAGTGCGAGCTGCTGCGCCAGCTCCGGCGCGCCCTCCTCCGCCCCGCCATTGAGCTGGCGGCCGATCTGACCGGGCAGCCAGGGGGCGCCTTGCGCGCCGCGCCCGATCATCACGGCATCCGCGCCGGAGGCGTCGAGCGCCTCGCGCGCGTCTTCGTAGGTGGTGATGTCGCCGTTGACGACGACCGGCAGATCGACGGCGTCCTTCACCGCGCGCACCGCGCTCCAGTCGGCCTCGCCCTTGTAGAACTGCTGCCGGGTGCGGCCATGCACCGTGATCAGCTGCACGCCCGCGGCCTGCGCGCGGCGCGCCAGCTCCGGCGCGTTCAGGCTGCGCTCGTCCCAGCCGAGCCGCATCTTCAGGGTCACGGGCACATCGACGGCCTCGACCGTCGCCTCGATCAAGGTCAGCGCATGATCGAGATCGCGCATCAGGGCCGAGCCGGACTGGCCGCCGGTGACATGCCGCGCCGGGCAACCCATGTTGATGTCGATGATATCGGTGCCGCCGTCCTCGGCGACCCTGGCGCCCTCCGCCATCCAATGCGCCTGGCAGCCGGCGAGCTGCACGACATGTGGCCCGATGCCGCTGGCCTCGCAGCGCAACCGGGATATCCACCGCCCGCGCACGAGATCGTCGCTCGCGGTCATCTCGGACACCACCAGACCGGCGCCGAGCTCGGCCGCGAGTCGGCGGAACGGCGCGTCGGTGATGCCCGACATCGGCGCCAGAATGGCCCGGTTGGCGAGCGAAACGTCGCCTATCTTCAAGGCTTTGGCTGGTGGTTTGGCCGGACCGGTCACGAACGACTCTTAAAGCTCTTTGGACGCATCATCGCGTCTGCGCTGCACTCTCAAGCACAAATCTTGGGCAGTCAAGCGCCATGCCTACACTTTAGCCAAAACGATCAGTATTTCAAGTGCAGTGCAGCAAAATATGCTTGTTCGGCAGTCATGGTAAACCCTTGAGCCGCCGGATTTTTGCATGGCTCCACGGCGGTTCGCAGCAGCGGATCGGCCTTCAAGTGCCTCACGGCGCCTTACGAACGCGTCGCGGTCGCAGTCGCCGCTCAAGTCATGTGTGATCCTGCTCGCTTAACATCCTCTGCAGATGTAAGAAGCCGGCAAATCTCCTCACCCTGGTCTTTCATCAGCATCGATATCCTGTTCCCATGACGACTTCTCAGCGGACTGCAGCCATCCTCGTCGCGGCCGGACGCGGCCTGCGCGCCGGCGCCGGTGGTCCGAAGCAGTACCGCACGATTGGCGGCCGTACCGTCATCCATCGCGCGCTCGCCGCCTTCGCCGATCATCCCGAGGTGGCGGTGGTCCAGCCGGTGGTGAATCCCGATGACATCGACATCTTCAATGCTGCCGTATCAGGCCTGCGCCACGAGGTCCCCGCACATGGTGGCGCAACGCGCCAGGCCTCGGTGCTGGCAGGCCTGGAAGCGCTGGCGCCGCACAAGCCCGACATCGTGCTGATCCACGATGCCGCGCGTCCGTTCGTCACGCCGGCCGTGATCTCGCGCGCGATTGTCGCGGCCGGCAAGACCGGTGCGGCGATTCCCGTCGTGCCGGTGACCGACACCATCAAGGAGGTCGGAACGGGCGGCGACATCACCGCGACGCCGGAGCGCGCGAATCTGCGCATCGCGCAGACGCCACAGACCTTCAAGTTCGAGACGATCCTCGAGGCGCATCGCCGCGCCGCGCGCGAGGGCCTCACCGAGTTCACAGATGATGCGGCGATTGCGGAATGGGCGGGATTGACCGTCGCGACCTTTGAGGGCGATGTTGCCAACATGAAGCTCACCACACCGGAAGATTTCGTGCGCGAGGAAGCGCGCCTCGCTGCCACCCTTGGCGACATCAGGACCGGCACCGGCTACGATGTGCACGCCTTCGGCGAAGGCGACCATGTCTGGCTGTGCGGCCTGCGTGTGCCGCATAGCAAGGGCTTCCTGGCCCACTCCGACGGCGACGTCGGTTTGCACGCTCTGGTTGATGCAATTTTGGGCGCCCTGGCCGATGGCGACATCGGCTCGCACTTTCCGCCCTCCGACATGAAGTGGAAGGGCGCCTCCTCCGATCAGTTTCTCAAATACGCCATCGAGCGCGTCACGGCGCGCGGCGGCCGCGTCGCCAATCTCGAGGTCACGATGATCTGCGAGCGGCCGAAGATCGGCCCGCTGCGTGACCAGATGCGCGCCCGCATCGCCGAGATCACCGGCGTCGACCTCTCGCGCATCGCCGTGAAGGCCACCACCAGCGAGCGGCTCGGCTTCACCGGCCGCGAGGAAGGCATCGCCGCCACGGCAAGCGCGACGATCCGGCTGCCGTGGAATGTTTGACGGGAGTCCCGGCGAGCAAGTGATGGAAGCAGTCGATGCCCGAAGAAGACATCGACTGCTGAGTTGAGACACGAGATCAAACTGATCTCTGGACCTTGGAATCGAGTTGTCACCGCGAGCGCGGTGCGCTCCCTCGCCCCGTCAGGGCGAAGCGAAGCTTCGCTAGGGTGGGGAGAGGCGAAGCTCGCGGCGCCACCTCGAACTTTTCGAACGCCATCGCTTTGGTGGTGCTTCCTGAGGTCTCGATCGGCATCGAGGAAACGCTGCAGATGGCGAGCGAACGTCAAATCGGCTCCACCAGCGCGCTGGCCCGCTCGCTGCTCGACCTCTGCCGGTCGCGCAAGCTGATGATCGCGACCGCCGAGTCCTGCACCGGCGGCTTGGTCGCCGCCGCGCTGACGGAGATCCCCGGCTCGTCCGACGTCATCGACCGCGGCTTCGTCACCTACTCCAACGAGGCCAAGCGCGCGATGCTCGGCGTCGAAGCCTCGACCTTGCAGACCTTCGGCGCCGTCTCCAAGGAGACCGCGATCCAGATGGCCGTCGGCGCCCTCGAACGCGCCGACGTCGACCTCGCGGTCGCCATCACCGGCATCGCCGGCCCCGGCGGTGCCACCCCCGGCAAGCCCGTCGGCCTCGTCCACTTCGCCGTCGCCGCCCGCGACGGCCGCATCACTCACCGCGAGCACCGCTTCGGTGCCATCGGCCGCAGCACCGTCCGGACACGTTCGGTGATCGAGGCGCTGCGGATGTTGATGGAACTGGCAAGACCGCAGGTCCCCGCCAAGCCGAAACGCGCGGCCGCGACGCGTCTGAGACCGCGCGTGGCTCGGGCGCCGCGGCTGCATCCGGTGAAGCGTCCGCCGAGGCGGCCGCGGACTTAGTTGGACATAGTGCGCCCGCTCCCGCTGCGCCGTCATCGCGAGCGCAGCGACGCGATCCAGTGTATCTCCACAACATCGAGATTGCTTTGGCGCAACGGCCCCTCGCAAATGACGCACACCTGACCTGCCCTGCGCCCGACAAACATCAACGGCCCGCTTGCCTGCCCTCGCGAGGTGGAGACGACGCTGCCGCCTTTGCCTCGGTCGTCATCCCCGCGAAAGCGGGGATCCATAACCACAGGATGTCGTGTAGCGGAACGTCCGTGGATCTCGTCCCACCACATCCGCCGCGGCGTGAATCCCGGGTCGGCGCCTGCGCGGCGCTCTGCGCCGCTCCGGCTTGCCCGGGGCGACACCGGTGCTTGAAACTCGCGGTGACAGTTCAGCCAGCAATGCTCATGCACGCCAGAACGGCCGTCGGCACAGCCGCCGCGCTTCATCGCGTGTCATGCCGTAGTCCTCCAGCACTTCATCGGCGAGCCAGGGGAGCTCCCTGGCGAAGCGGCGGCGCTCGCGCAAGCGCGCCAACCAGAGCCGAAGCACCGATTTTGGCACGGGCCCAGAGCTGCCGTGACCAACAATCGGTTGCGGCAAGTAGTAGACGTTGGCCCCAAGATTCGGCGAAGCAGGAAGTCGCGCGGCGTGATCGCGACCGCGCTCGAAGATCCGCGGCGCATGCGCGACACCACGCAATCCACGCGTCCCGATGGCGCTGACACTCTGCTCGTCGGTCGTGCTCGGCATGGCGGGCTCCCTTGAAAAGAAAGAACCTGCCGGCAATAAAAAAGCCGCCAGGTTCCTGGCGGCTGTTCGGATCAAAGACTGCACATCATCAGATTGCGCGTGATCCTCCCGCCGCCCGCAAGCTACGGTGCGTCCAACGACCAAAACGATGGGTGGCGACGGTGATCATGGCTGGTCTATAGCTGATAGATCTGAAGTTGTCATCTGCCAATCCGGTGAAAGATCAGCGCCCGCGCTGTCCAAAGTGTCAGGACGGAAAAGCGCCCACCGTCTGCGCTAGCTGCCGCGCCAACGATCCCGGCAACGCCTGATCGAAGATGCTGCTCAGCGTGCGGTAGTACCAGATCGTCCCATCCTTTCCGCCGGTGAAGCGCTGCCACACCGCGTCGCCGACCTCATCAAGATCGCGCGCGATCGCCTCGGCATTGTCGACCTTGTCGGCGAGCGACACCAGCAGCGATGACGCCGGCTTGAGCGGCAGCTTGGCGAGATAGGCTTCCTTCCGCGGGCGCCATGCGGGCTTCGGATCGACCCAGGAATCCGTGCAGTCCGCGACGATCTCTGCGACGCCATCACCGAATCGCCGCCGGATCTCGTCCAGCGTGGCCTGTCCGCCCTGATCCTCGGCGGCGTCGTGCAGCAGGCCGGCGATGGCCTGCACCTCGCTGCCGCCCGCCGACAGCACGCGGCTGGAGACGCTGAGCAAGTGCGCGATGTAGGGCACCATGCTGCCCTTGCGCAATTGGGTCCGGTGCAACTTCGCCGCATAGACCAGCGCGTCGTCATAGAGATGAGAGAGTGACATCAGCCTGCTTTCCTCTTCAGATTGTCCCTTGAGCATCACGATAGCCGACCCGTCGGGCAAATCAGCCCTCTCGCGGTCTGTGCCCGGCCGGGTGCTGAATCCTTCCAGCCGCCGAAATCGCATTCCACCCCGTGCGCCACGCGACGAATTTCCCGAGTGCTTTCAATGTCCGACTCACTGTCCAGTCCTCACCGTGAAAATAATCTTCTTTCGCTTTTCCGGAATCCGTGTTTCCCTCCGCTCATCCCGCCTCGACACGAGGGGCGTATCGCGATCGTCACGACACGCGAGGTGGGGAGGCGATGGCCGCTGATTGCCGCAGCGCGTCTTTGGACGTGCGGACGAACGGCAGTGGGCGGACGTGAAGTCGCAGCGTCCTGACACCCCGAAGCTGGTGTCACGCCGGTGGTGATGATGACCCGCCGGTCACGGGGGCAAGACAGCCGGTCCCCGGGGAGACTGCGTATAAGCGTGAAGACCGTCGCGCGGGGAATGCCGGGATGTCTCGGCTGCACCTGTGGTACCTGCCGCCTGCATTTTTTTCCGCAGGCGGGCCATGGGGGCGGCGAGCTCCCGGCATTCCCTGCGCCCTCGTGATTTCAGAGGGTCCATCGACAGGCACAGCCCGGGCGCGATCGCGCCGCGGAGGATGCGGCTGCCTGTCCGCTCGATGCCGTCCCCATCATCCGGATCGCCGACGATTATCGCACGCGCCGCCACGGCCTAAAGGTTTTGGTTAATTTTGTCCTGCTACGTCTCGCGCATTCTTCTCTGACAGTGGATTCGGGACCCCATGGCTTTCTTCTCCGGCAAGTCGGCTGATCGCACGCATAACCTCCTGATGACGGAGCTGTTCGAACGCCATCGCGACGCCATCCTGGTGATGTCCGACGGCAAGATCATCGCCTGCAACGAGACCGCGGTCCGCTTCGGCGGCTTCCGCAGCAAGCAGGACCTGCTGTCGCGTTCGCCGGCGACCATGGCGCCGGAGTTCCAGCCCAGCGGCAAGCGTTCCGCCGATGTCGTGAAGGAGATGGATGCCAAGGCCAGGCGCGAGGGCCACGCGACGTTCGAGTGGACCACCAAGCGCGCCGACGGCAGCCCGGCGCTGGTGCAGATCACGCTGGTGCCGACCCAGGTCGAGGGCCAGACCTATGTCATCAGCTTCCGCCGCGATCTCTCCGACCTCATTGCCGCGCGCGAGGAGAAGAAGCGCGCGCTCGACCGGATCGCCAAGGATTTCGAGACCTCGGTCGGCGCCATCGCCAATGCGATCTCCGGCGCCTCGCGCGAGGTCGAGACCACGGCGGCCTCGCTGACCACGACCGCGGATCAGGCCGCGCAACGCGTGGCGCTGGTGGCATCGGCGTCCAACTCCGCCTCCTCCAACGTGCAGTCGGTGGCTGGCGCGACCGAGGAGCTTTCGACCTCGGTCAGCGAGATCAACCGCCAGGTCGCAACCTCCTCCACCATCGCCGCCGAGGCCGTCGAGGCGTCCTCGCGCACCAACGACCTCGTCAACAGCCTGGCGGACGCTGCGGCCAAGATCGGCGCCGTCACCGACATGATCAACGCGATCGCGAGCCAGACCAACCTGCTGGCGCTGAACGCGACCATCGAGGCCGCCCGCGCCGGCGATGCCGGCCGCGGCTTTGCCGTGGTCGCCTCGGAGGTGAAGAGCCTGTCGAGCCAGACCGCGAAAGCGACCGACGAGATCAGCGCCCACATCAGCGCGATGCAGCGCGCCACCAGCGATACGGTCGCGGCGATCCAGGGCATCGGCGGCACCATCGGCCAGATCAGCGAGATCGCCAAGACGATCGCGACCGCGGTCGACCAGCAGGGCCATGCGACGCAGGAGATCGCCCGCTCGGTCAGCCAGGCCGCCAGCGGCACCCGCGAGGTCGCCACCAACATCGGCTCCGTCAGCCAGACGGTGGAATCGGCCGGCGGCGCCGCGCGGCAGATGCTGGGTGCAGCCGGCCAGCTCGCCAAGCATGCCGACGAGCTGCGCGGCAAGGTGAAGGACTTTTTGACCGCCGTGCAGGCGGCGTAGGTTCGATCGCAGCAGTTGACGCCGGCGATCAGGACGGCTCCGCGACCATGTCGCGGAGCAGCTGTTTGAAGACGTGGATAGGAAGGAACTTGCACGCTGCCGTCTCTGCGGTGAGAGGCACGCGGCCAACCGCGCCCTCCGCTGTCGTCCCGGGCAAGCCGGAGCGGCGCGGAGCGCCGTGGAGGCGCCGACCCGGGACCCATACCCCGCAGCAGATGTGGTGAAACGAGATCGGAGTGGCGCGCGTGCGGCCACACGGCCCTCTGTGGCTATGGGTCCCCGCGTTCGCGGGGACGACAGCGGAGAGTGGAGCGCCGTCAGTGGTTGATCATTGGCGTGATCAAAAAAGCGCTACGTCGACGACACCGCGGGCTTGCGGCCGTAGATCGCGTCGGCGCGCTTCTCGAACGCCGCCGACATGCGCGCGAAGATCGTGTCGAACATCGAGCCCATCAGCATCGCCAGCATGCGGCTCTTGAACTCGTAGGCGATGAAGAACGTCACCTCGCAGGCGCCCTGCTCGCGTGACTCGAAGCTCCAGCGGTTCTCCAGGCTTGAGAACGGTCCGCTCACATATTCGACCAGGATCTTGCGCCCGGCGCGGTCGAGCGTGACGCGGCTGGTGAAGGTCTCCTTGACCAGCTTGAACGAGACCGTCATGTCGGCGACGACGACCTCGGTGCCGTCAGGCTTCGGATTGCGCTGGCGCACCACCAGCTTCTCGCACAGCGGCACGAACTCCGGATAGCGCTCGACATCGGCGACGAGGTCGAACATCTGGTCGGCCGTGTGCGCGACGCGGCGCTTGTTGGAAAATCTCGGCATCTGGTCTCGATCAGCGCGCGAGCGCGTCGCGCGCGGCCTTCAGTCTGGCGAAATCCTCGCCGGCATGGTGCGAGGAGCGCGTGAGCGGGCTCGCCGACACCATCAGGAAGCCCTTGGTGTAGGCGACGGTCTCATAGCCGGAGAATTCCTCCGGCGTGACGAAGCGCATCACGGCGTGATGCTTCCTGGTCGGCTGCAGATACTGGCCGATGGTGAGGAAATCGACCTCGGCCGAACGCAGGTCGTCCATCACCTGCAGCACCTCGTGGCGCTCCTCGCCGAGGCCGACCATGATGCCGGACTTGGTGAAGATGGTGGGATCGATCTCCTTGACCCGCTGCAGCAGCCGGATCGAGTGGAAGTAGCGCGCGCCGGGGCGGACCGAGAGGTAGCGCGACGGCACGGTCTCGAGATTGTGGTTGAAGACGTCGGGCTTGGCCGCGACGACCTGCTCCAGCGCTCCCTCTTTGCGCAGGAAGTCGGGGGTGAGCACCTCGATCGTGGTGGTCAGGCATTTCGCGCGGATGGCGCGGATGGTCGCGGCGATATGGGCGGCGCCGCCGTCGGCGAGATCGTCGCGATCGACCGAGGTGACCACGACATGGGTCAGGCCGAGCTTGAAGGTCGCCTCCGCGACGTGCTCTGGCTCGCCGGCGTCGAGCGCCTGGGGCATGCCGGTCTTGACGTTGCAGAAGGCGCAGGCCCGCGTGCAGGTGTCGCCCATGATCATGAAGGTGGCGTGCTTCTTGTCCCAGCACTCGCCGATGTTCGGGCAGCCGGCCTCCTCGCATACGGTGACGAGGCCGTTCTCGCGCACGATGTTGCGGGTGTCGGCATAGCCGCGGGTGGTCGGCGCCTTGACCCGGATCCAAGCCGGCTTGGCCGGCGAGATGGAATCCGGCCGGTTCGCCTTTTCGGGGTGGCGGGGGCGCAGCGGCGTGTTCGCGTTGATGTCGACGATGGTGACCATGGGATTCGCACAAACCTCTGTTGCGCCCTAGCTATTCCGTGCCGCGGCGCACCGCAACCGGCTGGCCGAGGATACCAGGGCATGGCAGATATGGGCAGCGCGGAACAGCGCTCACCACGGCGGATTTCCTCGAGAATGGCGCAAAAACCGGCAAAAGCCCCCGGAGTTTCACGGCTCCGGCGCAATGCGGCGGCCAAGCGGCTGACGCGGGCGTTCTTCGCCCGCGAGGTGCTCGCGGTGGCGCCGGAGCTGATCGGGGCGACGTTTCTGGTCGACGGCGTCGGCGGGATCATCGTCGAGGTCGAGGCGTATCACCACACCGATCCGGCGGCACATTCCTTCCGGGGACCGACACCGCGCAACCAGGTGATGTTCGGCCCGCCCGGCTTCGCCTATGTCTACCGCTCGTACGGCATTCATTGGTGCGTGAACTTCGTCTGCGAGGCCGAGGGCTCGGCCAGCGCTGTGCTGATCCGGGCGATCGAGCCGACGATGAGGATGGAGGAGATGCAGCGGCGGCGTGGGCTCGAGGACGTCCGTGCACTGTGCTCGGGGCCAGGCAAGCTGACGGAGGCGATGGGCATCACGATCGCGCATAACGCGCTGCCGCTCGATGCTCCGCCGATCGAGCTGTTCGCGCGGACAGGCGATGTCGAGGTCGTCACCGGCATCCGCATCGGCATCACCAAGGCCGTCGAGCTGCCGTGGCGTTTCGGCCTGAAGGGCTCGCGGTTCCTGAGCAAGCCATTTCCGCCGTTATCGCGAGGAACGTAAGCGACGAAGCGATCCAGGGGGCTTCGCTGGGACTCTGGATTGCTTCGCTTCGCTCGCAATGACGGAGGAGAGAGCGTCGTGTCAGACGCCCTGCAGCCGCGACAGCGCCTCTTGGAACTTGGCCTTGCGCGCCAGCGCCGCCTCGCGCTTCTCCTTCTCTTCCTCGACCAGCTCCTCGGGTGCGTTGGCGACGAACTTCTCGTTGCCGAGCTTCTTGTCGACGCGCTCGATGTCGGCCTCGGCCTTGGCGATCTCCTTGCCCAGGCGGGTGCGCTCGGCGGCGAGATCGACCACGCCCTTGAGCGGAAGCGCGGCGACCTCGCCGCGCACGACGAGCTGGGCGGAGCCGTCAGGCGCGGCGTCGGCGAAGCTGATGTCGGAGAGCCGCGCGAGGCGCTTGATGACCTCGGTCCAGCGCGGTGCGCGCTCCCTCGTCTCGGCGGAGGCCCCGACCAGCGCGAGCGGCATCAGAGTCGCCGGCGGAATGTTCATCTCGGCGCGGACCGAGCGGATCGCGGTAACGAGATCGACCACCCAGCCGATCTCGGCCTCGGCCGCCTCGTCCTTGAAGCTGGCGGCGTCGAACGAGACCAGCAGCGGCGGCACCAGGGGATCGCCGAAGCTGGCCGCGGACAGCGCGGCGATCTCGGCCACCGTCGGCCTGTCGGTGCGGTGCGGCCAGGGTGACAGGGTCAGCAGACTGTCGCGCTTGGCGGTGGACTCCCACAGCGCCTCGGTGATGAAGGGCATGAAGGGATGCAGGAGCTTGAGGATCTCGTCGCGCGCCCAGGCCACCATCGCGCGGGTCTCGGCCTTGGCGGGCCCGTCCTCGCCGAGCAGGGTCGGCTTGGAGAGCTCGACATACCAGTCGCAATAGACGTCCCAGACGAAACGGTAGATCGCGTTGGCCGCGTCGTTGAAGCGATAGGCCTCGAGCGCCTCGGTGACCTCGCGCGTCGCCGCGGCCGCCTCATGCGCGATCCAGCGGTTCAGGGTCTCCTTCGCGGAGCCCGGGTCGAAGCCCTCGGGCACCGTGCAGCCGTTCATCTCGGCGAAGCGGCTGGCGTTCCAAAGCTTGTTGGCGAACTTGCGGTAGCCGTCGACGCGCTGGGTCGACAGCTTGATGTCGCGGCCTTGGGCTGCCATCGCCGCCAGGGTGAAGCGCAGCGCGTCGGCGCCGTGCTCGTCGATCAGCGCGAGGGGATCGATGACGTTGCCCTTCGACTTCGACATCTTGGCGCCCTTCTCGTCGCGGACGAGCGCATGGATGTAGACGGTCGAGAACGGCACCTCCTTCATGAAGTGGATGCCCATCATCATCATGCGGGCGACCCAGAAGAAGATGATGTCGAAGCCGGTGACCAGCACGTTGGTCGGGTAGTAGCGCTTCACCTCCGGTGTATCGTCGGGCCAGCCGAGCGTGGAGAACGGCCACAGCGCCGAGGAGAACCAGGTGTCGAGCACGTCCTCGTCACGCGTGATGAAGCCTTCGCGCTTGTTGCGGTCGAGCGCCATCTCGCGCCCCTGCTCCGCCGTGATGACCTCCTGCTCGACGTAGTAGCCGATGGCGTGGCCGACGGCCTCCTCCTCGGTTTCGGCGACGAAGACCTTGCCGTCAGGGCCGTACCAGGCGGGAATCTGATGGCCCCACCACAACTGGCGCGAGATGCACCAGGGCTGGATGTTCTCCATCCAGTCGAAATAGGTCTTCTCCCAGTTGCGCGGCACGAACGTCGTCGCGCCCGACCTGACCGCCGCGATCGCCGGCTGCGCCAGGGTCTTGGCGTCGACATACCACTGATCGGTCAGATAGGGCTCGATCACGACGCCGGAGCGGTCGCCATGCGGCACCATGTGCGTGTTCGGCTCGACCCGCTCGAGGAAGCCGAAGGATTCCAGCCGCTCCAGGATCTTCTTGCGCGCAGCAAAACGCTCGATGCCGTGGAACTCCCTGGCAAACTCCTCGGAGCCCTCGGGAAGGCCGCGCAGATAGTCCTCGTTGTCGACCAGCGCAATGCAGCCTTCGCGATCAAGAATGCTGATCTGCGGCAGGCCGTGGCGGCGGCCGACCTCGAAATCGTTGAAGTCGTGCGCCGGCGTGATCTTGACCGCGCCGGTGCCCTTCTCCGGATCCGAGTAAGTGTCGGCGACGATCGGGATCTCGCGCCCGACCAGCGGCAGGATCACGCGCTTGCCGACGAGATGCTGGTAGCGCTCGTCATCCGGATGCACGGCGACTGCGCTGTCGCCGAGCATGGTTTCGGGACGCGTGGTCGCGACGACGATGAAACTCGTGGGATCCTCGGGGCTGAACGTCTTGCCTTCGATCGGATAGCGCAGGTACCAGAGGTTGCCCTTGACCTCGATCTGCTGGACCTCGAGGTCCGAGATCGCCGTCAGCAGCTTCGGGTCCCAGTTGACCAGCCGCTTGTCCTTGTAGATCAGGCCGGCGCGATGCAGCTCGACGAACACCTTGACGACGGCCTTGGACAGGCCCTCGTCCATCGTGAAGCGCTCGCGGCCCCAGTCGCAGGAGGCGCCGAGACGCTTCAACTGGTTGATGATGGTGCCGCCGCTCTCGTCCTTCCACTGCCAGACGCGCGCGAGGAACTTCTCGCGGCCCATCTCGCGGCGACCGGGCTGCTGGCGCTCCATCAGTTGGCGCTCGACCACCATCTGCGTGGCGATGCCGGCATGGTCGGTGCCGGGCTGCCACAGCACGTCGCGGCCGCGCATGCGCTCGAACCGGCACAGGATGTCCTGAAGCGTGTTGTTGAGCGCGTGCCCCATGTGCAGCGATCCGGTCACGTTCGGCGGCGGGATCACGATGGTGAAAGGATCGGCATCGCGGCGATCGGGGCGACCGGCGGAGAACGCCCGGGCATCCTCCCAGACCAGGGACATGCGACCTTCGAGATCGGTGGGCTGATAATTCTTATCGATCATGGCATTTCCAGCGGCGTGGGGCCGGCTGTCCAATTCGGGATGTCGCGGAACTCGTCCGGGCCTTTTGTGACATGACCTGAAAAAGCTCACGCAAGCTGTTGGTGCTTGGGCTGTTTTCGGACTGATGTCCGACCGCGGACCGTGCTCCCGGAGGAGCCCTCTCGATCCGTCCGGCAGGGATCAGCTTGACAGGGCTAGAAAGCCGCCGCGGCGCGCCAAGTCAACAGCAGCGGCGAACATTGACGGAAAGGGCCTACCGCCCGCCGCGGCTCGCTCCAGAACGGAACGCGAGTTCGTGCCCCCTCTCGGCGTCAGCGGCCGCGCGAGACGCGCTCGATCTCGGCCTTGACGATGCGCTCCACCAGGGCCGGAAGATTGTCATCCAACCACGATTTCAGCATCGGACGCAGCATCTCCTTGACGAGGTCCTCAAGCGTCCGGGCGTTGTTGCTCAGCACGGTGTTGGCCAGCGCATTGAATGCCGATTCGACGGCGTTGACCGTGGACGGCGCCAGGATCGGCTGTTTCGGCGTGGCCTGCTCGAAAGACGACTCGAAGCTCGCGGCCTTCTGGTTGAGCCGCCCGGACTCGATGAACTCGATATCGTTCTGCGGATCCACCTTTCGGAAGGATGCCGCGGCGGGGGCTGGCGCTGGAGCGGGAGTCGGTGGGGCCACTGCCATGTCGTCCGTCAACTCAAGTACTTCAGGTTCTGGATCCGGCTCGGGTTCGGCCGGCCGGACCTCTGCCGCCGGAGTCGTTTCATCCAAACCCGCCAGCAATGCGTCAATGTCATCCTGACTGTTGGGCGCCGCAGCCGCCGCGGGCGGCGGCGCAGGTGGTGGTGGCGCGGGCTTGGCGGGGGCCGCAGCAGCGATCTTCGAAGGCGGGATGTCGTTCATCACCGGCTTCGCGGCCGGGGCCGCCGGCTTCTCGGCCTTCACCGGCTCCGGCGCGGCAGCCTTGTCCGCCGCCGGCGGCTTGCCCTCGTCGTCGGCAATGATACGCCGGATCGACGCCAGAATCTCCTCCATGGAGGGTTCTTGGACCTTCGCAGGCTGCGTCATTTCCGACTCCAAATCAGCAACGCCGCCCTACGTATCGGCGCGGCGCAAAAGTCCCGGGCGCCGGATCCAAGAGGCTTGGACTTCTCAACGGACATGCCAACTTGTCTCCGGACAAGGCCTGATCGATGCAAAACAACAGAACGATACTGCCCATGTCGGAGACTATTCTTGGAAGAACTTCCGACGCAGTCCGAATCGTTCGGCGGCCATTTTGAGGCTATGTCATGGCAACAAATGAATGCAAGCAACGCCGGCCGCGAACCCGGTGGAGCACGGAGGTCGCCTGTCAAGCGTCGCCCATTCGTCACAACCACAGCATGTGCCACAAAAAAATCCCCCGGCCAAGGACCGAGGGATCAGGGTCGATATTAAGAATATACTAACGACCATCCGGCGTCCGTACACCCGCCCAGTTATCCCGGACCTGCTGGTAGTGAACGCTGGGATCGTAGGTGGTCGTCGGCAGGTTCAGCACCTGCGGCGACAGCCGCCCGACGGTCTGAAGTACCGAGTAGGATGCGACCACACGATCGTGCTGTGCGTTCACCAGCGAGTTCCGCGCATTGACCAGCGCCTGCTGAGCGTTGAGGACATCCAGCGTGGTCCGCTGGCCCGCCTTGGCTTCCTCGCGCACGCCGTTCAAGGCGATCTCGGAGGCCGCCACCTGGGCCTGCGCCGACTGCACCTGAGCCTTGCCCGCGAGCAGCTTGCCCCAGGCAGATACCACGTCGGAGCGAGCCTGATCACGCGTCTGCTCCAGGACCAGACGCTGCTGTGCCAGCGACTCCTTGGACTGCCGGATCAGCGAATATTCCGCCCCTCCGTTGTAGATCGGAACGTTCAGCGAGGCGACAGCCGACGCGCTGAACCCACGATAGGATTGCAGGCTCGACTCATAGCCCTGCTGAGCCTGAGCCTGGACGTTTACGGACGGCAGCAGCGCACCTTCCTTGATCTTCGTGTCAAGATACTGGACGTCGATGCCGTACATCGCCGCGGTCACGCTCGGGTTTTCCGTCAGGGCCGTTTCGACCGACTGCTGGAGGCTCGGCGGCAAGTAACGATCAACAGGAGAGCCCGGCGCCAGATTCTGGGGATCGTTGCCGATGATTCGGCGGAAGTTCGAGCGGGTCGCCGTCAGCTGGGCCTCTGCTGTGAGCTGCTGCGTGCGGCCGGCGGCGAGCTGAGCCTCGGATTGCGCGACGTCGGTGCGGGTGACCTCGCCGACGTTGAACCGATCCCGAGTCTGCTTGAGCGTCTGCTCCAGCACTCGCGTGTTGCTGCGCTGGACCTCGACGATCGCCGCATCGCGCAGATAGTCCATATAGATCGTGGCCGCGGCTAGCAGCACCTGCTGCTCGAGAATGCGGAGAGCCTCGCGTTGCGCCGAGACGTTCGCCTCGGCCTTGCGCACGCCGTTTGCCGTCTGCTGACCGTTGTAGAGATTCTGGTTGACCGTCAGGCTGACGCTTCGCGGCCTTTGCACGCCGTGCGCGGCCGGCGTCGCGGGTGCCGCTTGCAAATCCGTATACTGAATGCCCGCCGTCGCAGTCAGATTGACCTTCGGCCGATACCCCGAGAGTGCCTGCGGAACGCCTTCGTCGACCGCACGAGCCTGGGCCCGCGACGCGTTCAGTTGCGGGTTGTTCTGATAGGCGCGCACCAGCGCAGCCTCGATCGTGTCGGCCAGCGCAGGCGTCGGGCCTGCACAAGCCATCACGAGGACCACAGCCGCCGCTGCGGTGACGAGCTTCACCCCAAACATCCCTGTTCCATTCATTTGTTACCGGCTCGAACGCCAGAGCCGGGCCGTAACCTGTTGAAGAGACTCCCGCGCACCTCGCACCTTATTCCCCATGCAAGCGCAACGGAACCACCCAAGCCTGGAACCCGTATCGAAAACTGTCAACGTGCAGCATCCAGGCCACACTTCTGATTTAAAACAGAATTTTGCCCGCCCGCAGCCGCGAAGACAACGCACCAAGCCGTACTGCGCGACGGGATGCCGGCAGTTCAGAGGGGTCGCCAAGAACTTCGTCTGACGACTTAAAAAACGAACTCGGGGACCCGTTCGAGGCCGGAAATGACCGGCGCCGCGGCATCGAACAGAACCCTGCTGCCGATATCACCATGCGATCGCGTACAGATCATGGCGCGGGCGGGTCGCGAGGTGGCGAAGACGCCGACCAGGCGGCCGCCCTCTTTCAATTGACGGCAAAGACCGTCAACAGCGACCTCGGTCGCTCCATTGAGGAGAATCACGTCGAAGCGGCCGTCCGCCGGATCACCCTCCGCAGCCGGCGCGACTCGAATCGTAACCGGGCAGCCATCGACGGCGGCAAGCAGATGCTTGGCGCGACCTTCGACCGCCGAATCGACCTCGGTCGCCGTCACGCTGCCCGCAAGCCGGGCGGCCAACGCAGCGAGATAGCCCGTCGCACATCCGACCACCAGCACGCTGTCGGTCGGCTTGATCTCGGCAGCCTGCAGCAGTTTTCCCGTCAGCATCGGTTTGATCAGATACCGCTTGGTCGAAGCGGATTCGGAGACGTCGAGATCCAGGTCGAGATAGGCCAGCGCCTGCCGATCTGTGGGAACGTAGGCTTCCCGCGGCACGGTCAACAACGCATCCAGCACGCGGTGATCGGTGACGTCGTTGGTCCGGACCTGACCATCGACCATTTTCTGGCGCGCCGTCGCGAATGAAGACATGAGCAGACCTGCAAGCAAAGCGGATGGACCGCGGACGATCTGCGCAATCTTTTGGTACAAGGACCTCGAAAAGGCAACATGCGGGTTTCAACGGAGCCGCTGGGACACCGCCTGTGAGGACGCCGACCGCCGGCTACTCGATCACCACGGCCAGTCGCCCGAGCAACTGCACGATCTCGTCAATATGTTCAGAATCACCGCGCGTCATCATGTCGGCCAACCGCGTGAGACATTCGTCGTCGCTGAGACGCTCGACCTGGTCGGGAATCAACGAGGGCGCGGAGACTTCTTCAGCGAATGGGATGACGGTGTTTGGCATCTACGACACTCCATGACCGCGGGGGACTGGCCGGTTCCAGCAAACTATCGGGGCCGGTTTGCTCCCCTCCAAGTGAATTTCCTGTCATCGAACTGTGGGCGGCCGCTGCCCAGCAAGCGTTCAAAGTCAATCTAACCATATGAAATTTCGGTATTTTATTCCTGAGCCCGCAATCGTCGCAAAGATGCGATTTCGTTCTATGCAAGGCGAAACGGCTTTGTTATACGCAGCCGCATTCGCGAACATTGCTTCGCCTGTTCCTCGGTAGCTCAGCGGTAGAGCATTCGACTGTTAATCGAATGGTCGCTGGTTCGAATCCAGCCCGGGGAGCCATTCTGGCCATGCCGAATGGTTCTTTATCCTCCCAATCCTTCTTTCTTGTGACGCGGGACATCCGCCGATTGGCGGCGAACGTTCGCCGATCTTCACTGTCTTCCCTTGACCGCGCATGGGGCGTCGGGCAAGCGGGGGCACTCCTTCTGCAGTGACGACCAGCGATGCCGATTTCCGATCATCTGAGAGCCGTCCGCAGCAAGATCGGCCATGATCTGTTGGCGACCACGGCGGTTTCCATCTCCGTGTTCGACGACCAGGGCCGCATTCTGCTCGGGCGCGACGCGGAGACGGGCCTCTGGACGTTGCCCGGCGGCGCCATCGATCCGAATGAGCATCCGGCCGACGCCGCCACCCGCGAATGCTTTGAGGAGACCGGCCTCGTGGTCCGCCCGAAACGTCTGCTCGGGGTGTTCGGCGGCCCGGAGTTCCTCATCCGCTATCCCAACGGTGATCTGACCTACTATACGGTCATCGCCTTCGAAGCCGTCATCGAAGGCGGCGCGCTTGCGCCTGACGGCGAGGAGATCGCGAGCCTCCGATTCGTCGATCGTGGGGAATGGGACCAGCTCCCGGTGTCGCCATCGAGCCGGATCATCTCGCGTCAGGCGCTCCAGCACGACCCGGTCCCCTACTTCGCTGCCGCGAGCTGGCGGCCCGAGAGCTGAACCGGACTCGAGTCCTTGGATCCTGTCGCCGCAATTCTCATGCTGATGGCCGGTCTGCTTCATGCGAGCTGGCATGCCATCGTCAAGACCGGCAGCAGCCTCTCCCTTCTGGCTGGCATGGGTCTGGTGAGCAGCGCCCTGATCCTGCCCTTCATGTTTCTCGTTCCCGTTCCGGCGCTCTCGACCTGGCCGCTCATCGTGGCCTCGCTGGTCTTGCACGCGGGCTACAAGGCGAGCCTCGCAATGGCCTACCGTTCAGCCGAGCTTGGACGTACCTACCCGATCGCGCGTGGCACCGTTCCGCTGTTCGCAACGCTATTTGCCTCGCTGGGTCTGCAGCAACTGCCACGGAGCGGGCAGTTGATCGGAATTGCCGTCATCGTCCTCGGAATCACCGGCCTGGCGCGCGACCGCATCCACGGTCCGATCGACCGCCGCGCGTTCTGGGCTGCGGTCTGCGCCGCCGCACTGGTCGCCGGCTATTCGGTCGTCGATGCGGCAGGCACTCGGCAGACCGAAGGCTGGGCTTCGTTCACGGTCTGGATGATCGTGCTCGACAGTGTCGTGTTCTTTCTCGTCGCAATGATGTTGCGAGGACCTGCGCTGGTGTTGGAGATCCGAGACGCCCGCACTCCGGTGCTGATCGCAGGCACCCTGGGGCTGACGTCATTCGTGGTATTCCTTTGGGCCTTGAGCCGCAATCCGATCGCCAATGTGGTCGCGTTTCGCGAATGCAGCGTCCTGTTTGCGACGCTGATCGGCGTGCTGTTCCTGAAAGAGCGTGCAACGCCGCAACGGCTTTGCTGCGCGGCGCTGATCGCAGTCGGGCTGGTCATCGTCGCCTTGCTCAAGCCGGATTGAGATTCGTCAAACAGCCGGAGCCATCGACCCGGACATCATAGTTCCATCTTCATCGCATGATGCACAACAGAAGATCTGCCTGCGGTCCGGACAGGGAAGTTCCGTAAAACTCCTGGTTGCAGAATCGCAGCAACTAATTCAGTGTTAACTACTTTGCCATTTTTGAGCCTCAGCCTATTGTCCTTGTAGCGTGAGAGTCCTTCAGTCCCGCTGATACTGAGGTGGCCCATGCCTACTGTCCTCATTATTGACGATGATTGTGCCACGCGCGCTGCGCTGGAAACATTATTGAAGAAGAAGCGGTTCTGCGTGTTTCTCGCGCCGGATGGTCCGACCGGCATTCGATTGATCGGCAGCGTGTCCTTCGATGCCGTCGTGATCGACATGTTCATGCCGGGCATGGACGGCATCGCAACCATTCGCGAGCTCATCAAGCTCGATCCCACGGTCCCGTTCATCGCAATCTCCGGCTACGCGTTCACCGATAAGAAACTGGGAGCTCCAGACTTCCTCGGAATGGCAATCAAGCTCGGAGCAACGGCAGCGTTGCAGAAGCCGTTCGACATCCTCGATCTGCTCGAAGCGGTCGATCGTGCGATCGAGGTGCGGCAACGACTTCTGACCGAGGCGCGGCGCGTGGCTCCTCATCCACGTCTGTCAGGAAGGGCTCATGATGAACATCCTGGTCGTTGATGACGAAGTCGGCGTTTGCTGTGTCATCCAGCATCTTCTGGTTCGCGAGGGCTACGCGGTCACGGCCGTCACCGACGGTCGGCTGGCCATGGATGCCGTGTCCCGCGACGATTTCGCTGCGGCCCTGATCGATCTCAACCTGGCCGACATGGACGGCAACGACGTCATCCGGGCTGCGCGCGCGGCCCGGCCCACGATGCCGATCGTGATGATGTCGGGCATGGTGCTCGAGTCAGGACAGGGGGCGCCTGACTTGCTCTCCCCCTCGCCCAAAGTGGTCGGCCTTCATCGTTTGGCGAAGCCGTTCAAGCCGAAAGACCTGTCGCAGCTGATGCGTGACATTCTGGCGCAGGACACCGAGCTTCTCGCCGTGGCGGTCTGACTGCCAGCGATTCTGCTGCTTGCGTCGAGCCGGGCGTTTGGAGCGGGTCGCCTCTCTGGCCTTTGCCGGCAAGGCAGCCTGCGACGCGCGGCAGACGTTCTGGATCTCTTGCTCACGGTCGGCTACGGGCGGACTCGTGATCGCTGCACGGTATCACCTGCCGCGCGGGCAGACGGGTCGACGGACGACGAGAAGCCTTGGGATGTGAGCCCGTTCACACTGGAACGGCGCGGACCGCGGTATCTTTTGGAACGAAGGGCACCGGTAACCAATTAGGTCCTTCGTGCCCGATCGTTAGAATTTGAGCGATCCGCTCAATTTGAACAAAGTGGAATTTTGCCATCGTGGCTCGCAGTTTGTGCGAGGGCGAGATGAGCGAAGCCGAATACGAGTTGTTGATGGATGTTGTGAGAACCGCTATTGCGCCCGAGACCGAGACCGATTCCATGGCCCGTTTGTTCGCGATTCTGCATTTCCCCGCGGCAGCCAACGACAACCAGGGCGCCTGGCCGCTGATCCCGTTTCCGGACGGCTGGTTCGCGGCCTGTTGACGCGCGATCTTCTGTCGTCATGCAAGCCAGTGGATCGGCACGTCTTTGCCGGAACACTGCTGCGGTCTTCATTTTCTGAGATGGCGACGGCGGAGGCCGCCGCCCCTCAGATCGCCGGCGCTACTTCTTGACTGCGAACACCCAGACGACGCCGCCTTGCGGGACGTTGTCCTCCAGACCGATGTTGCCTTTCGAGAGCGCATCCTGGATGCGTTGCGCATCGACGCCCCAGCCGGACTGCACGGCGATGTACTGCGTGCCATCGACCTCATAGGCGACGGGCATGCCCATGATCCCCGAGTTCGTCTTCTGCTCCCACAGCAGCTCGCCGGTCTTGGCATGGAACGCCCGGAACATCCGGTCGTTGGTGCCGCCGACCAGAACGAGATCGCCCGCCGTCGCGGTCACCGACCCGAACAGCTGGGATTTCGGGAAATTGTGCGACCACACCTTCTTGCCTGTCGCGGGATCCCAGGCCTGCAGCTCCCCGAAATGGTCGGCACCGGGCCGCACCGTGAGCCCGATGTCCTCGGCCTTGGTGCCGAGCCAGAGCTGGCCGGGAACGAGCGGCAGCTTTTCCCCGGTGAAGCCGCCGCAGAAATTCTCGTTCGCCGGCACGTAGACGAAGCGCGTCTTCTGGCTGTAGGCCGCGGACGGCCAGTCCTTGCCGCCCCACAACGAGGGACAGAAGTCGACACGCTTGCCGAGCGTGGGCTTGTGCGCGGGATCAACGATCGGCCGTCCCGTCTCGGGCTCGATGCCCTTCCAGACATCGGTGTGGACGAAGTTCCAGCCATTGACGTAGTTGATGCGCTCCGGCGTGCGCTCGAGCACCCAGAAGATGGCGTCGCGTCCGGGATGGATCAGGCTCTTGAAGCTGCGGCCGTCGCGCTGCAGGTCGACTAGCATCGGCGCATCGACCTCGTCCCAGTCCCACGAGTCGTTCTGATGATACTGGAAATGCGTCTTGATCTTTCCGGTCGCAGGATCCAGCGCGATCACCGAGCTGGTGTAGAGATTGTCGCCGGGGTGCAGGCCCCCTGGCCAGGGCGCGGCGTTGCCGACGCCCCAATACACCGTCTTGGTGTCCTTGTCGTAGGTGCCGGTCATCCAGGCCGAGCCGCCGCCGTTCTTCCAGTCGTCGCCGCTCCAGGTGTCATGCCCGGGCTCGCCTTCGGCCGGGATCGTGAAGGTGCGCCAAAGCTCCTTGCCGTCCTCGGCGTCATAAGCGGCAACGTAGCCGCGGACGCCGAACTCGCCGCCGGAGCCGCCGACCATCACCTTGCCGTCGACGATCAGCGGCATCAGCGTGAGATATTGTCCCTTCCTGTAGTCCTGGACCTTCTTGTCCCACAGCACCTTGCCGGTCTTGGCGTCGAGCGCGACAAGATGATCGTCCGTCGTGGCGAGGTAGAGCTTGTCCTGCCAGAGGCCGACGCCACGATTGGTCGGATGCAGCTGGAACAGATCCTCGGGGAGCTCGCGCTTGTAGCGCCAGTACTGATCGCCGGTCTTGGCATTCAGCGCGATGACCTGCCCCATCGGCGTCGTGATGAACATGACGCCGTTGTTGACCAGCGGCGGCGCCTCGTGCCCCTCGACCACGCCGGTGGCAAAGGTCCAGACCGGCACCATGTCCTTGACGTTCGCGGTGTTGATCTGGTCGAGCGGACTATACCCCTGGCCATCATAGGTCCGGCGGTAGAGTATCCAGTTGCCCGGTTCGGGATTTTCGAGCCGCGCGGGCGTAACGGGACTATAGTTGTCGATCGGGCCGGCCACGGCTGCCGGTGCGGCGAGACAGGTGAACGCCACGGTGCTCGATAGCAGCCATTGCTTGATCGCGGTGGACGTGATGGACATGGACAAACCTCCCCTGCTTCGTTTTTCGATTCACTTGTTGTCGTGACGGGTGTCGAGACGATGCGAGTTCCGATAGGGACATGGGATCTCATCAGCCCTGTTGGCCACCTACCTTCCCAATGAAGGGCCCGGCGATCAGGAGCGTGCCGTCCTTGATCGCGAGGGGAAGCGCGGCAAGCCGCCGCGGCGCGGGGCCGAACACGACCTGCGCCCCGCGCCTCGGGTCGTACTCGGAATTGTGGCACATGCATTTGAAGACATCGTCGTTGCCCTCGGTCGCCTTGATCCAGGCCGTGACCGGGCATCCCGCATGCGAGCAGATGGCCGAGTAGGCCACGATGCCTTCGGCCGCGCGCTGACGCGTGTCGTCGTCGAGTTCGTTTGGATCGAGCCTGACGAGCACCACCTCGTTCAATCGCGATCCGTCACGCACGATCGCATTCGCTGGATCCTTCGGCCACGCGTGAACCGGTGGCTCGCCGAGCTTCAAGTCGTCAGGCGTGATCGTCTGCCCTTCGCGCTCCCCTTCCGAGAACACGATCAGGTCGCCTTTCTGCGGCCGCTTCTCCTTGCGAGGATCATCGTCGTCGGCCGCTGCGCTGGCGACTGTTGCGCATGCGGCAAGCGTGCCGAAAACCACCGAGCGGCGTGTCGGGTGATCATCCATGACAGATCTTTGCGTGTGAAGTTGTGTGCTTGAGTCGTGGGAATGCTGCTCTAAAGTCCGGTGTCCCGCAGCGCACCCTGACATAGAACAATTAGAACAACACAACCTGACGAAATCAAGGCGCGTTGCGCGATTTCGCCGCGATGTTTTCAATTATCGTCGCTGCTGCGCGTCATTGCCGATGCAACAGTTCGGCGAAAGCTGCTGGTGATCGGCAGCCGCCGCATCGCCTGCTCCGTCTGGAATTTTCGACCACGCGAGATGTGGACCAGGGTCGGGATGAGAACGGCGCGACAACACCCCTACGCGCTGCCGAGCCCGATGCCGACCAGTTCGAAACGCGGCTCGGCGGATCGAACGTCCGGCTGGCTGAGGGCCCGGATCGATGGAGTCGGCTTCGCGACGAGAGTGGTTGCCTAAGCGACCGATTGCCTATATTGCTCCGCCCACAGGGGCCACGTGGCGGAGTGGTTACGCAGCGGTCTGCAAAACCGTTTACACCAGTTCAATTCTGGTCGTGGCCTCCACTCAATCAAGATCAAGCGGGTTGGACCACCCATTGGCCGCGGCCGGCGCTAGATGGGCAGATCGTCGATGCCGCCGGGATAGCTGACCTGCGCGCGCGGCCAGGTCAGAATTGCCCCTCGTTCACCGGTCGAGACGCCGCCCCGATCCGAGCCGGACCTGCCGGCCAGCCGCGGCGCGTAATCCCTGAACTGCACCACATTGGATTTTTCTGCTTCCTGCATGGCTCTGATCCTCGTTCCATGCTGCAATGCAAGAAGCGTACCCCCGGTTCCTAAACCCGGCGTTTACGGCCGCGCCAATCCGGCTTGCGGGCCTTTGGGCGGGGCGTGAGCTCCGGTTGCTCTTTTTCCACCTCCCGATACCGCGCCAGCATGCGCTCGAAGCTGGCGTCGAGGGTCGTGGCGATCTCCGGCCGGCGTTCCAGCGCGGCCATCAGCATCCCCGCCGCCTCGATGGTCGACAGCCCGTCGCGGCGCGGCTCGCGGCGCAGCCGGCCGTAGCGCGACGGCTGCCGCGGCCCGAGGATCACGCGCTGGCACTTCAGCATCCACGGATTGCGCCACCACAGCGCCTTGGCTTGGCTCCAGGTGCCGTCGAGCAGGATCACGCCCTCGATCGACTTGAGGATGGCGCGCTGGTTGTCGGCCACCTCGCCCTTGCGGGTCAGCGCGACCACCTCGGTCTCAGGATCGAGCTCGGCCGCCTTGGCCGAGCCGAGATAGAGAATGGCCCAGCGCGCGGGATCGGCAACCGGCCGTCCCAGCGCCCTGGCGAGGCTCGGCCAGGACAGCCCGACCTTGACCACCGCGTTCTTGAAATGCTGGGCGGCGAGCCGCGCGGTGCCGAGCGCGCGGTCCTGCTCCTGCGGGTGCTGCAGGATCAGGAGCCCCAGCCGGCTTTCCAGCGGCGTGACGCTGTCGCAGATGCACAGCGGCAGCGGCTTCTGGCAGCGCGGGCAGTCGGGCGGCGCCTCGGTGGCAAGCTGAGGATGGTTATGTGTCTCTGGCATGCCGCGCCTATACGCGCCCGCGGACAGCGCCACAACGGCTCATTCGGCAGGAGCTGCGAGCGGCTCCGGCGCCGAGCGGCGGCGCAGCCGGTCGATCAGCAGATAGATCACCGGCGTGGTGTAGAGGGTAAGGATCTGCGACACCAGCAGCCCGCCGATGATGGTGATGCCGAGCGGGCGGCGCAGCTCGGTGCCGGGACCGGTCGCGATCACCAGCGGCAGGCCGGCGAACAGCGCGGCGAGGGTCGTCATCAGGATCGGGCGGAACCGCACCCGGCAGGCCTCGAAGATCGCATCGGCCGATGACATGCCGCGCTGCCGCTCGGCTTCGAGCGCGAAATCGACCAGCATGATGCCGTTCTTCTTGACGATGCCGATCAGCAGGATGATGCCGACGAAGGCGATCACCGTCAGCGGCGTGTTGGTGACCTGCAAGGCGAGCAGCGCGCCGAGCCCGGCCGACGGCAGCGTCGAAATGATCGTCAGCGGGTGCGCCAGGCTCTCATAGAGCACGCCGAGCACGATATACATCGCGGCCAGTGCGAACAGGATCAAGAGCGGCTGGCGGCCGCTGCTCTTGTTGAAGTCCCCGGCATTGCCGTCGAAGCTGCCGCGGATGCCCTCCGGCATGTGCAGCTCGTCGACGGCGCGCTGGATGTTGGCGGTCGCGGTCTGCAAGGGCACGTCCGGCAGCAGGTTGAACGAGACGGTGGTCGAAGGGAACGATTGTGAATGATACACCGCCAGCGGTGACAGGCCGCGCTCGGCCTTGACCAGCGCCGACAACGGCACCTGCGCGTCCCCTGCCCCGGCCACATAGATGCGGTCGAGATTGGAGGGATCGGTCTGGAACTTCGGGTCGATCTCCAGCACGACCATGTATTGGTTGCGCTGGCTGTAGACGATCGAGATCTGGCGTTGCGCGAAGGCGTTGTTGAGCGCGTTGTCGATATCCTGGACGCGGACGCCGAGGCTCGCCGCCGTTTGTCGGTCGATCCGCAGCGCAAGCTGCAGGCCACCGGGATCGCGGTCGCTTGAAATGTCGGTGATGCCGTCGACCGACTCCAGGCGCTTGGCGACAATCGGCGCCCATTTCTGCAGAAGGTCGAGATCGGGACTGCTCAACGTGTACTGGTAGTCGGAATCGCTCTGGCGGCCGCCGGTGCGAACGTCCTGCGCGGCGAACATGAAGAGCCGAATGCCGGGGACCATCTCGAGGCTCCGCCTGAGGCGGTTGATCACGAGCTCAGTCGAGACGCCCTCGCGCTCCGCCGGGGGCTTGAGGTTGATGAACATGGTGCCGCGGTTGGACGTCGCGCCGCCCGGCCCGCCGCCACCCCCGACCGTCGAGCCGATGCCGGCCACGGCGGGATCGGCCATCACGATGTCGGCAAGCCGCTGCTGCAGGCCCAGCATGGACTGGAACGAAATGTCGGCCGAGGCGCGCGTCGCACCGATGACGAAGCCGGAATCGTCGGTCGGGAAATAGCCCTTGGGCACCTTGATGTAGAGCGTCACCGTGAGCGCGATGGTGGCGAAGAACACGATCAGGGTGAGAAACGGATAAACCAGCACGCCGCGCAGCGTCCAGGCATAGAAGCGGACCATGCCGGACAGCGCGCCTTCGACGATACGGTCGAACCAGGTGGCACGATCGGACAGCGTCTCCTTGATGTAATGCGCGCAGATCATCGGCGTCACCGTCAGCGACACCAATGTCGACACGACGATCGCGAAGGTCAGCGTCAGCGAGAACTCACGCAGGAGACGGCCGACGACGCCGTCCATAAAGATCAAGGGCACGAAGGCTGCAATCAGAGAAAGGCTGATCGACAACACGGTAAAGCCGATCTGGCGGGCGCCATCGAGCGCGGCGCGCATCGGCGACAGGCCATGCTCGAGATTGCGGTACATGTTCTCGATCATGACGATGGCGTCGTCGACGACGAAGCCGACGGAGATCGCGAGCGCCATCAGTGACAGATTGTCGATCGAGAAGCCTGCGAGCCACATCGCCGCGCAGGTACCGGCAAGCGCCAGCGGCACCGAGACGCCGGCCGCGACCGTCGGCACCAGACGGCGAAGGAACAGGAACACGACGATCATCACCAGCACGGCGGTCGCGAGCAAGGTCCACTGCATGTCATCGACCGAGGCGCGAATGGTCCCGGTGCGGTCGACCAGCGTGGCGATCTCGATCCCCGCCGGCAGCCATTGCTTGAGCTCCGGGATCAGCGCCTTCACCCGGTCGACCGTCTCGATCACGTTGGCATCGCCCTGCTTGGCGATCTGGATCAGCACCGCCGGCTGCTTGTTGAACCAGGCGATCGAACGCACGTTGCGCACGGAATCCTCAACGTCGGCGACATCCGACAGCCGTACGAAGCTGCCATTGCTGCTCTTGATCAGGATGTCGCGGAATTCGGCCGCGCTGCGCATCTGCCGGTTGATGGCGATGGTCTCGCTCTGGCGGCCGCCCTCGAAGATGCCGACAGGCCCGATCGGATTGGCATTGATGATCGCCGTCCGGACATCGTCGGTCGAGATGCCGGCATTGGCGAGCGAGACCGGATTGAGCGCGATGCGCACGGCGGGTTGATCGGCGCCGCTGACCGTCACGTTACCGACGCCGGGTACCTGGAACAGCCGCTGCGCGAGCACGGTGTCGGCGACGTCATACATCGCGCTCGTCGTCATCGTCTTCGAGGTCAGCGCCAGAACGAATACGGGAGCCGCGGCCGTGTTCGCCTTGCGGAACCGCGGCAGCGCCGGAAGGTCGCTCGGAAGGTCCGACAGCGAGGCATTGATGGCCGCCTGCACGTCGCGCGCGGCCTTGTCGATGTCGCGGCCGATCGAGAATTGGATCTGGATGTTGGTGGTGCCGAGCGAACTCGTCGAGGTGATCTGGTTGACGCCCGCGATCTCGCCGAGCCGCCGCTCCAGCGGCGCCGCGACCGTCCCCGCCATGACGGAGGGGTCCGCGCCGGGGCGCGACGCGCTGACGAAGATCGCCGGGAAATCGACGTTCGGCACCGGCGCGACCGGAAGGAAGATGTAGGCGACGATCCCGACCAGGAACAGGCCGATCGAGAGCAGCGTGGTGCCGACCGGCCGGCGAATGAACGGCTCGGAGATCGAGGCCATCACTGGACGCCTTCGGTCGCACCTGCGAGCGGCGGCGACGGCAGGTTCGGCGCCGGCGGCAACGCGCGCTCGAAGCGACGATTGATGCGGTCGAGCGCGAGATAGATGACCGGCGTCGTGTACAGGGTCAGCAATTGGCTGAGCAGCAGGCCGCCGATGATGGAGATGCCGAGCGGAAAGCGCAGCTCCGAGCCGGTGCCGCTCTCGATCGCCAGCGGCAGCGCACCGAACAGCGCGGCCAGGGTCGTCATCATGATCGGGCGGAAGCGCAGGAGACACGCCTGCACGATGGCGTCGTAAGGCGTGCGGTTCTCGTGACGCTCCGCCTCGAGCGCGAAGTCGATCATCATGATCGCGTTCTTCTTGACGATGCCCATCAGGAGGATGATGCCGATCAAGCCGATGACCGAGAGATCCTGGCCGAACAGCATCAGGGCCAGGATGGCGCCGACGCCCGCCGACGGCAAGGTCGACAGGATCGTGATCGGATGGATGTAGCTCTCATAGAGCACGCCGAGCACGATGTAGATCGTGACCACGGCCGCCAGCAGCAGCCACGGCTGGCCGGCCAGCGACTTGGCGAATTCGGCGGCATCACCCGAGTACACGCCGATGATGCTGCCGGGCATGCCGATGCGGTTCTCGGTCGCATGGAGCGCGTCGACCGCCTCGCTCAGGGCCATGCCGGGCGCGAGATTGAAGCTCAGCGACACCGCCGGAAACTGCGCCTGGTGCGAGATCGCCAGCGGCGCGGTGGTGCGCTTCAGGCTTGCCACCGCCGAGAGCGGCACTTGGCCGCCGGCGCCAGGCAGATAGAGCTTCGACAGGATCGAGGGATCGCGCTGATACATCGGCAGCGCCTCCAGCACGACGCGGTACTGGTTGGCCTGGCCATAGATCGTCGAGATCTGCCGCTGCGCAAAGGCGTCATTGAGCGTGTCGGTGACGCCCTGCAGGCTGACGCCGAGCTGGCCGGCGCGCTGGCGGTCGATGGTCAGCTCCGCGCGCAGGCCGCCCTCCTGGGCTTCGGAGGAGACGTCGCGGAACAGAGGGTCGCGACGCATTTCTCCGACAAGCTGCCTCGCCCATTTCGATACCTCGGCGGCATCGGCACCGGTCAGCGTGTATTGGTACTGCGAACGGCTCGCCTGGGTCGAGATCTGCACGTCCTGGACCGGCTGGAAGTACACGGTCATGCCGGGAACGCCCGAGGTCTTCTGCTTCAGCCGGTCGATCACCTCGGCGACGCCATCCTGCCGGTCGCCGAGCGGCTTCAAGGTCATGACGAGACGGCCGACATTGGTGGTCGGGTTGACCGATCCGGCGCCGATCACCGAGACGACGCCGACGACGTCGGGATCGGCCCGGATCGCGGCGGCGACATCCGCCTGGCGCTTCTTCATTTCGGCGAACGACACGTCAGGGCCGGCTTCGGTCACCGCCGTGATCGAGCCGGTATCCTGCAGCGGCAGGAAGCCCTTGGGCGCGACGACGTAGAGCGCCAAGGTCGCCGCCAAGGTCGCGAAGGTCACGACGAGCGTCTCGGTCTGGCGGTCGAGCACCCAGAGCAGGCTGCGGTGATAGACCGCCACCGTGCGGTCGATGAAGCGGCTAATGGCGTTCAGTCCCGGCAGCACCCATTCCTCGCTGGCATGCTTCAACAGCCGCGAGCACATCATCGGCGTCAAGGTCAGCGAGACCACCGCCGACGTCACCACTGCGATCGTCAAGGTCAAAGCGAACTCGCGGAACATGCGGCCGACAAGCCCCGACATGAACAGCAGCGGAATGAACACCGCGATCAGCGACACGGTCAGCGAGATCACTGTGAAGCCGATCTCGCGCGCACCGCGCAACGAAGCATTCATCGCGCTCTCGCCATTCTCCATGTGGCGCACGATGTTCTCGATCATCACGATGGCGTCATCGACGACGAAGCCGGTGCCGATGGTGAGTGCCATCAGCGAGAGATTGTCGAGACTGAAGCCGGCAAAGTACATCACGCCGAAGCTCGTGATCAGCGACAGCGGCAGCGCGACGCCGGCTATGATCGTGGCCCGCAGCGAGCGCAGAAACAGCAGCACGACCAGCGTCACCAGCACCACGCTGAGCACCAGCGTGAACTGCACGTCGTGCACCGAGGCGCGGATGGTCACGGTGCGATCGCTGACGATGGCGAGCTTCACGCCGGCGGGAAGCGTGCGCTGCAGCTTCGGGATCTCGGCACGGATCTGCTTGACGACCTCGATGACGTTGGCACCCGGCTGGCGCTGGATGTCGAGGATGACCGCAGGGACACCCTGGTACCAGCCGCCGGTCCGATCGTTCTCCAAACCATCGATAATCGTCGCGACATCGCCGATCGTGACCGGCGAGCCGTTGCGGTAGGCAATGATGATCGGCTTATAGGCGTCGGCGGCCGCGATCTGGTCGTTGGCCGTGATCAGATAGGCCTGCTGCGCCCCGTCGAGCGATCCCTTGGGACCGGAGACGTTGGCGCCTGCGATGGCGGCGCGCAGGTCCTCCATCGAGATGCCATAGGCGGCGAGCCGCGCCAGGTCGGCCTGCACGCGCACCGCGGGCTTGAGTCCGCCGAGCACCGAGACACGGCCGACGCCCGAGACCTGGCTCAGCCGCTGGGCCATGATCGTGTCCGCCATGTCGCTCATCGCGCGCAGGGAGATCGTGTCCGAGGTCAGCGCGAGCGTCATGACCGGTGCGTCGGCCGGATTGACCTTGGCGTAGGTCGGCGGATAGGGCAGCGACTTCGGCAAGACGCCGGCGGCGGCATTGATTGCCGCCTGGACGTCCTGCGTGGCGCCATCGATGTCGCGTCCGAGATCGAACTGCAGCGATATCTGGCTGACGCCGAACGAGCTCGTCGAGTTCATCGCCGAGAGCGACGGGATCTGCCCAAGCTGGCGCTCCAGCGGCGCCGTGATCAGCGAGGCGATCACATCGGGGCTGGCGCCCGGCAGTTGCGTCGTCACCTGGACGGTCGGGAAGTCGACCTGCGGCAGCGCCGAGACCGGCAGCGCGAGATAGCCGAGCAGGCCGCCGATGAGCAGCGCGACGCCGAGCAGCGAGGTCGCGATAGGACGGCGGATGAAGGGTTCGGAGACGCTCATCGCGACTGCTCGTCACTCTTGCGGTCGCGTCATGGCTGCGCCTTCATGCCGCGACCTGCTTCACTCCCTCCCTGGGGCGCTGCACCGGCATCGGTCTGGCCCGCGGCCTGAGGCCTGCGACGCCGCTCGCCGTCCTTCGGCGCGCCGTCAGGCGGCGCTCCGCCCTCCTTCGCCTGGTCCTTGCCTTGATCCTTTGCTTGCGGATTGCGGCCGCGTTTGCGAGGCGCCAGATCGGCCTGCGGCGTCTGCTCGGCGCGCCCCACCACCACTTTGACGCCCTCGGCGAGGTTGGCAAAACCTGTCGTCACCACACGGTCCGAGGGGCTCAAGCCGCTCGCGATCACGGCCTCGCTCTCATTCTGCTGCACGACCGCCACCGGATGTGCAGAGACGATGTCACCCTCGCCAATCACGTAGCTGAACGTACCTGCCGGCCCGCGCTGTACGGCCGACGTCGGCACCGTGATCGCCTGCGACAGGGTCTCGACCTTGAGCCGGACATTGACGAACTGTCCCGGCCAGAGCTGGAATTTGCCGTTGGGGAATTCGGCTTTCAGCTTCAGCGTGCCCGTCGTCTGATCGACCTGGTTGTCGATCCCCCGCAACGTGCCGGTGTCGATGATGGTGACGCCGTCATTGCCGAACACGTCGACGGCGAGCGGTCCCTTGGCGGCGGCCGCATTGACGCGCATGATCTGCTGCTGGGGGAGGCTGAACTGAACCGCAATCGGCTGCAGCTGCGTGATGACGACGAGGCCGGTCGCATCAGAGGCATGAACGATGTTGCCCTGATCGACCTGCCGCAGACCGGCGCGGCCGGAGAGCGGCGCCACGATCTTGGTATAGCTCAAGGTCGTCGCCGCATTGTCGATCGCGGCCTGATCCGCCTTGATCAGCGCCTGCTGCTGCGCCACCACCGCGCGCTGCGTGTCGGCCTGCTGCTTGGAGCCGGCATTGCTGGCGGCGAGCTGCTCGTAGCGGACGAGGTCGAGCTTCTGGTTGGCGAGCTGCGCCTCATCCTGCGCCTTCTTGGCGACGGCCTGGTCGTACTGCGCCTGATAGATCGCCGGATCGATCTCGGCGAGCACGTCGCCCTTCTTGACGTCCTGCCCTTCGACGAAATTGACCGCGATCAGCTTGCCGTCGACCTGTGAGCGCACCGTGACGGTATTGAGCGCGCGGACGGAGCCGACACCGTCGAGATAGACCGGCACGTCCTTGACGGCAGGCGAGGCGGCCAGGACCGGAACGGGAAGGTCGGGCCGCGCGAAGCGGTTGTTGGCCTGCTGCTTCTGCTGCATCGCCGACCAGCCGATATAGCCGAGGCCGCCCAGGATCAGCAGCGTGATCGTGATCGACACCAGCCGCCGCGCCACGCTGGACCGCGCGCGCTTCACTGCCCCTGCTCCCTTCTCGTCCGGTTTAAAGAGCATCGGCCGACTTCTCCATGCGCGGCTCCCAGCCGCCGCCGAGCGCCTGATAGAGGCTCACGAACGCCTGCAGGCGCGCCAGTTGCGCCTGCCATAGCGCGTCCTCGGCCTGGAACAGCGTCAATTGCGTATTCAAGACTGTCACGATGTCGGCAGTTCCCGCGCGCAGTTGCTGCTCGGACAATTCGAACGCACGACGCGAGGCGGTAACGACCTGGCGCTGCAGTTGAAGCCTGATCGTGGTCTGCTTGATCGAGAACAGCGCATTGTCGACGTCGGTGAAGGCCTGGATCACGGTCTTGCGGTAGGTCTGCAGCAGCTCATCCTGGCGCGCTTTGGCATTCTCGAAATTGCCGAGAATCCGGCCGCCGTCGAAGATCGGCTGGGTCAGGCTGCCGGCCAGGCTGAAGAACGCCGCATGCGGCTGAAACAGCGAGGTCAGCGCTGCACTCTGATAGCCGCCATTTCCGGTCAACTGGATGCTCGGAAAGAATTGCGCCCGTGCGCTGCCGACATTGGCGGTGGCTGACGCCAATTGGGCCTCCTGCCGGCGGATGTCGGGACGCTGCGTCAGGATCTCCGACGGCAGACCAGGCGTGACCCGCGGAGTCCTGATCTGGTCGAGCGAGCCGCCGCTGACCCGAATGCCTTCGGGCGATCGCGCGACCAGCACAGCAAGCGCATTGACGTTCTGATCGAGCGTCTGGCGCAGCGGCGGCACCGCCGCCTTCTGATTGGCGAGCACGCTCTCCTGCTGCGCGACGTCGAGATCATTGCCGGTGCCCGCCTTCTGCCGTTCGCGGATGGCATCGAGCACACGCGTGGCGCTAGCGATGTTGCGCTCGGCGGTGCGAATGCGATCCTGTGCGGCCAGGACCTGGAAATAGGCATTTGCAACGGTGGCGAGCGTCGTCAACTGCGTGACGTCGCGGTCGAAGCGGTTGGCCACCGCGGTTTCCTCGGCCGCCTGCAGCGCGTCACGATTCTGGCCGAAGAAGTCGAGCTGGTAGCTCGCAGAAAGCGAGGCCTGGTAATTGACGACCTCACGGCCGCCATTGGTGAGCCCGCTGGAGCTCGACCCAGACGTGCGCGAATAGGTCTCCTGCCCCGTGCTCGACAGGCTCGGCAGCAGCGCTGCGCCGGCCTGCCGCGCCAGCGCATCGGCCTGCCTGAACCTGGCCACAGCAGCGGCAATATCGAGGTTGACGCTCTGCGCCTCCTCCATCAACTGGGTCAGCTCGCGTGATCCGAAGCCGCGCCACCAATCGAGCGGCGGTGGCGCCGCCAATTCGGAACCGGACGCCGCCTTGTACCGCCGGGGCATGTCGAGGGCCGGGTCGGGAATATCCTGCGTCAGCAGGCAGCCGGCCGAGCTTACCGCCAAGCCGATCGCGGCGATCCAGCGGACGAAATGCCGCAGGCCCGCCGGAGCGCGGCGATTCTCCCGCTTCCCGGCAACGATCCGCGGGTCAGCGGACGCGCGGCAAGGCTCGTCGACGGCGATCGGCACGGTGGACACTGGCGTGATGCTTCCCTGTAGTCTTGGGGAATCATTCTAGCCGCAGCCCACGGCGCCGGACAGCCCTGCAGCCCACGTCCCCCCCAGCAGCGATGGTGCCGATAAAGTCCGCCGAATCGACAGATCTCCCGTAAATCAGCGGAGTTTCGTGCAGGCCTGGCCAGGGGCCATCGGCTGCCGCCTTACCAAGATTTCATCTGCCGAATGCCGTTTTGCGCGGGGTGTGACGCGGCGAGCGCGCCCGTGAAACCCTTTGGCGGGGACTCCGTAACTTGCACGTGAACTTCAGGGGGCATTCATGCGAGTTGCGGTGGTCGGAACGGGTATTGCGGGTAACGCCGCGGCCTGGTCCCTGGCGAAGCGTTATCCGATCACCGTCTACGAGCGCGATCTCCGTCCGGGCGGCCACAGCCACACCGTGACGATCGACTATGACGGCGCTCCGGTCTCCGTCGACATCGGCTTCATCGTCTACAACGAGCTGAACTATCCTGAGCTCACCGCCTTGTTCGATCATCTGGGGGTCGAGACGGTCGACAGCAGCATGAGCTTTGCCGTCACCGCGGATGCCGGTCGCTTCGAATGGAAAGGTGGCGGCAACACCTGGCTCGACACCGCCAAGGGGCTGTTCGCGCAGCCGAGCAACCTGCTGTCGACATCCTATCTCTGGATGCTCAGGGACATCCTGAGCTTCAATGAACAGAGTACAGCGGACTTCAAGGCCGGCCGCCTGCATGGCCTGACGCTCGGGGACTATTTCCGGCGCAACCATTTCGCGCCGCGACTGCTCACCGACTATCTGGCGCCGATGGGGGCCGCAATCTGGTCGGCCCCGGCATCCGAGATGCTGGACTTTCCGGCCGAGAACTTCGTCGCGTTCTTCAGCAATCACAGGTTGCTGCAATATGACCGCCCGGTCTGGCGCACCGTCAAGGGCGGCAGCCGCCGCTACGTGGAGAAGCTCACGTCAAGCTTCCGCAATCAGATCAGACTCGGCAGCGCCGTGACCCGCATCGAACGCACCGCCCACGGCGTCATCGTTCAAGATAGCAGCGGGCGTCGGGACAGCTACGATCATGTGGTGATTGCCGCTCACAGCGACCAGGCTTTGTCGATGCTCGCCGACGCGGACGAGCGGGAGCGCGGCATCCTCGGTGCGATCAAATATTCGCCCAACACGATCTATCTGCACCGTGACAGCAGGCTGATGCCGAAGCGCCGCCGCGCCTGGGCTTCGTGGAATTTCCTGCGCTGGCAGCGTGAGGGCGTTCCCATGAACGATGTCGCCGTCACCTATTGGATGAACAACCTGCAGGACATCGACGACGCCAGGCCGCTGTTCGTCAGCCTCAACCCACCCTTCGCTCCGGCTCCGGAGCTGACCTTTGGCAAATATATCTGTGAGCACCCACAATATACGGCTGCCGCCTTTGCGGCGCAGAAGCGTCTGGCAGCGATTCAGGGGCAGCGCCATACTTGGTTCTGCGGGGCCTGGACCGGCTATGGCTTCCATGAGGACGGGCTGCGCTCGGGTCTCGCCGTGGCAGAGGCGCTCGGCGCGAGCGTGCCATGGCGCGGGTTTCCAACCGAGCTCGCCGAGGCTGCGGAATAGGCGCGATATGGGCATGGATCACTCGGGACCGGATGATCGAACGGAAGCGGCCGCGCTCTATGTCGGAGATGTCATGCATGCCCGCATGCGGCCGACCACGCATCGATTCCAGTATCGCGTGATGAGCCTGCTGATCGATCTCGGCCGGCTCGACCAGGCGGACCGGCAGACACCGCTGTTCGGGGTCAACCGGCGCGCGCTCTACAGCTTCCACGAGGCCGACCAGGGTCCGCGCGACGGCTCGTCGCTGCTGGCCTATGCGCAGACCTGTGCGGCGGATCAGGGGATCGATCTCAGCGGCGGACGCGTGCTGCTGCTGTGCTATCCGCGGCTGCTCGGCTACGTGTTCAATCCGCTGTCGGTCTATTTCTGTTATCGCAGCAACGGCACCCTGGCGCTGATGATCTACGAGGTCCGCAACACCTTCGGCGAGATCAAGCCCTATGTGCTGCCGGTCAGGCCCAATGAGCTGTCCGCGGCAGGGCTGCGCCAGACGCAGGACAAGACCTTCTACGTCTCGCCGTTCATCGACATGGCGATGCGCTACCATTTCCGCATCATGCCGCCGGGCGACAAGGTCAAGTTGCGGATTCTGGAAACTGGCGCCGACGGGCCCCTGCTCGCTGCAACCTTCTCCGGCCGTCGTCGCGGGCTGACGTCCGGCTCCCTACTCGCTGCCTTCGTCTCGCTCCCGCTGGTGACTGTCAAAATCTTCGCCGCGATCCATTGGGAGGCACTGCGGCTGTGGGCCAAAGGCGTCCGGCTCGTGCCGCGCGGCGAAATCATTGCAGGCCCTGGAACCAATACCGGCTTGGCGGGGAACGGCAGCCACGCTTATATATCACGACGCTGACCGGAAACGGCCGGCTCGCTCTGCGTCCGTGATTCCCTGCCCGCACAGGTGCCACACCGGCCAGCCGACGGGGACGTGGGCTGGAGCCGTTTGCGTGAGTGGACCTGCCATGCCGGACGTCATCCCAGTCACCCCTGATACCATCGACAAGGTGCTTGCCGATCTTCCCCGCCTGCCCCGCCTTGCCCTCGGCTTCGGATCGCGGTTGCGAAAAGGCACGCTCGACGTGACCCTGCCGGACGGACGGGTGATCCGGCTCGGCGGCGTTGAGCCCGGGCCGGCCGCCGCAATGATCCTGGCCAATTACGGCTTCGCATCGCGCCTTCTCAATGGCGGCGACATCGGCATCGCCGAAGCCTATCTGAACGGCGACTGGGATACGCCGGACCTGACGCAGTTTCTCTATCTGTTCTGCGTCAACCAGCACCTGCTGCAGTCGATGCTGGAAGACAAGCCGCTGATCCGGTTTGCCCAGCTGGTCCGGCACTGGTTCAACCGCAACACCAAACGTCAGGCGAAGCGCAACATCTACGCCCATTACGACATCGGGAATTCGTTCTACTCGGCCTGGCTCGATCCGAGCATGACCTATTCCTCGGCCTTGTTCGAGGAGCACACCACCGACCTCACCGCTGCGCAGACCAACAAGTACAAGCGGCTGGCCGAGGCGATCGATCTCAAGCCCGGGCAGAAGCTGCTCGAGATCGGCTGCGGCTGGGGCGGCTTTGCCGAATATGCCGCCAAGACGTTCGGCACCAAGGTCGTTGGGCTGACGATCAGCCAGCAGCAACGCGATTTTGCACAGCGCCGCATCCATCAGGCCGGGCTCGCCGAGAAAGTCGAGATCCGCCTGCAGGACTATCGCGACGAGCGCGACCGCTACGACCGTATCGCCTCGATCGAGATGATCGAGGCGGTCGGCGAGCAGTTCTGGCCGAAGTATTTCTCGCAACTGCGAGACCGTCTGCTGCCGGGCGGACTGGCCGGTGTCCAGGCCATTACCATCCAGGACAGCCTGTTCCAGCACTATCGCCGCGAGGTCGACTTCATCCAGCGCTACGTTTTCCCGGGGGGCATGTTGCCAACACCGCAGATCCTGAAGTCGCTCGGCGACCGCTTTGGCATACCCGTCATCCGCGAGCGCATCTTCGGGGAAGATTATGCCAGGACGCTGGCGATCTGGCGAAATAACTTCCGAGAGGCTTGGCCTGACCTCACGCCCGCCGGATTCGACGAGCGCTTCAGGCGGCTCTGGGAATATTATCTGTCCTACTGCGAAGCAGGTTTCCTCTCTGGGAACATCGATGTTCGCCAGGTGGTCTTTGCGAAATCAGGGGGCTGATCCAGCCGGCTTACGCTCCCCTGGATATCAGGCTAGGGTCCTCTTAAGTGTGCTCGAGGAAACTCCTACGGTATCTGCAAAATGACCATTCATAACGACGTCGTCGCGGCGATCGGCAATACGCCGCTGATCAAGCTCAAGCGCGCCTCGGAGGCGACGGGCTGCACCATTCTCGGCAAGGCCGAGTTCATGAACCCGGGCCAGTCGGTCAAGGACCGTGCCGGCAAGTGGATGATCCTGGAGGCCGAGAGACGTGGCGATCTCAAGCCGGGCGGCCTCGTGGTGGAGGCCACTGCCGGCAACACCGGCATCGGTCTGGCCGTGGTCGCCAGCGCGCGCGGTTATCGCACGCTGATCGTGATTCCGGAGACGCAGAGCCAGGAAAAGAAGGACATGCTACGGCTGTGCGGCGCGGAGCTGGTCGAGGTGCCGGCGTTGCCGTTCAGCAATCCCAACAACTATCAGCATGTCGGCCGCAGGCTCGCCGACGAACTGCGCAAGACCGAGCCGAACGGCGTGCTGTTCGCCGACCAGTGGAACAACCTCGACAACGCCAAGGCGCATTATGAGTCCACGGGACCCGAGATCTGGGAGCAGACCAACGGCAAGGTCGACGGCTTCATCTGCGCGGTCGGCACCGGCGGCACGATTGCCGGCACCAGCCGCTATTTGAAGGACAGGAACAAGGATATCGTCACCGCCTGCGCCGATCCGCACGGCTTCGCCATGTACGAATGGTTCAAGAACGGCGTCGTCAAGTCGACGCCCGGCGACTCCATCACCGAAGGCATCGGCATCGGTCGCGTGACGCCCGTGATCGAGACCGCCAAGGTCGACGACGCGTTCCTGGTGTCCGACGAGGATGCCGTCAACACGATCTACGACCTCGTGCAGCATGAAGGCCTGTGCCTGGGCGGCTCGACCGGCGTCAACGTCGCCGGCGCGGTGCAGCTCGCCCGGAAGCTCGGCCCCGGCCACACCATCGTGACCATCCTGTGCGACTCCGGCACGCGCTATCAGTCGAAGCTGTACAATCCAGAGTTCATGCGTTCGAAGAACCTGCCGGTGCCGGCTTGGCTCGAGAAGCGCAGCGGGATCAAGCCGCCGTTCATGTAGGACGCGAAAGACGAGTAGCGAACGAGAAACGACCTCTATTCGCTATTCGCATCTCCCAATTCGCCCCATCAATGCCGCAGGATCTGGCTCAGGAACAGTTTGCTGCGCGCATGCTGCGGATTGGCGAAGAACTCCTGCGGCGTGTTCGATTCGATGATCTGGCCGGCGTCCATGAACACGACGCGGTTGGCGACCTCGCGCGCGAAGCCCATCTCGTGGGTCACGACCAGCATGGTCATGCCCTCCTTCGCGAGATCGACCATGGTGTCGAGCACCTCCTTCACCATCTCCGGATCGAGCGCCGAGGTCGGCTCGTCGAACAGCATGACCTTGGGGTTCATCGTCAGCGCGCGCGCGATGGCGACACGCTGCTGCTGACCGCCCGACATCTGGCCCGGGTATTTCTGCGCCTGATGCGGGATCTTGACCCGCTCCAGGAACTTCATCGCGGTCGCCTCGGCTTCCTTCTGCGGGATGTTGCGCACCCAGATCGGCGCCAGGGTGCAGTTCTCCAGCACGGTCAGGTGCGGAAACAGGTTGAAGCTCTGGAACACCATGCCGACCTCGCGGCGAACCTCGTCCACGCGCTTGAGGTTCGGACCGAGGTCGATGCCGTCGACATTGATCTCGCCCTCCTGGAATTCCTCGAGCGCGTTGATGCAGCGGATCAAGGTCGACTTGCCTGAGCCCGAAGGCCCGCAGATCACGATGCGCTCACCCTTCCCGACCGAGAGATTGATGTCGCGCAAGACGTGGAATTCGCCGTACCACTTGTTGAGGGCGGAAATGCTGACGATCGAATTTGCAGTCATGGATATCTCGATGATCTCTGGCTCAATGGCGCCGGTGCGCGTTGACGCGGCGCTCGACCAGCAGGGAGTAGCGTGACATGCCGAAGCAGAAGGCGAAGTAGATCAGCCCCGTGAAGGCAAAGCCGGTGAAGGCCGTGGTCGGCGTCGCCCAGACCGGATCGGCAAACGAGGCCTTGAGGCTGCCAAGCAGGTCGAACAGCGCCACGATGGACACCAGCGAGGTGTCCTTGAACAGCGAGATGAAGCTGTTGACGATGCCGGGGATCACGTGGCGCAGCGCCTGCGGCAGCACGATGAAGCTCGTCGTCTTCCACCAGGACAGGCCGAGCGCGCTCGACGCCTCCGCCTGGCCGCGCGGAATGGCCTGCAGGCCGCCGCGGATCACCTCGGCCATGTAGGCGCCGGAGAACAGCGCAACGCCGATCAGCGCCCGTACCAGGCCATCGACCCTGGCATTGCCGGGCAGGAACAGCGGCAGCATGTAGGTGGCGAAGAACAGCACGGTGATCAGCGGCACGCCGCGGACCAGCTCGATGAAGGCGATCGAAAAGATGCGGATCAGTGGAATGGTCGAGCGGCGGCCGAGCGCAAGCGCAATGCCGATCGGCATCGACGCAACGATGCCGATCACCGAGACGACCAGCGTCACCAGCATTCCGCCCCACAGCCTTGTGTCGACGATGGGAAGGCCGCCGCGATCGAGGCCCATGATCGCAATGACGACGGCAATGCCAGCGAAGGTCGCGGCCGTGGCGATGACGCTGCGCAGCGCCCTGCTCCCGCCGCCGACGATGAACACCAGCGCGGTGACAATGATCGCCGAGAGCGCGAGATCATTCCACACGGGCTGGTGAGATTGCTGCAGCTCGTTGCGGATCCAGACCAGTGGCCAGATCACGAGCGATGCGAGCGTTCCGATCAGAACGACCAGCTTGCCGAGCAGCCACAGCAGCATGCCGACCACCGGCACGTTGTCGCCGGCGCGCATCAGCGCGTTGCCGGCCGTATCGATGCTCTCGACGAACACCTGGAGGGCGCCTGTGGTCCAGCTCACGCCGAAGCCCTCCAGCCCACCGCCATAGAGCAGGAAGAACGCGACCACCGGCAGCGCGAAGAAGAACAGGCCCGCGTTCAATCCTTTGGCAGGCAGGCGCGGAATCAGCAGCGGCACCAGCAGCACCACCGCCAGCACATAGGTCAGATTGACGCGCCAGCGGTCGGCCTCCGGGTAGAAGCCGTACATGAACTGGCCGAACTTCGCCGAAATGTAGGGCCAACAGGCGCCGACCGGATGGCCGGCGTTCTGCGCCAGGCATGCTTCGCGGTCCTTGCCGACCCACACCGCGTCGACCAGCAGGAACTTGACCGCCGGGATCACGGTGAACCAGATCAACAGCGCGCTCACCAAAGTGAGCAGGATATTGGTCGGCGAGTTC
This sequence comes from Bradyrhizobium sp. HKCCYLRH3073, assembly GCF_051167995.1. Lineage (NCBI taxonomy): Bacteria > Pseudomonadati > Pseudomonadota > Alphaproteobacteria > Hyphomicrobiales > Nitrobacteraceae > Bradyrhizobium > Bradyrhizobium sp. HKCCYLRH3073. The sequence continues at coordinate 553,870 of NZ_JBNPUD010000003.1, forward strand.
AACAGCCTCGTGCGGACGAAGCCGACGAAACCCGTCGTCTTGATGGGCGCCGGGCGTTCTCCGGCCATGTCCTGACGGATGAAGGTTGAGGCCGTGATGTCGGTCATGCGCCAAGTCTCTTCATGCGCCAAGTCTCTTCCCAAGCCGCCAGCTGTAGAAGCTCATCATCGCGCTCGTGATCAGCGACAGCGCCAGATAGACGCCCATCGTGATTCCGATGATCTCGATGGCCTGACCCGTCTGGCTCATCGTCGTGCCCGCGAACACCGACACGAGATCGGGATAACCGATAGCGACCGCGAGCGAGGAGTTCTTGGTCAGGTTCAAATACTGGTTCGTCAGCGGCGGCAGGATGACGCGAAGCGCCTGCGGCACGACGATCAGGCGCAGCACGGTGCCTCGGCTCAGTCCAAGCGAGAGCCCCGCTTCCATCTGTCCCTTGTGGACCGAGAGAATGCCGGCGCGCACGACCTCGGCGATGAACGACGCCGTGTACATGGTCAGCGCCAGGGTCAGCGCGACGAGCTCTGGAATGATGCGCGAACCGCCGGCGAAGTTGAATCCCTTGAGCGCCGGTACCTCGAACGAAATCGGCACGCCGAACACGAGCGCTGCAATCAGCGGCAGGCCGATCAGCAGCCCCAGCACCCAGGGCCAGATCCGCATCACATGGCCGCGGAGGAACAGCTCGCGCCGCGCATAATAATGCAGACCGACCGAGACCACGATCGCCACACCGAGCGCGATCACGAACGGCATGAAGCCGGGCTCCTCAATCGGGCGCGGAACGATGAAGCCGCGGTTGTTGAGAAAGAAGGTCGAGAAAAGAGAGATGCTCTGTCGTGGTCCGGGCAGAGCCGCCAACACCGCAAGATACCAGAACAGGATCTGAAACAGCAGCGGCAGGTTGCGGATCAGCTCGACATAGGCGCCGGAGACTCGCGACAGCAATGCGTTCGGTGACAAGCGGCCAAGCGCAACCAGAAAGCCAAGGATGGTCGCCAGCACGATACCTATGACGGAGACCAGCAGCGTGTTCAGCACGCCGACGATCAGCACGCGACTGTAGCTGTCGGAGCCGGAGTAGCTGATCAGGGTCTGGTTGACGTCGAAGCCGGCCGTGTTGTTGAGGAAACCGAAGCCCGACGTGATGCGCTGGGCGGCGAGGTTGCTGCGTGCGTTGGCCACGATCTCGTAGCCAACCCACACCAGGACTGCGACGAACAGGATCTGCAGGATGATGCCGTTCCATCCTGCCTTGCCACCCAGCATGCGCTTCAGCCGAAGCCCATATTGCGCAGGCGGTAACCTCGCTTCGATACTCATTCGCCGCAGCCCCGCTATCGTGCAGTGATCAGCGGATCGGCGGCGCGTACTGCAGGCCGCCCTTGTTCCAGAGCTGGTTCAGACCGCGCGCGATCTGCAGCTTGGAGCCCGTGCCGACGTTGCGGTCATACATCTCGCCGTAGTTTCCGACCGCTTTCACGATCCGGGAGAACCAGTCCTTGGTGAGGCCGAGCTGCTCGCCGAGATTGCCATCGGTGCCGAAGGCGCGCTTGAAATCAGGCTTGTCCGACTTGGCCATCTCGTCCACGTTCGCCTGGGTGACGCCCATTTCCTCGGCCGTGATCAGCCCGAACAACGTCCACTTCACGATGTCGAACCACTGGTCGTCGCCGTGGCGCACCATTGGGCCGAGCGGTTCCTTCGAGATCACCTCGGGCAGCACAACATGGTCGGCCGGATTGGAGAGCTTCAGGCGCTCGGCATAGAGGCCGGAGACGTCGGTGGTGAACACGTCGCAGCGGCCGGATTCATAGGCTTTCACGGTCTCGTCGGCGCCGGCGAACGCGATCACCTCGTACTTCATCTTGTTGGCCTTGAAGTAGTCGGCGAGGTTTTGCTCGGTCGTGGTGCCAGTCTGCACGCAGACCGAAGCGCTGTTCAGCTCCAGCGCCGAGTTGACCTTGAGGGCCTTCTTCACCATGAAGCCCTGGCCGTCATAATAGGTAATTCCGGCGAAGTTCGCGCCGAGCGAGGTGTCACGCGACAGGGTCCAGGTGGTGTTGCGCGACAGCACGTCGACTTCGCCCGATTGCAGCGCGGTGAAGCGATCCTTGGCGGAGAGCGGCACGAACTTGACCTTGGTCGGATCGTTGAAGATCGCGGCGGCAATGGCGCGGCAGACGTCGACGTCGAGCCCGGTCCAGTTGCCCTTGTCGTCCGGGTTCGAGAAACCGGGCAGGCCCTGGCTGACGCCGCAGGCGAGCATGCCGCGATCCTTGACGGTCTTGAGCGTTTCGGCCTGGGCGCCGACGCTCGCCAGCATCGGGGCGAGAGCAAGAGTGAGAGCCAGAGTGACGCGTTTCATAAATACAGCCTTTCGCGGTCGTCCTTGGGGAGCGATGAAATCTCAGCGCGAAGATGGGGCCGACCTGAATCCGCCTTTGCAAACGCCATACCAAGAATATGGCGCACGCAATGCACAACGGAGCCGTGCATGCGAGATGAAGCGGGAATCGCGGCAAGCCCCTCAACGTGCAGCGATCGAATTGCGCCGGCATCACAGAACGACTGGCGGTCCGGGTCAAGGGGTTGACGGGCCTGTTCTGCATTCTGTTATTAACGACCGCAGTGCGGCCTGATTTTCAGCTTTCCCGGCAGGTTCAAAGAGAAAAGACACGCGAATGGCATTATCGAACGACCCCGCTGCGGCGGTGCGACAAAACGTCGAGACACGGCTGGTCACGGCGGGGCGGGACACGAAAGCGCAGCACGGATTCGTGAATCCTCCAGTCGTTCATGGGTCGACGGTCCTGTATCCAACGGCTGAAGATCTGCATGCACACCGCGGCGAATTCCAATATGGCCGCCACGGCACGCCGACCACGAAGGCGTTGCAGCAGGCGCTGATGGCGTTGGAGGGCCCGCAATGCGCCGGCGTCGGCATCGCGCCGTCAGGTCTCGGGGCGATCTCGACGACCCTGCTGTCGGTGCTCAAGGCCGGCGACCACGTGCTGGTCTGCGACAGCATCTATCGCCCGACCCGCAATTTCTGCAACGGCATGCTGGCGCGCTACGGCGTCGAGACGACCTATTTCGACCCATTGATCGGCACAGGAATTGAGCAACTGCTCAAACCAAATACACGCGCGGTAGTGGTCGAGGCGCCCGGCTCGCAGTCGTTCGAAATGCCGGACATCCCCGCCATTGCGGCGGTTGCGCATGCGCATGGCGCACTCGTCATCGACGACAACACCTGGGCGACGCCGCTCTACCACCGCTCCCTCGATCAGGGCGTCGACGTCAGCATGCAGGCGGCCACCAAATATATCGGCGGCCACTCCGACATCATGTTCGGGACGATTTCGGCCAATGCGAAGGCGTGGCCGCTGATCTCCGAGGGCATCCGCCTGCTCGGCGTCTGCGCCGGGCCGGACGACGTCTTCCTGGCGCTGCGCGGCGTGCGGACGCTCGGCGTGCGGCTGGCGCAGCATCATCGGTCCGGCCTGGAGATGGCACGCTGGCTCGCCGCCCGCCCCGAGGTGATCGAGGTCCTGCATCCTGCGCTGGAGAGCCATCCGGGGCATGCGATCTGGAAGCGGGACTTCACCGGCGCCTCCGGCCTGTTCAGCATCGTGCTGCAACCAAAGCCGCAAGCCGCGGTCGATGCGATGCTCGACACGCTGACACTGTTCGGAATGGGCTATTCCTGGGGCGGCTTCGAGAGCCTGGCGATTCCGTTCGACTGCGCGAGCTATCGCACGGCCACCACCTGGGCGCCCGGCGGCCCCACGCTGCGTCTGCATATCGGCCTGGAGAATGTGGAGGATCTCAAGGAGGACCTCGACCGAGGCTTTGCGGCGTTCAACGCCGCTTAAGCACAACTTCAGCGGCCTGGAACGCCCTGCGATCAGGCAGGCAGGGCCGACAATTTGGCGTTGATCCGCTGCCGATTGGGCGTAGCCTTCGCGGCAGAGGGCAGCGGACACGAACGGGAATCATGGTTCTGCTCGATCTGATGGGCGGCGTGGCGTTGCTGCTGTGGGGCCTTCACATGGTCCACAGCGGCATTCTTCGCGCCTTCGGCCCGGATCTCCGGCTGCTGCTATCGCGGGGGCTGCGTAACCGCTTCAGCGCCCTCGCCGCCGGGCTCGGCCTGACCGCTCTGCTCCAGAGCAGCACGGCGACCGCGCTGATCACGACCTCCTTCGCGGCGGAAGGCCTGGTCGGCCTGATCCCGGCGCTGGCGATCATGCTCGGCGCCAATATCGGCACCACGCTGATCGTGCAGGTCCTGTCGTTCAACGTGGCGGCGATCGCCCCCATCCTGTTCGTGCTCGGCCTGGTGGCGTTCCGCAGCGGGCCGCGATCGCGCATCAAGGACCTGGGGCGGGTGTCGATTGGCCTCGGCCTGATGCTGCTGTCGCTGCACATCCTGATCGACACCCTGGCGCCCGCTGAAGAAGCGCCGGCGATGCGCGTGTTCATGCAGGCGATCACGGCCGATGTCACGCTGTGCATCATCTTCGGCGCCGTCGTCACCTGGATCGTGCATTCCAGCGTCGCCAGCGTGCTGCTGGTGATGTCGCTGGCCTATGCGCACTTCATCACGGCCGATGCCGCGTTGGCGCTCGTGCTTGGCGCCAATCTCGGCAGCGCCGTCAATCCGGTGTTCGAGGGCGCGCGCCGTGACAACCCGGCGAGCTATCGCCTGCCCGTCGGCAATCTCCTCAACCGTGTCATCGGAGTCGCGCTGATCGCGCCGTTCCTGCATCCGCTCGCAGCGCAATTGCAGCAATTTCAGCCCGATCTGTCGAAGCTGACGGCCCAGTTCCACATGGCTTTCAATCTCGGCACGGCCGTGGTGTTCATCGGCCTGCTCGGCGTCATGGAGAAGCTGCTCGTCAGCCTGTTCCCCGACCGCCCGGCGGAGGTCGATCCGGCCAAGCCGCGCTATCTCGACGAGACCGCGCTGGAGACACCGTCGCTGGCGCTTGCGGACGCCGCGCGCGAGGCGCTGCGAATGGGCGATCTGGTCGAGACCATGTTGCGCAATGTCATGACCGCGATGATGACCAACGACCGTGGCCTCGTGGATCAGGTGTCACGCGCGGACAATGTCGTCGACCGGCTCGACGAAGCCATCAAGCTCTACATCACCAAGCTGACGCGGGGCAGCCTGGACGACCGTGAGGGCAAGCGCGCGATGGAGATCATCTCCTTCGCGATCAACCTCGAACACATCGGCGACATCATCGACAAGAACCTGAGCGAGCTCGCGACCAAGAAGATCAAGCGCAGGTTCCAGTTCTCTGCGGAGGGCGCCGACGAGCTGCAGGCCTTTCACCGCCAGATCATGGAGGCGCTCCGCGTCGCGTTCGGCATCTTCATGTCCGGCGATGCGCAGCAAGCCCACCAACTGCTCGATCAGAAAGCCGAGCTCCGCAACGCAGAGCTCGGCGCGACCGAGCGGCACCTCGAACGTCTGCGCGAGGGCCGCTCGGAGACGCTCGAAACCACCTCACTGCATCTCGACGTGCTGCGTGACCTCAGGCGTATCCACTCCCACATCTGCTCGGTCGCCTATCCCGTGCTCGATGCCGCCGGCGAGGTTGCGACTCGCCGCAGCGAGGCGACTGGCAGTGTGGCGACCGTGGCCCTGCCCCCGTCCTCGGCCCAGCCGCTGCCGCGCTGAGCGCAGGACGGCCCCGCGAACGGGTGACGGCACATCCGCCCTGCGAACCTGAAGACCGCTCCGGTCAATTGCTCAGCGTCTGCGATTCCCGCTGGCGGTTCTTGAAGATCAGCATTACGTTGCGGACGTAAATGATATTCGACAGCAGTTGGCCGAAGATGATCACCGGCTCGCGCTTCACGAGACCGTAGATCAGCGTCATCAGCCCTCCCCCGATCGAGAAGAACCAGAAGGCGATCGGCACCACGCTCTTGCCCGCGCGCTCGCTGGCGATCCACTGCACAAGGAAGCGCGCGGCGAAGGCCAGCTGGGCGGCAAGGCCGAACACCAGCCAGAAATCGAATTTGGCGACGAAGATGTCATAGAGATAGTTGCTGAACGCCTGCCCGAATTGAATCAGCATGATTTCACCTCGATCGCAACCGGCGTCGGCTTCTTGCGGCGGATCAGCCACCACACGCCGGCGAGATCCATGATCCCGATCCACAGCCGGTCGAAGAACCCGTAGTTCGACACGCCCGAATGCCGGGGACGATCGATCACGTCGATATAGGCGATGTCGTAGCCCTCGCGCCGCACCAGGGCGGGAAGGAAGCGGTGCAGACCATCGAAATACGGCATCATCAGGAACACGTCGCGACGGACCGCCTTGAGGCCGCAGCCGGTATCGCGGGTGCCGTCATGCAGCACCGCATTGCGGATCTTGTTGGCCAGCCGCGACTGTAGCTTCTTGAAGCTGGTATCCTTGCGGCCGACGCGCTGCCCTGCGACGAGGCCGACGCCTGCACCGCCCTTTTCGAGCGCGGCAATGAGGTCGGGCAAGAACGCGGGATTGTTCTGGCCATCACCATCCAGCGTGGCCACCATGGCGCCATGGGCCGCGCGGATGCCGCTACGAACCGCAGCCGATTGGCCGGTCGATTTCTCATGCCGCAGCACACGCAGGTTCGGCCGCCGTGCCATTTCCTCGGCGAGCCGCTGCGCGGTGTCATCGGTCGAGCCATCGTTGACGTAGATGATCTCGTAGGACCACAGACCATCGAGCGCCGCCGCGATCTCGGTGATCAGCGGAACGATATTGCCGGCCTCGTTGCGCACGGGAACGACGATGGAGACGGCAACGGGGGTTTCGGTCGACAAGATGAGAACTCGTAATGGCGTGACTGGACCGGTTGCTGCCCCGGGCGCTGCGGCGGAGGCTTCTTATGGGGCTTGGGGCCGCCTATCAACCCCTTTAGCGCGGTACGATTTGGCCGTCCTTGCCCAGGCGGAAACCCAGCCGCCGGGCTGCGAACCAGTAGCGGACCAGCATGGCGCAGGCCAATCCGACCACGGCGCCGGCGACCACATCGCTTGGATGATGGGCCAGCAGCACCAGCCGGCTCAGGGCGATCACGACGGCATAGATGAACGCGGGAACGCGCCATCGCGGCCAGACGGCGGCAACGGCGAAGGCCAGCGCAAAGGCCGTCACCGCATGCGCGGAGGGCATGCTGAAATAGGCAGGTGTGCCGTTGAACGGGTCGAAGTTGAAGGCATTCGCCTTGCCGCCGACGAAGGGGCGGCCGCGGCCGATGATGTATTTCAGCACCTGAGCCACGAGCACCGAGCCCAGCACCGCGAAGAAGGCGTACTGAACGTGGGTGGCGAAATTCAGCAGGCGGCTGCGCGTGGCCTCGGGCCATAGCGGCGCGATCAGGATCGTCACGATGACGCCGACTGCCAGCAGACCCAGCACGTATTCATCCTGGCCGAACTCGGTGACGATGCGCCATGGCCACATGCTGGGGGTGCCGCGGGCGGGCATCAACCCGATCTCATAGGCATCGAAGGCAACCATCAGGATCACGATCGCGCCCAAACCGATGCCAATCAGCAGGAGAAGTTCGCGCCACAGACGCTGCCGGCTTGCTGCATCGGGCGCCGTCTGAGGCCGGCGCACCAGCCGTCCCAGCGAGAATTTGCCGACCAGCGCGAGCTGCGAGACATAGCCTGAGGAAGACGGAGAGGTGTCGGGCGCCGACATCTATTCGGTGCCCTCCGAGCGATAGATCGCGATCGAGACCGGGCGGCCCTGCGAGATGTTGTAGCCGTCGATCCGCTTGGCGACGTTGTAGCGCAGCCCGATCGCCTCGGCGCGCTGCACGAACGCCCGCTCGGTGCGCTGCTCGACAAGCGCGAAGCGGCACGTGCCCTGGTTGAGGAAGTCGGCCGCCCCCGAGCCGTCGGTGAGCTGGGTCGAGGTTCCCGTCATGAACACCAGGCTCGGCTCGTGGAAACCTGCCGCTGCCGCCTTTGGCCCGACGCAGACCACGTTGCGCAGCGCGCGCGCAATCTCCGCGCTGGGAAACAGCGGCGTCAGCGCCGGCAGCACGGCGCCATACACCACGAACGCCAGGAACATCGCCGCCACGCCGGCATTCAAGAGCGAGCGCTCGGCACGGCCGTCGTCATAGAGCCACCAGGCGAACAGGCCGAAGATCAGCGACGCCGCCACGAATGGCCAGGCCAGGAACACCGGCTGGTGCGTCACGATGATGGCGCCGATCACGGCCACCACCGAGGTGATGGCGGGAATCGCGAACCACCAGGCGGCGCCGCGGCGCAGCCACGAGCGCGACAGCACCCGCCGCTCCAGCGCGCCCACGGTCAGGATGGCGATCGCCGGATACAGCGGCAGCACGTAGTGCGGCAGCTTGGTCAGCACCGCCTCGAAAACGATCCAGGACGGTACCAGCCAGGCCAGGAGGAACTGCGCTCCGGGCTCGCGCCGCGCGCGCCACACGGCGGGGGCTGCCATTGCGGCCAGCGGCGCGCCCGGCCAGAAGGTGATGAACAGCAGCAGCAGATAAAGTCCCGGCGGTGCGCCATGCGACTCCTGGGCGCCGATCTTGCTCAGCATGTCGCCGCCGACGGAATCGGCAAAGAAGGTGTCGCCGGCGCGCAGGAAGATCAGCACGAACCAGGGCAGCACCAGCACCAGCATCCACATCAGCCCCCACAGAGGGCGCAGACGCGACAGCCAGCCGGCGCCGCGATCCATGATCGCCAAAGCCAAGATCGTCAGTCCTGCGAACATCAGGATCAGCGGGCCCTTGATCAGGATGCCGCCGGCGAGCGCCGTCCAGAAGATCGCAGGCGGCCCCCACGGGGGATGCACCGGATCCTCGCCGCGCTGCCACGACAGATAGACGCGGGCCAGCGCGCCCATCGCGGCCACCACGGTGAACAGCAGCATCGCGTCGGTCTTGGCGAGCCGGGCTTCCACCCCGAGCAGGACCGAGCAGCACATCAGGAGGGCGGCGAACACCGCGCCGCGCCGTGTCACGAAAGAGAGCGCGGTCCAATAGGTCAGCAGCACCGCGCCGATCGCGCCGATCAGCGAGGGAATGCGGTAGACCCAGATGCGGAGCTGCGCACGCGGCAGCCCGATCGCCGACGCCGTCTCGACCGCAGCCGATTGCAACCAGTAGATGCCGACTGGCTTCTTGTAGCGCACGTCGTCCTGGAAGCGGATGTCGACATAATCGCCGCTCTCGACCATCTGCTTGGTCGCCTGGGCGAAGCGCGCCTCGTCACGATCGATCGGCGGGATGGTGAAGAAGCCCGGCAGGAACAACAGCAGCCCGCAGACGAGCAGGAACGCCACCGCCCTGGTGTGGCTCACGGTGACGGCATCGATCATCCGCACCAGCCGATTGCCTGGATTGACCAGGTTCTTCGGCTCGCGCGGCTCTCCAAAACGGGGGCGGGCATAGGTCTCGACCATGGGGTTCCGAATACGCTGAAACCGCCATGCCGACAACCGCTTAGCGAACCCTCACTGGATTCTGACCACAACTGTGTCCGCAGCGCCCGTGGCATCGATCACGGTGAGGCGGGCAAAGCCCGGCCCGGGCGGATCGATCAGGCGCTGGCGCCGGCCGTCGATCTCGCCGACGGCCAGTCCATTGACCAGCATGGTCAGCGGCAGCACGCCCCCGGACACTTTCACCGGCATCACCGACGCCTCGCGTCCCGCGGATCGGTCGACATCGATGCGGGAGCCATTCAGCGGGAACTGAATGTGCGGCGCCTGCTCTGCGCCGGTCCGCACCAATTCCCCGACCGGCCGGAACCGGCGAAGGGGCATTGGCAACTTTGAATTGCTGGCGACAAGCGCCCCTTTGGGCGCCTTTGGCAGTGTCGCCGGCAGCTTGCCGCTGCGGGCAAAAGCGTCGAACAGGATCGGCGCCGCGGCGACGCGGCCGATCAGGCCGGGCACCGGCGCACCATCGGGCCGGCCGACCCAAACGCCGATCGTGATGCGGCCGTCGAAGCCGACCGACCAGGCGTCACGATAGCCGTAGCTGGTGCCGGTCTTGAAGGCGATCCGGTTCCGGGCTGCGTTTTCCGGCGGCGGCGTCCCCAGCAGCACGTTGCCGACCTGCCAGGCGGCCGCCGAGTCCATCAGCCGCATCGGCTCGCGGGCGTTATCCTGCGCACCGTCAGCCGTCATGATCTCGCGCAGCGGCCTGGTGGTGCCGAGCCGCGGAAAGCCGGTATAGAGCTGGGCGAGGTCCTGCAGGGTCACACCGACGCCGCCAAGGCCCATGGCGAGGCCCGGGGCCTCGTCCTTCGGCAGCACCAGATTGCCGCCCGCCTGCTTCAGCCGCGACGACAGCCGGCTGGCGCCGACGCGGTCCAGCAGCACGATCGCCGGTACGTTCAGCGACAGTTGCAGCGCCTTGCGCACCGGCACCGTGCCCTGGAACGTCATGTCGAAATTCTCCGGCGCATAGGAGCCGAAGCGCACCGGGCGGTCCTCGATCAGGCTCTCCGGGTGCACGAAACCGTCCTCGAAGGCGAGCCCGTAGATGAACGGCTTCAAGGTCGAGCCGGGCGAGCGCACCGCGCGAGTCATGTCGACCTGCCCTGCCCGCTTCTCGTCGAAATAGTCGGCCGATCCGACATGGGCGAGCACGTCGCCGCTGTCATTGTCGACCACGATGATGCCGACCGAGACGTTTGGTCCCAATGCGATGGCGCGATCGCGCGCCAGCGGCTCCAGCACCTTCTGCAGCGAGGCATCCAGCGTAAGGCGGATCATCGGCTGACCCTTGACGGCCGCCGAGGCCTGGTCGGCGGCATGCGGCGCCAGGATCGGCATCGGCTTGCGGAAGGTAGGCACGGCTTGCGCCTTCGCCTGCGCCGCGTCCTCGGCGGAGATCACGTTCTCCGACACCATGCGGTCGAGCACGCGGTCCCGGCCGCGTCGAGCGGCCTCGGGATGGCGGTCGAGCCGGCGCGTCTCCGGTGACTGCGGCAGCGCCACCAAGAGGGCCGCTTCTGCCAGCGACAGCCGCTTCGGCTCCTTGCCGAAATATGCGATCGAGGCGGCGCGGATGCCTTCGAGATTGCCGCCATAGGGCGCGAGCGTCAGATAAAGATCAAGGATCTCGTCCTTGCTCTTCTGATGCTCGAGCTCGAGCGCGCGCACGATCTGCCTGAGCTTGGCGTGCAGCGAACGCTGCCGTCGCGGCTCCAGCAGCCGCGCCAGCTGCATCGTGATGGTCGAGCCGCCGGAGACGATATGGCCATGCGAGCCGAGTTGGATCGCGGCCCGCGCCAGCGCGCGTGGATCGACGCCGTGGTGGTCGTAGAAGCGCTGGTCCTCATAGGCGAACAGCAGCTTCAGATAGGTCGGATCGACGTCCTTCTTCGCGCTGACCGGCAGCCGCCAGCGCCCGTCCGCCATCGCATAGGCGCGCAAGAGCTTGCCGTGGCGGTCGACGACGGTGGTGGACAGCGCCTCGGCCTCGCGCAGCGGCAGCGGGCCGAGGGAGATGGCGTAGGCGGTGAGTGCGAGAACGATTGCAACGATCGACAGGAGCGTACACACCAACAGCCGTTTGACGCCCCGCCCCCTCCTCCCGTCATGGCCGGGCTTGTCCCGGCCATCCACGTCGTGCGGAGGCAGCGTGGGTGCCCGGGACAAGCCCGGGCATGACGGAGTATGTGGCTCCGTCCTGCGCCCATCACCGCTCGTTCCAGCCTCGCTCATTTCGCCGCGCGGACCTCCACGGACCCCGTCCCGGTCCGACCATAGCGCGACGGATTGTACATGTCCTCGACATAGGCCTGCGGCAGCACGTATTTGCCGGGCGACACCGCGCGCACGACGTAAGCGACCGTGAACACGGACTTGGAATCCGCGGCGCGGTCGAGCGCGGCGGTGAAGCGGTCGTCGCGGAACTCGGTATTGACCGGTTCCTGGCCGTCCTCGATCCAGTCGAGCGTTCCGCTGTCTCCCGACGACACCAGATGCGGATTGTCGATCTCCAGCCCCGCCGGCAGATAGTCCGACACCATGATGTGCCCATATTCCGGCTTGGCCTCGGTGACCTTCAGCACGACAGCGAAACGGTCGTTCTGCTTCGCGGTTCTGATATCCGCCGGCTTGCCGTCGAGCGTGTAGTAGCCGCGCTCGATCTTGAAGCCGTTGGACGCCGCGGGCTCCGGCGTCAGCGGCGAGCCGGACACCGAGACCACCGCCTGCACCGGCGCATCGCCGGTATTGGTGATCTTCAGCGGCTGGCCTGAGAGCTCAGCCGCCTTGTAGCTACGGTACAGCGCCTGCTTCACCGCCTGGCCGTTCACGTCGAGCGTCAAGGTCTCCTTGGCGAGCGCCCGCGCCGCCAGCACCATCCACGCATTTTCCTGCGTCGAGGTGTAGGGCGTCAGCCCGCGCGCGGCCTCGACGCGGGCCACCGCCTGCGTCAGCGTCGCGCGCGGCGCATTGCCCTCGCCCGCCAGCGACACCAGCGCCGCGGCATCGCGCAGGTCGGAGCCGTAGTCGGTGCGGCCGAACACCAGCACCGGCTTCGGCGCGAGGCTGTCGGCTGCGGCACCATAGACCCGCTCGGCGCGGGCGCGATCGCCGACCAGCGCGAGCGCGGCGGCGAGTTGCGCCTTGGCAATTGGAGTTGCCAGATTGCCGAGCTTGGTGTCGGCGAGATAGCGCAGGTCGCCGATCGGCGCCGCGCCGTTGCGCGCCAGCACGTAGAGGCCATAGGCAAGATCGCGGCCTCCTGTCTTCTCCGGCTCCTCGGCATTGACCACCGAGTTCCTGACGCGATCCAGCGCGCTCTTGAACAGCACGTCGGGCACCGCAAAGCCCTTTTCGCGGGCGCGGGTCAGGAAGTCCGTCACGTAGGCGTCGAGCCAGGGATCATCGCCGCCGGCTGACCAGAGGCCGAACGAGCCGTTCGAGCCCTGCCGCGCCAGCAAGCGATCGATCGAGTCGCGGATGCGCTGATCGACCTCGGTGTCCATCGCCAGATGCGCGCCGGCCGCGAGCTCATTGACATAGAGCAGCGGCATCGCCCGGCTGGTGATCTGCTCCGAGCAGCCGTGCGGGTAGCGGTCGAGCGCCTTGAGGATCGTCGCCGCGTCGAGCGCGGTCGACAGTCCCGCCGACAGCGACACCGTGCCGGTGCCCGCCACGAGGTCGGAGAACATGTCCGACGTCAGCGTCAGGCTCTCGCCCTTGGCCAGCGTCCGGATCGAGCGCCGCGCCAGCACCTGCGTCGCCGGCTTGACGTCGAGCTGATAATGCCGCGCGAGGCTCAGCCCGTTCGGCCCCTTGATGTCGACGTCGAGCTGCGCCGTGCCGGTGCCCGAGGCGTCCAGCGGCAGGGTCGATGAGCCCCGCTGCTTGGCCGCGAGCTTCAACGTCACATTGGCATTTCCGGAGACCTTCACCGGACCGCTCGCCTTCACGGCCACGACATAGTCTCCGGGCGCGCCCTCGACATTGTCGACGTCGAATGACAGCGTGCCGCGGTCGCCCGACAGCAGGAAGCGCGGCAAGGTCGCGGTCAACACCACGGGATCGCGCACGGTGACATCGATGTTGGCACGGCCGACCTTGGTCGCGCTCCACGCCACCGCCATCACGCGCGCCGTGCCCGCGAACTCCGGAATGTCGAAGCTGACCTCAGCCGTGCCGTCCGGTCCGACGGTGACGATGCCCGAATACAGCGCCAGCGGTTTCTGCGTCGGCGGCGAGCCCTGCAGCTCGGCGCCGCCGGAGTCACCGCCGGAGCGGATCTGGCCGCGCGTGCCCTGCATGCCGTCGATCAGCTGGCCATAGAGATCGCGGATCTCGGCCGAGAGCTGGCGCTGGCCGAGATAATACTCGTCCGGCGCCGGCGGCTTATAGTTGGTGAGGTTGAGAATGCCGACATCGACCGCCGCGATGACGATCTTGGCGTCCTCGCCGGGATTGAGGCCGCCGATCTTGACCGGGATCTTCAACGCCGAGCCCGGCCGCACCAGTGCCGGAGGTGTCAGCGCGACATTCAACGTGCGCGCCGACTTGTCGATGCCGAACCAGGCAACGCCGAGCGCGCGGCCCGGCATACGCTGCGCGGCCGCATCGAGCGGACGGCGCAAGGTCGTCACGACATAGGCGCCCGTGCCCCAGTCCCTGCCAACCGCGAGCTTGACCTGGTTGGTGCCTTCCTTGACCTCGGTGGTCTGCGTCGTCAGCAGCCGGTCGCCAAGCACGTTGACCGTGAGCTTGCCAGCGGTGCGCGCATTCACCGTCACCACCATGGTGTCGCCCGACTGGTACTGCGGCTTGTCGAGCGAGGTCTCCAGGAGGTCAGGCGTATCGGCGCTGCCCTCGGTGTACCAGCCGACGTCGAACTGCAGCGACGTCACCGGACCGTCGGCCTCGGCCGACTTGACGTCGAGCCGATAGCGTCCAGCCTCCGGCTGGAAGCTCAGCCGCGCCGGCTTGTTGGCGGCGATTGCGACGTCGCCGTCACCGACGCGTTTGGTCGACTTCACCGGCTCATACTCCCAATAGGAGTTCTGCCGGTACCATTGATAGCGCGACTCGATCTTCAGGAGCTCATAGCGCAGGCCATTGCGCGCTAGCGTCTTCCCCTCGGGCGAGACGAACACGATTTCGAACTCGGCCTTGTCGCCCTCGCCGACACTCTTGCCGGAAAACGACGGCTTGATGCCGATCTGCGCCGCCTTGGGCGCCACGGGGAGCACCAGCTTGCGCTCGACGGCGCGGCCGCCGGTCTCGGCCATGCGCACGAAGATCTGCGCCTCCTGCGGCCGGCTCGACGACGGCGGCTTCGGCAGGCTGACCGGGAAGGTCGCCGCGCCCTTGTCGTCGGTCTCGGGCAGCCCCTCGATCGGCGTGCGCTCGTTGGAGGCGCTCTCCTCGTCGGCGACGCCGAACTGATAGCCGGGGAAGCCCGGCCGCTCCGAGGCCGTGGTCACCAGCAGGTCGCCTTCGAGCTGCAGGCCGGAGGCCGGCGCACCATAGAGGAAATGGCCGTCGACCTTCACCTCCACCGGAGTCTCAGCCTTGATCTGCTTGTCCTTGGAGGACAAGTCGAATTCCAGCCGCTCGGGGACGTAGTCCTCGACCATGAACGTGGTCTCGCCGACCGCCGTCCCCTTCGGATCGGTGAAGGCGCGGACGCGATAGGTCCCGGTCGGCACTGCCGAGTTCAGCACCACGCTGAACGAACGGCCGCCGGCGCCCTGATCCGGCAGCACGGCGCGGCGGAACTCGACGCCATCGGGACGCTCGACGACGAGCGTCAGCGGCGTGCCGGTCATGGCGTTGCCCTTGCCGTCGCGCAACAGCGCGGTGAGGTAGACCGTCTCGTTGGAGCGGTAGACGCCGCGCTCGGAATAGACGAAAGCGTCTGGCCCCGTGGGCGCCTCGCGCCCGGCGACGCCGCGATCGGACAGGTCGAAGGCGGACGTCTTCAGGCTGAGGAAGGCATAGTCGGTCTTCTCGCCCGATACGGTCAGCATCGCCGGCGACAGCCCCCCCTCGCCACGCGCCAGGCCCGTCTCGAACAGCACGTGGCCGGCGTCGTCGGTCTTGCGCGTCGCCAGGATCTCGTTGTTGCGTGCCACCAGCCGCACCTCGGCGCGCGCGACTGGATCGGTCGAGGCCAGCGAATTGACGAACACGTGAATGCCGTCATTGCCGGAGAACGCGGCGACGCCGAGATCGGAGACGATGAACCATTGCGTCGCGAGCTGGCCGCCGCTGTCCTCGTCACTGTTGCCGCTGGTCGGGCCCTTCGGCGCGGCCGTCATCACATAGACGCCCGGCTGCATGTCGCTCAGCGCCTGGTCGACCGGGAAGGCAGTGGTGACGTCCTGGTTCAGGGTCATCGCGGTCGACAGCTCGCCGCTCCACACCTTCATGCCGCGCTCGTTGCCGAGATCGGTGAGCTGGTAGCTCGACAGCGGACGCTGGAAGTCGCTGTCGATGACGGTGTTGATCAGGTTGCGGTCGCCGATCCGGAACACGTTGATATTGACCGCGGGCGTGTTGACGCTGACCAGCGGAATGCCCTTCTGCCCGGTGCGCGGCAGCACATAGGCCTTGCCGGTGAAGCGCACGAACGGCTTGCGGTCGCGGACATAGATATTGAACTCGGCCGATTTCGGCAGGCTCTCCTTGACGCTAGAGGGCAGGCCGGCGCGCAGATTGATGTTGTAGCGCTCGCCATGCTTGAGTCCCTCGACGCAGAGCTGCTTGTCCTCCGAGGTCAGCGCCGGCTTGTCATTGCCGGCCTGTGCCACGAAGGGCGAAAAGTCGGTGCGCTTGGCCAGATCCTCGGAGAACTGGAAGCAGGCGCGCGGGCTCGCCGAGTCCGAATCCACGGTATAGTCGAGCAGCCTGAAGCCGTGCTCGTCGCGCATCCGCTCATACTGGCCGCGGACGTCGGCGACCTCACGGAGCTCGAGCGACATCCTGAGCGTATCCAGCGCCGGACGCCACAGCTTGCGCTCGGCCATGGTCTTTCCGAGCACCGCGAGCGCGTCGGCCTCCTCCCCGGCATTGCCGGCGCGCTGATAGGCGATGTAGGCCGCCGTCGAGGCGCGCTCGAGCAGGAAAGTCTGCTCCGACGAGTTGGCCGGCTTGATCTGGTTCAACACAGTGCGCGCCAGCCGCAGCCAGTTGCCGGAATCATCCGGCGCCGCGGTGGCGATCTGCCCGAGGATCTGCAGCCCGGTGCGCAGGTCGTTCCGGCGAAGCGCCGCGTCGGCGTCCGTGCGCAAGGTCGCCAGCGGCTTGTTCACCGCCCCCGCCTCGCTCTTGATCTGCGCCTCCAGCTTGATTGCGGCATCCGCCAGGTCGTCGCGCTTGAACGCCTTGTCGGCGGCGTGGGCAGAAGCAAGACCGAGCGCCATGATGGCGCAGAGGACGGCGGCGCGGACCAGACCGATCATGGGGCAGCTCCTTGGACGGCGATTTCGGCGGCTGTTCGGGACACGCGGAGGGATGTCCGTGTTTGGACGATTCGTGGCGAGAATGGACGCGAAATGGTGACGGACTGATGGCAAAGGTTGCAGTGGACCGCTGAGCGGCCCGTCGCAGGCGCGATCATCGGCATGCACATGCGACAGGAAAATCTGTTCATCGACGGGCAATTCACGGGACATGGCATACAGACAAGCCGCGGCGGCCGCTGATCCGACGCCGCTGACGCGCAAATGGGGCGATAGACCCACCTCCGCCTCCGCTTGGTCTCCCCGGGCCTCCGTCGGGTTCGGCCGCTCTTGGCGAAACGGAAGATTTTTCATATGACCCGTGCTATGGAAAGCGCGCTGGCCGGACGTCGCCCTCCGGCACCCATCCCATGACGCTCATCCTCCGGACGTTCATCTTGGGATGGTCACCCGGCGATGCTCGTCTCGCGACGACGGTCCCATAGCTCAACTGGATAGAGTAGCGGATTTCTACTCCGCGGGTTGCAGGTTCGAGTCCTGCTGGGATCGCCAGTCGCCACGCCAGCGCCATCGTGGCGCCCCGCCGCTCGTTCATTTCGAAGCATCGCCGTGAGCGACAGGGCGTGCGCCACTAGGCTTGCCTTCGTTTGCCGGGCGCGTGGCCATGGCGTTGGGAGGCTCGGTTGGCGAAGCATGAGGCATCCCGGTTTCTGGTCAGAATCCTGCGGTCCCGATTCCGCGACCACAAGACGGAGCTGTCCGAGTTGCGGCGTCACATCCGGCGCGGCGACATCGTCTGCGACATCGGCGCCAACAAGGGCAGTTTTCTCTACTGGCTGGCACGGTGGTCGGCGCCGGGGCGGGTCGTCGCCTTCGAGCCCCAGCCGGATCTTGCCGAGCGATTGGCGCGGCTCTGTTCCCGGTTCTCGCTCGACAATGTCGTGGTCGAACCGCGCGCCGTCTATTCGTGCTCCAGCAGGAAAACCCTGTTCGTTCCCGAGGGGCATCAGCCCGGGGCCTCGCTGCTCCGGCCCGCCGAGACCTCGAGGGCGATCCAGGTGCAGACGACGTCGCTTGACGACTATCTCCCTGACATCGGAAACGTCTCTGCGATCAAGATCGACGTCGAGGGCGCCGAACTCGACGTGCTGCGCGGCGCCGAGCGCACCTTGCGCCGATGCCGGCCGTTGATCGTGGTCGAGTGCGACCGCCGCCTGGCGACGCTCGACAGGGTGAAGGAGACATTCTTGTTCCTGCGGGGTCTCGGCTATCAGGGCCAATTCCTGAGCCGCGGGAGATTGCTTCCGTTGTCGGCCTTCGACCCGGAAATCCATCAGCGCGCCGATGGCGAATGGTTCTGGAAGCGGAAGGACTATTGCAACAACTTCATCTTCAGGAGCGTGCGCGCGCCCATGTCCTATGACCGCGAAGCTTTCCTGGCTCCGATCGAAACCACTTCGCTGGGCGCACGAAGTCGTCTTGAAACAGACCCCCGGCATGTTGCCGAGCATAACGTCGACTGATGGGGGTTACCGATGTCCACGTTGCTGAGCTTCATTTTCGAGTCCTATTGCCTGAGCTGCCGGGCGATGTTTCCGGAGCTCGATACCGATCAATCGACCGTCGCTGAGTAGTACGCGCCAAACGGCAGGACTCGCGATCCGCGATTCCGCCGCGCGGGCCCAGCGGTTCTGCTTTAGATGTTCGCCTGCAGCCTGCGACGCAGGATGACCCGCGCGCATTAAGCTTTCCTCTTCAGCTTAACGCCGGCTTCCATTTGACGCCGGCGCCCTTCATCCGCCACGTCTGGGGCGATGGAGTTGCATCATGTTTGAATTGGCCATTCTGACCGCAATCTGTTTCATTGCCGTTGTCGCCCTCACGATCATCTACCAGCGGCGCCAGGACGTTTTGTACGGCCCCTACATCTCGGACGTCTCGTGGCCGACGGCGCTGCCCGACGACCGCATGGAGGCGTCCTCGTCCTGACCTGGACAGGCTCTCAGAAGCCCACTCCGCAGGCGCCACGATCACGTCAGGGAAAATTGGTGGCCGCTGGACCGTCCGGCTTCACAAGCCGATGCGCCCACCGGCCTCGTTGAGCAACGCATCGAGCCGATCCGGGCTCATGCTTTGTCCGCCCGGCGTTTCAATGCTGACGCAGGCGGCGCCGAGACGCAGATAGGCGTTCGCCGTAAGCAGCGCGTCCTGCGCGCTGCGGCACCTGATGGTGGCGATCGCGCTGGCGCTTTGGGCCCGTACGGTGAAGGACGCTGCGGCCATGTAGGGCTGGCTCGTCTGTAAGCGGCGGCTGAAATGAAGCCGAAGCTTATTCAGAGGAGCCCGACGGCATCATTGAGGTGGATCAAAGCCGCCAGCCGAAGACTTCGTTAAAGGCGCCCCGCTCAGCTCCGGTTCAGCGACAGGCTGATACGGGTGACGATGCCGTCCCAATCGCGTTCCCAGGCCCGGGGATAGTTGATCAGCACGCAGTGCACATAGCCCCCAACGAAGTTGCAGCGATTGTACCAGACGTAGTCGCCCTTATAGCTCGACACCGCGAAGAAGCGCGAGGTGACGCGCTTGTATTGGATGTTCGGCGGCGGGTTCTTCCTGGCGAGGAACCGCGCAGGTGAGTCCTGCGCGTTGTTGGATATCGACTGCACGGTCAGATTGGCGCGGCCGTCGGCAGTCTGGAAGCGTTGGCCGTAGCCCTCGGGTTGGCCCGCCGTGTCCCTGAAGATCGAGACCGGAATGTCGACCGAGGTGCCGGTCTCCGGGATCCTGTAGGTGTTCCAGCGCACCGATTGGGCTGTCGCGGCGGTGCTCCAGCAGGCGGCGCACGCAAGCACTGCCATCGCCTTGATGATCGGATTCATGTGTGTCGTCCCGAACGGCTTGAGAGACCGATGACGTTGGACCACTTTCACGGCCGCGCGAAGGCAACGTCCGACATCAACGGCAGGGGAACGCACGACACTCGCCGAAGTTCATGGCTCCCGCAGGTCCCGTGCTCGGTCGCTTCCCATCATTGAATCCGGGACGGAGCGGGGTTCCGGGTTGCCGTCGGGCCGTCACCCGCCAGGATCTCGTTCGTCCCGGCCCCGGAGGGCTGCTCCAGTCTCTGCAAGAATGCATCCAGTTGCGGAGCGAGTTGCGAGACGACGAACCTCGAGCCTTCCGGGGTGAAATGGATGGTATCCCAAACGATCGGTGTTTCCGCGTCGATCGTCAGCGGACAACGCCTCTTGCTGCAAATCGTGCCGAGAATGGAAACGTATTGAACGAGCGGATACGCGCGGGCGATCTCTCGCAGACGATCGTCCGCCTCGAACGACGCATCTTTCGGCATCAGCGCATTGCCGATCGGGACGTGCGTCTGCTCATGGTTGAACAACGTCGACGCCAAGGGAGCTGGAAACTCGATCGAGGGACCGAGGAGCAGAACTGGAACTCCCGTTTCCTGAGCGACCGCCAGCAGCGCGTTCAAATAACCGTCGACGCGCCGTGCGGGGGGCTGGCCATAA
Organism: Bradyrhizobium sp. HKCCYLRH3073; assembly: GCF_051167995.1. Classification (NCBI taxonomy): domain Bacteria; kingdom Pseudomonadati; phylum Pseudomonadota; class Alphaproteobacteria; order Hyphomicrobiales; family Nitrobacteraceae; genus Bradyrhizobium; species Bradyrhizobium sp. HKCCYLRH3073. The sequence goes on from NZ_JBNPUD010000003.1 coordinate 574,357, forward strand.
GTTTCGAGATAGGCGCGCCAATTGCCGGAAAGAATGATGGCGTCAAAGCGGTGCGCCCTGATCTGATCGCGTAGCAGCTGATTGACGTCGTTACAGTTGCGCGAGCTGCGCAGCTTGAGCTCGACAAACGGCGGGCAGCCCCCTGACGTGAGCTGCAGAAGATGGTAGGCATCGGACGATAGGTAGCTGCGCAACGCCCAGGCATAATGCGCGGCAAGGCTGTCGCCGGCGAGCAGAATGTTGCGCTTGTTTGCAGCCGGCTTCAGGCACGCCTCGAAATCGTAGGCCGATGCCGGCTCATCGGGCTGCAAGAAGCAGCTATGCGCCCGATAGAACGGCTCCATCGTCCGGGAATCGTACCGGAGCATTCGCGCCTGTGATTGCGGGAAGCGATCGGCGTAGCCGTCATGCGCGACGCCGTGAATTCCGACCGCAACCAGGACGGCGGCAACGCCCGCGATCACCGGTGAGCCACGCACGCCGACCCACACGGTTCGCGCGCGCGCCGGCCGCTCGACGATGACATAGGAGAAATAGGCCAGCAGCAGCGAGCACAGTAGGAGTCCAGCCGTAGCGGCGGCTGAGGTCGCAACATCCAGCGGCAGCGCGGCCCTGCCGAGGACGAAAACCGGCCAGTGCCAAAGATAGAGCGAATAGGACAGACGACCGAGGAATGCTCCGATCTCGCTGAATGGCAGCCTGGGTCTGCCCTCCTCCTGATTGAACGCGACGATGTAGACCGCAGCACCGACACAGGGGATCAGCGCGTGCAATCCCGGGAAGCGGGTCTCTGCGCGGAAGGTGACCACGGCGAGCAGCATGGAGACCAAGCCCAAGGCCGCGAAGGCCAGGCGCGTCTCGCCTCTGACCGGTGACCATCGATGCAGGAAAAACGCAATGCTTCCGATCAAGAACTCCCAGGCCCGCAGCGGGGCGATGTAGAAGGCGGTCGAGGGCGATTGCTTGATCCAAAGCTCGTCGAGCACACACAGCGCGACCGTTCCGAGGATGACCAGCCCGAGTGACGGCTTCGACGCTGGGTCGGGAAACAGCCGGCTCCAGAGCCAAGTCACGACCGGAAACAGGAAATAGAACTGCTCCTCCACCGACAATGACCAGGTGTGGATCAGAATCTTCCCGATCGTTGGCAGATCGAAATAGCCGGTCTGCGACCAGAAGAAGACGTTCGACGAAAACAGAACCGTGGAGACCGCGCTTCCGAAGAACATCCGGTAGTCGCCAGGAGGCGCCAAGAACCACGCGACCATCCCGGTGACGACGATCATCAGATAGAGCGCCGGAAGCAGGCGCCGCGCCCTTCGTTCGTAGAAGGCGATGAACGAAAAGGAATTGGATTGAATGCCGGTCCAGATGAGACGGGAGATCACATAGCCGGAGATGACGAAGAAGATATCGACCCCGACAAACCCCCCGCCAAAGCCTGGCAACTCGTAATGAAATCCAATGACCGAAATCACGGCGACGGCGCGCAGCCAATCGATGTCCGAACGGTACTCTAAAACCTTTGCACGCGTCATGCTGGCAGCCCGGGCGGGCCGTTCGCCCTAACAAGTTACCTGCTGACATACCGCCAAATGAATTGCAACGTGCAGAAACACACGGAAATACCGTTGATGGCAGGTGTATCCGAATTGCCGCACCCACCTCAGGGGCCCATCACGCGGGATGCTGGAGGATCGCGGGCGCGGCCCGGCGCCCATTCGCCTGCGGCGTCATCCGCTTCGCATCAGGAGGATTGGCGGCCGGTCGGGACATCCCGGTACTGAGATGGGACCGGTGATCGGAACGCGCAGCATCCGTCCAGGCCGTCACCGGAGGGCGGGCATGCCACGCGCGCTTCCTCCATCATCATCCACGAACTGCCCATCACGCTGGCGCCTCAACTGGGCTCGACACGAGACGCCCGTGCGATCCCTGCTCGATGATTATGCGGCTGTTGTTTGATGAGCACACCCACCTGCGAGATTTCAGCGAACGGCTTCCGTCGTCACCACTCACATGATACCAGTCATGCTAAAGAAGCCGGCGAGCGAGTGGCGACATTGCCATAGCCGTTAACGCCGCGTCACAAATTGGCCGAGGTCGAGGTGAGCCGCCTCTATACTTCGAGTTGCTTTTGCAACCGCATTGGCGTCGTGGCTCGGACACTGCTCATCGGCAGCGGGCCGCACAGGCTGAGAACACTCAAACCGCTTCCCCGATGGAATTAAGCTTAAAAACGTGCGGCGCCGCGTCGCCGCAACTTGGCAACTTCTTTCAGCAGCCAAGACGTGCAACAATACTGTACGCAACTAATATCAACCTCAGATTTAATTTACTGATCATTTACTTTCCGCAACTTTGCCCCAAAAACTGCACGATGCTGGGTTCCTCTTTCACAATTAGAACTCTTCTGGGACTCTACAAAAACCACCTCCCCAGAACGGGATCTAACAACCTCAGATATACTTTTCATAACTCACTCTCCGTCTTCGTTTCGCGTACAGAGGTCCCACAATGACAACACTCATCAAGGCTCTCCCGACCCATCTCGAAGAGACTCGTATCGACTCCGAGAAGCTGCGCACGATCCTGATGCTCTGCGGCGCCACGGCGTTTGGCTTCATTCTCCACGCCACCTACGGTCTCGATCTCAGCTACGCTTTCTTCTGATTTGATCAGTCCGCCGGTCGCGGGCTGGTACTCTTCATTGCCGGACGCAATCGGCGCCGGTCCCGGCTCGCGGGGTTATTGAACGGCCCCGCGCGTCGCCTTTTTCGCAGCGATACGCGTGTCATGCGAAGAATATGGCAGAGACCGTCCATCACAGGCTTGATCGTGCTTTTGCACAGCCTGGCCGCGTCGCTCCCACAATTCCGCCGCGACCACGCGACACGCTGAGGGTGTTGAGAATTGCGGTTGCTTGAGGACGAGTAGCGTCATGCGTTCACCAGTATATGATCTCTATCAGATGAAGCAGGATCGCTTGCCGAAAGGAGCCCGTTCGGCATGGCTGAGGACGAGGCCGAATGAGCCGCCACCTGCCGCCGACGACTGGGTCTTCGTCGGCAAGGAACGGCATCCGAGCCGGTGGACGGTCGCAGAGATGAATGAAAAAGGCACCTGCTACCGCGAGATTCCGATCTGGCTGTCGAGCCGCCGCAGCATGATGGCTGGATCGGCGGCCGAAAACAGCGCTCAGCCGCCGGCCGCCTGAGATTTCATCGGGGAGCGCTGACATGGCCGCGACGTGCGAGGTTCGTCAACGCCTGGACAGCGCAATGAACGGGTTCGGCGGTCCTAAGCGAGTTGGACGCCGTAATAGTCGTCGACCTTGCGCCCTGCTCCGGCATCGCCCCAGTCCCACTCACGCTCGTCGGAATATTTCGGCGCACCTCGCAGCTGATTCTCGGTCACGCCGGTAACGTAGCCGCCGAGTCGCGTGTCGTACTTCAGGGATTGCCAGGGCAACGGGTAGTGGTCATTGCCAAGCCCGAGGAAACCGCCGAAGCCCAGGACGGCATACGAGACCCGCCCGCTCAGCTTGTCGATCATCACGCGTTCGATGGTGCCGATCTTGGTGTCGTCGGCGCCATAGACGGCCGTGCCTTCGACCTTGTCGCTTCCAATCAGGTTGCCATATTCGCGTTCATCGAGCATCGATGTCATGTGATCCTCCCATGCCAATGGATCGGCAACGTTCGACCGTCACCGGCTGTTCTCAAGTCCCGCCGGACGCTCAGTCCGAATCCAAGTCTCCGCTGTGTTGCTTGCGAGCCTGCGAAGGATGCCGCGTCGCCTCGCGCGAGGGCGCATCCGGCGATGTAGTCTGATGCACCCGCTGCGCGCGCTCCTTGTCGGCGGGCTGGTCCTCGCCGCGTTCAGTCCTGACAATGCCTTGGCTTGGCTGCGTCATCGGATAGCTCCTTCTGTCGGTGATCCAAGCGCGCCGAGCTGGGTAGCGCCGACGCGGCCGCGGTTCGCGCCGTAACGACGCCGGCTACGCCTGTTCGTTCCCTCCTTGAGCCAACACGTCGCAGAATCGACCGCGTCACCCGGCTCAGCGCAGTTCGGAGGCCCTCGCCGGCGCAAGGCGCTGATCACCGGGGAGCGACTGCTGCATGGGACGCACTGCCGCCCTCGCCGAAACGCGCCGACGTCGCCACGAGCGACGACCCAACCGAAGAGCCGGATGCGCAGGAGGTCATCGCCTTGATCCGGGCGGGAGGGCGGAAGGCCGTCGCCATCACTGGCGACCTGCGCGACGAGGAGTTCTGCCGGCGGCTGGTGCAACAGGCCATCGAAGCGCTCGGCGGACTCGACATCGTCGCGGCAGCAGACGCGTCAGTCGATCCGGGACGTCTCTTCCGAAGATTTCGATGCAACCATGAAGGCCAACATTCATGCCCCGTTCTGGATCATCAAGGCCGCCTGCCCTCACGTCAAGCCGGGACCAGCCAACGAACTACGTAAAGTCGTTGGCCAAGCAGCCGGGCCGAAGGGTACTCGTAACGCCGTCGCTCCCGGCCAACCTGGACCCCGCTTCAGGTCTCCGGCGGAGCTGAAATGGAGACGCTGGACGCGCGGCGGCCAGACTTCGCTGGGCCGTACCGGCGAGCCGGCGGAGCTCGGATCGATCCATGTACAATTGGCGGCTGCAAAAGCGACCTACGCCGATGGACAGGTCTATGGATCCTCTGGCGGATCGGCAGCTTTGATGCTGCCGCTGGTTCAGATGCGGGTGATGGGCTGCGGCAGCGAATACGCTTCCGTATGCACCTGGCGGATCGTCGTGAACGCGGCGACGGCCGATGCCAGGCCGAAGGCCGTCAGCAGTGCAATGAGAACGGTGCGGGCTGTCATGGGACGCTCCTCCATTCGGATTTGTTACTTGGGCAGCGCAGTCCGGGGCTCTCCGAGCGGCGCAATCTCGCCATCGAGCCAATCCTGCTGGAGGGCGAGGGCGTTCCAGCCCTGGGCCATCCGTTGATAGCGCCGGAACGCCGGCTCTCCGTCGGCGCGCTCCGCGAGCTGAAGACAGTTGTCTGCGTTCTCTCTGAAAAGATCTGATTGTTTCATCCCAATGAGTTGGTAGACGCGGCGGAGCGGTGCAACTCTGTTACATGATATTAATATTCGCCCTGCGCTCGATGGAACATGGCGCGCATTGCAGCGCCATCCGACCTCCTCCTGTCTCCCGCACCATTCCCCATCGTGCCTTCGGAGGCCATCGCGGCGACTGAGCTACCGATCTCGACCCGCGGTTCTCCGACGGCGTCTCTTCGTTGTTCCATGGAAACGGCCGTCCTCGTTGGCAGTTAAATCCTTTGGAACCCTTTTGCTGGAGGGGAGTTGAGGTGCTTGTGCCAGCAGAAGCCGGTTCCATAAGCCTTAGAAATCGGCGTCCCGGCTTGATTTGGATAGTTGCGGCGGCTTGTATGCCGCCGGCTATACGAATCTCGGATTCTTGCTGGCAGGCGGTCTGCCACGGGGGAACTTGATGAGCGATGTCGATTCTGCTGCCGGTCCGATGCCCCTGCGCCAAGGGTTTGGTCGCCAAGGCAACGGAGCCGAGGCGGCCGATGCCAGCCAGGATCTGCTCCGTGTCCTCCAGGCGATGCGTTCCGGAGATTTCTCCGTGCGCATGAGCGGCGACTATCTCGGCATTGACGGCAAGATCGCCGACACGTTCAACGAGATCATTGCAGCCAACGAGCGGATGGCGCAGCAGCTCGAACGCGTCGGCCAGGTCGTGGGACGGGAGGGAAAGACGCGCCAGCGCGTGCGATTCGGCATTGCCAGCGGCTCCTGGGCGGACATGGAGAGCTCGATCAACACGTTGATCGACGATCTTCTATGGCCCACCCGCGAGGTGACGCGCGCGGTCGCCGCCGTGGCCCAAGGCGACCTCCTGCAGACCGTGAAGCTGGACGTCGATGGGCGGCCTCTGGGCGGCGAGTTCCTGCAATCGGCGACCATCGTCAACACGATGATCAAGCAGCTCAGCGTCTTCACCTCCGAGGTGACGCGCGTGGCGCGCGAGGTCGGCACCGAGGGCAAGCTCGGCGGCCAAGCCCAGGTTCCCGAGGTCACGGGCGTCTGGAAGGACCTGACCGAGAGCGTCAACTCGATGGCCAACAACCTCACCGGCCAGGTCCGCAACATCGCGGAGGTGACGATCGCGGTGGCCAATGGCGACCTGTCGAAGAAGATCACCGTCGACGTGCGCGGCGAGATCCTGCAGCTGAAGGAAGCCATCAACACGATGGTCGATCAGTTGCGCTCGTTCGCCTCTGAGGTGACGCGCGTGGCGCGCGAGGTCGGCACCGACGGCAAGCTCGGCGGCCAGGCGATCGTTCCCGGCGTTGCCGGCACCTGGAAGGACCTCACCGACTCCGTCAACGCGATGTGCGGCAACCTCACCGCTCAGGTCCGCAACATTGCCAACGTCACCACTGCGGTCGCTCGCGGCGACCTGTCACGCAAGATCACGGTCGACGTGCGCGGCGAGATCCTGGAGCTGAAGGACACCATCAACACGATGGTCGACCAGCTCAACGCCTTCGCCTCCGAGGTGACGCGCGTGGCGCGCGAGGTCGGCACCGAGGGCAAGCTCGGCGGCCAGGCGCAGGTGCCGGGCGTTGCCGGCACCTGGAAGGATCTCACCGACAACGTGAACTTCATGGCGTCGAACCTGACGGCCCAGGTCCGCAACATCGCCGACGTCGCGACCGCCATCGCCAGCGGCGATCTATCAAAGAAGATCACGGTCAACGTCTCCGGCGAGATCCTTCAGCTGAAGGAAACGCTGAACACGATGGTCGACCAGCTCAACGCGTTCGCCGGCGAGGTCACGCGCGTCGCCCGCGAGGTCGGCACCGACGGTCGGCTCGGCGGCCAGGCCAACGTGCTCGGCGTTGCCGGCACCTGGAAGGATCTCACCGAGAGCGTCAACTCGATGGCGTCGAACCTGACGGCGCAGGTCCGCAACATCGCGGAGGTGACGACCGCCGTCGCCAATGGCGACCTGTCCAAGAAGATCACCGTCGATGTGCGCGGCGAGATCCTGGAGCTGAAGGACACCATCAACACGATGGTCGACCAGCTCAACGCCTTCGCCGGCGAGGTGACGCGCGTGGCGCGCGAGGTCGGCACCGAGGGCAAGCTCGGCGGCCAGGCCATGGTGCGCGGAGTCGCCGGCACCTGGAAAGATCTCACCGACAGCGTCAACTCGATGGCCTCGAACCTGACCGGCCAGGTCCGCAACATCGCGGAGGTCGCCACCGCCGTCGCCAAGGGCGACCTGTCGAAGAAGATCACGGTCAACGTCTCCGGCGAGATCCTTCAACTGAAGGAGACGCTGAACACGATGGTCGACCAGCTCAACGCCTTTGCTGGCGAAGTCACCCGCGTGGCGCGCGAGGTCGGCACCGACGGCAAGCTCGGCGGCCAGGCCGAGGTGCCCGGCGTCGCCGGCACCTGGAAGGACCTCACCGACAGCGTCAACTCGATGGCCGGCAATCTGACCGCCCAAGTGCGCAACATCGCCGAGGTCGCAACCGCCATCGCCGGCGGCGACCTGTCGCGCAAGATCACGGTGGACGTCCGCGGCGAGATCCTGAGCCTCAAGGAGACGCTGAACACGATGGTGGATCAGCTCAACCGCTTCGCGGGCGAGGTGACGCGCGTGGCGCGCGAGGTCGGCACCGAGGGCCGGCTCGGCGGCCAGGCCAACGTCCCCGGCGTCGCCGGCACCTGGAAGGATCTCACCGACAGCGTCAACTCGATGGCCGGCAATCTGACGGCCCAGGTCCGCAACATCGCCGAGGTGACCACGGCCGTGGCGCGCGGTGACCTCTCCCGCAAGATCACCGTGGACGTGAAGGGCGAAATCCTCGAGCTGAAAAACACCATCAACACGATGGTGGACCAGCTCAACGCCTTCGCGTCCGAAGTGACGCGCGTCGCCCGTGAGGTCGGCACCGAAGGCAAGCTCGGCGGCCAGGCCGAGGTGCCCGAAGTCGCTGGTACCTGGAAGGACCTCACCGACAGCGTCAACTTCATGGCCTCGAACCTGACCGCGCAGGTCCGCAACATCGCCGAGGTCGCGACCGCCATCGCCGGCGGCGACCTATCGAAGAAGATCACGGTCGACGTGCGCGGCGAAATCCTGCTGCTCAAGGACACCCTGAACACGATGGTGGAGCAGTTGCGCTCGTTCGCGGCCGAAGTGACGCGCGTCGCGCGCGAGGTCGGCACCGAGGGCCGGCTGGGCGGCCAGGCCGTTGTGCCCGGGGTCGGCGGCACCTGGAAGGATTTGACCGACAACGTCAACCTGCTCGCGGCCAACCTGACCACGCAGGTCCGCAACATCGCAGAGGTCACCACCGCGGTGGCGCGCGGCGACCTGTCGCGCAAGATCACCGTCGACGTGAAGGGCGAAATCCTCGAGCTGAAGAACACCATCAACACCATGGTCGATCAGCTCAACGCCTTCGCCGGCGAGGTGACGCGCGTGGCGCGCGAGGTCGGCACCGAAGGCAAGCTCGGCGGACAGGCGCAGGTGCCGGGCGTTGCCGGCACCTGGAAAGACCTCACCGATACCGTGAACTTCATGGCCGCGAACCTGACCGAGCAGGTCCGCGGCATCGTCAAGGTCGTGACCGCCGTCGCCAACGGCGATCTCAAGCAGAATCTCACGGTCAAATCGAAGGGCGAGGTCGCAGCGCTCGCCGACACCATCAACAACATGACGGAGACGCTGGCGACCTTCGCCGACCAGGTGACGAGCGTGGCCCGCGAGGTCGGCGTCGAGGGCAGGCTCGGCGGTCAGGCCAACGTGCCCGGCGCGGCCGGCACGTGGAAGGACCTGACCGGCAACGTCAACCTGCTCGCGGCCAATCTGACGTCCCAGGTGCGCGCTATCGCCGAGGTCGCGACGGCCGTGACCAAGGGCGATCTCACCCGCTCCATCCAGGTCGATGCCCGCGGCGAGGTGGCCGAGCTCAAAGACAACATCAATACGATGATCACCAATTTGAGGCTCACCACCGACCTCAACACCGAGCAGGATTGGCTCAAGACGAACCTCGCCAAGTTCACCAACATGCTGCAGGGCCAGCGCGACCTGACCACCGTCGGCCGCCTGCTGCTGACCGAGCTGACGCCGCTGGTGAACGCCCATCGCGGCGTGATCTATCAGGTCGAGACTGAGTCCGCGCCACAGCTGCGCCTGCTCGCCTCATACGCCGATGACGGCATCTATCCTCACCGGACGCATGTCCAGTTCGGCGAGGGCCTCATCGGGCAATGCGCGATCGACAAACGCCAGCGGCTGGTCTCGGAGATCCCAGCCGACGTCATCCCCGTGGGCTCCGCCCTGCTCCGCGCCGTCCCGAAGAACCTCGTGGTGCTGCCGGTGTTGTTCGAGAACCAGGTCAAGGCGGTGATCGAGCTGGCGTCGCTCAGCCCATTCACGACGTCGCAGATGACGTTCCTCGAGCAGCTCACCGACTCCATCGGCATCGTGCTCAATTCGATCGAAGCCACGATGCAGACCGAGGGACTGTTGAAGCAGTCGCAGCAGCTCGCCGCGGAGCTTCAGACCCAGCAGCGCGAGCTGCAGCAGACCAACGAACAGCTCGAGCAGAAGGCGCAACAGCTCGCCGAGCGCAACGTCGAGGTCGAGCGCAAGAACCAGGAGATCGAGCAGGCCCGCCGCGCGCTCGAGGAAAAGGCGACCGAACTCGCGCTGACATCCAAGTACAAGTCCGAGTTCCTCGCCAACATGTCGCACGAGCTGCGCACGCCGCTCAACAGCATCCTGATCCTCGGCCAGCAGCTGACCGAGAATCCGGACGGCAATCTCACTCTCAAGCAGGTCGAGTTCGCCCGCACCATCCATGGCGCCGGCACCGACCTGCTCAATCTGATCAGCGACATCCTCGATCTCTCCAAGATCGAGTCCGGCACCGTGACGGTCGATGCCGAGGAGATCCTCACCACCAACCTCCTGGATACCGTGGGACGTCCGTTCCGCCACGAGGCAGAAAACCGCCTGCTCGCCTTCAACATCGACGTCGACCCGAACCTGGCCCGCAGCATCGTCACGGATTCCAAGCGCTTGCAGCAGGTGCTGAAGAACCTGCTTTCGAACGCCTTCAAGTTCACCGCCGAAGGAGGGGTGCGCTTGAAGGTGTCTGCGGCGCTCGGCGGATGGAGCGCAGAACATCCGGTGCTCAACACTGCGCCGGCCGTGATCGCGTTCGAGGTCTCGGACACCGGCATCGGCATTCCGCAAGACAAGCAGAAGCTGATCTTCGAGGCGTTCCAGCAGGCGGATGCCGGCACGAGCCGCAAATATGGCGGCACCGGTCTCGGGCTCGCGATCAGCCGCGAGCTCGCCAACCTCCTGGGCGGCGAGATCCATCTCAAGAGCGCCCCCGGCAAAGGCAGCACCTTCACGCTCTATCTGCCGCTCAAATATTCAGGTCCCGCAACGACGCCGCGCGTCAGTCCCGCATCGCCCGTTCCCTACGTTCAACCTCCAGCCCTGCAGCAAGCGGCCGCGCCGGAGCGCGGGATCGAGCCGCCGCCGGACGATCGTCTCGATCTCGAACCCGGCGATACGATCCTGCTCGTGGTCGAGGACGATCCACACTACGCGCGCGTCCTGATCGACCTCGCGCGCGATAAGGGCTTCAAGGTCCTGATCGCCGGCCGCGGCGCCGAAGCGCTGGATCTCGCCAAGCAGTATCAACCAGCCGCGATCTCTCTGGACGTCTTCCTGCCGGATATGCTCGGCTGGACCGTTCTGAGCCAGCTCAAGCATAATCCGCTGACGCGGCACATCCCGGTGCAGATCATCACGCTCGACGAAGACCGCCAGCACGCTTTGGCGCGTGGCGCCTTCTCCTTTGTCAGCAAGCCCACGACAACAGAAGGCGTCAGCGCGGCCCTGTCGCAGATCAAGGAATACGCCAAGCCGCGACGCAAGCGGCTGCTGATCGTCGAGGACAACGCGGCCGAGCAGCTCAGCATCCGCCAGCTGTTGGATCACGACGACATCGAGATCATCGCGGCGGATACGGGAGCTGCGGCGCTCGATACGCTGCGTAGCGCCCCGTGCGATTGCGTGGTTCTCGATCTCCGGCTGCCCGACATGAGCGGGTTCGACGTCCTCGATCAATTGCGCTCCGACGAATTCTTGTCGAGCGTTCCGGTGGTCGTCTTCACCGGGCGGGAATTGTCGGCCGAGGAGGATGCGGAACTGCATACGATGGCGCGGAGCATCGTCGTCAAGGGCGTGGAATCGCCGGAGCGGCTGCTCGACGAGACGTCGTTGTTCCTGCACCGTGTGATTACGGAACTGCCGCTCGAGAAGCAGCGCATGCTCGAGAAGCTGAACAGTTCCGACGAGGATCTGATCGGCAAGACGGTGCTGCTGGTCGACGACGACGCCCGCAACATCTTTGCTCTCTCCAGCGTGCTGGAACGCCGCGGCATGAAAGTGCTGACGGCGACCACCGGCAGCGAAGCGATCGACCTGGTGCAGAGCAATCCTGCAATCGCGATCGTCCTCATGGACATCATGATGCCGCAGATGGATGGTTATCAGACGATCGGCGTCATTAGGCAAAACCCCGCCTTCGTCCGGCTCCCCATCATCGCGTTGACCGCGAAAGCCATGAAGGGAGACCGCGAAAAGTGTCTCGAGGCCGGCGCCTCCGATTATCTGGCAAAACCCGTCAACACCGAGCAGCTGCTTCTTGCGATTCGCATGTGGCTGCACCGCTGAACGGCTCATCATGATGGAACATGCGAAGGTCAACATCCTCCTGGTCGACGATCAGCCGGCGAAGCTGCTGGCCTACGAGGTCATCCTGAAGGAACTCGGCGAAAACCTCGTAGTCGCCACCTCTGGTCGCGAGGCGCTCGAAATTCTGTTGAAGAACGAGATCGCCGTGATCCTCGTCGACGTCTGCATGCCTGAGCTCGACGGTTTCGAGCTGGCGCAAATGATCCGTGAGCATCCGAGGTTCCAGAAGATTGCGATCATCTTCATCTCCGCCATCCAGGTAAGCGACTTCGATCGCCTGCGTGGTTATGAGATGGGCGCCGTCGATTACGTGCCGGTTCCCGTCGTGCCGGAGGTGCTGCGCGCCAAAATCAAGGTCTTTGCCGAGCTCTATCGCAAGACACGCGAGCTCGAACATCTGAACCTTGAGCTGGAGGACCGGGTACGGGCTCGCACGGCCGAGCTTGAGCGATCAACAGCAAAGCTCGTCGAGAGCGAGCAGCGTCGGAGCATGGCGATCGCGGCCGGCCGGATGGGCTCATGGGACTGGGACGGTGTCAATGGCGACTGGATGTGGGACGAGGGCCAGTACCGCATCTTCGGCGTCACGCCGCAGAACTTCGAGCTGAACACCGTGAACATCATGGCGCTGCTGCACCGGGAGGATGCCGAGCGCGCCCGCCAGGTGGTCGCGGAATTCAGCCGTGGCACGGCTTCGTATGAGGCTGAGTTCCGGATCAACCGGCCCGATGGCGAAGAGCGGTGGTGCGTTGGAACGGCCGCGGCGACCACCGACAGGACTGGCCGCGTGATCCGCGTCAGCGGGGTCACGATCGACATCACCGAGCGCAAGCGCGCCGAGGAACGACAGAACCTGCTGACCCGCGAGGTCGATCATCGTGCCAAGAATGCGCTGACCTTGGCCCAGTCGATCGTGCGGCTCACCAAGGCGGACAGCGTGAAGACCTATGTCAACGCGGTAGAGGGGCGCATCAGCGCACTGGCCCGCGTTCACACCATCCTCTCGCTATCAAGCTGGGAAGGTGCGAAGATAAGCAGGTTGGTGGCCGAAGAACTTGCACCCTATGCACCGGGCGGCCAGGTCGCCTTTGACGGTGCCGAGCTGCAACTCGAGCCTGCGACCGCACAGACGCTGGCGTTGGCGCTGCACGAGCTGGTGACAAACTCGGCCAAATACGGCGCGCTGTCGGTCCGCTCCGGACATCTCTCGGTCAAATGGACCATCGAGGATGAGCGCCTGGATCTGATCTGGATTGAAACCGGCGGTCCCTTGGTGCGCGCACCGACCTCGCGCGGCTTCGGCACGCGCAGCCTGATGGCCAGTGTGGAAAGCCAGCTCGGTGGGCGCGCCTCCTTCGACTGGCGTCCAGAGGGATTGGTGTGCCGGCTGGTCGTCCCGCTCCGCCCCGGCGCGACCCCGCCGGAGATCACGAGCCCTTGCGCAACGGCGGCGCCGGGCGACGCACGACAACGGGCTGCGGGCTGACCGCCCCGGATAGCTCAGGCCATGTCGCGCGAGATCCGGACCGGGATCGACTTGGCGGCGGGCACCTTGCTGCCCTCCGCATAGTGCCATAGCGGAATCAATCCGTTGCATTCGGGGTAGTAGGCCGCAACGCTGTAGCGCGGAATGTCGAACGCCACTGCCTGGAGCCCGCCCAGCGAGCGCTCCACGCCGTCATCGGCCTCGGTCGAGAGCCGAACCGGCTCGCCCTGCTTGATGCCCAGATCAGCCATGTCGCTCGCGTTCATGAAGACGATCTGACGGCCTCCGGTGACGCCGCGAAACCGGTCGTCCTCGTTGTAAATGGTGGTGTTGAACTGGCCGTCGGCGCGCAAGGTCATCAGCTGATACACGCCATTGCCTTCCTCCGGAGGATTGAGCGCCGCCTTGGGCACGGTGAAGTTCGCCTTGCCGGTCGGCGTCTTCCATTTGCGTTCGCGGGCGCCAAGCGGCCGCGGAAAGCCGCCGGGCTCAAACAGGCGCTTGTTGAAGTCTTTGAACTGCTCGGGATAGGTCCGCTCGATCGCGTCTCTGACGCGCGCATAGTCGCCCACCCAGGCATCCCAGTCGACGTGCGGATTTGGCTTCAGGGTGGCCTTGGCGAGACCGGCGACAATGGCTGGTTCGGACAACAGGGTCTCGGCGACGGGTTGGCGCTGCCCGCGCGAGCCGTGAATGCAGGTGGTGGAGTCCTCCATCGAGACCGCCTGATCTCCGCTGGCCTGCCGGTCGATTTCGATGCGGCCGAGGCACGGCAGCAGATAGGTCACCTCGCCTGCGACGATGTGGCTGCGATTGAGCTTGGTTGCGATCTGCACAGACAGCCGCAGCTTCGACCACGCCGGCTCCATCAGCGAACGTTCCGGGACGGCGCGCAGGAAGTTGCCGCCGAGACTGATGAAGCCCTTCACGTCGCCCTTGATGATGCCCTGGCAGGCATCCACCGTGCTGAGACCGTCCCATCGCGGCGGCTCGAAGGAATAGAGATCGGCCAGTTTGTCGAGTGGCACCAGCTTGGTCTTCTCGGAGATTCCCACGGTGCGCTGACCCTGCACGTTGGAATGGCCGCGGACAGGCGAGATGCCGGCCCCGGGCTTGCCGATATTGCCGCGCAACAGCAGGAGATTCACGATCATCTTGGCCGTCTCGACGCCATGCCGATGCTGGGTAATTCCCATGCCGTAATTGGCGATCACGGCGTGCGAGTTCGCGTAGACCTTGGCAGCCTCCAGGATGGCGGCGCGCTCGAGGCCGGAGGACCGCTCGATGTCGCTCCACGACGCCTGCCGGCAGAAGGTCGCAAAGGCCTCGAAGCCGGACGTGTGCTGCTCGATGAAGGCGACATCCAGCACACGTGGGCTCTTCGTGGCGATCGCCGCGTCATCCGCCTCGATGACCGCCTTGCACAATCCGAGCAGCGCCGCCCCATCTCCGCCGACGCGCAATTGATGATATTGTGTGCTGATCCGCGTCCCGCCGGTCAGCACCATCTGAATCGGGTTCTGCGGATCAGTGAAGCGCTCCAGCCCCCGCTCACGCAGCGGGTTGAAGGTGATGATGGGTACGCCGCGTTGCGCCGCCCGCTGCAACGGATGCAGCATGCGCGGCGAGTTCGTCGTCGTGTTCTGGCCGAAGAAAAATATGCAATCCGCTCTATCGAAATCCTCCAGCAGCACCGTGCCGACGGGCACGCCGATCACCTCAGGCAGCGCTACCGACGTCGACTCGTGGCACATGTTGGAGCTGTCGGGAAAATTGTTGGTGCCGTACATCCGGCCGAACAGCTGATACATGTAGCTCGTCTCGAGCGAGGCCCGGCCCGACGTGTACATCACGACCGACCGTGGATCGAGCCTGTTCAACTCCGCCCCGATGTCGCGGAAGGCCTCGTCCCAGCTCACGGCAACATAGCGATCCGCCGCAGCGTCGTAGCGCATGGGATGAGCGAGACGCCCCTGCTCTTCGAGCTGATGATCCGACCAGCCTCGCAACTCTGTCAGACTGTGCCGAGCAAAGAACTCCGGTCCGACGGTCTTGCCGGTGATTTCCCACGCGGTCGCCTTGGCGCCATTCTCGCAAAATTCGAACGGGTGCGGCTTTGCCGGCTTGGCCCAGGAGCAGCTGACGCACATGAAGCCGCCCGGCTTGTTCTGTTTCAGCAGGATCTCGCTGCCAAGCAGCGTCACCTCCTCCTGCGTCAGGATGCTCGCGACCGCGTGCACCGACCCCCAACCGCCAGCCGGAGATTTGTAGTCCTGGATTTTTGCCTTCTCGCTCACGACGCATCTCCGCGGCCTGGTCAAAAGCGGCAAACCCGGGATGAGCAGCGAAGTTCCGATTCCTCACTGAACCTTGCGAGGCTATCATCGAAGTCACGCGGGCGAAGGGCCGAACATAGGAATTAGGAACGACCCAGCCCGCCGCGAGTCATGTCCGTGCCTCTGGCGGCGTTCCCCCATCTCGCTGGAGGCACTCCGTGTGGACTGCGGCCCAGCGTTCGACCCCTCGGGCGCTGGGCCTGTCCCTCCTGAGGTAGCCGGGATTTCTCCCGGCTTCCGATCTCAGCTTCAAGCCGCGCTGCGCTTGAGATGGCGGCCTTCCCTGACCTCCTCGATGATCTTGGCGCTGAAGGCTTCCAGATCGCCGGGATTGCGCGAGGTGATCACGCCTTGATCGACGACGACCTCCGCGTCCTGCCACTGCGCGCCGGCATTGGCAACGTCCGTCTTGATCGATTTGTACGACGTCATTTTGCGCCCCTTGGCGATGCCGGTCTCGATCAGGAGCCACGGCGCATGACAGACCGCCGCGACGATCTTCTTGGCTTCGAAGATCTCCTTGATGAACCGCAGCGCCTTCGGCTCGAGCCGCAACAGATCCGGATTGATCTGGCCGCCCGGCAGCACGACGGCGTCGTAGTCCGCAGCAGAAGCCTGGTCCAACGTCTTGTCGACCTTGACGGGCCGTCCCCAATCCTTCTCATTCCATCCCTTGATCTCGCCCAGCGCGAGCGAGACGATCTCGACGGTCGCGCCCGCCTGCTTGAGGCGATCGCGGGGCACTTCGAGCTCGGATTGCTCGAACCCGTTGGTTGCGAGGATCGCGATCTTCTTTCCCTTGATATCCATTGAACTCTCCTGGCCATTCGCACCGCGGGCAACCTCCCGCTGGCGGGCATGTTCCACCTGGAAAGCGCGAGGACCGTCACAACTGGTCAATCGCTTGACGCTCTCCCGGGGGGTGGAACCAGCCCGCACGTGCCGCAGTTTGTTGGACGTCCCTGCCTTGAAATGGATGGGCGGCGTCGGGCGGCACGGCATCGCTGCGTCGGCGGATCGCAATCTGGAGGCGCTCGTGCCCTACGCATTGTTTGAGAATGACGAACAGATGACCCGCCCGTTTCGCACCGAGCGCGAGGTCTGGGAGGCCGCGGAACAGGCCGATCTCATCACGTTCGGCACGCATGGCGAGAAAATTCTGGACAACAATTTCGAGATCAAATCATGCGAGGCCACTCCGGAAGAGCTGACGGCCGTACCGCCGGACATCGTATTGCCCGAAGCTCACACGCCCCATGTTGGCGAGCGGCACGGGACCGCCGACCCACCTTTGCCCTCGCTGCCCAAGCCAAGGACGCGGACCTCGTCATAACCGGGCGCGGACCCGCCATGGCCGTCTCGGCGAGCTGAATACCGACGAGCAGCGGATCGCTCGACCTTGTCGCCGGAATGTCATGCGTGCCGGGCTCCTCTCTGCCTGGGAGGCAGCCTGCTCGCCTCTTCCAGCTTGAGCTGCTCGCGTTGTTGCCGCAGTCCCTCGAGCGTTCCCAACATCCGCTGCAACAGCGCTTCGGCCGCCGCCGCCGGCACGCCGGCCCGCCGCAGTTGCACGATTTCGCGACGCTGCCGCCCGACCTGAAGGCGCAGACGGTCGATTTCGGCTCGAACCAGATCGAGATCGCGCATGGAGCCCCCCTCAGACGATGATCATTACACCATAGAACAAAATGGGAACATTCTGCAAGCTGGCGCATTGAGCCCGCCAAGAACGGCAGAGCCCCATGGCTGAACGGCTGCAGAAAGAACCCGAGGACTGGGGTTCCGGAGCCGATCCGATGACCGATGCCCACGCGTCCTGCTTGAAGACGCTCAGCGAGCAGGCCGGTCGCCCTGCCCCCACGCAAGCGGAGATGACGAAGGCTGAAGCGTCCGAACTGATCGATGAGATGAGACGCGCCGCGAGGTTGGATTGAGCTGGCCAAGTTCAAGTCATCGAGACGATGATTCGGCAGATCGGTATTCCGATGTTGCCGATGCCGGGCCTAGGCTGTCGCGAATCAGAAATCGGTCGTTTAGTCTTCGCGGCATTTCGCGGGAGTCCACCATGGTTGCGGACAGTGACAGCAAGGTTGCCTGGCATCGCGCCCAGCTCAAAAAGAATCGTGCTGCCTTGAAGCAGATTGAGACGGCGCGGTTCACGGTGGGCGAGAGCGCCGATGCGAAGGCGCTCGAACACACCAAGCGGCAGGTCGCGGAACTCCAGCTCAAGATACGCGAGTCCGAGCACCTCATTGCCCAGCACGACAAACAAGTACGACGCCCGCTGGCGACCGACCTGAGAAGCCTCTCGAACGTCGCCTGGCGCAACTGGACCGGCAACGGCCCGCGCTGAGGACTCGCGCTGTCCTGCCCTTCAGTCGACGATTTTCTGATGCTCGGCTCCAGTCTCTTGCAGAACCGTGGACACATTCGACGGCTCTGATCTGTCAACCGCCGGCGCCCAGCGCTTCAGCCGCTCATCGCTTCGGCTGAGGGCATCGAGGTCGATGCGTCCTTGCGCCAGAGCCTCCTTGGCGCAGGCCAGCACGCGATGAAACTGGGTGCCGTCATAGGCCACCAGCAACAGGTCGGCACCGCCGTTCAGAGCCTCCACGACAGCTTTGCAGAGATCGCGGCCGTAGATCGCCCCCATCACGAGATCATCCGTCACAATCACACCCTGATAGTTCCAGTGGCCGCGAATGAGTCCCTCGAGCACGGCTTTGGAATGTGAGGCAGGCCGCTCCGGATCGACCGCATCGACCGTCACGTGACCGACCATCATCGCCGCGTGCGAGCCCTGCAGCACCTGTCGAAATGGCCGCCAATCCGACCGTTCCAGGACATCTGCCGGTGTGCCGAGCTGTGCCGAGAAATGATGCGTATCGGCTGCGACGCGCCCCAGACCAGGGAAATGCTTGATGGCCGCGCGGACACCGCTTGCTTCCAGGCCGCGGACGTAGCCGAGCGCAATGTCGCCAACCACCGCGGGATCGTTGGAGATCGCGCGGCGGCCGATCAAGGTGTGAAAGTCCAGTCGATTGCGTGTCCAGCTCGGGCGAAGGTCGACGACAGGCGCCAGGTTGAAGGTGATGCCGGCAGCCGCGAGCGCCTCACCTTGGGCGCGCCCCATCGCGAACGCATCCTGCGCGCGCCGCGAGGCCGGCAGATCGGCCAGCGTGGCGAGGCCGGGCATGTTCGGCAGTGTCGGAGACAGGTGCGCGACGGAGCCTCCCTCCTGATCCGCCGCGACCAGCAGGGACGGCAGCCCGGCACTCCGGCGCGCGTCCTGCAACCGCGCGATCTCGGCACGGAGTTGCGGCTCGGTCCGGCCACGGACGTTGTGGTGAGTGACATAGACTCCCGCGATCAACCCCTGCCGCGCCAACACGGCTGCGTCGCCCACGGCCGTGTAGCCGACGATGAAATGCCGGCCGAGCAGACGCGCCACGTCCGGGGGCGTGCGGAACGTCTCGTACTTGCGCCAGGCAAACATGAACTGCGTCGACGTCAGCATGATCAGCGGAACGCACCATGCCAGCACGAGCGCGCGTCCGGCGGCCCCCTGCCGCCACCGGCCGCCGAGCATCAGCAGCAGCGGGACAGCAAGCCCGATGAGGAGCAGGGCCACATGGCCGCTGCCCCGCAGCCGAACCAGATAGGGCTCGTTGCTGTTCAGCGTGACGAAAATGAAGAGCAGAGCAAGGATCCAGAGAACCGCGGTCCTGATACGTCCAAGCATGTGTGCAGCCGATCATCCCAGGGGAAAGACGGCCATTGCGTAACAATCACGTTTCGCCCGCGCCAGCAGCAGAATCGCGTCTGCACCAAATCTGCAAACAAATCCTGAAATGCTGCAGATCCCCTCGTGAGCCGCTGCATAGGCAGGCGTCATGCTGGGCTCATCGGCTTGTGCCTTCCGGCCCGAGCGATGACCCAAACCAAGGATTCCTCCATGACCACCCTTGCCGAGCCGACGGCTGCACCCGTCGCGCCCGATTCCATGTGGCTCAAATTCGCCATCGCTGCAGGCCTCGTCGGCCTCGCCGATCCGCTGCTGTACGACGGCCGGCCGATTGGCCTGGCATTCCCGCTGTTTTTCGCCGCGCTCGCCTCCGCCAGCGTTCTTGCCAACCTCGCCAAGACCAATCGAGGCCGTCTGGTCGGAGCCGCAGTTCTCTTCGGTGCCGGCCTGGCTCCCGCCATCGAGGAACTGAACCTGCTTTCTTTTCCTGTCCTGCTGCTCACGACGCTGTCGGCCGTCGCGCTGGCGACCAACCGATCCGCGCGCGGCTTCCGGCTTCCGCTGACCGCCGCACGGCAATTGCTGCTCATCGGACCGTTTCGGCTGATACCGGATGCGATCGTGACGCTACGCACGAACATGGTCATGCGAACTCTCCTTGTCTGGAGCATCCCGCTGGCACTCGGTTGCGTGTTCCTGGCTCTGTTCGCGGCAGCCAATCCGGTCATTGAGCGCTGGTTCGCCGTTCTCAGTCCCGAGCAGGTCGCTTCCCAACTCACGATGGGGCGCGCGATCTTCTGGCTCGTCACGTTGTCCATGGTCTGGCCGTTCATCAATCTTCGCTGGCGCGAGCGGACCAAGACTTGGAGCCCGCCGATCGAAAGCGAACCCGATCAGCCGTCAATCCTGGCGACCGTGCTCGGCCCTGAAACGGTGCTTCGGGCGCTGATCCTGTTCAACATCCTGTTTGCTCTCCAGACGGCGCTCGACGGCGCCTATCTGTGGGGACATGCCGCGCTTCCGGACGGCATGACCTATGCGGCCTATGCGCACCGGGGCGCCTATCCCTTGATCGTCACAGCGCTGCTCGCGGCGGCCTTCGTCATCGTCGCCGTCCGCTCCGAGACCACGGCAAACGAGTCGCGATTGGTCCGGCC
Source organism: Bradyrhizobium sp. HKCCYLRH3073 (assembly GCF_051167995.1). Taxonomy (NCBI): domain Bacteria; kingdom Pseudomonadati; phylum Pseudomonadota; class Alphaproteobacteria; order Hyphomicrobiales; family Nitrobacteraceae; genus Bradyrhizobium; species Bradyrhizobium sp. HKCCYLRH3073. Next base: position 594,899 of record NZ_JBNPUD010000003.1, read on the forward strand.
GCTGGTCTATCTCTGGGTGGCACAGAACGTGATGCTGGTCGTATCCTCGATCCAACGGCTTCACATGTATATCGAGACTTATGCTCTGACCTATTGGCGGATCGCGGCCTTGATATGGATGATCCTGGTTGCGATCGGCCTGATCCTCATCGTGCTCAGGATCGCTCTCGCCAAGTCCAACGCGTGGCTCGTCCGCATGAACATCCTGGTGCTCTCGGCGACCATTTACGGCTGTGCACTGATCAATTTCGACCGGCCGATCGCAGACTTCAATGTCTCCCATAGTCGTGAGGCGGGGCAGAGCGGCCCTCTCATCGACGGCTCCTATCTCGTCTGGCTCGGGCCAGAGGCGCTGCCGGCCATCGAGCGGGCGATGCTGTTGCGACCGACGGACCGGGGACTGGCGAGCGACCGCGATCGGCTCCTCGCGCAACAGCAAAGCAGCATGGCGTCCTGGCGATCCTGGAGTTTTCGCGGCTGGCGCCTGCAGCGCTATCTCGATACACATCCCGTGTCGCAGAAACCAAGCTGATGCCTCGCCGCGGAGGAAAGCACGTGTCTCCCCGAATCCTCATCGTCGACGACGACCCGCATATCCGCGAGGTCCTGCGCGTGGCCTTGAGCAAGGCCGGCATGGCGGTGAAGGAAGCCGCCGACGGCCGCGCCGCGCTGGCCAGGTTCGCCGAAGACCGTCCGGACCTGATCGTGCTCGACGTCGGCATGCCGGAGTACGACGGCCTCGAGGTCTGCCGGCGGATTCGCCGGACCTCGCAGGTGCCGATCCTGTTCCTGTCGGCGCGCGACGAGGAGATCGACCGTATTCTCGGGCTCGAGATCGGCGGCGACGACTACGTGACCAAGCCGTTCAGTCCGCGCGAGCTCGTCGCCCGCGTCAACGTCATTCTCCGCAGGGTCTCATCCGGTGGGGCGGATCGTGCGCCCGAACCGGAGGAGCTGGCGCATGGCAGGCTTCGTCTCGACCCGCAGCAGCATCTGGCGCGCTTCGGCGACGCGCCGCTGACACTTACCGCCCTGGAATTCAGCATCCTGCGCACGCTGATGACGCGCCCTGCCGTCGTGTTCAGCCGCGAGCAGATCATGAGCGCCGCCTATCAGCTCAACATCCAGGTTTCCGACCGCACCATCGACAGCCACATCCGCAACATCAGGGCCAAGCTGGCAGCCGCGCATTGCGAGGACGCCATCGAGACGGTGCATGGCGTCGGCTTCCGGCTCGGCCGCTGCGGCGCTCCATGATCGCGCCCAAGCCCAAGGCAAAATGGCGGCCGTCGCTGGGACAGATCGTCTTTGGCGTACTGGCGCTGGTCGGCACCTTGCCGCTCGTCGGGCTGTTCTTCTTTCGCATCTATGACAACCAGCTGATCCGTCAGACGCAGGCGGAGCTGATCGCGCAGAGCCGCGTGCTCGCGGCGGTCTTCGCCGAGGAGGTTTCCGCGCGCCTTGCCGCCGGCGTGCCGCTCGGCGCCGAGATCCCGCCCGAGTCACGTCCGGATGCCTCCGACGAGGTGACGCCGATTCGCCCCCTGCTCGATCTCCTGGCCAACGATCTGTTCGTCCGCCGGCCCGACGCACGCGATGCGGTCCATCCTGCGGATCCGGCCTACGTCGCGATCGGCGCGCGCCTGCTGCCGATCGTCAGGGAGACGCAGAAGGTCACCTTGGCCGGGTATCGCGTGCTCGATCCCCAGGGCGTCGTGATCGCCGGCCGCGACGAGATGGGCAAATCCCTCGCCCATATCGACGAGGTGGCCGCCGCCCTGAAGGGACGCTACAGCGCCGCGCTCCGCATCCGCATTCCCGACAAGGCCCCGCCACCGATCTATTCGATCAGCCGCGGCGTCGGCGTCCATGTGTTCTCGGCCATGCCCGTGATCGTCGACGATCACGTCGCCGGGGTCATCTATACCTCGCGCACGCCGCGCAACATCTTCGAGCATCTCTATCAGGAGCGCGGCAAGTTCATCGCGGCCGGCTCCACCATTGTCCTCACGACGCTGCTGGTCGGCCTCATCGTGGCGCGCACGATCACGCGCCCGATGCGCGAGCTGGTCGATCGCGCCGGCCGGATCGGACGCAACGATCCCGCAGGCTTCCGTCCGCTCGCCCATTACGGCACCCGCGACTTCGCGGAGCTCGCCGAGCACTTCTTCGCCATGGCCGAGCAACTGGCGCAACGCTCCAACTACATCAGGAGCTTTTCCGCGCATCTGACCCACGAACTCAAATCACCGCTCACCTCGATCAAGGGCGCAGCCGAGCTGCTGCTCGACTCTCTGGCCAGCCCTTCTGAGACCTTGACGCGCGCCGAGCAGGAGACGTTCCTCACCAACATCCTTGGCGACGCCGACCGCCTCGCGGCACTGGCCCAGCGCTTGCGCGAGCTGGCACGCGCGGAGACGGTGTCGGCGGTCGAGGCCGGTAGCATCGCCGAGGCCGTCGGCACGCTGCGAGTGCGTTTCCCGTCGGTTGTCATCGAGACATCAGGGCCGGTCGAACGTAGCACGACATTGCCGAACGAAACCGTGCTCATCGTGCTCACGCATCTCGTCGACAACGCCGTCCGGCATGGCGCCCTGCGCATCCGCCTCGAGGCCGAGGAGAGCAAGGAGATGCTGATCGTCATCGCCAGCAATGACGGCGATCCGATCTCGCCTGACAACCGCGACCGCATCTTCGATGCCTTCTTCACGACCCGGCGCGACAGCGGCGGTACCGGCATGGGGCTGGCGATCGTGCGCGCCATCATGGCAAACCATGGCGGCGAGATCTCGCTGCGGCCGGGCGGGACCGGCGTCGCATTCGAACTGCGGCTACCGATCCAATGCGGTCGCGGGACGCCGACTTAAGATAGCGCGCTTGATGCGGTGCCACGTCAGAGTTGCTTCCGGTCGCCGGCAATCCCCACCACATTCAGGGCCTTGTCGACGAAGATCATCTCCCATTCGTTCGTATACGAGCAATGTATGCCACGGTGCCGCCGGCTGCATGGGCCGCACGAGAATGCCGCAGAGCTGCACGGCAATTGGCAAATGACTTGGACCCGCGATCCGCGTAATCTTCGCCCCGATTGCACCATCGGCCAGCGTCCCGCTTGGCCTTCGGGAGACCTTGATGAATTCGAGCCGTTTCGAGATCAGCCGCCGGACCGCCCTCCTGACCTCCGCTGCCATCGCTGCGAACGTGGTCAATCCATTCCGTGCCTTCGCCCAGGAGACGCCGCGCAAGGGTGGCGTGTTCAACGTTCACTACGGCGCCGAGCAGCGCCAGCTCAACCCGAGCCTCCAGGCTTCGACCGGTGTCTACATCATCGGCGGCAAGATCCAGGAGAACCTCGTCGACCTCGACGCCAATGGCCAGCCGGTCGGCGTGCTTGCCGAGAGCTGGGAGGCGACGCCGGACGGCAAGACCGTCACTTTCAAGCTGCGCAAGGGCATCACCTGGCATGACGGCAAGCCGTTCACGTCGGAGGACGTTGCCTTCACCGCGATGAACATGTGGAAGAAGATCCTCAACTACGGATCGACCCTGCAGTTGTTCCTGACTGCGGTCGACACGCCAGATCCGCAAACCGCGATCTTCCGCTACGAGCGGCCGATGCCGCTCAACCTGCTGCTGCGCGCCCTGCCCGATCTCGGCTACGTCTCGGCCAAGCACATCTACGAGAGCGGCGACATCAGGCAGAACCCCGCGAACCTCGCCCCCATTGGTACTGGCCCGTTCAAATTCGTGAAGTACGAGCGCGGCCAGTATATCATCGCCGAGCGCAATGCCGACTACTGGCGCCCCAACGCGCCCTATCTCGACCGCATCGTGTGGAAGGTGATCACCGACCGTGCCGCGGCGGCGGCGCAAATGGAGGCAGGCGAGCTGCACTACAGCCCGTTCTCGGGCCTGACCATCTCCGACATGGCGCGGCTCGGCAAGGACAAGCGTTTCATCGTCTCGACCAAAGGCAATGAGGGCAACGCGCGCACCAACACGCTCGAGTTCAACGTCCGCCGCAAGGAGCTGGCGGACGTGAAGGTCCGCCGTGCCATCGCGCACGCGATCAACGTTCCCTTCTTCATCGAAAACTTCCTCGGCGATTTCGCCAAGCTGGGCACCGGTCCGATCCCGTCGACCTCGACCGACTTCTACCCCGGCGCCAATACGCCGCAATATCCCTACGACAAGGCCAAGGCGGCGGCGCTCCTGGACGAAGCCGGCTACAAGCCCGGCGCCGGCGGAACCCGCTTCTCGCTGCGGCTGCTGCCCGCGCCGTGGGGTGAGGACATCTCGCTGTGGTCAACCTTCCTCCAGCAATCGCTGGGCGAGGTTGGCATCGCAATCGAGATCGTGCGCAACGATGGCGGCGGCTTTCTCAAGCAGGTCTATGACGAGCACGCCTTCGATCTCGCGACCGGCTGGCACCAGTACCGCAACGACCCCGCGGTTTCGACCACGGTCTGGTATCGCTCCGGCCAGCCCAAGGGCGCGCCCTGGACCAATCAGTGGGGTTGGGACGATCCCAAGATCGACAAGATCATCGATGACGCGGCGACCGAGGTCGATCCGGCCAAGCGCAAGGCGCTCTATGCCGATTTCGTGCGCGAGGCCAATACCGAGCTGCCGGTGTGGATGCCGATCGAGCAGATCTTCGTCACCGTGATCACGGCCAAGGCGCGCAACCACTCGAACACGCCGCGCTGGGGATCGTCGAGCTGGCACGATCTGTGGCTTTCCGCCTGAGCCGGAATCCGTCAGGATGAGGCCATGCGCATCTTGAGCCTTGCGGGGCGGCGGCTCGCCGCCTCGATCCCCACCCTGTTCCTGATCCTGATCGGCGTCTTCCTGCTGCTGCAACTCGCGCCCGGCGATACGGTCGACGCGATGATGGCGCAGATGGGCGGCGGCGATGCCGCCACCGCCCGCGAGTTGCGTCGCTTCTATGGACTGGACCTGTCGGTCCCGATGCAGCTCGCCAATTATCTATGGCGGCTGGTGCGTCTCGATCTCGGGTTCTCCGCGATCTACGGCAAGCCCGTCGCTGCCGTGATCCTGGAGCGGCTGCCACCGACGCTGCTGCTGATGACATCGGCGCTGTCCTTTGCCTTCTTCTTCGGTCTTGTTTTCGGGGTGATCGCCGCGCGCGGCGTCAACCGCTGGCCGGATACGCTGATCTCCACGGTGGGCCTGATCTTCTATGCCACCCCGTCGTTCTGGTTCGGACTGATGGCCATCGTCGTGTTCTCGATCTACCTGCAGTGGCTGCCCGCCGGCGGCTTCGAGGATATCGGCGCGGTCACGACCGGCGTCTGGCGCGTGCTCGATATCGCACGACACTTGGTGTTGCCGTCCTTGACACTCGGCCTGATCTTCCTCGCCATCTATCTCCGCATCATGCGCGCCTCCATGCTCGAGGTCCTGAACCTCGATTTCGTCCGCACCGCGCGCGCCAAGGGCCTCGACGAGACCCGCATCGTCACCCGCCACGTGCTGCGCAACGCGCTGCTGCCGATGGTGACGCTGATCGGACTCCAGGCCGGCACGATGCTCGGCGGCTCCGTGGTGGTCGAGACGGTGTTCTCGCTGCCCGGCCTCGGACGTCTCGCTTATGAGTCGGTCGTCCAGCGCGACCTCAACACCCTGCTCGGCATCGTCTTCGTCTCGGCGCTGCTCGTGATCGCCGTCAACTTCGTGACCGATCTGCTTTACGCGCGGCTCGATCCGCGCATCACGGCGGAGAGCTAGCGCATGGACGCGGTCAAACGCTATTTCCGCAGTCCCGCTGCCGTCCTGGGCCTCGTGCTCCTGCTGATCGTCATCGGCATGGCGCTCAGCGCCGGCTATTTCTATCCACGCGATCCGCTCGCGCTCGCCGGCCGGCCCCTGATCTGGCCGCTCGCCAATCCGCGCTTCCTGCTCGGCACCGACAATTCCGGCCGCGACATCGCCGCCCAGATCTTCTACGGCGCCCGCATCTCGCTCCTGATCGGCGGCGTCGCCACGCTCATTGCCGTGGCGATCGGCGTGTTGGTCGGTGCGCTCGCGGGCTACTACGGCGGCTGGGTCGACAACATCCTGATGCGCATCACCGAAGCCTTCCAGACGCTGCCGAACTTCGTCCTGCTGCTGGTCCTGGTCGCGGTGTTCGGCTCGACTTTGACGACGGTGACGATTGCCGTCGGCATCGTCTCCTGGCCGGCACCGGCCCGGCTGACACGGGCGGAGTTCCTGTCGCTGCGCAGCCGCGAATTCGTCCAGGCCGGCCGCACCCTCGGCATGCGCGACACCCAGCTGATCCTGCGCGAGATCCTGCCGAACGCGCTGCCGCCGGTGATCGTCTATGCCGGTGTCGTGATGGCGGTCGCGATCCTCTTGGAGAGCGCGCTCGCCTTCCTACGGCTGTCCGACGCCAATGTCGCCTCCTGGGGCAACCTGATCGGGCTCGGGCGCGACGTGCTGCGCGTGCAGTGGTACGTCTCCGCGATCCCGGGCGTCGCCATTCTCGTCACCGTGCTCGCGGTGTCGCTGGTCGGCCAGGGGCTCAATGACGCACTGAATCCCCGGCTGAAACAGCGATGAGTCCCGCACAGCCCATTCTGACCGTCGACCGCCTCAGCGTGCGTTTGCCGAAGGGCGCCGACCGCACGCATGCGATCTCCGAGGTCTCGCTTTCGGTCGCCGAGAACGAAATCGTCTGCATCGTCGGAGAATCCGGCTCCGGCAAGTCGATGATGGCCAATGCCATCATGCGGCTGCTGCCCGACGGTGTGGGCACCGACGGCGGACGCATCCTGTTTGCCGGGCGCGATCTCTGCACCGCCACGGCGGCAGAGATGCGCAGCATGCGTGGCGCCGAGGTCGCGATGGTGTTCCAGGAGCCGATGACCGCGCTCAATCCGTTGCGCACGATCGGCGACCAGATCGGCGAGGTGCTGGACATCCATACCGATCTGTCGAAAGCCGAGATCAAATCGCGCGTGCTGTCGCTCCTGTCCGACGTCAACATTCCCGATCCGCCGCGCGCGGCGAAGGCCTATCCGCACGAGCTGTCCGGCGGCCAGCGCCAGCGCGCCATGATCGCCATGGCCTTGGCGCTTGATCCGAAGCTGCTGATCGCCGACGAGCCGACGACGGCGCTCGACGTCACGACGCAGGCCCAGATCCTCAAGCTCATCCGAGAGCTGCAGCAGCGGCGCAGGACGGCGGTGCTGTTCATCACGCATGACTTCGGGGTCGTCGCCGAGATCGCCGACCGCGTCGTCGTGATGCAGCATGGCAGCGTCGTCGAACAGGGCGCGGCGGCGGATGTCCTGCAACGGCCGCAGCATGATTACACCAGGCAACTGATCGCTGCGGTGCCACCCGTGGCGGCCCCTCCGGCACGCAGATTATCGGACCAGATGATCCTCGCCATCTCCGGTATCTCGAAGACCTATCGCACCGGCGGCTTCCTCGGCCGCGGCGAGCGCACTACCCATGCAATCAGGGACGTTTCGCTTTCACTGCCGAAGGGGGCAACGCTCGGCATCGTCGGCGAGTCCGGCTCCGGCAAATCCACCCTCGCCCGCTGCATCATTCGCCTGATCGATCCCGACACAGGAACGATCCTGCTCGACGGCGAGGACTGGGCACGCCTCTCGCGCAGCGAGGTCAGAAACAGAACCCAGCAGATGCAGATGGTGTTTCAGGACCCGTTCGCCTCGTTGAATCCGCGGCGCAAGGCGGTCGAGCTGGTGGCGCAGGGACCGATCGTGCACGGCACCGCGCGAGCGCAGGCGCTGACCGAGGCGCGCGAGCTGTTCAGCCTGGTGGGGCTCGACCCGTCCGCCGCCGACCGCTTTCCGCATGAGTTCTCCGGAGGTCAGCGCCAGCGCATCGGGCTTGCGCGCGCGCTGGCGCTGAAGCCCAAGGTGCTGGTCGCGGACGAGCCGGTGTCCGCGCTCGACGTCTCCGTTCAGGCGCAGGTGCTGAAGCTGCTGACCAGCCTGCGCGAACGGCTCGACCTGTCGATCATCTTCATCACGCACGACCTGCGGGTCGCAGCCCAGATCTGCGATCTGGTCGCGGTCATGAAGGACGGCGTCGTCGTCGAGCATGGGCCCACGCACGACGTGTTCGGCAACCCGCAGCATGCCTATACGCAGGCGCTGCTGGAGGCCATTCCGGGCGGCGACTTCGCCCGGACCCAACATCCCACGTCTTAGCCGATCTCGCGCGCGTCGCGGTACCGGTACAGGAGCAGCATGAGCGGCGCGAACGGACGCAGCAGCGCGTGCGCCGGAATGGTGACCGGCTCCGTGAACGGCAAGGCCAGCTCGTTCGCCGGCACGCCGCGCACCGCTTTCGCGAACTCCGCACCGAGGGGGATCGTGAGCGCGACCGCGCGGCCATTGCAGCCGGTCCAGCCATAGGCATCAGGACCGAGGCGATGGATCCGCGGCATGTAGTCCGTGGTCATGCCGACATAGCCATTCCAGACATAGTCGAACCGGACCTCGCCGATCTGCGGCCACAGCCGCTGCAGGCGTTCGGCGACCCTCGCCTTCAGCCGCTCGGCCTTGTTGCCGGGGCCGATCACGGCGCCGCCGGTGACCAGACGGTTGCGGGCGTCGTAGCGGGCGAAATACAGCTCGCCGTGCGTATCGGACATGGCCTGCCGCGCCGGGATGATGGTCTTGCGGACATTGTCCGACAGCGGCTGCGTCGCCATCTGCCACGACAGCACGGGCATCACCTCGTGCGCGATATCCGGTGCGAGCGCCTTGGAGAACTCCCCGCTATAGGCGTTGCTCGCCAGCACCAGCGCGCGCGCGGACAGCTCCCCTCGTGCCGTGCGCACGATCCAGCGATCTCCGCGCCGGGCGAAATCGATCACCGGCGAGCGCGCATAGATCCGGCCGCCCAGGCTCAGCACCGTCCGCGCCAGGCCACGCGCCAGCGCGAGCGGATTGATGTGGCCGCCGGTCTTGTTCCAGAAGCCGCCATGCCAGGCGTCCGAGCCGAGCATGTCGCGCGCCTGATCGCGCGACAGCAACTCGACCGGCGCACCGAACTTCGACCACTGCTTGAACCTGCGCTCGGCGATCCTGATGCGGCCGGGCGTATGCACCGGCTGGACCCAGCCGGCCTGCTCATGCTCGGCATCGATGTCGTACCGTCTCACGGTATCGAACAGATTGGACGCGCTGTCGCGTAACATCGCCACGAAGCGCTCGCCCGCGGCGCCATGACGCACGACGAGATCGTCCGGATCGGGACGTGACAGCGTCGGAATGACCTGACCGTTGTTCCGGCCGGATGCGCCCCAGCCGGGCTCCATCGCCTCGACGATGGCGACGTCCGTCCCAGCTTCGCGCAGATGCAGCGCCGTCGACAGCCCGGTGAAGCCGCCGCCGATGATGACCACGTCGGCCTGCACACTGCCCTGAAGCTCGGACAGGTCAGGTCCAGGCGGCGTCTGCGCCGCCCACAGGGATGGCGGCCATTGAACGGTATCTGTGGTGGTGGTCATCGCGGACAGCTCATCCTTGCTGGTCGACCGCCCTGCCGGAGATCGATCTTGCCTTGCGCCCAGCGCCCCGCTGCGCCGGTTGCGGCGCATGGGTCGATTGGGCATAGTTCGGCCGCCAATATGCCAACTTCGCTGCAAGGAGACAAACGCGTGGCCCTCAAGAATGTCATCGGTATCGATCACGCGGTCGTCGTGGTGAAGGATCTCGACGCCGCGGCGGAGACCTGGAGGCGGCTGGGCTTCACGCTGTCTCCGCGCGGCACGCACAGCGCCAAGATGGGGTCCGGCAATTACACCATCATGCTCGATCCTGATTACATCGAGCTGCTCGGCATCCTCGCCGAGACCGACCACAACGTTCCGACCCGCAATTTCCTCGCCCAGCGCGGCGAAGGCATCGAGCGCATCGCCTTCACCGCGATCGACTCGGCGGCCGGCGCCGAGGAAATCCGCGCCAAGGGTTTTGAGCCGATTGGCCCGATCGATTTCGAACGCCCGGTGCCCCTGCCCGACGGCTCCATCTCGGCAGCGAAATTCCGGGTGTTTCAATGGCCGGTCGCGGAGGCTCCGGGCGGCCTGCGCATCTTCGCATGCCAGCACAAGACGCGCGAAACAGTCTGGATTCCTGAATTGATGCGCCATGCCAACGCCGCCAAGCAGCTGAAGCAGGCCCTGATCGTGACGCCGGATCCGACCAAGGACGCAGCCCATCTGTCGCGCCTGATCGATCGCGACGGGCGAGCCGAGGCCGACGGCGCCGTGACCGTGACCTCGGGCGGCGATCGCGCCGATTTCGTGTTCTTGACCCGGGAGCAGCTCGCAGCGCGTTATCCCGGCGTGTCGCTCGCCGGCCTGCCGGAGCGCGGCGGCGCCGGCCTGGTGCTGGCATCACATGATCTCGCAACGACGGAAAAGGCGCTTGGCGCGGCGGCGGTGCGCAGCGGCGCGAGCCTCGTTGTTCCGCCGGCGTCAGCGACGGGCACCCTGCTCAGCTTCGTGGCCGGCTAGACTTTCGCGAGGCGGCCACGGGCCGTGGCTGCCTCGATGTCATTCGGCCGGCTGGAACATCGCCGGCCGGCCGCGCTGGCTGTCGAGCCATCCGGCGAGACGATCCATGAGTCCGCCGCGGGTCTCCGAAGGTTGCGCCGACGACACGAACGGATCGCAATGACACTTCGCGCCGGCCGCGCGCGACATCTTCGCGACCGCCTCGGTCATGGCCGGCGCGCCGCAGGTATAGACGACGTCGTTGGGCGTGAGCTCCGGCATGTGTTCGGTCGGCCGGCCGCTGCGAATCGCGGGCGAGACGTTCTGCGGCTCCGACACGATCGGAATGATCTTCACGTTCGGGAAGCGCGCCAGGCGGCACAACGCCTGATGCATGTAGAACGACTGCAAGGTGCGCGACACGACGATGAAGACGATCTCGCGCTTCGGATTCTCGGTGATGGCGGCGACAGCGATCGCCCACATCGGCGCGAAGCCGGTGCCGCTCGCCACCAGGATGATTCGGCCGCGATGCTTCTGCCGGAAGAACGCGGTGCCCAACGGCGCCGTCAGCTTGACGCGATGGCCGACCTGGATGTCGCGGCCGAGCGCCGAGGATACCAGGCCATCCTTCAGGATGCGGATGTGCAGATACAGCAGATGGCTGTCGGGTGCGCCAACCATCGGATAGGTCGGGCTGTAGCAGCGGGTCGGAAAACCGCGGTACTGCACCTTGGCGTATTGTCCGGGGAAGAATCGCAGCGGCTTCGGCATCTCGAGGGTGACGCCGACGACGTCGGGCGCGAGCCGCACGAGATCGCCCACCTCGCAATTCATCGTCACCGTATCCGGCACGGGCTCGGTGATGATCTTGAGGTCGGACACGACACGCGCCTGGCACGCATGCGCCATGTCGCCTTCCATCCCGCCGAACAGCTTGCCGTCGACGACCGTTACCTTGCAGGAGCCGCAGATTCCGCTGCGGCAGTCATGGGGCAGATCCACGCCACTGTTGATGGCGCCGTCGAGCAGGATATCGCCCACATTCGCGTAGAACGTTTCCCTGTTGTACTGGATTTTGCAAATCTTACCCATCACTGCACCTCAAGTCGCATCGGCCGGATCTGCCTCGTATGTCGGATCTGGGTGTGGTCGAACGCAGCGACTCGCATGAAGACACCGTTCTTGATCGGGACGTCGTACTTGCTTTTCGTGTCCATTTTGCGGGCAATTTCGAGCGTCCAGTGGCCTGCGGCCCAACGCGCTGCGCAACGGATGTCCGCGCGATCGCCGGTGAACTCGCCGCTGACGAGCACACCGGGCACGACGGTCCCGATCGGCGTCTGGGCATCCGCCTCGGCCGAATACGGCACCGATTCGGCCTCGGTCATGAACCAGCGTGCGCCTTCGCTCTCGCCGATGTTCGGATCGAGATTGATCTCGCCCATCGCCGCGGTCATCGCGGCGACGTCCTTCGGAAGGCGCTTCGGTCTCACGCCCCGATTCCCCAGTCTTGCGGCCTCCCTGTCGATCACGAAATTGTCGGAATAGTTCGCGGTCCCCGGATCCGGTGCGAACCCGCCCTTGTAGGGCGTGAGTCCCTTGACCTGATCCGGCGTGGGTTCTGCAGGCGGACCGAAATGATCATCATCCATCCATCCGGTCGGGCCGCCGCTCGTCGCCTTCCACAGCCAGGCGTCGGCATAGAGATTCGGCGCCGGCGTGTAGTGGATGCCGCGACCCGACAGCGTCGGCGGCTTGTCCGGCATCGGCTGCGAGCTCATGTGAAAGGTTCGGTCCGCGGCCAGGGTGATCGGCAGCGTCGTGAACAACAGCGAGAACTTGTCCTCGTTGAAGTCGTTCTCGTCGCCCTTGTCGAAACCGTTCTGCAGGAGATGCCAGCCGTCGGCCTTCTTGATCAGCGGCAACTGCTTCAGCGACCGCGTCGGGTCCTCCCAGATGACGAGGAAATACACCCACGTGCCGTCATGCGCGGCCTTGATCCAAACGCGCGATTCGCCGGTACCGTCGAAATTGTCGCCCTGGTTGGTCGTCACCATGTGCGGCTGGATGTTGCGCCAGACACGATCCGACGAATCGCCGTCAAGCGTCGGCGCATCCGATGTCGCGATTCGGTACACCGTGACGGTGTCCTCGGCGTAGTAGTCGGCGGCGAACATCGCCGAGCCGATCACAATGGCTGCGGCGATCGCGACCATGAACGGGTTGGACTGGAAGCTCGGATTGCGGCGACGGGAGTTGCCCTTGGCAGGTGCCGGCGGCGGACGCATGCGGCCTGGCGGCACCCGCGGCTCCGAACGTGCCCGCAGCGGCTCCTCCATGCGCCGCGGCGCCGGCATCGGCTCACGCGCTGCAGGCCGCGCGGCCGGCGCGGGCCGCTTCGGAGGCGCCTCCGCCTCCTCCAGCTTTTCCGACTGCTCGACCAGCATCGTGAGCAGTTCGACGGGATCGAGCTTCGGCGGCGGCGGCGGCAAGGGCGCCGGCCGGAACACGCGATAGAGCTGCATCTTTCCGCCGATGCTGAAATGAACCAGGACGTGCAGCACCACGAAGGCCGGGATCACCCAGGTCGCGTACCAGTGGATCATCATGGTGACGTAGCCGGAGGCCACGCCGAAGAAGAGCATGCCTCCGGTGACGATCAGGATCGCCATGGAGATGAAAAGCACCCAGTGCAGCATCACACTGATCGAGCCCAGCCGCGCCGGCCGGCGGCCGAGCAGGCCCTTGAAGCGCATCTTGTCGATGGTGACGCGGCGACCTAGCCCCGACTTCGAGATATAGATCATGTAGGCGACGGCGACGCTCGCGAGCACGACCCCAGCCGGCATGTGCCAGGTCCAGGTCCGGTGCCGGGGCAGCAGCCAGTCGAGATTGTTCGCGATCCACGCGTGTCCAGGCGCTTCGGTCGCCATGCGAAGCCCCGTCAAGAACGCGATCACAGTGGCCCCAACCAGGGTCCAGTGCAGGATGATCGTTCCATAGTCGGTCTTGCGGATCTTCATGCGTGCGCCTCCAGAGCTGCGCGCACGCGATCGGCGCGATTTACCGCCGACCTGGCGACCGTATTTCGTCTCAGCGGACCGATCCGGCGCAGGATGATGAAGTATTCACTCCTGCGGGCCGCCCCTCGACCCGAATCCATTCCCGCATCACGCGTCTCGATGGTGATGTCGTTCAGCAACTTTGTCGTCCCCCGGATACGCTTTACTAAGTGAGCAACTTCGTCCGACTTCGGCGTTACGGCGCCGTTCTGCACCCAATCGTTGCCCCGCTACGCTTGAGCGTGACCGGTTGGATCACGCCTATGGTTGATCAACTGCCGTGGCCCGAGCCGGTGACGAGTTGCTCGGATTGCACGCGGACTGATCTGCTTGGTCCTCCCTGGAGCTGATGTTGATCTCGTGCGCCCGATGCTTGACGGGTCACTGGTTCCACAGCGGCCGCACGTTCGATGATAGAACACATCGTCGGCCGCCATGCCTGGCCGAGCTGATTGCACGTCCTGGATTGGTGCGCGGGGCCGCATGTCCTCGTGTTGCCGCCGCCATCATGATCGTTCTCCGCACCATCATCGAATACCGCATGATCGAGATGACAACGCCTGTGCGTTGCACCGCAGGAAGATTTATTCGGCTTCGTGGCGTCATTCGGCCCGGACCGCGACCAATGAGTACGGAACCAAGGTGATAGACGGACGAATGTGTGACGCGCGTCGCGTGCCGATGGCTGTTATCACGCTGCAACCATCGACGATCGCGGACAGATTTCGCACAGACCCGATCGCTCCGAACGACGCCACAACTTTTCAGAGCCGACCCGGCGCATTGCGTCTCGCGCCGGTCGTGTGCCCGCGACGCTGCGACGGAATTGCCCACATGTCCAATTGTTGCCGGAAAATCGTCGGTATCGACTGTCAATAGCGCGGAGTGAAGCACTGTGTTTTGGGAGACGCGCCTGGATGAGTCTGGCTCAAGAGCGCCCGAGAACGAAAGCCGCGGCTGCCCTCAACGACCTTCTCTCGGGAAGCGACGATCCGGTGACGCGCGGGTTGCGCCAGGCTGTGAAGCGCATGGCCGGCATCGGCGTGTTCAGCGGCGTCATCAACATCCTGATGCTCTCGGGCTCGGTTTATATGATGCAGGTCAATGATCGCGTCGTTCCGAGCAAAAATCTCGCCACGCTCGTCGGCCTGTCGGTGATGATTCTGGCCGTCTATCTGATTCAGGGCTATTTCGACGCGTTGCGCACCCGCATGCTGTGCCGGGTGGCGACCGTGTTCGACGCGAGCCTGCAGGACGCGATTCATCACGCTCTGGCCACCCTGCCCCTGCGCGGCACCAAGCCGATGCTGATGCAGCAGCCGCTGCGCGATCTCGACCAGCTCCGCGCCTTCATGTCGAGCATGGGACCGACCGCCTTTCTCGACATGCCGTGGATACCGATCTTCCTGATCGGGATGTTCCTGTTTCATCCGCTGATCGGCATCACGGCCGTCATCGGCACGATCGGAATCATCTCGATGACGCTGGTGACCGACCGGTTGTCGCGTCAGGCCAGCAAATCCGCCAGCGATACGAGCGCCGCACGGCAGGTCCTCGCTGATGCCACCCAGCGCAATGCCGAGGTGATTCGCGCGCTCGGAATGCTCGATCGCTTCTCGGCACGCTGGAACGCCGTCAACGAGCGCTATCTGAAGGACAATATTCGCGCCAGCGATGTCTACGCCAATCTCGGGGCCGCCGCGAAAGTGCTGCGCTTCATCCTGCAGTCGGGCATGCTCGGTATCGGCGCGGCGCTCGTCGTCTCCGAACAGGCGTCCGGCGGCGTGATGATGGCCTCGTCGATCCTGATGGGCCGCGCGCTCGCCCCGATCGAGATCGCACTTGGCAGCTGGAAACAGCTGGTCGCCGCGCGCCAGGGCATCGCGCGTTTGCGTGATATCTGCAAGGCCACGGCCAGGCCGGAAGCGCCGCCGGTCGCGTTGCCCCGCCCATTCCGCGAGCTGACCGTACAGGAGCTGACGGTCACCGCGCCGGGCACCGATCGGCCGATCGTTCAAAACGTGTCGTTCTCGATCAAGGCAGGCACGGGTCTGGCGCTGCTCGGCGCGAGTGCCTCCGGGAAGACCTCGCTCTCGAAGGCGCTGGTCGGCATCTGGCCTGCACAGCATGGATCCGTCCGCCTCGACGGCGCAGCGCTCGACCAATGGAGCAACGAGGATCTCGGCCGCCATATCGGCTACCTGCCGCAGGACGTTGCCCTGTTCGATGGCAGCATCGCCGACAACATCTGCCGCTTCGACGAGAATGCGAGCTCGGATGCGATCCTGAAGGCGGCGCAGATCGCCGGCGTGCACGACATCATCCTGCGGCTGCCGGAGGGCTATTCGACGCGAATCGGCCAAGGCGGCATGTCGCTGTCGGCCGGTCAGCGGCAGCGCGTCGGTCTGGCCCGCGCGGTGTATGGCGATCCGTTTCTCATCGTCCTCGACGAGCCGAATGCCAATCTGGACACCGACGGGGAGAACGCGCTCAGCCGCGCCATTCAGATCATGCGGCAGCAGAACCAGAGCATCGTGATCGTGATTTCGCACCGTCCCAGCGCGCTGAATGCGCTCAACATGGCGCTGGTGCTGTACGAGGGCAAGGCGATCGCATTCGGTCCCTGCCAGGAGATCTTTGCCCGAGTCGCCGGGGCCAACAAGGCCGCGGGACCTGCCGTCGCGCATGCCCCCGCTCCGCCCAGGGTTGCTGCTCCCGCAGCGGCGCCAAATCCGAACGCCCGCTCGCTTCGTCGCGCCGCCCCAGCAGAAAGCGCTTGATCAATGAAACACATCAACGACTTCAGGCCGTTCGACGACGACGACTATGTACGACCGAAGACTCGCGCGGTCGGTCCGCAGGGCGACGCATTGATCCTCGAGCTGCAGCGGCTGCAGGGCGCATTCGACGACGGCTCCGACGAGGACCCGCGACAACGCCGCGGTGCACGTGATGGCGGCAAGAAGCGCCGGCGTCCGCCGCCGTCGCAGGGCAGGCCGAAGCCGCGCTCGAAGAAAAAGGGCAGCACCATGGGCCGCGCCCTCGGTGCGTCGCTGTCGCTGTTCGGTCTCGGTGCCCAGGCGCCCCGGGCACGCCGCGGTGAAGGCATCCGCGAGATGGACTGGCAGCAGCCCGCACCGATGCGTGGCTACGAGCCGGAGCTATCGCCGCCGCCGCGCCATCCGCCTGCACGCGTGGCGGGCGGCAATTCGGCGCCCGTGCTCGACCTGCAGGATGCGCGGCGCGACGGCAATTTTGGCGTCGGTGCGCCGCGACCGATGGGACAGCAGAACCTCCCTGCCCGCCTGGCGCATGCGCCCGTCGTTCCGCAAACCCGTGTCGGTCGCCTGGTCGGCACCGCCGGCACGGCCTTGACCACCGGCATGACCTTCATTGCGACGCAAGGAACGGCGGCTGATCTCGACGACGGCTCGGACGAATCGCTGGTGCCGCGCGTCAGCCGCATGTTCGAGAACGAGCTGCGTCTCGGCTTGCGGGTGCTGCTTGTCGCCGCCGTTCTCGGCGGCGGCTGGCTGACCCTCGTGCCGCTCGCCGGCGCGATCGTGGTCCCCGGCAATCTCGTGGTGCAATCCAACGTGAAGGCCATTCAGCATCCGACCGGCGGCATTGTCGCGGAAATCAAGGTCGACAACGGCAAGCGCGTCGCGGCGGGCGATCTGCTCGTGCGGCTCGACGCCACGCAGAGCCAAGCCCAGCTCCAGGCGATCACCAAGCAATTGAACGAGCAGCGCGCCAAGATTGCACGGCTCTCGGCCGAGCGCGACGGTCTCGATCAGCCGGACTATCCGTCCACTCTGACCTCACGTCAGGACGATCCGAATGTCCGCACCGTGATCGCGTCGGAGAACGCGCTGTTCAAGGCCCGTGCCACGACCCGCAAGAGCCAGAAGGAGCTGCTGCAGGGCCGCATCGTCCAGCTGAACAACGAGATCAGCGGCATGGAGTCCCAGCTCGAATCCAAGAACAAGCAGATCGAGTTGATCAAGGGCGAGCTGGCCGGCGTGCAGGAGCTCTATGACAAGCGGCTCGTTCCGCTGACGCGACTGACTACGCTGCAGCGGGAAGCCGCTCGAATCGACGGTGAACGCGGCCAATTGGTGTCCAGCGTGGCGGAGACGAGGTCCAAGATCAGCGAAGCCGAGCTCCAGACCGTCAAGATCGATCAGGATTTCCGCAGCGAGGTGGTCAAGGATCTCAGCGAGTCACAGGCCAAGGAAGGCGATCTGGTCGAGAAGGGCGTCGCCGCGCGCGACCAGCTCGATCGCATCGAGATGCGCGCGCCGAACTCCGGCACCATCCACCAGCTCGCGATCCACACCATCGGCGGCGTCATCAAGCCGGGTGAGACCGTCATGGAGCTGGTCCCCGATTCGGACGAACTGCAGGTCGAAGGGCACGTCCAGCCCAAGGACATCGATCACGTCCACACCGGGCAGGATGCGATGGTCCACTTCAACGCCTTCAACCAGCGCACCACGCCGAAATTGAGCGGCCAAGTCTCGTTCGTGTCGCCTGATATCACCAATGACCCACGAACCGGCTCTACGTTCTACACGGTCAGGATCACGCTATCCGACGAGGAGCGCAAGCGGCTCGGCAACGTCAACCTGATGCCCGGCATGCAGGCCGAAGTCTACGTTCAAACCGGCAGCCGGACGATGCTCAGCTATCTGATGAAGCCAGTTCTCGATCAGTGGCGCCGCGCCTTCGTGGAGTAACAAGACCGAACAGCCGCGGTCGGCGCCATCGCTCACGAATGAACGCAGACCGCGTCGGCACCTCAACATGAACGTTGCAAATTTTCCCCGCACCTCGGACCCGGCGATGGTGCCGACGAGTGCGTTACCGTCCGCCCAGCCCGGCGCCCGCACCGAGGCGTCTGATCAGGCACGCAAGCCGCGACTGCCACCGCCAGCGACCGTGCCGACCCAGGAGGGTCCCCAAGGGCTGCGCTTCGATTTCAACGACGGCTGTCGTGTCATGCTGCCCGACACCGGACACGCCTGGCGCGTCCGGTTGAGCGATCTCGAGACGGCCAACGTCCTGTTCGACATCGACCTGCGTTCTGGGCACGTCAACAGCAGCAAGCGCTACTTCGTCCCGTTCAGGCTGGAAGTGTGGTCAGGGCCCGAGCTGCTGCTGTGCCACGACTATGACGCCACCGACCGCGACGTCCTGATCCAATTCCCGGTCGGCACGATCGGCGACATCATCGGCTGGATGAGCTATGTGGTGAAGTTCAGGGACCTGCATCGATGCCGCCTGAGCTGTGCGATGGGCGAGCCGCTGATCCCGCTGTTCCGCGCCGTCTACCCAGACATCACGTTCCTCAGCCACGACACGGTCCAGGCGGAGCGATACTACGCGACCTACTCGGTCGCGCTGTTCTTCGACGATGCCGAGTTCGTGCATCATCCCTGTGATTTCCGGCAGGTCGGTCTGCATCGGACAGCAGCTCATATTCTCGGCGTCGATCCGGCCGAGCAGCCGCCACGCGTCGCGTTGAGCGAAGAGAGCCGTCCCATCGAGGACCCCTATGTCTGCATCGCCGTGCAGGCGACGACCGCATGCAAGCACTGGAACAATCCGGAGGGCTGGCAGAGCGTCGTGGCCTTCCTGCGCGCGACCGGCTATCGCGTGATCTGCGTCGATCAGACCGCGGAGCGCAGCCACGGCGCTTTCCGAACGCAGATTCCTGCCGAAGCCGAGGATCAGACCGGCGACCGGCCGCTGCCCGAGCGCGCCCGCTGGCTCAAGCACGCCGCGTTCTTCATCGGCCTTTCCTCGGGGCTGTCATGGCTGGCCTGGGCGGTCGGCACTCCGGTCGTGCTGATCAGCGGCTTCACCCACCCGACCAACGAGTTTGCGACCCCCTATCGGGTCATCAACCATCACGCCTGCAACAGTTGCTGGAATGATGCCCGTCATCGCTTCGACCATGAGGACTTTCTGTGGTGCCCGCGATGGCAGGGCACGTCCCGGCAGTTCGAATGCACGCGCCTGATCACGGCCGCGCAGGTCGAGGGCATGTTGCGCCGAATTCCCGGCTTCGGACGGGGATTGCGTCCGCAACCGCGCGCCTCTCAGCAGCAGGCGCCGCCTGCGCCCTTTGATCGGGATCGAGCCTCGAGAGCAGAGTCTGCGCCGGAATCCGTGGAGAGCGACGAGCCGGTCGCGCTCGCCGCGCTGCTGGAACGCCCGCGCGGCGATGTCGCCCGCGGGGGCCTTGCGGTCGGCGTCACGGTCGCCGCTGGCAGGCTGCTGGATCAGGCTGCCGCCGGGATCGCGGAAGGCGATCGCGCAGCCACCGCCAGCGATCTCATGGACGCGTTGCAGAACTACAAGCAGAGCATCGCCATCGTCAGGTACCTGACCGCAGCCAATCCGGACGACGCCGGGTTTCAACGCAACCTCTCGGTCGCCTTGAACCGCATCGGCGCCGTGTTGTTCGTTCAGCGAAACCTCGAGGCTGCGCATGCCGCCTATTCCGCCAGCCTCGCCATCATCCGGAAGCTGACCGCGGCCCATCGCGGCAATCTCGGCTTTCAGCGCGACCTCGCCTGGTGCCACGCTCTGCTGGCGGATGTGCTCACCGCCCAGGGCCGCCATGCCGAAGCCTTCGAGCAGCGTCGCGCCAACACCGCGCTGATCACCCATCTCGCCAACACGATCGCCAACGACCCGTCGCTGCAGCAGGCGCTTGCAAATTCCTATCAGAGTCTGGGCGATGCCTTCCTTCCGCTCGGCAACATCGACGGCGCCCTCGCCGTCTACCGGATCAGCCTGGGCCTGACCAAGCAAGGGCTCGACGCGAACGGGCAGAATGACCCGGCCTGGAATCAGCTCTACACCACACTGCTGCAGAAGATCAGGACTGCGCTCCTGGCGCAGCGCCAGGCCGCGCCGCCGTCCTGAACGGCGCACGGCGAGGTCGGCCGACACGCCCGGGCGCCTTTGCCTCTAACTTCCCCGACACACAATCCATCGTGGCGTTTTTCCAGCGATGGCGCTGAGACAATGCCGCGCGCCCGCGTCGCCGGGCAGCCTTGACAGCATCAGACCAACCCTGCGTCTGATCGCTGGAGACCGGCCACTCACCGGCGAGATGCAGGCAGCATCTTGACGACAAGATGCAATTCGCGCCCGGTCGCCGCACCGCGCAGTTGCTGCTTGCTGCCAGAAATCAATCACTTGGCACGCGATCGCGGCGCATCTGTCACAGATCCGCGATGTCCCGAGAACAACATATTTGCGGACTCCCCCACGCCTTTTTTGGCCCGATTGCTCCGAGCATATAGCGAGGTGCGACAAAGTAGCGCGCGTCAGAAGAACGCGCGACACAGCGGCGCACGGGCGTGAGGCGCGGCGCATCACGTCCGACGCAGGGCCGATGCGCTTCCGCATCGTCCGGCCAGTTTCGGTACGGGGCCCTGCCGGGCGTCGGATGAACTTGGGGAGAGATGATCTATGGCGAATAACACCTTCAACCCGACGGCGCTGGCCAACGGAACGTCGAACCTGCTGGTGCGCGCCTCAGCGCTCAACATGTCGACCGACCTCGTCCAAGCCGGCGTGGTGTTCAACGATGCGGTGCGCGCCTCGCTCGGCCTGTTCTCGCAGGCCGGCAGCGGCAACTCGAACCCGTTCCTCGGCAGCTACACGACCGATCTCCACGCCGTGCAGAACGACATCGCGGCGATGCTCGCAAATCCCGGCCAGGTGACCCTGGGCGGCCAGGCCTTCACGCTGAACGCGACCGACACCGCCGTTCTCACCAACGTGCAGGCGCAGATCTCGACGCTGCTTACGGCCGCACCGCAGACCACGAATGCTGCGACGATCACAGCCGCGGATCAGACGCTGCACGCGGTCCAGCAGGAGATCCTGCAGGAGATCAACGGCGACGCGCATCTGTCCGGCGCGCTCAACAAGGTCAACTTCCTCGCCAACACCGGCGGCCAGGACGTCGGCTTCCAGAACACGCCGGCCGGTGCCGATGATGCGGCGACCCTGGCCGCAGCGACCGCAGGCAACACGCTGAAGGATGTCGGCCTCGTCTTCAACAAGGTCGTCGACCTCGCCTCCGGCGGCATCCACACCGGCAATCTTCAGGAGGTCACGACCGACCTCACCGCGATCTCGCAAGGTCTGACCAACATTCTCAACAACAAGACCCAGCTCGCACAGATCGAGAACGGCGAAACGGCGAACGCGGCCGCGCTCACGACCATCCATCTGCAGACGGTGCTCGGACAGGTCAACCTCGAGCTCAACCAGTATGCCAAGGCGGAAACGACCGGCAATCAGGCTGCGTTGCGCGGCACGGCCGACAACCTGCTCGACAGCATCGACATCATCCAGGGCGACGCCAACCTGAACATGGCAGCCGGCGGCAACGGCATGCCGGGCCATGCCGGAGGCTTCGCGGAGGATCCCGGCGGATTGACCGGCACGGTCACCAAGTTCCAGGACAATCAGGCGCAGACCAATTTCTGGGCCGCGTTCCTGGCCGAAGCGAACACCATCAACGCAACCCTGCAGAAGATCTCGACGGGCGGCGCGCAAGCCAGCGCGGCATTGATCACGCAGATCCAGAACTACCAGCAGTTCGGCGCCAATTTCGACGCCGCCCAGGGCAATGTCTTCCGCGGCCGCTTCGACAACGAGCTGCTCAGCGGCACGCTGGAAGCCGACTCGGCGGCCGCCGTGAAAGGCTTGCAGGGCATCCTGAACGGCGACACCGGCGCGGCTCTCGCGGCGGACAAGGCGGCGATCAACGCCGCCGGACAGGGCTTCGCCGCTGACGCCATGGACGTCTCCGGCAACAACATCGCGATTGGCGGCGCGACCTATGTCGGCACGGCCACCACGGTCTCGACGGCGACCTCGGTGCACGGCCTCGCCCACGGCACGATCCCGGTGACGGCGACCCCGAACATCGCCAACGGCACCGGCGGCACCACTTCGACGCCGCCGAGCAGCGGCGGTGGTGCCACGCCGGTCAACTTCAGTCCGACCGCGCTCGCCAACGGCACGTCGAACCTGCTGACTCGCGCCACTGCTATTCAGCATTCGACCGATCTGGTGCAGGCCGGCGTCGTCTTCAACGATGCGGTCCGCGCCTCGCTCGGCCTGTTCAGCTTGGCCAACAGCGGCAACTCGCCGACGTTCCTGAGCAGCTATCAGGCCGACATCACGGCGGTGCAGACCGATATCGCCGCCATGCTGGCCAATCCAGGTCAGGTCACGCTCGGCGGACACACCTTCGCACTGAACGCCACTGACACGGCAGTCCTCACCAACGTCGAGGGTCAGCTGGGGACGCTGCTGCAGGCGGCGGGGCAGTTCGCGAACGCCACCACCCAGGCTGCCGCCAGCCAGACCATTCATGCGCTCCAGCAGGAGATCCTGGGCGAGATCCACAACGATGCGCATCTGGCGAACGCGCTGAACAATGTGCCCTTCCTCGCCCACACAGGCGGCCAGGACATCGCCTTCCAGACCTCGCCCGCCGGCGCGGACGATCCGGCGAGCCTTGCTGCGGCGACCGCTGGCGCCAGCCTCAAGGACGTGGGCCTCGTCTTCAACAAGGTGGTCGAGCTCGCCTCCGGCGGCATCGACGCGGCGCACCTGCAGGAGGTCAACACCGATCTGACTGCGGTCTCGCAGGGCCTGACGGCCATCCTCAACAACAAGACCCAGCTCGCGCAGATCGAGGCCGGCGAGACCGCCAACGCGGCGGCGCTGACCACGATCCACCTACAGACCGCGCTCGGTCAGATCAACCTGCAGCTCAACAAATACGACGCGGCGGCGACCACGGGAAATCAGGCGGCGCTGCGCGGCACGGCCGACAATCTGCTCGACATCATCGACATCGTCCAGGGTGACGCCAACCTCAACATGGCCGCGGGCGGCAACGGCAATGCCGGCCATTCCGGCGGCTTCGCCGAAGATCCGGGTGGACTGACCGGCACGGTCACCAAATTCCAGGACAATCAGGCGCAGACGAATTTCTGGGCTGCATTCCTGGCCGAGGCCAACACCATCAACGCCACCTTGCAGAAGATCTCGACCGGCGGTGCGCAGGCGAGCGCGGCCCTGATCACGCAGATCCAGAACTACCAGCAGTTCGGCGCCAATTTCGACGCCGCGCAGGGGGCCGTATTCCAGGGGCGGTTCGACAACGAGCTGCTCAGCGGTACGCTCGAAGCTGACACTGCCCATGCCGTCAAGGGCCTGCAGGGCATCCTCAACGGCGACACCGGCGCAGCACTTGCGGCAGACAAGGCGATGATCGCCGCGGCAGGCCAAGGCTTCGCGGCGGACGCCATGGACGTCTCAGGCAACAACGTTCCCGTCAATGGCGGCACCTATGTCGGAACGGCCACGACGGTCTCGACGGCAACCTCCATCAAGGGCACCGCGCACGGCACCATTCCGGTCACCGCCACCCCGAACCTGGCCAACGGCACTGGCGGCACTGCTGCGGCAGGAACCACTGCCGGCGGTGGCGCGGCAGCCGGTGGCACCGCGGCGAACGGAGGCACGTCGACCGGCGGAGCGGCGGCTGGCGGCACATCGACGGGTACGACGGCCAACAACGGCAGCAACGCCGCGCATCACAGCGATCATCATCATCACGATCACAGCCAGGGCGCGCATACGAACCAGGCCGCGGCTGCCGGTCCCGACATGTCGCATCTCCACGCGATGCATCACATGTGGGGTTGATGAGGCAGCCGCAGCAGCTGCTGCGGATCGGATACCCGGGAGCAAGCAGATGAGGTCAACTCACGCAGTGCTCCCGGGGGAAATGAGAAGGACGATGAGCCGGGCGAGACGACACGCGTTGAAGAAAGGAAGCCTCTGAAGATCAGCAAAGATGCATGTTCCGTTCCGCACTGTGAAGCCTCGTTACGCTGGAACTTTTCTAAGGAGAGATCGGCGACCAGCCGCAAGATCGGGGCAACTTCTTGTCTGGACCGTGCATCGAAGCTTCGCTGAGCGGCAATGTTGCAGGGATGCCACGACGGAATTCAAGGAGTTAGTACGCTTCCGAGCGCGGCCGTGACCCGGCTGCGACAATCGTCGTTTGCCCGAACAACATCATATTTGAGGACTCCGCGGCGCTTCTTTTGGCCCCATTGGAGCAAATAATTCCCAGGTGCTCTGAGGCTGCGACATTTCGCCCGCTCCGCGAGGAGGTGAACGAGATGTCTCAGCCCGATCAACGCCCGCGTGCTGCCGAACCGCCAAGCAGCAGACGCCGGGTTGAAACTTGGGGAGATGATCAATGGCAGCCAATACCTTCAACCCGACGGCGCTGGCGAATGGCACGTCCAATCTGCTGGTTCGCGCCTCGGCGCTCAACCTGTCGACCGACCTCGTGCAGGCCGGCGTCGTTTTCAACGACGCCGTTCGCATCTCGACCGGCCTGTGGTCGACGCCGCAGAACAGCGGCAACTCGAACCCGTTCCTCGGCAGCTACACCACCGACCTGCATGCCGTGCAGAACGACATCAACGCGATGCTGGCCAATCCCGGAGACGTCACGATCGGCGGCAAGGCCTTTACGCTCAACGCGACCGACACCGCGGTGCTCACCCAGGTCTCGAACGAGATCACGACGCTGATCAACGCGGCGCCGAACACGACCAATCCGGCGACCCTCGCCGAAGCCGACCAGACCATCCACAACGTGCAGATGCAGATCCTGGCGCAGATCCAGGGTGACGCGCATCTCTCGGCCGCGCTCAACAACGTTCCCTTCCTGGCCAACACGGGTGCCATGGATGTGGCGTTCCAGAGCCTTCCCGCCGGCAACGACAGCGCCACCAATCTCGCTGCAGCGGCCGCGGGCGACCTGACCGCCATCGGAACGGTGTTCAATGCCGTCGCTGACCTTTCGCTGGGCGGCATGAGCGCCAACAATATCAACCAGGTCCAAGCCGACTTCACGGCCGTGGCGCAGGGCCTCCAAGCGATCCTGAACGATCCCGCGAAGCTCGCTGCGATTGAAGCAGGTCAAACCGCTGTCGATGCCCAGACGACGACGCTGCATCTGATGACGCTGCTCAGCCAGGCAAACCTTCAAATCAACAACTACAACGTCGCCGAAACGATGGCCAGCCCGACGGCGCTGCGCGGCTCCGCCGACAACATCGTCGACATGATCGACGTGTTCCAGAACGACGCGGCCCTCAACGCCGCGGCGGGCGGCACCGGCATGCCGGGACACGGCGGCGGCTTCTCGGAGATGCCCGGCGGCCTGACCGGCACGGTCACGAAGTTCCAGGACAATCAGGCGCAGACCAATTTCTGGGCCAACTTCCTCGCCGAGGGCAACACGCTGGGTGCGAAGCTGGTTGCGGTCGCCAATGGAACGGGGACGGCGTCGCAGGCCCTGATCGACCAGATCACCAACTACCAGAACTTCGGTGCGGCATTCGATGCGGCGCAGGGCGCGGTGTTCAAGGGACGCTTCGACGACGAGCTCGCCGCCGGCGCTCTGCAGTCCGACACCACCATGGCCACGAAGGCCCTGATGGGCATCATGAACGGTGACACCGGTGCAGCCCTGGCGACCGATCAGGCGATGTTGAAGGCTGCCGCCGCGAACTACATCGGCAATGCCGGAGACATCGCGGGCAACAACATCGCGATCGGCGGATCGGCCTACGTCACATCCGCGACGAGCTTCGTGACGGCGACGGCGGTCAATGGCATTGCCCAGGGCACCGGTATGCCGGCGGGCGCCACGCCGAACATCGCCAACGGCACGGGCGGAACGCCTGCGAGCACGACCACGCCCGGCGGCGGCATGGGCGGAGGTGGCACGACGGGTGGCGGCACCACCGGAGGCGGCACTGCCGGCGGAGGCACCACGGGTGGCGGGACGACCGGAGGCGGCACGACGGGCGGTGGAACGGCCGGCGGAGGAACCACCGGCGGCAACAACAACACCACCACGACCCATCACTGCGGCGGCCACCACAGCCATCACAGCAGCCACCACACCGCGGCAGCAGCGGCGGCGCCAGCCGCAACGGCGGCAGCAGCATCGAGCGGTCCGGACATGTCCCACCACCACGCGATGCATCACATGTGGGGCTGACGCCCTCGGCAACCTGACCAACATTGGCCGGCGCAGACCCTTGGGTCTACGCCGGCTCGTTGCGTTGTGGCAGCACCGGCCATCGACGCTGCACGTGGCCGGACAAATTCCATGCACGGCTCGAAGGGTTCTAGCCGACCGCTTGCGATCGGCCTCGTCTAAGCCTCCGTTTCGCTTCAATCCGCCTCGACAACGGCATTCGTCGAACATTCAGCAAGTTGTCATCATGAACGAGCTCGCCGTCGCCTTCCGCCCCCGCCTCGTGCCCGCAGCGTCCGACGGCGGACAGCCGTCGGCGGCCGCGCTCAGCGATCAAGCCTTGCGCATCGCCGAGCACGCCTACCGGAAAGTTCTTTCGCTTCAGCCCCGTCATTTCCGCACCCTGTGCAGCCTCGCCATGGTCCGCCTGCAGCTCGGCGACACGCATGAGGCACGCGCCCTGCTCGACCAGGCCGCAGAGGAAGCCGGCGACGCCGCGGATCTGCACCTGTCGCTCGGCAAGACTTTCGCAGGTCTCGGCGACCTCGCCAGAGCGAGCACGCATCTGCAGCGTGCCGTCGCGCTCGACGAACGCTCGGCCGAGGCCCGGCTGCTGCTCGGCAGCGTGCTCACCAGCCTTGGCGATCCCGCCGGGGCGGTTCGGCATCTGGAGCTGGTGCTGGCCGCGGACGCAGGCAGCGCCGATGCACACCAGGCGCTCGGCTTTGCCTTGCAGCGCCTCGACCAGTACGAGCGCGCGCTCGCGCACCACGAGGCCGCGCTCGACGCGCGGCCCGATTTCGCCGCAGCCGCCGCCAGCCTCGGCGACGCCTGCCGCATGCTCGGGCGGCATTCGGAAGCCATTGCCCACTACACGCGCGCGCTCGCGATCCAGCCCAATGCGCCGGTCGTGCTGCTCAACATCGGCGGCTGCCAGCAGGCCGCCGGCGAGCTCGATGCCGCGATCCGCACCTATCAGCAGGCCCTTGCCCTGAGCCCGCATCTCGCCGAGGCGCACTACAATCTCGGCAATCTGCACCTGGAGATGAAGAGCGTCCCTGCCGCCATCTTCCATTATGAGCGCGCCATCGCCGAACGGCCGGACTTCCCGGAGGCCCATAACAATCTCGCCAATGCCCTGCAATCGCGCGGCAAGCACGACCTGGCGCTCGCGCATTACGACGAGGCGGTGCGCCGGCGCCCCGACTATGCCGTCGCCCACCGCAACCGCGGCGATGCGCTGCGCGACGTCAAGCGCTACGAGGACGCCGTCGCAAGCTATCGAACGGCCCTCGCCCACGATCCCCGCGACGCGACGACGATGAACCATCTCGCCGGCGTGCTGATGATCCTGGGACGGCTCGACGAGGCGGCGCTCGCGTATGAATCCGCCCTGGCTGTCAACCCGCGCAGTATCGGCACGCACCTCAACTACGGCGTGGTCAAGCCGTTCGCGGTCGACGACGCGCGCTGGGCGCCCTTGCAGGATCTGGCCGCGAACTCGGAGACGCTCACCGAGGATGCGCGCATCGCGCTGCACTTCACCCTCGGGCGGGCTTATGCCGACATCAAGGACGGCGAACGGTCGCTGGTCCACCTCAACGCCGGCAATGCTCTCGAGCGCCGCCGCATCAACTATGACGAGAACCAGACGCTGCGCCAGATCGAGCGCATCCGCGCGGTGTTCTCCAAGGACATGCTGCAGGCGCGCGCCGGCCATGGCGATCCATCGCAGGCGCCGGTGTTCGTCATCGGCATGCCCCGGTCCGGCACCAGCCTGGTCGAGCAGCTCCTCGCCAGCCATTCCGCCGTGCACGGCGCCGGCGAGGTCAACTATTTCGCGGCCGCCGCGGGACTGTTCACCGACCGTGCCCGCGGCGACTATCCGGAGATGCTCGCCAAGCTGTCCGACGCCGACATTGAGGCCCTCGCGCGCGCCTATCTCGAGCGGTTCACCGACCTGCCGGCGGACACCAAGCGCATCGTCGACAAGATGCCGTCGAACTTCCTGTTCGCCGGGCTGATCCATCTCGCGCTACCGAATGCGCGCATCATTCACGTCCGGCGCAATCCGATCGACACCTGCCTGTCTTGCTACACGCAGCTGTTCGCCGAGCCGCAGCCCTTCGCCTACGACCTCGCCGAGCTCGGCCGCTACTACCGCGCCTACGATGCCCTGATGGGTCATTGGCGCAAGGTGCTGCCGGACGGCGTCATGCTGGAGGTGGCGTATGAGGACGTGGTGCGTGACTTCGATGCGCATGCGCGCAAGATCGTGGCGCATTGCGGGCTCGACTGGGATGACGCCTGCCTGTCGTTCCACGAGAACGAGCGTCCGGTGAACACGGCCAGCCTGGTCCAGGTCCGCAAGCCGCTGTTCTCCGGATCGGTCGGCCGCTGGCGGATGTATGGCGACCGGCTGAAGCCGCTGCTCGATGCGCTCGGCAGCGAAGCCGTGCGGCCGACCATTGCCGAGGCGATCGCGGGCGCCAAGCCGCCCCAGCCCGTGAACGTGGCCCCGCCCGTGGTGACGCCGACGACAGCATCGCTTTCCTTCGCTTCGCAGCAGGCCGGATCGTTGCAGACGTTGGTCGAAGGCGCCGCTGCCGTGGCAAAGAGGCTGCAAGGCCGCGGCGACTCCAAGGATGCCGAGACGATCTACAACCTGATCCTGGCGGGGCAGCCGAACCAGTTCGACGCGCTGGTCGGACTCGGCATGATCTGCACCACCGCCAACCGGCTCGACGAGGCCAAGGACTTCTTCGTGCGCGCGGTCGCGGTGAACGACAAATCCGCCGAGGCCCATGGCAGCATCGGAGCCGTCGAGGCCTCCGCCGGCCACTATGAGACGGCCGTACAGCATTACGAGACGGCACTTGCGCTGGCGCCGAGCCACCCCGGCATCCTCTACGCCTTCGCCATGGTTCGCCAGAACCAGGGGCTGATCGACGAGGCGATGGCCCTGCTCCGGCGGGCGATCGACAACAAGCCGCAGCACCTCGATGCGCATTTCGCACTCGGCAACCTGCTCTACACGACAGGAAAAGACATCGAGGCAGCGAAACACTACCTCAAGGTCCTCGACTTCAGCCCGGAGCATGCCGAGACCCACAACAACATCGCCAACGTGCTGCTGCGCCAGGGCCATCGCGAGCGCGCCATCGAGCACTACAAGCGGGCGATCGCGAGCCGGCCCGACTATGCCGACGCCTATGGCAATCTCGGCAACGCCTTCCTCGAGCTCAACCGGCTCGAGGAATCGATCGAGCAGAACCTGCTGGCCATCAAGATCAAGCCGGAACGCTTCGGCTCCTACAACAATCTCGGCGTCGCCTACCAGGCGCTCGGCCGCTTCGACGAGGCGACGGCGGCGTTCCAGAAGGCCCTGGAGCTGGCGCCGGACGACGCGCCGATCCACCTCAATCTCGCGAACATGTCGAAGTTCAAGCCGGACGACAGCCGGCTTCCTGGTCTGCGGCAGCTGATCGAACGCGTCGACCAGCTCGATCAGGAGAAGCAGATCGCAGCCCATTTCGCGTTTGGCAAGGCGTTGTCCGACCTGAAGGACTACGACCTGGCCTTCTCGCATCTGCACAAGGCCAACACCCTCAAGCGCAAGACCTTCGACTACGACTCCGAGCAGCGGCTCGGCATGATGAAAAACGTCGCGACGCGCTTCACGCCCGAGTTCTTTCGCATGGTTGCAGGGCACGGCGACGATTCCTGGGCCCCGATCTTCATCGTTGGCATGCCGCGCTCCGGAACCACCCTGATGGAGCAGGTGCTGGCCAGCCATTCCAAGGTCTTCGGCGCGGGCGAGCTCGAGACCTTCAAGGATCTTGTCGGCGAATGCGCCAACCGCCAGAAGGTCGTTCCGGCGTATCCCGATCTGATCACGCTGCTGCCACCCGAGGAAATGACGAAGATCGGTCAGGAGTACACCGCCCGCGTTCGGACGCTGGCGCCCGAAGCCGAGCGCATCGTCGACAAGATGCCGCTGAACTTCCTGTTCGTCGGGATGATCCATGCGGCGTTCCCGCGCGCCAGGATCATCAACGCGCGGCGCGACCCGCTCGACAATTGCATTTCCTGCTACTCGCTGCTGTTCACAGGCTCACAGCCCTTCGCCTACGACCTGACCGAACTCGGCCACTACTACCGGGGTTATGAGGGCGTGATGGAACACTGGCACAAGGTGCTACCGCCCGGCATCCTGATGGACGTTCAATACGAGGATCTGGTCGACGACCTCGACGGCGTGTCGCGCCGCGTGCTCGCCCATTGCGGGCTCGACTGGGAGGATGCCTGCCTCGACTTCCATCGCACCGAGCGCATGGTGCGCACGGCGAGCCTGATGCAGGTGCGCGAGCCGATCTACCGCCGCTCGATCGGAAGCTGGCGCCGCTACGAGAAACATCTTGGGCCGCTGTGCGCGGCGCTCGGCATCGACCTTCCGCCGCCGGAAACCACATGACCGCCGGCAAATAACCGGGTGCTGTTGCCCAGGGATCGGTGACAGGCGCGGCACCCGGCTATCCGGCCGCGCGGCGGAGCGGCTCGAGCATTGTGCTCCTGGGCCTTTAAGAAATTATATTCGTCATACGCAGAAGCGTCAGTTTTACTACGCAGACGCGCCAACTGATAACACAACCAGAAGTTCTATGACCTCTTCAGCCATGGGTCCAGGAAATTGCGTTCGAAGACCGACCAAATCGCGCCCGTTGAGCCGACAGGAGCGGCATCTTCGGTTGTCCTCATCAGTACAGTTGATAGCTCGGCGCCTTTAGTTGAGCTGTGTCGAGCAATATGCGTGATGCAGTACCGGTCTATACACAACCTATAGGCGAATTTCCGGCACCTGTCCTGACGTCCCGGTTCATCTGAGGCCGCCGCCGGTACCGACGAGGGCGTGTCATCCGCCACGGTCGTCTCGGCCTGCATCTTGATGGCGGCCAGGTTGATGGCGACCATGGCGATCGGCGCGCCAATAGGCGTGAGGGGCCCCGCCAACTCCGGCTCGGAGCGGCCTTCCCCTTTCCCGTTTGGGTCCCACAGCGCCTCCGGCGGCCGGACGAAGCCAGACTGTGACGACGGCCCAGCAGGCGCTTGACCTGGAGGCCAAGGCTTGGTTTGACCCGTTTCGCCCGGTCAGAGCCTCCGACCGGATCCAGCCCCCAACCGTGGAAGATCCCTGGCCATGCGCATCACTCTCGTCGGCTCCCGCCATTTCGGTGTCGCCACACTGAACATGCTGCGCGAGAGAGGAATCGAGATCGCGCGGGTCGTCGTTCATGATGGCGAGGACCGGCTTGCAGCCGCGGCGCGGGCGGCCGGGATCGAGGTCGTGGTCCAGGCCAATCCGAAGGTCGTGCCCGCCGGCGAGATCGCCCCCGGCACGGACCTGATCGTCACGGCGCATAGCCACGCCCGCGTCACTCACGAGGCGGTCGCAGCCGCCCGGCTCGGCGGCATCGGCTACCATCCGTCGCTGCTGCCGCGTCACCGGGGCATCGCTGCGGTGGAGTGGACCATCAAGGAAGGCGATCCGATCGCCGGCGGCACCATCTATCACCTCGCCGACCGCATGGATGCGGGCGCCATCGCCGCCCAGGAATGGTGCTTCGTCAAGAAGGGAGAGACCGCGCGCGAGCTGTGGGAGCGCGCTCTCGCACCGCTCGGGCTCAAGCTGCTCGGCGATGTCGTCGAATCGGCCAAGGCGACCGGCGCGATTCCGGCCAAGCCGCAGGACGAGCAGTTCGCGACCAAGGCGCCCAGCCTCACCCCGCACTGAGCATCTGATCGCATCGCCCTGATAAGTTGTGGACATCCTCCCCGCTGGCGCCCTCGCGGTGCCCTGCGAACGGCAGCATGGGCGGTCAGCGGAAAGATGTGGGCGTTCGCCCGCTTATGCCGTGGGCGAAGGCGCAGTTTGCGCACAATGCCGCCCGAATGCCTCCAAGCCGGGTTCCGCATTAATCGTTAATGGACTGAAATTGCTAGATAAAAATCCGTTGTGGCGCTGCGGCAAATTTTCGTCACAATTCTTCCAAATAAGGTCGTGATCAACGACATTTGAGGGACAACGATTCATGCGTCTCGACCGCATTGGAATGGCTTTCGCCGCGTCGATCCTGGTGGGCAGCTCGGCCGCCCCCGCATTCGCCCAGTCGCCCTATGACGGGCAGTGGCAGGTGACGATCGTCACCAACAGTGGCAGCTGCGAGCCCACGGCCAGCTCGACCTTGATCGTCGCAGACGGTAAGATTTCTGCGGCTGGCGCCAATGTGTCGGGTTCGATTGGACGCGAAGGCCTCGTCAAGGTCTCCATCAATGGCGCATATGCGAATGGGCAGCTCAACGGCAATTCTGGCTCGGGCAAGTGGAACGGCGCCTCGGCAGGCATCCCCTGCAGCGGCCGCTGGCAGGCTTCGCGCCTGTAACGGCGCGCACACGCTCCTGAAGATGGTGCGGCGGGTCGCGGCCACCGCCGTTGTTTTGACGGCGGGCGTGACCGCCTCGCCGGGGCATGCCGACCCTGGTCCCTTCACGGGCATGGCCGGAACATGGGGCGGCAGCGGCACGGTTGCCCTCGAGGACGGCTCAACCGAGCGCATCCGGTGCCGGGCCAATTACGGCGTCTCGGGACCGCGGATGACGCTCGTCCTGACCTGCGCCAGCGATGCCTACAAGTTCGGGCTGCAGGCCGAGGTGATCGCTGAGGGCTCGGCCATCTCGGGAACCTGGAGTGAGACCAGCCGCGGCATCAATGGCGTGCTGCAGGGCCGTGGCGGCGGCGGCAACTTCCAGCTGCTCGCGACCACCGCCGGCTTCAACGCCAACATCGCGCTCGCCACCCGCGGCAAGAGGCAGTCCGTGTCGATCCGGGCCGACAGCCAGTTCCGCGCAGCCAACATTTCACTGTCGCGGTGATCCCGATCAACTGCCGCGCCTGGCGCCGGGGACCGCACCTGCGGACGGCGGCGGAGCAAGCTGCGCGGCGGTGCGCTTGATGGTCTTGGCGACCAGCAGCGCCTGCTCCCGCGTCATGGCGAAGTCCTGCACACCTTTATGGGTGGTCAGCGACAGCACCATGAGATGAGGCTCCCGCTCCGGCCAGCCAGTGGCAAAGGCGGTCACGAAGTCGGCTGAAGCGGCGCGTTCGGTCATGTCTTGTCTCTGGCTGCCTTAGACTGTGTTGTGCTGTTCGCGGGCTGTATCGCGGCGGTCGCTTTAGGACGAAACACAGCCACACTCCACGTTTTTCTCGATGACGCGCGTCCGTCGCGAGCAAAGCCTGCAGCGGCGTTGGTGCGCTGCACCGTTGATTTCGTTTGCATTGCCCTGCGCGCGAGGTGATACAGCCCGCCTTCGCCGCCGTCCTCGCTCTCCCCGCCACCGCATGAATCGTCCCGCTTCGAAACTGATTGCCGCACTGTGGATGACGGGCTGGCTCAGCCTGATGCTGGTGATGGCGGTGGCCGGACGCGAAGCGATGCGCGAGCTCAACGTGTTCGAGCTGATGGAGCTGCGCTGCCTGATCGGCCTGGTGATGCTCTCGCCGGTCATCGCCCTCAGCGGAGGCTTTGCCACCTTGCGCACCTCGCGGCTCAAGCAGCACGCGGCGCGCAACCTCGTCCATTACGGCGCGCAGCTCGGCTGGTTCTTCGCGCTCACCTTGATCCCGATCGGCCAGGTGGTGGCGATCGAGTTCACGATGCCGATCTGGACGGCGCTGCTGGCCGCGGCCTTCCTCGGCGAGCGCATCACCCTGTTCAAGCTGGCGGCGATCGGGCTCGGCCTCGTCGGCGTCGTCGTGATCGTCCGCCCGGATACCGGGGCGATCAATCCGGGACAGCTCATCGCGCTGGCCGCCGCGGTCGGCTTCGGTATCTCGATCGCACTGGTCAAGCTGCTGACGCGCACCGAGCCCACCGTGTCGATCATCTTCTGGATGCTGGTGGTGCAATCCGTCGCCGGCCTCATCCCTTCGCTCGTATTCTGGACGCCGCCATCGGCCACCGCCTGGGGCTGGATCCTGCTCGTCGCCCTCTGCGGCACCTTCTCGCATTTCTGCATGGCGCGGGCGCTGCTCTACGCCGACGCCACCATCGTGGTGCCCATGGATTTTCTCCGCGTTCCGCTGACCGCCACCGTCGGCTGGCTGGTCTATGCGGAGCGTCTCGACGGATTGACCGTGGTCGGCGCGGCGTTGATTCTCGCCGGAAACCTGCTGAACCTGCGTCCGCCGCAGCCTCGGCCGGTGCCGATGGGCAGTTCGGCAGGGACCTGAGGCGCCGAGCATCCCCTCAAGCGGCGTGACCCGGATCACGGAACCGCCGCGCTACACGCGATCGTCGTGGATCTGGCGCAACACCCGCGAACTGGTTTATGGCGGAAGCGTGATTTTTTGACCGGGAACAAGACTTTTGGCGCCGATCCGCGACAAATGCTGCAGTGAACGCTTCGCTTGATCGTTGGGGGATCTCCTGATGCGCTATCTCACCGTCGCCCTGTCCCTGCTCTGCGTGGTGCTGACCGCTGAAGCCGCCAAGGCCGACCGCCGGGTCGCCTTTGTCGTTGGAAACGGCGCCTATAAGAGCGTGGCCCAACTGCCGAACCCGCCGGTCGATGCCAAGGCCATGGCGGCCACCCTGCGCAACGTCGGCTTCGACGTCGTCGAGGGCACCAATCTCACCCGCGACAAGATGACCGAGAAGCTGCTCGATTTCGGTCGCAAGGCGCAGGGCGCCGATATCGCGGTGTTCTATTACGCCGGACACGGCATTGCGATCGCCGGCACCAACTACCTGCTGCCGGTCGACGCCGACCTGAAATCGGAGATGGACGTCAAGCTGGGCTCGGCCATCAACATCGACGTCACGCTCGACCAGACGATGGGCGACGCCAAGGTCAAGCTCGTCTTCCTCGATGCCTGCCGCGACAATCCGTTCGCCGCCAAGATCAAGTCGAACTCGCCGACCCGCAGCGTGTCGGTGCAGACCGGCCTGGCCGAGATGAAGTCCGGCGAGGGTACGCTGATCGCGTTCGCCACCGGCCCGGGCCAGACCGCCCTCGACGGCGAGGCCGGCGCCAACAGCCCGTTCACCCGCGCGCTGATCTCGCACATCGCCCAGCCCGGCATCGAGATCCAGCAGGCCATGACCGCCGTGCGCGCCCAGGTCAATGAGGAGACCAGCAAGGGCCAATTGCCCTGGGGGCATACCAACCTGATCGGCGCCGTCTACCTCAACCCGGCGGCGGCCCCTGCTGCAACGGCCGCCACGGCCGGGACGACGCCGGCCGTCGCGACGGCCACCGTGACCGCAGGCGAAGCCGAGCTCGAATTCTGGCGCTCGGTGAAGGACTCCAACAAGCCGGAAGAGCTGAACGCCTATCTCTCGACCTACCCGAACGGGCAGTTCAAGTCGCTGGCGATGGCGCGCATCGCCGCGATCGAGAGCGGCGCCATCAACACCGCCACTCGCAACGTCGCCAAGGGCGTCGATCCCGCCACCTACACCGAGGAAGGCACTCAGGTCAGCGAGGATCAGATCGGCCTCGACAAGACCAAGCGCCGCGACGTGCAGCGGCGGCTGACCGGTCTTGGCTTCGACACCAGGATGACCGGCGTGTTCGACGACCAGACCCGCGGCGTCATGAAGCGCTGGCAGGCGGCCCGAGGCTATCCGTCGACTGGATTCCTGACCAAGCTGCAGCACAAGGCGCTGCTGGCAGAGCCGCAGCCCGCGCCGGCGACCGCCGCAGTCGGCGACGAGGCCAGGCCGCGCCGCGCCAAGCCGGCCGGCAACGTGGCTGCCGGCGGCCCGCCGCCTCAGGGTGCGCCGGTCTATCGCAATCCGCCGCCGCAGGACAATTCGGGCAACGCCGCCGGCGCCGCCTTCATCGGTGGCATGATGGGCGGTGTGCTCGGCAGCGCGCTGCGCCGGTAAGCGACTTCGTCTTTCCCCCGTAAAAAAGCCCGGAGCACGAGCTCCGGGCTTGTTCGTTAGAATGCAGCCGCCCCTCAGAGCCCTGCCGCCTTGCGCAGCGCCGCGTTGATGCGGTCCTGCCAGCCCGGCCCTTGAGACTGAAAGTGCTCGAGAACGTCCTGGTCGATCCGCAACGTCACCTGCTCGCGCACACCAGGAACCGCCGCCTTCTTCGGCGGCGCCTCCACCGGCTTGGTGGTCACCTTCTTGAACGCGGCCTCGGCCTCGGTACGGGCGTCAGCGAGCGTGCGCGGACGCCGCGGCTGGTCGGCCATGATCAGATCCCCTCGAACAGTGCGGTGGACAGATAGCGCTCCGAGAACGACGGCACGATCGCCAGGATCATCTTGCCCGCGCTGTCCGGCCGCTTGCCGATCTCGATCGCGGCTGCAATCGCCGCGCCCGAGGAGATCCCGCCGGGAATGCCCTCGGTGCGGGCCAGCGCGCGCGAGGTCTCGATGGCGGTGGTGCTGTTGATCTTGACGATCTCGTCGATCACCGAGCGGTCGAGAGTGTCCGGCACGAAGCCGGCGCCGATGCCCTGGATCTTGTGCGGCGAGTGCTGCCCACCCGACAGCACCGGGCTCTCCTCCGGCTCGACCGCGACGACCTTGAGGCCGGGCTTGCGCGACTTCAGCACCTGGCCCACGCCGGTGATTGTGCCGCCGGTGCCAACGCCGGCGACGAACACGTCGATATTGCCCGCCGTGTCGTTCCAGATCTCCTCGGCCGTGGTGCGGCGATGGATGTCCGGGTTTGCGAGGTTCTTGAACTGCTGGGGCATCACCGAGTTCGGCGTCGTCTGCAACAGCTCCTCGGCGGTGGCGATGGCGCCTTTCATGCCCTGCGACGCCGGCGTCAGCACGATCTCAGCGCCGAGGAAGGCGAGCATCTTGCGCCGCTCCACCGACATCGACTCCGGCATCACCAGTTTGAGCTTGTAGCCACGCGCCGCCGCGACGAAGGCCAGCGCGATGCCGGTATTGCCCGAGGTCGGCTCGATCAGCACGGTGTCGGGCTTGATCACGCCGGCCTGCTCCATCGCCAGGATCATGCCGACGCCGATCCGATCCTTCACGCTCGCGGCGGGATTGAAGTATTCCAGCTTGGCGAGGATGGTCGCCTTGACTCCATGTTGCTCCGGCAGCTTTCGCAACCGCACAATCGGCGTATTGCCGAACGCGTCGACAATTGAATCAAATACGCGCCCGCGTCCTGGACGCTGTGCTGACGACTCCATGAAATCACTCCTCTGCGCGCCCCGCGCGACGTCGACAACGCTTCTGACCATCTTCAGCGAGCCTGTTGCGCTGCGCAAGCACGTTTGCGCGATCTTAGGACGATCGCGGCGCACAACAAGTCGTGGCTAAATTGCGAAAAACCAACGCATTTGTGTTGCGACAAGGTCAATAAACTCGGTGTATGCTTGATTTCAGCCGGATGAAGATTCACGGTGCAGGTCGACTGCAACCCGGGCGGACATCAGCAAGATGTCATCTTCGGAGTGATACAATCGGGGCGTTCGTGCCAAACGAAAGCGCCGTTGTAGAATAGATATAAGAACAGACCACCCAGACAAAACTCTTTGTGTGACGGATTTGATATCCGCGAAAGTTGGACTCGTCGGAAATAGACCCGTTCGAACGCGACTTGTTCGAAATCGACCCTTTTCGAAATTGACGTCGTTCAAGCAGAGATCGCCAACAAAGAGATCGTCCAGGAGGTCAATATGTCAGCACTCGCTGATCTCGTGTCGACCGCAACCGCCCGCCCGAATCCCCGCGGCTGCGATCTGCCGACATGCCCGGTCTGCGCCGACTCCATGATTGCCGCGGAGGCGTCGGCATATTTGGCTGACAATGCGATCAGCTATCTCTGGACCTGCGACACCTGCGGCTATGGCTTCGTCACCAAGCACTCCGTGAAAAGCCGCTTCGTCTGCAACTGAACGGCCCCAGGGCGAGAGAGTTCCGCGACGTGATGTCACGGCCGTTCGATGGCCGAGGATAACGCAACCGTCGGCCATCGAGCCGGTCGGCAGTGCATGATCAGCACAATTTCATGAGGGCCGGCGCACAGGGCCGGGCTCACAACAAGCTGACGGCCTTCACCTGAAGCGGCCGTCAGCCGGCGCGCGAGGCGATGTCGCCGCGCGCCCAATCGGCCTTGGTGCGCTCGTAGAATTCCGTGAACCGCCCCTGTGCAATCGCCTCGCGCATCCCGGCCATCAATTGCTGGAAATAGGCAATGTTGATTTCCGACAGCAGCGTCGCGCCGAGCGCCTCGCCCGCCTTGATAAGATGATGCAGATAGGCGCGGGCATAGCTGCGCGCCGCCGGCCACGGGCTCTCCTCATCCAGCGGCCTGTCATCGTCGGCATGACGCGCGTTGCGCAGGTTCACTGGCCCGAAGCGCGTGTAGGCGACGCCGTGGCGGCCGTTGCGGGTCGGCAGCACGCAGTCGAACATGTCGATGCCGCGCCGGACCGACTCCAGGAGATCGTCAGGCGTGCCGACGCCCATCAGGTAGCGCGGACGGTCGGCCGGCAGCGCCGGCGCGGTCGCCTCGATCATCTCGAGCATGACCGCCTGCGGCTCGCCGACGGCGAGGCCCCCGATCGCATAGCCGTGGAATCCGATCTCGACCAGCGCCTGCGCGCTGGCGACGCGCAATGCGGGCACATCGCCGCCCTGCACGATGCCGAACAGCATGTAGCCTGCCGGCGCCTTCTCGAAGGCGCGGCGGCAGCGTTCGGCCCAGCGCAGCGACAGCCGCATCGCGCGCTCGATATCGTCGCGCTCGGCCGGCAGCCGCACGCATTCGTCGAGCTGCATCGCGATGTCGGAGTTGAGCAGGCGCTGCACCTCGATGGCGCGCTCCGGTGACAGCTCGATCTTCGCGCCGTCGATGTGCGAGCGGAACGTCACCGCCTGCTCGGTCACCTTGCGCAAGCCCGACAGCGACATCACCTGGAAGCCGCCGGAATCGGTCAGCATCGGACCGCCCCAGCCGGTGAAGCGCTGCAGGCCGCCAAGGGCGGCGATGCGCTCTGCTGTTGGCCGCAGCATCAGGTGATAGGTGTTACCCAGCACGATGTCGGCGCCGGCCTCGCGGACGTCGCGCCAGTGGATGCCCTTCATGGCGCCGGCGGTGCCGACCGGCATGAAGGCCGGGGTGCGCACCACGCCGTGCGGAGTCGTCAGCCGGCCGGTACGGGCCGCGCCGTCTGTGCCGAGCAGTTCGAAATGGTTGGGAAGGTCGCTGACCGAGGAGCTCATGGCCGGCTTATTGCGTCAGGACCGCCCCCGATTCAACCGCGATGGCGCTGTTTTGGTGCCTTTCGGCCGTTGACGGCGGTTCCGGCCGCCCCTATGGTCCGGCGCCATGTCGACCTCGACCAAACGCACGACGAAAACCACCAAGCCCTTGCGGGCCTCGGGAGGCGTGCGCGCGTAGTCGAACTCGATTGCGACCATCTTCGAACCGAAGCCCCGCCTGATGAAGGTCCGGGGCTTTTTTTATGTCCAGATTCCAACCGGAGACTTGAAGACGTGCCTCACGATCCCACCATTGCCATCGTCGGCGTCACCGGCGCCGTCGGCGCCGAGTTCATCGCCACCCTGGACCGCCGTAATGTCCGCGTCGGCAAGCTCAAGGCGCTGGCAAGCGCCCGCTCGGCCGGGCAGACCCTCACCTTCCGTGGCCAGACGATCGTGATCGAGGAGCTCAACGAGCGCTCGTTCGAAGGCGTCGACATCGCGCTGTTCTCGGCCGGCAGCGGCATCTCCAAGAAGTTTGCGCCGATTGCGGTCCGCTCCGGTGCCGTGGTGGTCGACAACTCCTCGGCCTTCCGGATGGACCCGAACGTTCCGCTGGTCATCCCGGAGATCAACGCCCGCCGCATCCGCGACCACAAGGGTATCATTGCCAACCCGAACTGCGCGGCCATCACGGCGCTGGTGCCGCTGTGGCCGATCCACCAGAAGAACCGCATCAAGCGCATGATCATCTCGACCTACCAGGCCGCCAGCGGCGCCGGTGCGGCGGCGATGGACGAGCTGGTGCAGTCGACCCGCGCGAGCCTCAACGGCCAGGTCTATGCGCCCAAGGTGATGCCGCACCCGTTCGCCTTCAACCTGTTCAGCCACAACACCGCCATCGATCCCGACACCGGCTACAACGACGAAGAGACCAAGGTCATCAACGAGACCCGCAAGATCTTCGAGGATGAAGGGATCGCCGTCGGCGTCACCTGCGTCCGCGTGCCGGTGCTGCGCGCGCATTGCGAGGCGATCACCTTCGAATGCGAGAAGCCGATCACCGAGGACGACGTCCGCCGCATCCTGGCGACCGCGCCCGGCGTGCGCGTGGTCGACGACCGCGCGAAGAACTACTTCCCGATGCCGGTCGACGCCTCCGGCCAGGACGACGTGCTGGTGGGCCGCATCAGGACGGATCTGTCCGATCCGTCAGGTCACTCGATCGCGATGTTCGTCGCGGCCGATCAGCTGCTCAAGGGCGCTGCGCTGAATGCGGTGCAGATCGCCGAGCTCTTGCCGGAGCAGGCCATGGCGTGAGGCGGCCACGCACCCTCCTCACCAACACTGTCATCACCCGCGAAAGCGGGTGATAGACGGTGGGCACGCATCGCCTTCGGCGCCGCTTTGCCCACCCTACGTTTCTGCGCTCTACGGCTCGACGACCCGCTCGTCCGGCTGGCGGAACAGCAGACACGCATCGCCGTAGGAATAGAACCGGTAGCCGCTTTGAATCGCATGCGCGTAAGCCGCCTGCATCGTCTCGAGCCCGGCGAAGGCCGAGACCAGCATGAACAGGGTCGAGCGCGGCAGATGGAAGTTGGTCATCAGGATGTCGACCGCGCGAAAGCGATAGCCGGGCGTGATGAAGATCGACGTCTCCGCCTCGAATGGTGCGATCGTGCCGTCGGGCTGCGCCGCGCTCTCGAGCAGCCGCAGCGACGTCGTTCCGACCGCGACGATGCGGCCGCCTTGGGCGCGGGCCTGGTTCAGTGCAGCGGCGGTCTCAGGCGTCAGACTGCCCCACTCCGCATGCATGCGGTGGCCTTCGGTGTCATCGACCTTCACGGGCAGGAAGGTGCCGGCGCCGACATGCAGGGTGACGCGCTGCAGCCCGACGCCGCGCTCGCGCAGCCGCCGTTCCAGCGTCGGCGTGAAATGCAGTCCGGCGGTGGGGGCCGCCACCGCGCCCTCCTTGGCCGCGAACATGGTCTGATAATCGGTCGCGTCCTGCTCGTCTGCGGGCCGCCTGCCGGCGATGTAGGGCGGCAGCGGCGGCCGGCCGAGATCGGCGATCGCCTGGTCGAGCGCGGGCCCATGAAACACAAAGGACAGCGTCAGCTCGCCCTCCTCGCCCTTGGCTTCGACGGTGGCGTCGAGATGGCCGAGCAGGCAGACCTTGCCCTCGTTGCCGAAACGGATCGTATCGCCTGGCGCGAGCTTCTTGGCGGGCCGCACCAGCGCCTGCCAGCGCGAGCCGTCGAGCCGCTTGATCAGGGTCGCCTCGATCTTCGCCTCGGTCTCGCGGCTGATGCGGCGTCCTGAGAGCTGAGCGGCGATGACCTTGGTGTCGTTGACGACGAGCTGATCGCCCGGCTCCAGCCAGTCCGGCAGGTCGGCGACCGTGCGGTCGCGCAGCACGCCATCGCCCTGCACCACCAGCATGCGCGCGGATTCGCGCGGGCTCGCCGGCCGCAGCGCGATGTTTTCGGGGGGCAACTGAAAGTCGAAGAGGTCTGTGCGCATCGTCGTTCTGGAACGACCGTCGAAAACCTCATCCTGAGGAGCGCGTCAGCGCGTCTCGAAGGATGAGGCCCGACTGTGGCCTCATGGTTCGAGACGCGTGCTGCGCACGCTCCTCACCATGAGGGTCAAAAGCCGAGGGCGGTACTGCACACCGACCATGAACACGCCGAGAGGCGTGTTCATGGAGAGGGTCGTTGGTTACGCCGCGTCGGCGGCCATGTAGGCCTTCACGATCTTGTCCGGGTTCTGCACCGGCTCGCCGCGCTTGATCTTGTCGACATTCTCCATGCCCTCGGTGACCTTGCCCCAGACCGTGTACTGCTTGTCCAGGAAGCGGGCGTCGTCGAAGCAGATGAAGAACTGGCTGTCGCCTGAATCTGGATTGGCCGCACGCGCCATCGAGGCGGTGCCGCGAACATGCGG
The DNA here is from genome assembly GCF_051167995.1 of Bradyrhizobium sp. HKCCYLRH3073. Lineage (NCBI taxonomy): Bacteria > Pseudomonadati > Pseudomonadota > Alphaproteobacteria > Hyphomicrobiales > Nitrobacteraceae > Bradyrhizobium > Bradyrhizobium sp. HKCCYLRH3073. Next base: position 637,780 of record NZ_JBNPUD010000003.1, read on the forward strand.
CTCGGCGTTGAACTCGGCCTTCAGCTTCTTGCCGGAGCCGCCGGTGCCGGTGCCCTGCGGGCAGCCGGTCTGCGCCATGAAGCCGTCGATGACGCGGTGGAAGACGATGCCGTCGTAGAAGCCCTCGCGGACGAGCTCCTTGATGCGCGCGACATGGCCGGGCGCGAGATCGGGACGCATCTCGATGGTGACGGGGCCCTGGGTGGTCTCGAGGATCAAGGTATTTTCGGTCACAGCCATGCTGGTCTCTCGGTTTTGGTAGAATTGACGGGGGTCAGGACAAAGCAAATCCTGGGTCTGAAATGTCGCGGCGCCTTCCCATGTGCGGCCGTCACCCCTCCTGACGGCAATCCGAGCACGACGAGGCCCGCGATGCTGGTCCAGAATAGACCCAATGCGTTTAAAGCTGAAGCCACCGGCCCTGTCGATGTGGCGGGCCGGCAGAATCGGCATGCCGCCGCGACGTGGCAAAAGGTTCCTTAAGGCCCGAGGGAACCGGGCGCGAGACCCGGGTGTCCCCCTGCTCTGCCTCTACTTGATGTCCGAGGCGACCTGAACCTTCACCATCTTGTCCGGATCGGTGACGGCACCGCCCGAGGAGCCCGGAGGCGCCTTCTTGAGCTTGTCGACGACGTCCATGCCCTGCACGACCTCGCCAATCACGGTGTATTGGCCGTTGAGGAAGGAGGCATCGCCGAAGCAGATGAAGAACTGCGAGTTGGCGGAATCGACGCTATCGCCCCGGCGCGCCATGCCGACGGTGCCGCGCTTGAACGGCGTTGACGAAAACTCCTGCTTCAGGTTCGGGTACTTCGAGCCGCCGGTGCCATTGAAGTTCTGGCCGTCACCGGTCTGCGCCATGAAGCCGTCCATGACGCGGTGGAACGGCACGTTGTTGTAGAAGCCTTCGCGCGCCAGCGTCTTCAGCCGCTCGGCATGCTGTGGCGCCAGATCGGTGCGCAGCTTGATGATGATGCGGCCCTTGGTGGTGTCGATGACCAGGGCATTCTGCTTGTCGAGGCCGGCAGGCAGCGACTGGGCCAGCGCCGGCAATGCGAAGACGAGAGCGAAGACGAAAGCGAGCGCGCGGATCATGGCAACTCCGATGACATGAGACGATGTGGAGAGGAAGGCACCGCCGGAACCGGCCGGTGCCTGAAGGATCACTTGAACTTGGCCTTGAGACTTTCGGCCACCGACGGCGGCACGAAATGCGAGATCTCACCGCCCATGGCGGCGATCTGGCGAACCAGCGTGGCTGCGATCGGACGGACACCCACCGAGGCTGGAACGAACACCGTCTGGACCTGCGGTGCCATGGTCTGGTTCATGCCGGCCAACTGCATCTCGTAGTCGAAATCGGTGCCGTCGCGCAGGCCCCGGATCATCATGATCGCACCGGCCTTCTGCGCGGCCGTGACCGTCAGATTGTCGTAGGTCGAAGCCTCGAAGCTGCAGCCCGCCGCGGCTGCCACGGGGCCGAAGATCTCATGCGCCATCGCCAGCCGCTCCTCGGTCGAGAACAGCGGCTTCTTGCCGTGATGCACGCCGACCGCGACGATCAGGCGGTCGCAGAGGTGGACGGCCTGCCGGACCACATCGAGATGGCCGTTGGTGACGGGATCAAACGAGCCCGGATAGAGCGCAATGCGTTGCATGCGCTCGTCCTATACCGCCCGGAACAGGCCGGCAAGCCGCCGTCAGGCGCGCTGGCGTGGCTGTGATGGGCAAAGAGCGGCCGAGAGACTGCATTGCGATGGAACGAGGTGCGACGCCGGTGGGCCGGAACCGTGGTCGGCTACCGCGATTGTTTCGTCGGAACATCCGACATGAAACACGCTCGCGCCGAGACGAAACCAATTCGCCCGTCCCGCGAAGACGTCTCGAAACCCGACCTGGTTATCAAATCGTTAACGAACACGGGCCGAACGGCCCAGACAGGGGACCGTCATGATCAAAGCGCTATCTGCAGTCGCAGCAGCCGGCTTGGTGGCTGCCGGCATCACCCTCCTGCCCGGCTTCGCTCCCCAGGTCGAAGCCAGCGTGCCGCGTCCGCTGGCCAAGGGGGACCGCCTGGACATCCGCCCGATCGGCCGCGACTGCTCGCAGCAGGCCTGGCCCAACTTCGAGGCGGGCTGCCTGCGCAGCGCCGGAACCCGGGGAACCATCCGCGAGGCCAGGATGGTCTCGGTCGAGCGGACGCAGTGAGGCGAACAGCGAAAGATCTGCGTCGTCCGCGATTCGCTACGCCCTATTCGCCATTCGCCTGGTCAGCGTTCCCGTTGCCGTTCTCGGCCTCCTCGCCGATATGCTCCACCGAAACGACGTGCTCATCATCGGCGGTGTCGAACACGATGACGCCCTGCGTCGAGCGTCCCGCGATGCGGATGCCGTCGACGGGGCAACGGATCAACTGCCCCTTGTCCGTCACCAGCATGATCTGATCGCCATCCTCGACCGGGAATGAGGCGACGAGCTTGCCGTTGCGGTTGTTGACGGACATCGCGACGATGCCTTTGCCGCCGCGGCCGGTGGTGCGGTACTCGTAGGACGAGGTGCGCTTGCCGTAGCCGTTGACCGAGACGGTCAGCACCACCTGCTCCTGCGCCGACATCTCGACATAGCGTTCCTGCGACAGCTGGATCGCGCCAGCGGCCGCCTCCTCGCCCTCGGCCTCGACCGGCTCCTCGGTGGCAGCATCGCCCGACATCGCCCGGCGCATCTTCAAGTACGCCGTACGCTCGTCCGAGGTCGTCTCGACATGGCGCAGGATCGACAGCGAGATCACCTTGTCGCCGCCGGCGAGCGCGATGCCGCGCACGCCCATCGAGGTCCGACCGGTGAAGACGCGCACGTCGGTGACGGGGAAGCGGATGCACTGCCCGCCCGACGCCGTGAGCAGGACGTCGTCGCGCTCGGTGCAGATCTGAACGTTGACGATCTCTTCGCCCTCGTCGAGCTTCATCGCGATGATGCCGGAGCGGCGCACGTCGACGAAATCCGACAGCTTGTTGCGGCGGACGTTGCCGCCGGTGGTCGCGAACATCACGTCGAGATTGGCCCAGGAGGATTCATCCTCCGGCAGCGGCATGATGGTGGTGATGCGCTCGCCCTGCTCCAGCGGCAGGATGTTGATCAGCGCCTTGCCACGCCCGTTGGGCGCCGCGATCGGCAGCCGCCAGACCTTCTCCTTGTAGACCTGGCCGCGCGACGAGAAGAACAGCACCGGCGTGTGCGTGGAGGCCACGAACAGCCGGCTGACGAAATCCTCCTCGCGGGTCTGCATGCCCGAGCGGCCCTTGCCGCCGCGGCGCTGCGCCCGATACGCCGACAGCGGCACGCGCTTGGTGTAGCCGGCATGCGACACGGTCACGACCATGTCCTCGCGCTGGATCAGGTCCTCGTCCTCGACCTCGCCTTCCTGCTCGGCGATCACGGTGCGGCGCGGCGTGCCGAACTCGGCCTTAACAGCGGCGAGCTCGTCCTTGATGATTCCCTGCACCCGCGCCCGCGAGCGCAGGATGTCGAGATAGTCGTTGATCTCGACCTTGAGCTTGTCCAGCTCGTCGGAAATCTCCTCGCGACCGAGCGCGGTCAGGCGCTGCAGGCGCAGGTCGAGAATCGCCTTGGCCTGCTCGAACGACAGCCGGATGGTGCCGTCCTCGGAAAGACGGTGGCGTGGATCGTCGATCAGCGTGATGATGGCCTCGACGTCGCGCGCCGGCCAGTCGCGCGACATCAACGCCTCGCGCGCGGTCGCAGGATCGGGCGACGTCCTGATGACCCGGATGACCTCGTCGATATTCGCCACGGCCACCGCAAGGCCGACCAGGATATGAGCGCGGTCGCGCGCCTTGTTGAGCAGGAACTTGGTCCTGCGCGTGACGACACGCTCGCGGAACGCGACGAAGATCGTCAGCAGGTCCTTCAACGTCATCGTCTGCGGGCGGCCGCCGTCGAGCGCCAGCATGTTGGCGGCGAAGCTCGTCTGCAGCGGCGTGAACTTGTAGAGCTGGTTGAGCACGACGTCCGGCACGGCGTCGCGCTTCAGCTCGACGACGACGCGGTAGCCGTCGCGGTCGCTTTCGTCGCGCAGGTCGGCGACGCCTTCGATCTTCTTTTCGCGCACCAGTTCGGCGATGCGCTCGACCATCGTCGCCTTGTTCACCTGGTAGGGAATCTCGGAGATGATGATCGCCTCGCGATCCTTGCGGATCGTGTCGATCGTCACCTTGCCGCGCATCATGATCGAGCCGCGGCCCAGGTGATAGGCCGAGCGGACGCCGGCGCGGCCGAGGATGATGCCGCCGGTGGGGAAATCCGGCCCTGGAATGATGTTGATGAGGTCGTCGATCGTGAGCGCGGGATTGTCGATCAGCGCGATGCAGGCATCGATCACCTCGCCGAGATTGTGCGGCGGGATGTTGGTGGCCATGCCGACCGCGATGCCGCCGGCGCCATTGACCAGCAGGTTCGGATATTTGGCCGGAAGAACCGACGGTTCCTTGTCGGAATTGTCGTAGTTGGCCTGGAAGTCGACGGTGTCCTTGTCGATGTCGTCGAGCAGCGGAATCGCCGACTTGGCGAGCTTCGCTTCGGTGTATCGATAGGCCGCGGGGGGATCGCCGTCGACGGAGCCGAAATTGCCCTGGCCGTCGATCAGCGGCACGCGCATCGAGAAGTCCTGCGCCATGCGCACCATGGCGTCGTAGATCGACTGATCGCCATGCGGATGGTATTTACCGATGACGTCGCCGACCACGCGCGCGGACTTGACGTACTTCTTGTCGGGCGTGTGCCCCTGCTCGTACATCGAATACAGGATGCGCCGGTGCACGGGCTTGAGGCCGTCGCGCGCATCGGGCAGCGCTCGCGACACGATCACGCTCATCGCGTAATCGAGGTAGGAGCGTTTCATCTCGTCGAGGATGGAAACGGGACGAATGTCGGAAGGTCCGCCCGGCTCGCCGGGCTTCTCATCTTCTTTATCGGACAAAGGGGATACCGGTCGGTTTTGACACGCGAAAATCGCTTGGAATCATATAGCGCATGGCGCTGCCGCTAGCCACCCCCAAGGGGGTTCGGAGCGCGCTTTTTCTGCTCGCCTTTCCAGGGACTTAACCGATTGCCGCGGCCGCCCATGGCAGGCTCCGGGAACCCTGTTTGGCTATGGGCCGAAGACCACCTTGTGCATGATCCGTCCAGGCATGAGCGTGAACAGTCCGGCAATCACGAGGGCGCCGGAGAACAGCGTGATCATGGCCCGGCGATGGGGCCCCACCCGATGGCGGTGCGCAGCCCACACCGCAACCGGCAGCACGGCCAGCGTATAGAGCGACAGCAGGTGAATCGGGCTGAAGGGACCGACCAGCCGGATGGTGTGAATCCAGAACGAGCTGGCCGCAACGGCGGCCATGAGAGCGACCCAGATCCAGCCGAGCGTTCGATGCGGCAAGGTCCCTTTCGGGGCTGCGAACTGGACCAGCCCCAGTGCGAACGCCGTCATCGCGGCGACAGCGTGCAGCAGCACGGCGGGCTCGGCGGCGAGCAGCGGTGCGAAGCTCATGCAACACCCCGGTGGTCACGTTACGCACAGCTCAAGCGAACGAAACGTCAGACGCGCGCGATCGCCTGCAATGCGAGACCCGAGGTGATCGCCCCGGCTCCCGTCCCGACACGGACGGAAGCCACCTTGTATCGACCGAGGACGCAGGCGGCTCAGAACGGAATGTCGTCGTCCATGTCGCTGTTGCGTCCGCCACCGCCGGCCGAAGCGACCGCGCGGCGCGGCGGCGCCATCGACGGACCGCTGCTGCCGAAATCGCCGCCACCCATGTCATCGGAGAAGCTGCCGCCCCCGCCACCACGGCCATCGAGCATCGTCAGGGTCGAGTTGAAGCCCTGCAGGACGACCTCGGTCGAGTACTTCTCGACGCCGCTCTGGTCGGTCCATTTGCGGGTCTGCAGCGCGCCCTCGATGTAAACCTTGGCGCCCTTCTTCAGATACTGCTCGGCGACCTTGCAGAGACCTTCATTGAAGATCACCACACGGTGCCATTCGGTCTTTTCCTTGCGCTCGCCGGTCGCCTTGTCGCGCCACGTTTCCGACGTCGCAATGCTCAGATTGGCGATCGGCCGCCCATCCTGCGTACGCCGGATCTCGGGGTCCTTGCCGAGATTGCCGACCAGAATCACCTTGTTCACACTACCCGCCATCACCACTCTCCCGCGGTTCTCGATCATCGGACCGGCCTGCCTGTCAGCCTCTCGGCACCACGCGACCCGGCCCTTCCTCTCGGGCCGGACCCTATACGGTCGCCACGCCGGCCACCTGCATTCTCGCTGCTTATCCACATATAGCAGGCCGCACCCAATTGTTCCAGTTTTGTTCGCGCGCCTGTGTATACAACCGTGCGTCGAGTTCCATGGAACTCAATGGAACCGAAAGTTCCCCATATGGAACCGCGAAAAAGTTCCGTCAATCACGAAAAAGCGATTAACTTTCATCAGCTTACATTGCCCCACTTCCTCCCCGCCTGTGGCTTTTGGGAGACGGTATCCAGGGTTGAATCGCGTATATTTGAGGACGGATTGGGGCCGCAAGCGTGGTCGCACCAACTTCACAGACGTGCGTCTCCGGGGACCATTTTGGAGACGCCCAAAGCGGGAGACTTGGGATGAAAAGAATTTTTCTTGGAGCTGTCAGCTTGATGGTTTTGGGGGCGCTGACGCCGGCGGGAGCCGCCGATCTCGCCGCCCGCCCGTACACGAAGGCCCCGGTGATGGCGCCCGCTCCGCTTCCGACCTGGGCCGGCTTCTATCTCGGTCTGCAGGGCGGTGGCGGCTGGGGCCGCAGCGATGAGACCTTCTTCGGTGCGCCGAATACGGCGATCTTTGCCGGCACGCAGCGTTACGACATCACCGGCGGCTTCGCCGGCGGCGTGATCGGCTACAATTGGCAGGTCGACAACATCGTGTTCGGCCTCGAGGGCGACTATCACTGGGCGGACATCGACGGCCGCTCGGCCGTGATCAACGCCGGCGTCGGTGACACCTACTTCACCAAGCTGCGCGGCTTCGGCGACATCAAGGGCCGGCTCGGCTGGGCCACGGGTCCGGCACTGCTCTTCGTCAGCGGCGGTGCCACGGTCGGCGATCTGCAGCACCGCTACGATGGCGTTCCCGGCAACGTGTTCGTGCAGAACGACTGGCGCTGGGGTTGGACGATCGGCGCCGGTGCCGAGTACATGTTCGCTCCGAACTGGTCGGCCAAGGTCGAGTACAACTATCTCGATTTCGGCAAGAGCTCGATCCAGTACTCCCCGGTCGCGACCAACCGCTCGGAGTGGAGCGACACCGTCCATACCGTCAAGGCCGGCATCTCCTACCACTTCGGTGGTCCGGGCATGTCGCGCTACTGATCGCACGCCAAGAGCGAATATGTCGAAAGGCCGGCCTCGCGCCGGCCTTTTTTTGTGTGCCAGAACCGGTACTTGCCGAGCCGTTGTGTCCTTTGGGTGACGGCTTTTTACGGCGGAAGGGGCTATCAAGGTCCGGCGGGTGGGCGTTGGTGAGAGCGTGCGTGCGGGCGTCGGACTTGGTTTGGGGAATGCGATGAGAAGGCTGTTGCTGGGGGCGACAACTTCGCTGGCGCTGGGGATTGCGCCGGCCATCGCTGCCGATCTGCCCGCGCGCACCTTCACCAAAGCGCCTGCGATGATCACAACGATCTATGATTGGAGTGGTTTCTATGTCGGCCTGAACGCCGGCGGCGCATCCTCCCGCACCTGCTGGACCAACAAGGTCAGCTTCGCAGGTGTCGCTGCGACCAACGCCGAGGGTTGCCACGATGCGACCGGCGCGCTGGCGGGCGGCCAGATCGGCTATCGCTGGCAGGCTGGCGGCTGGGTATTCGGCGTCGAAGGTCAGGGCAACTGGGCCAACCTCAAGGGCAGCAACACCAGCCAGTTCGCCCCGGCCGTGACCAACCAGACCAAGATCAACGGCATCGGCGTGTTCACGGGCCAGGTCGGCTATTCCTGGAACAACGTGCTCTGGTACGTAAAGGGCGGCGCCGCGGTCGCAAGCGAGAAGTACAACGGTCTCGCCACGGCAACGGGCGCGGCTCTCGACCAGTCCAGCGCCACGCGCTGGGGGGCTGCGGTCGGCACCGGTGTCGAGGTCGGCTTCGCCAAGAACTGGTCGGTCGCAGCCGAATACGAGCACCTGTTCATGGGCAACCGCACCCTGGGCTTCTCCGGTGTTCCCGGCGGAGCCGCGGGCCGGACCGATGCGGTCGGCCAGGACGTCGACATGGCGACGGTCCGCGTCAACTATCGCTGGGGCGGTCCCGTCGTCTCCAAGCACTGACCCTCGAGGACAGGCACTCGAAGACTGGCGCGCTCGAAGACTGGCACTCGAGGCCTGACGCGCCAGGCGCTCACCATGCGTGCCCTCGGGACAGCTCCACGATCGGCGCGACGGCCGCGATCTTTACCCGCGCTTAAGCACGTTCGACACATCCCGCCGCACGCCTGCTGCCGATCACGAGTTTAGAAAGCAGTGTCTCCTACAACCAGCCACAGGCCACCTTCGCGTGGGCCCGGATCGGAGGGATCCGGTGCGAGGACAGTTATGGGACTGGGGAGAGACGAATGCAGAAGACGACCTTGATCTTGACCGCTGGAGCCGCGGCCCTGGGACTGGCACCGGCCTCCGCGGCCGACTTCGCGACGCGCCCTTACAGCAAGGCGCCGCCGCCCGCCTATGTCACGCCGCTGCCGAGCTGGGCCGGGTTCTACCTCGGCGTCAATGGCGGCGCCGACTGGAGCCACAACTGCTGGACGCTCAATCGCGTCGGCGGCGTGCCGGTCGTGCCGACCCAGTCCGAAGGCTGCCACAATGCCTCGAGCGGACTCATCGGCGGCCAGGTCGGCTATCGCTGGCAGGCGGCGAGCTGGGTGTTCGGCGTCGAGGCCCAGGGCGACTGGACCGACCTGAAGTCGTCGAACGCGAGCACGGCTGCGCTGGCTGCAGGCATCACCAACACCACCAAGACCGATGCGATCGGCCTGTTCACCGGCCAGGTCGGCTATGCCTGGGGCAACGTGCTCTGGTACGTGAAGGGCGGCGCGGCCGTCACCCACAACAAATACACCGGCACGGCGAATGCGGCTGCGCCCTTCCCGGTCGGCACGCTGCTGGATTCCGCCAGCGAGACCCGCTGGGGCGGCACCGTCGGCACCGGCGTCGAGTTCGGCTTCGCGCCGAACTGGTCGGTCGCCGTCGAGTACGACCACCTGTTCATGGGCTCGCGCGACATCAGCTTCCCGGCCACCGCCACCGTGCTGTCGCGCGTCGACACCATCAAGCAGGACATCGACATGGCGACCGTCCGAGTGAACTATCGATTCGGAGCGCCGATGGGCACCCGCTACTGAAAAAAGCCGCCACTCGCGCGCATTCGGAAAGGCCGGCCTCCACGCCGGCCTTTTTCGTGTCAACAGCCCGGCAGCGTCGCGGCGTTTTTGTGCTAAATATATGATTTATAACGCTTTTTCGTTTCTGTGGCGGGCGCGTTACAGCGTCTCCGGGATGCCCTGTGTATGACTTGCCCATCGCTTGTCATTCCAACCTCCCGGGGGAGAATTTGATGAAGAAGTTGCTTGTGATCACGACGGCCCTCGCCGGCGTCGCGGCCGCCACGTCCGCGTCGGCGGCCGACATGGCGGCACGGCCCTACACCAAGGCGCCGCCCATGGTCGCGCAGATCCTGAGCTGGTCGGGCCTCTACGCCGGCATCCAGGGCGGCGGCGGCTGGGGCACCAGCAAGGAAACCTTCCTTGGCCGCTTCAATGCGCCGGGCTTCCTGGGCACCCAGAACTACAACACCAATGGCGGCTTCGTCGGCGGCGTGCTCGGCTACAATTGGCAGGTCGACAACGTCGTGTTCGGCCTCGAAGGCGACTATCACTGGGCCGACATCAACGGCCGCTCCGCAGTGGTCAATGCCGGCGTGGGCGACACCTTCTTCACCAAGCTGACCAGCTTCGGCGACATCAAGGGCCGCCTCGGCTACGCCGCAGGTCCCGCTCTGTTCTTCGTCAGCGGCGGTGCCGCCGTGGGCCAGCTGCAGCACCGCTACGACGGCGTGCCAGGCAACGTCTTCAGCCAGACCACCACCCGCTGGGGCTACACGGTCGGGGCCGGCGCGGAATACATGTTCGCCCCGAACTGGTCGGCCAAGCTCGAGTACAACTATCTCGACTTCGGCAAGAGCGCGATCCAGTACAGCGCTTTCGCGACCAACCGCTCCGAGTGGAAGGACACCGTCCACACCGTCAAGGTCGGCCTCAGCTACCATTTCGGCGGCCCGGTCATTGCCAAATACTGATACCTGCAACCGACAGGTTCCGAGAAAGGCCGGCGAAAGCCGGCCTTTTTTGTTGCACCGATACCACCGTGCCGGCTCGCCACACACGGAACCAAGCAATTGAGTAACATAGGCTTTCTGGAACTGGGCCGTAAAAACGCGGTTTGGCCGCGAGTGTGTCTTCAGGGTGACGGTAATCCGTACGGAACCGGGCTATAGGAACCTCGTCAACTTGAACGGGTGAGTCTGTTTCGTGCGTAAGCTTATCGGTGCGATGCGGACTTCGAGGAATAAACTGGAGACTGGAATGAAGAAGATCTTGCTCGCGACCGTGGCCCTGGCCGCCCTGGCCGCTCCCGCTGCCGCCGCTGATCTCGCCGCACGCCCGACCTACACCAAGGCCCCGGTTCTCGCGCCGGTGCAGACCTGGACCGGTTTCTACATCGGTGCGATGGGTGGCTACGCCAATGAGGACGCCGACTTTGCGGCCATGAAGGGCGGCTTCGCCGGTGGCACCGTCGGCTACAACTGGCAGCAGGGTGCTGTCGTGTTCGGCCTCGAGGCCGATGCTGCCTGGGCTGACATCAATGCCTCCGTCGGCGCGCTTGGCGTGACCGCCGAATCGAAGATCCGTGACTGGGGCACCGTCCGTGGCCGCATCGGTTACGCCTTCGGCCCGACCCTGCTGTACGCCACCGGCGGTTACGCCTGGGCGGACAACCGCATCTCGCTGACGGCTCCGGGCGTCGCCGTTTCGGACAGCAAGATCCACTCGGGCTGGACCGTCGGCGCAGGCGTCGAGTACATGTTCGCCCCGAACTGGTCGCTGAAGGGCGAGTACCTCTACAAGAGCTTCGGTGGCGAGAGCTACACCTTCACCGGCCTCGGCACGCTCGCGACCGGCACGCTCAACGTGCATTCCGGTCAGGTCGGCATCAACTACCACTTCTAAGAACGTCGCCTCCGGGCCAACGCACACAGCCTCCGCTCTGCCAGAGCGGAGGCTTTTTCTTTGCGGGATCGCGCACAGGGCCGGACGGAACCGGCAGCCTCCTGCCAATCGCTGCCATTCCCTGAGCGCATTGTTGATGATTCGCTGACGGTACTGGAAATCCGGCCGCGTTCTTCCTACGTTCCGACGATACCTTTTCCCTCTGGCGTCCGATGGCCGGCTCCCGGCAGAACGCGCCTGCAACAATGGCGCGGTCTCGCGCCGTGGGACGATCGTCATGGATGAAGTGCTCAAGGCCAAGCAGCGCGCGCAAGCCAACCAGTCGAGCCTGCGGGCCATCACCATCCGCGGCGCCCGCGAGCACAATCTGAAAAACATCGACGTCGAGATCCCGCGCGACAGGCTGGTGGTGTTCACCGGGCTGTCCGGCTCCGGCAAATCCTCGCTCGCCTTCGACACCATCTATGCCGAGGGCCAGCGCCGCTACGTCGAATCGCTGTCGGCCTATGCGCGCCAGTTCCTCGAGATGATGCAGAAGCCGGATGTCGACCAGATCGACGGCCTGTCGCCGGCGATCTCGATCGAGCAGAAGACGACCTCGAAGAACCCGCGCTCGACGGTGGGCACCGTCACCGAGATCTACGACTACATGCGCCTGCTGTGGGCGCGCGTCGGCGTGCCCTACTCGCCCGCGACCGGCCTGCCGATCGAGAGCCAGACCGTCTCGCAGATGGTCGACCGCGTGCTGGCGCTGCCCGAAGGCACCCGCCTCTATCTGCTGGCGCCGGTCGTGCGCGGCCGCAAGGGCGAGTACAAGAAGGAGCTCGCCGAATATCTCAAGAAGGGCTTTCAGCGCGTCAAGATCGACGGCACCTTCCATGAGCTCGCCGAGGCGCCCACGCTCGACAAGAAGTTCCCGCACGACATCGACGTCGTCGTCGATCGCATCGTCGTGCGCCCCGACATCGGCCAGCGCCTCGCCGAGAGCTTCGAGACCGCGCTGAAGCTCGCCGAGGGCCTGGCAGTCGTTGAGTTCGCCGATGCGCCCGCCGCGACGGCGCCAGCCGAGGAAAAGGAAAAGAAGAAGACCGCCAAGATCCACGACAAGAGCGGGCCCGAGCGCATCCTGTTCTCCGAGAAGTTCGCCTGCCCGGTGTCCGGCTTCACCATCCCCGAGATCGAGCCGCGGCTGTTCTCGTTCAACAACCCCTATGGCGCGTGCCCCGAATGCGGCGGCCTCGGCGTCGAGCAGCACGTCGATGCCGACCTCGTGATCCCCGACAAGGACGTCACGCTGCGCAAGGGCGCGATCGCGCCGTGGGCCAAGTCGTCATCGCCCTACTACCTGCAGACGCTGACCGCGCTGGGGAAGTTCTACAAGTTCACGCTCGACACCAAGTGGAAGGATCTGCCGAAGAAGACGCAGAACGCGCTGCTGCACGGCTCCGGCGACGACGAGATCAAGTTCACCTATGAGGACGGCGTTCGCGCCTACGACACCAAGAAGCCGTTCGAGGGCGTCATCACCAACATCGAGCGCCGCTTCCGCGAGACCGAGAGCGAATGGGCGCGCGAGGAGCTCGGCAAGTACTTCAACGACGTGCCCTGCGCCGGCTGCAAAGGCTTCCGGCTGAAGCCCGAGGCGCTGTGCGTCAAGGTCGGCGGCAAGCACATCGGCGAAATCAGCGATCTCTCCGTCAAGGCTGCCGGCGAATGGTTTGCCGAGGTGCCAAAGGCCCTGAACGCGCAGCAGACCGAGATCGCCACCCGCATCCTCAAGGAGATCCGCGACCGCCTGACCTTCCTGCTCGATGTCGGCCTAAACTACCTGACCCTGGCGCGCTCCTCCGGCACCTTGTCCGGCGGCGAGAGCCAGCGCATCCGCCTGGCCTCGCAGATCGGCTCGGGGCTGACGGGTGTGCTCTACGTGCTGGACGAGCCGTCGATCGGCCTGCACCAGCGCGACAATGCCCGCCTGCTCGACACGCTGAAGCGGCTGCGCGACCTCGGCAACACCGTGATCGTGGTCGAGCATGACGAGGATGCCATTCGCCTCGCCGACTACGTGCTCGACATCGGCCCCGGCGCCGGCACCCATGGCGGCAACATCGTCGCCGAGGGCACGCCGGCCGAGATCATGCGCAATCCGGCGTCGCTGACCGGCAAATATCTCACCGGCGAGCTCGAGGTCGAGGTGCCCGAGCGGCGGCCGCCGAACCATCGCCGCACCATCAAGGTCGTCAACGCCCGCGGCAACAATCTCAAGAACGTCTCGGCCGAGATTCCGCTCGGCCTGTTCACGGCGATCACCGGCGTGTCCGGCGGCGGCAAGTCGACGCTGCTGATCGACACGCTGTACAAGGCGATCGCGCGCAAGCTCAACGGCGCCAACGAGGCGGCGGCGCCGCACGACCGCATCGAGGGCCTGGAGCACATCGACAAGATCATCGACATCGACCAGTCGCCGATCGGCCGCACGCCGCGCTCCAACCCCGCGACCTATACCGGCGCGTTCACGCCGATCCGCGAATGGTTCGCCGGCCTGCCCGAATCCAAGGCGCGCGGCTACGAGCCCGGCCGGTTCTCGTTCAACGTCAAGGGCGGCCGCTGCGAAGCCTGCCAGGGCGACGGCGTCATCAAGATCGAGATGCACTTCCTGCCCGACGTCTACGTCACCTGCGACGTCTGCAAGGGCAAGCGCTACAACCGCGAGACGCTCGACGTGCTGTTCAAGGGCAAGTCGATCGCCGACGTGCTAGACATGACCGTCGAGGAGGCCGCCGAGTTCTTCAAGGCGGTGCCGCGCGTGCGCGACACCTTCGAGACCCTGCGCCGCGTCGGCCTCGACTACATCCATGTCGGCCAGCAGGCCACCACGCTCTCCGGCGGCGAGGCGCAGCGCGTCAAGCTCGCCAAGGAGCTGTCCAAGCGCGCCACCGGCCGCACGCTCTACATCCTCGACGAGCCCACGACCGGCCTGCACTTCCACGACGTCAAGAAGCTCCTGGAGGTGCTGCACGAGCTGGTCGCCCAGGGCAACACGGTGGTCGTCATCGAGCACAATCTCGAGGTCATCAAGACCGCCGATTGGGTCATCGACCTCGGCCCCGAAGGCGGCGACGGCGGCGGCGAGATCGTCGCCTGGGGCCCGCCCGAGGACATCGTGAAGGCCCCGCGCAGCTACACCGGGCGGTTCCTGAAGCCGGTGCTGGAGAAGTCGGCCAAGCCGAAGAAGCGCAGCCGCGGCGCCGCGAGCGAGGCGGCGGAGTAGTTCCGTCGCGCCGTCATTGCGAGCGAAGCGAAGCAATCCAGAGCCGGGCGCGAGACTCTGGATCGCTTCGTCGCTCCGCTCCTCGCGATGACGGTCGGGACGACGGGCTCGTGCGCCATGCGAGAGGTCGCTGCTTGCACGGACCCTAGATCGTACATCAGTTCGATTGAACGAACGACTCCGACGCGTAGCAATCGAAGCACAGGAAGACGTAGATCATCCCGCAATCCGCGATACATATCTCGTCATTGATCGAATCGAGTTGACCGTAGAACGTCATCTTGACCCGGCAGGTCTTGCAGGTCGGCCATTCATCACCCTGGATGAAATCGGGGCTTCCACCGAGCCGGTGCCTGCGTCCGATCGGCTTTGGCGCCCATTTGAAAGGTGGCATTTCGCGCGCGACGTCATCCAACGGTTCAGGGACGAGCTGAAACGGCGGAATGACTTTCATGCGCGGGTCCGCTGGACTTCGAGGTTACAAGGCTTACCCAGCCTATCGTCTCCCCCCTGTAACGCAACGACAAAGCCCGCCGCTCAGCCAAGCGCGACGGGCTTCATCGTTGCTCTACCAACTCAACTCACCAGCGATAATACCCGCTGCGCGTGCCGTTGTTGTTGCCGCTTGGGCCGACGTCGCCCTGGGTCGAGCTCGGGGTCGGGTGGTTGGTGCCGTTGTAGCCGGCACCCCAGCCCGGGCCGTCATACTCGCCCGGCGCAACCGCGACGTAGCCTTCCTCATAGACCGGTCCGGGCGCCCAGGCGTAGGAATCGCGGTAGGCATAGGTGCTGGTGACCTGGCCACCATAGCCGTAGCCGCCGGGGCCGTACTCGCCGGCTGATGCGGCGGCGGTGCCGGCGACCAGCGTGACCGCGGTCAAAGCCGCCAAACCAAACATGCGTGTCATGAACTTGCTCCTTCGTTCCTAATTATCGCGGAGCAAACAACGTGAGGACCCCCGCGGTTCCGCGGCAGGTCAAGACAATGCTGCGACACAACGCTTCGCTCACATTGCCGCGATCAAATGATCCAACGCGGCTGTATCTTAGCGGCTCACTGCGGAAGAAAAGCCCGCCGCTCGTGTCCGGGCGGCGGGCTCGTCAACTTGACGCTGACTTATCTGAAAGCTCTGAAAGCGACTACCACTGACGATAGACGCCGGTCAGCGTGCCATTGTTGTTGCCAGACGGACCGACATCGCCCTGGGTCGAGCCCGGTGTCGGATGGTTGGTGCCGTTGTAGCCGCCGCCCCAGGCCACTGGGCCAGCCACCGGACCCGGCGCGTAGGCCGGCCCCGGCGCTGCGCCATACACCGGCTCGGAATCCGTGGTCTGCGCCGGCGGCACCCAGGCCATGGAGTCGCCGAAACGGGCATAGCCCTGCGCGGACGCAGCGGCGGTGCCGATCACCAGCGTGGCTCCGGCCAGCGCGGCCATCTTGATCGTGCGTTTCATGTCTCTCTCCTTGCTTCTGTGCGGGGTCAACCACCGCACCGCGCAAGGCGTTCCTGCAGCGCACACTCACAAAAATCGTGATCAAAGGTTGATTGGCCGCCGCACCGAGCCCCTTGCAGGACTGAGCGAACCCAGCCCCGCAAAAGCTCCCCTGCGACGCTCAAGCCGCGACGGCGACCGCCCGCGGCCGCGCCACGCCGGTCTTGGTGACTCCCGGCAGCGGCGGCGCCTTCGTGCCGGTCGCATGCGGGAAATACTGCAGCTGCATGGAATGCATGTAGCCGGCTTCCGCGGTCCAGGAGTCGTTCGCCTCGACGATCGGCGTGATCGTGAACAGGTCCGGATTGCTCGGCGCAATCGCGGTATAGGTCGGGATCGATGCGCTGAGCCACTCGAGCGGTTTGTAGATCGAGTAGTAGTTGGTGTCCTTCAGGACAGGCGCCGGCGGCGGATAGGTGCCGAGAATCCCGTTCAGGTTGGCCCACCCCATCGGCACGATGTCGTTGCTGTTGACCGCCGCGTAATAGGTGTAGCTCTTTGCGAAGGTCGCCGCGAATCCCGCGTTCCACATCGTCGGAGCAGCGAAGGTGTGCGGCCACAGCGTGAACTTCAGCGACGAGTTCAGCTTCGGCAGCTGATCCTGCAGCCATGCCGTCGCCGCCACAGCGAGCGCGCCGCCGAGGCTGTGCCCGGTCACCATCAGTTGCAGGTTCTGCTTGGCCGCGAGGCCGCGCAGATAGTCTAGCAGCGACAGGTCCGTCGTGGGATCGGTGAGCGCGATGACCAGCGCCAGCGCGTCGTTGATTCCGGCGCTGATCTGCAGCGGCGCGCCGGCCTGCTGCGGATACAGCCACGGCACCTGGAAAACCGCGTCGGCATCGGCGAGCACGTTCTCGAAGGCGCCGGCAACCGAGCCGTCGACATCGGTGCCGCGGAACGCCAGCGCATAGCTGCCGTCGCTGCCTTGCGCGACATAGGCGAGCACGCCGTTGTTGACCGCCGGGCCCCAGACGAGCGACCACGGACCGTTCGCCGCGCCCGACGGGACGGACTTCAGCATCGTCACGAAATCGCTCGGCTGAACCGCATCGAGCGCGTCGTCGATATAGGCGAAGTAGGACAGATAGGCTGCAGCCACCTTGTTGAGGGCCATGTGAAATCTCTCTGGCTTGAATGATGAAAACAATTTCGATCAAATCGGGCAGGCAGACCCTGATCCGCCGGCGCACCGGGATCATAGACCGCGTCATCTCCAGGTGCACATCACAACATGTTCACCCCCTGATCATCTAACGTCGCCATGGCGCTGCGAGACGCAACGGTCGCGTCTCATTGCGCCCCGCCCCTCCCGTTGCTATGGCGCAGGGCTGTCGCAGGACGACACGCCTCGACGATCATCAGCCCCTCGCCACGCTTACCCCGCGCGATGCCATATTCTCTCGTCATCTTCGATCTCGACGGCACCCTCGCCGACAGCTTCCCGTGGTTTCGGGTCCACGTGAATGCGGTCGCCGCGCGCTTCGGCTTTCGCCAGGT
This sequence comes from Bradyrhizobium sp. HKCCYLRH3073, assembly GCF_051167995.1. NCBI lineage: Bacteria > Pseudomonadati > Pseudomonadota > Alphaproteobacteria > Hyphomicrobiales > Nitrobacteraceae > Bradyrhizobium > Bradyrhizobium sp. HKCCYLRH3073. The sequence continues at coordinate 655,366 of NZ_JBNPUD010000003.1, forward strand.
GAAGGACGAGGACATCGACGGGCTGCGCCATGCCTCGACCCGCGAGATCCTCGATTTCCTCCAGGTGCCGCGCTGGAAGCTGCCCTTCATCGCGCGCCACGTGCGCCGCCTGAAGACGGCGCATGCCGCAAGCATTCCGCTGTTTGCAGGCGTCGACATCATGCTCGACACGCTTGCCGCGAACGGCACGACGCTCGCATTGGTCTCGTCGGACAGCGAGGCCAACGCGCGGCAGAAGCTCGGATTGCGCGCCGGTCTGTTCGCCGATTTCGATTGCTCGGCCTCGGTGTTCGGCAAGGCACGCAAGTTCCGCCGCGTGCTGAAGCGGCTGCGCGTCGACCCGGCCCGGGCCATCGCGATCGGCGACGAGACCCGCGACATCGAGGCGGCGCGCGCCGCCGGCATTGCCTTCGGCGCGGTGACATGGGGCTATGCCGCGGAGCAGGCGCTGCGCGACCAGCGACCGGAGATGCTGTTCACGCGGGTGGAGGAGATCGTGGAGCGGCTGGTCGTGCATGCCGGACGAGATCCGTAGCCTGCATCGGCGCCGGGATGCAGGGACAATGACGAACCTCGATACCTGCCCGCGTCTTTGTGAGCGCCTCGTCAAAGCCCGGATGAGCGCAGCGACATCCGGGGTCATCGCCGGCGTCGCAGAAGAACCCGGATATCGCTGCGCTCATCCGGGCTACAGTCCGTGCCCAGCGCCTCACCGCCGCAGGAACGCGCCGAAGGCGCGCGGACCGTCGCCGACCTTGATCTCTCCCGTGACCTTCAGCGCGGCCACGTCGATGACGCTCAGGATGTTGCTCTCCCAATTGGCGACGATGACGCGCTGGCCGTCGGCGGTCGCCTCGATGCCCTCCGGATAGTCGCCGACACTGATGCGCTTGAGCGGCTGCAGGCTCGCCAGGTCGAACACGCTGACCGTGCCGTCATACTGGTCGGTGGCGAAGCCCCTGCCCTGCGCCAGCGCCACCGCATAGGGCCGCAAGCCGGTCTTGACCCGGCCGATCTCGCGGCGCCCGGCGAGGTCGATCACCGAGACGTCGTTGGAGGCGACATTTGCCGTGTAGGCGCGCTTGCCCTCGGCGTCGATGGTGACACCGAACGGCCGCGTGCCGACCTTGATGGTCGCAAGGCGCTGGCGCGTCGCCGTGTCGATCACCGAGACCATGTCGTCGTCGCGGTCGGCGGACAGCAGCAGCTTGCCGTCGGGTGTCACTGCAAGCCCCGACGGCGAGGCGCCGACCGTGATGCTGCCGATCACCGTCCGGGTCTTCGCATCGATCACGCGGATCGCGGCGTTGTACCAATCTGCGACGTACACCGTCGAACCGTCCGGCGTCACCGCTATGCCGAGCGGCCCGCCACCGACCTCGATGCGGCCGACGACTTTTCGCTCGGCAGCATCGACGACGCTGACGGTCTTGTCGTCCGGACTCGCGATATAGGCGAAGCGGCCGTCTGCGGCGACGGCAACTCCGGCCGGCTTGCCGCCGATCGGAATCGTCGCCACCGGCTTCGAGGTCGCGAGATCGACGATCGTCAGATCGTCGCTGAGCTGATTGGTGACGAAGGCTTCCTCGGCGTGAGCTGCGGTGCCAAGGGCGAGCAAAGCACCAAGCAGAAGGACTCGAATATGATTAGAGAGATGACAAACGCTGCGGCCGCGGTCTCCGTCTTTACCTCGCCCAGCTTGCGGGGACGCGACGAGCTTCGCTCGCGCTGAGAGGTCGGATTGCATCGGAGATGCAATCCGGGTGAGGGGGTACAGGTCCCTCTGTTCACACCACCCGTGCGGCTGCCCCTCACCCCAGCCCTCTCCCCGTGAAGGACGGGTAGAGGGAGCGCACCGCTGACCAGGCGACATCTTCCGCCTTGCGCTCAGCTGCCGCTCTCCACCTTCTTCTTCAGGCCCTCGAGCCCGCCCTTGTAGAGCCCACTCACCGCGTTGACCGCGGCCTCGTCGTTCAGCTCCGGCGGCGGGTCGTTGTTGGGGAAGCCGCGGTAGAACGCGCCGGTCCATTCGACCACGCTGCCCTTGCCGTCAGCGCTCGGCGTCACCGCGATGGTCGACGAGTAGTTCGTCACCGGCAACACCTTCACGTCGACGGCGGTGATGCGATACGAATAGCTCATCTTCTCGGCGTCGTATTTGTAGAGCTCCTCGTCGACGGTCGCGCCGCCTTTCAGGGTCAGCTTGCGCGTGGCGCCGATCTCGTTGCCCTTGTCGCCCGCGGTCTTGTCGACGACGCCGAGCCAGCTCATGTCCTGGAAGTTGCCGATCACGGCCCATACCTTGGCGGGCGCGGCGTTGATCTCCACGTGCTCCTGCACCTTGCGCCGGGTGGGCCCATGCGCTTCCGCCATCGTCAGGGTCGTGATTGTCAGGGCCGTCGTCGCGATCGCGAGCGCCGTCCTTGCGGTCAGCGCCTTGCCGAACACCATCCTCATCTCGTTTCCTCGGTCACTTTCATTGGCCCGCGCATCCGGCGCGGACAGGCCTATCTTTGCACCGCACTGGATTGTTGCAACAAAAAAGACCGTGTCGTGGCCGCCTCAATTCGCGCCGCAGCAGCGCTTGTATTTCTGGCCGGAACCACAGGGACAGGGGTCGTTGCGGCCGGTCTTGCCGAACGAGGCGAACGGATTGGGCTGCCGGGCAAAGTTGGTCGACGTGGGCACCGGCGGCCCGCTCTGCCGGTATTGATACAGCGTCAGCACCGCCTCGCGGATATCAGCCGGCGCCTCGCGGTCGAGCTTGGCGTTCTCGGCACGATCGTCGTCGAGCGCCAGCTCGATCGCCACCATCAGACGCAGCGCCGCCTCGCCCACCTCCCCGTCGACCTGCCGATAAGCCTTGAACCTCTCATGGCGAAGGTCCACGGCCGCCGCAAAACCGTCGATCCACAGCTCCCAGACGACGTCGCCGTTGAAGGCGTCGATTGGAAAACGCGGCTGGTACTGCTCCGGATGCTGCGCGAGCGTCAGCGCGATCTCCCGGTGATAGTCCATGACCAGCCCGAGCACCTCATTGGCATGGTCGATGCTGGAGAAGACGGAGCGATGCCCCTTGCCGAGCCCGAAGGCCGCCGCGAACCATTCGCCCGGCGGAATCGGCTCAGGGAGCACGAGCAGGCCGGCGATGAAGCCGTCGAGCTCCTCCAGCACCATGGCGCGATCATCCAGGGCCAGCAGCGCCCGTTCGAGCTTGTCGTGGCGACCGATCTGCTCCGGCATGCAGCCCCCTCTTCCTTCGCTCCCGTCACGTTCCGAGTCGCCCGACGGGCAAGCCGCGCACACGGCCGAGCCACGACGCGGCCGTTTTGACACCAAAACAGCCGTGCGCGCAAAACCTAAATTTCCGCACGGGATCAGCGGCATCACCCTTGTCCAGTCCTGCCGCGAAAAATATTCTTCTTTCGTTTTTACGGAATTTCTGTTTTCCTGCATGCGTCCCGTCCTCACGAGAGGGGCGCTTCGCGGTCGTCACGGGCGTGGAGGGCGGGATGCGATGGACGTCACGGGCCCGGTGCTGATGCGCAAGACGACGGGTCGCGGGGCGGACGGCGAAATCGTGTGGTCCTGACCTCCCGACGCTGAGGTCAAATGGGTGTCGATGCCTTCTGGGCGTCGCGCCGATGACGGTGGCCAGAAAGCCCGGTGCACCGAGGAGAGCGCGTATAAGTCGTAAACCGTCGCGCAGGGAAGGCCGGTTGCTCGGCCAATCCTGTGGTTCCTGCCGCCTGCATTTTTTTCGCAGGCGGGCCATGGGTGCGGCCCGCACCCGGCCTTCCCTGCGCCCTCTCACCTTGGGAGGGCGGAATGAATGTCAAAGCTCGGATGCCAGGGCATCGCGAGATCGGTGTCACATGGCCAGTCGCGGCGAGCAATCCAGAGTCGTCTGGAGCCCTCACTCCGCGAACACCGCCTGCACGAACCCGTCCGGATCATTGCAGAACTCGCGCATGGCCTTGAAATGATCGGTGTCCTGCACGCGGACGGGCTCCAATCCGTATTTGGTCAGCCGCAGCAGCGTCGCGCCCGGATAGGCCATCAGCACCGGCGAATGCGTCGCCATCAGCACCTGGCAATGACTGGAGTCATCCATCCGCCGCATCAGCTTCAAAAACTCGATCTGCCGCGCCGGCGACAGCGCCGATTCCGGCTCGTCGAAGATGTAGATGCCCTGGCGCTGGCAGCGCTCGTCGAAGAAGCGCAGGAAGCCCTCGCCGTGGGAGTGGGACAGGAAGTCCGGCGGCGGCCCGCCGAGCGGATCGTCCAGTGCGGCCTGGTCGAGATAGCGCGCCACCGAAAAGAAGCTCTCGGCGCGGAAGAACCAGCCCTGCGTGATCTTCGGCAGCCAGCTCGCCCGCAGCGCGGCAGCGAGTGCGCCGCCCATGCGCTCCACCGCGCGACCATGATCAACCGGCATGTAACCCTTGCCGCCGCCGGCCTCGTCATAGCCGGCGAGCGCTGCGATGCCTTCGAGCAGGGTCGACTTCCCGGTGCCGTTCTCGCCGACGATGATCGTAATCGCACTCGTGAAGCTGAGCTCGAACTCATCCTGCAGGAACGGCAGGCAGAACGGATAGGCGGCGCGATCGGAGATCTTGGCCGGATCGAGCCACAGCCGCTTCAGATAAGGGGCTGGCAACCGGATCTCGCGTTGCTTCCTCGCCATGACGCCTTCACAACCTCGGTGACATCACCGGCAATCTCGCACATCGCGGCCGCCTCGGCCACCGCCGCACCGACGCTATGCCACGACCTCCAGCACCAGCTCCATGGTCATCAGCACCGGATTGTCGCCGCGGACGAGGCGGCCTTGCGCGAGTGCGCCGGTGTAGTCGACCAGCGCGACGTCAACAGTGGCTTCAACGCTGTCGTCACCGGGCGCGATCGTGCCGGCGGTGATCGTCAGCTCCGTCGCGAACGGCTCGACGACGCCGCCGTCCTCGAAGCGCGCCCCGATGGTCGAGCCGACGCCGCCGCGAATGCGCGCTTTGCTGATCCGCTGCGCCCGGCAGAACGCCTCGAGGCAGCCGGCGAAATCCTGGTTCGGCCGCAGCCGCAGCGCGAAGGCGCGGCGATCCGTCATGGCAGCGCTCGGCGCAGCCGTCACCGGGCCGAACAGCTTGAAGCCGGTCTCGGGATCAGGCGCGGCCGTGAAGATCGCGCCATCGAGCCCGAAAGCCTCGACCTCGAACGGCTCGGCGACGATGGTCTCTTCCGGCAGGATGTGCCCTCCCCCGGAGCGGCCGCCCTGTTCCGTCCACAGCGCGTGGCAATGGAAGAATGGCGCGCCGTCGCGCACGCCAAGCGTCATCGTCGCGGTCGACAGGCGCGTCACACCGGCGGGCCGATAGGTCTCGCTGTAGAACGCGGCATGATCCGCCGTCTTCGACAGCGCCGGCATCACATAGGCGAACGGTCCGAGCGCCCCGCCTTTGATGTCGAGCACGCCACCGGCAAAGCCATTGGCCGCGAAGCCGCGGCGCGCGGCTTCCAGCAGCGGCAGGCCTTTTTCGAGCGCGAACGTGAAAGCGCGGCCGCGCGCCGCGACCCACTGGATGCGGTCGGCCACGGGCGCGCCGGGCTGGATGATGGATCGCATCACGTGTCAGCCCTGCTTGCTGAGATCGAGCAGGCCGCGGGCCTCGAGCTCGTCGCGCACCAGACGCTTCGGAATCTTGCCATAGCCCGATTTGGGCAGCGCGTCCCAGAAGAAAAAGCGCTTCGGCATCTTGTAGCGCGGCAGCTTGGTCGCGAGATAGCCGGCGATGGCGCTCTCGCTCGGCGCCGCCGCGCCCTCGCGCGCGACGCAGACGGCGACGCCGACCTCGCCCCACACCGGATCGGGCACGCCAAGCACGGCGACCTCGCCGATATCCGGATGCGTCAGGATCTTTTCCTCGACCTCGCGCGGATAGATGTTGGAGCCGCCGGAGATGTACATGTCCGACGCGCGGCCGGTGATGTAGACGAAGCCGTGTTCGTCCATGTGGCCGAGATCGCCGGTGCGGAACCAGCCGTCGCGAAACGCCTTCGCATTGGCCTCCGGATTGTCGTAGTAGCCCGCGAACACGGCCGGTCCGATGACGCAGATCTCGCCAGTTTCGCCGGGCTTGAGCTCACGCCCCTGATCGTCCTGGATCGAGACCTGCATGCCCGTGCGCTCATAGCCGCAGGTGCCGATCCGCGCCTCCGGTCCATCCTCTTCCTCATGCGCCGCGGCCGGCAACACCGTGATGTTGCCGGTGACCTCGCCGAGACCGAAATACTGCACGATCACCTTGCCGAGCCGCGCCAGCGCGCGCTTCTGGTCCTCGCGATACATCGGCGCGCCGGCATAGATCACGTGGCGCAGCGAGGAGTGATCGAACTGGTCGACTGCGGGATGCTCGACCATCATCTTCAGGATGGTCGGGACCGTGAACAGGTTGCTGACGCGATGCCTCTCGATCAGGCGGAAGGCTTCGGCGATGTCGAACTTCTCGCTCGGCAGCAGCACGGTCCTGGCACCGCGCGCGCTCTGCATGAGCTGGTGAACGCCAGCGCCGTGCGACAGCGGCGCGACCACGAGCGAGGCATCGTGCTCGGTCGTCCCTGGTGTGAGATCGGCGAGATGATTGGTGATGACGAACGCCATCTGGCCATGCGTCAGCACCGCCGCCTTGGAGCGGCCGGTCGTGCCGGAGGTGAAGAAGAACCAGCAGGGATCGTCATGCTCGACGGCCGCGTTCGCGACGTGCGCGCCGACATGCGCCTTCATGGCGTCGGCCACGGTCCCCGTGCCGAAGCTGCCGCCTTCACCGATGCGCCACGTGAAGTCAGCGGTCGTCACCGCGGCGGCATGATCCGGAAAGTCGCCGTGGCAGAGAAACGCCTTCGCGCCCGAGGCGGTCGCGAGGTAGGCGACCTCGTCCGGCATCAGTCGGAAATTGGTGGGCACCCAGACCGCGCCGATCCGGAACGCGGCGAACATCGAGACGAACATCTCCTCGCAGTTCTTGGAGTGCACCAGAATGCGATCGCCCTTGGCGATCCCCTGCTCGGCCAGCGCCGCCGCGAGCGCCGAAACCATCGCGTCGATTTCGCGCCAGGTCCACGACCTCTCGCCCCAGACGAAGCCGACGCGGTCGCCGAGCCGGCGGCCGTTTTGCGTGACGATATGCGCGAGGTTCATCACGCGGCGGGACATCCGCAGGGGTGCCGGTGTCATCGACAACCTCTCGCGCCGCTGCAACTGACGAACAGACCCATGGAAGCGTCCCCTCATCGATCCTTCAGGCGATCTCAGCCGCCCGATACCTTTGGGCCTGTTTATCCCGGTCCTGCTCGCCCTCGCAAGGCCGGCCTCCCCATCGCACCCATGCGGTGGCGTGTTTCGAACGGATGCAGATGCCGCGCGACAAACCGTGGCCGGCCGCGCATTTCTTCATGTCACCGCGCGCCGAATCGGATTTGAGGACAACCATGATCGATCGTCGCTTCCTGCTTCTCGGCCTCGCTGGCGTGCTCGCCGCTTCTCCGCTGCACGCGCAGGCGCCTTCTTCCAACGAGCCCGTCGGCATCATGACCGCGATCTACACCCGCGTCGCCAAGGGCAAGGGCGAGGATGGCGGCACCTTCGTCATCGAAGACAAGGCGGCGCGCGCGAAATATCTGTCGAAGTCGCTGGCCGCCCAATGGGCGAAGATGGACGCCCGCACGCCCAAGGGCGAGGTCGGGGCGATCGATTTCGATCCCGTCACGAATTCGCAGGATCCCGATGTCGCCTCATTCAAGGTGACGCCGGAAATGCAGGACGGCGACAAGGCAACCGTCGCGGTCAGCATTCGCGGCCACCGGACCGAGCGCAAGGAACAGGCCGATGACGTCATCCGTTACGACCTCGTGCGCGAGGCCGGCCGATGGAAGATCGACGACATCCGGGGCGCCGTCGACGGCAAGCCGTGGTCGATCCGCGCGATGCTGGTGGAGTTCCTCAAACTCACCGAGAAGCCCAAGCGAAAGTAGCGAAAGTTGACACGCATGACTGATGTCCAAGACAACAAGGCCGCCAGCCGCTTCGAGCTCGACATCGAGGGCAACGTCGCGTTTGCCAACTACCGGGCCACGCCGCAGGGAGTGATCATCACCCATACCGAGACCCCGCTACCGCTGCGCGGCCGCGGCATCGGCTCGCAGCTCGTGGAGGGCGCCCTTGCGCTGATCCGCGCCGATGGCGGCAAGGTCATCGCGGGCTGCAGCTTCGTTGCCGATTACCTCCGCGACCATCCGGAGAACCGGGACATCATGGCCTGATGGGGCCGTGGAATTACCGGGCGAGACGATTGGACGGTGCGCTTTAACGCAATGGCTACCTGGATGGATCAGCAATCCCCCGCCGAACAAGCAACCAGACCCATGGGGAGAGGCACATGTTCATCACAGCCATTTTCGACGTTCTCAAGCGCTACGTTCACTACCGCACCCAGCTCGCCTATCTCGACCAGCTCGATGAGCGCACGCTGCGCGACATCGGCTTCGAGCGCGACCAGCTGCACGCGGAGGCCTGGGAACGCGCCGGCTTCGTACACGTCTGAGGCGCTGGCGCAGCCTCACGCTCGACGCGATCCGAGACGACAAAGGCCCGCACGATGGCGGGCCTTTCGCTTTCTTGGCCTTGCCGTGAGCGGCGCACGCTCAGTGCTTGATCTCCGGCGGCAGCTTGCCGCCATTGGCGGCGAGCTTGCTCATCACCTGCTTGTGCAGCCACACGTTCATGCTGGCGGAATCGTTGGTGTCGCCGCTGTAGCCGAGCTCCTTGGCGAGCTCCTTGCGCGCAGCGAGACTGGAATCGATGTCGAGCGCCTTCATCAGGTCGACGATCGAGGTCCGCCACTCCAGCTTCTCGTGCTTGGCAGCCGCCGCCTTGTCGACGATCGCAGCCACATCGACATTTTGCGGCGCAGCAGCAGGGGCTGCCGTCGGGGACGCGGCCGCGCCGCCTGCCGGCGCGGTACCACCAGCGGCGGGCGTGCTGCCGCCGGCCGGTGCAGCCTCGGCATGATGGCCGAAAATTGCGCCCATGATCTTTCCGAAAACGCTCATCAATGGCTCCCAATGGATAGTGATCGAACAAGAACTCGGCCGGCGATGTTCCGTTGCGAAGAGGCCCGTCAAAACCCCTCCGCCACCACCCGCCTGCCAAACGCGAACACGGCGACGAATGTGAAGCTTACCCAAGGCGGAATGACGGCGGAATGACTTTATTGGACAATGCTCAGCTTCTGCATGGACGTACCGTTTTAAATGCACTGCGACAATCACAGCACTCACCGAGGCGTGAGTAGGCGCAGCCGGTTTTGCCACTATCTTCATGACTTCCGTTCGCGAATGGCCGCCCCGAGGTTCGTCGCGTCTGGCCATCCGCGAATTTGTTCCAACGAAAAGCGCAGCCCGCCTGCGTGGTTGGGAAGCGCCCTACGCAAGTTGAGGGAGCACACGACGATGGCCACCTACCACAGCAATGCTGCCTCCCACGTGCGGGCGGCAGACGAGGTCGCGGCTGAGCTGACGATTCGTACGATCGACATGTCGAGCCTGATGCGCGCGCTCCGGCTCGGCTGGGATGACTTCAAGGCGGTGCCGAGTCACGCCGTGATGCTATGTGCGATCTATCCCGTTCTCGGCCTGGTGCTGGCGCGCGCAGTGTTCGGCTATGCGGTGGTGCCGCTGTTGTTTCCGCTGGCGGCGGGCTTCGCCCTGCTCGGCCCGTTCGCCGCGCTCGGTCTCTATGAGCTCAGCAGCCGCCGTGACCGCGGCGAGGACACCAGTGCCTGGGACGCCCTGGAGGTGCTGCGGTCGCCGTCGTTCGGCTCGATGCTCGGACTGGGCACGCTGCTCCTCGCGCTGTTCGTCACCTGGGTCGCGACGGCGCAGGCGATCTACGTCGCAGTGTTCGGCTATGGCGGCGCGACCGGTGTGAGCGATTTCCTGCAGCGGGTCTTCACCACACCGCAAGGTTGGTGGCTGATCGCGGTCGGCTGTGGCGCAGGCTTCCTGTTCGCGCTGCTGGCGCTGTGCCTCAGCATCGTGTCCTTCCCATTGATGCTCGACCGTCACGCCGGCGCGCTCGAAGCGGTGGTCACCTCGCTGCGCGTGGCGGCCAAGAATCCAGTTCCGGTTGCGGCCTGGGGCCTCATCGTCGCAGTGCTCCTGGTGGCCGGCACGATCCCGTTCTTCCTCGGCCTCGCCGTCGTGATCCCGGTGCTCGGCCACGCCACCTGGCATCTCTACCGTGAGGCCATCGCGATCCATCCCGACGCCGCCCGGATCGTGCCGCCGGCCCCCCGCAGCTCCAAGCCCGCGGCGGATTTCCCGGCGAACCTGTTCCCATGGCGCTCGCGTGACCAGATGTGAGGACGCCGCGATGAATCTTCACCGCCGCCGGCCTCCAGGCCGGCGGTCGCGTCGAGTGGCCGCAGAGTGTGGCGGCGCTCACGAAATCCGACGCCAATGTGATCGAAAGGCCTTGCTGCTGCCGCGGTTACGCCCGACATGGAGCACGCCCAGCAACGCCTTTTGAATCCATTGCCGTCCAGGTGTTTCGATGATTGCTCGCGTTCTCGCCGTTTCCGCTCTTGCCTGTCTCGCTGCCCTCACCCCCCTGTCAGCGCCAGCGCATGCCGCGGTACCCTGCGGCAACGGCAATTTCGACGGCTGGCTCGCCGAGTTCAAGACCGAAGCGGCGGCCAAAGGCATCTCGCAGAACACGATCAATGCGGCGCTGACGGGCGTGACGCCCGACCAGAGCGTGCTGAACCGCGACCGCGGTCAGAAGGTGTTCAGCCAGACCTTCGAGGAGTTCTCCGGGCGCATGGTGCCGCCGCGCCTGACCCGCGGCTCCAACATGCTGAAGCAATACGGCTCGGTGCTGTCGCGGATCGAGCAGAGCTACGGCGTGCCCGGCGAGGTGCTGGTCGCGATCTGGGGTCTCGAGACCGATTTCGGCGTCAACGTCGGCAAGTTCCCGACCATCCGCGCGCTCGCGACGCTGGCCCATGACTGCCGCCGCGCCGAGCAGTTCCGCGGCGAGTTGCTGGATGCGCTGCGCATCGTCGACCGCGGCGACCTTCAACCGGCCGAGATGCACGGCGCCTGGGCCGGCGAGATCGGGCAGACCCAATTTATGCCGTCGTCCTGGATCAAATATGCCGTGGATTTCGACGGCAATGGCCGGCGCGACCTGATCCGCAGCGCGCCCGACGTTCTCGCCTCCACCGCGAACTATTTGAAGGGCTATGGCTGGCAGAAGGGCAAGGACTGGGAGCCCGGCGGCCCGAATTTTGCGGTCATCCAGCAGTGGAACAAGAGCGAGGTCTATGCGCGGACGATCGCGACGTTCGCGACCCAGCTGGCGCGGGCGCCGTAGGAGGGAGAGTGAGGCCGATCGCGGCATCGCGACCGGCCGTTCGTTCGATGATGCTGTGATACGCCCGCTACTTGCTCATCCCGGCCTGCATCGCCCTGGTCAGGTGCATGCTGCAGGCGCCCATCTTGCCGCTCAGAAGCGCGTCTTGCGCCGCCGCGATCTCTTTTTGCGCCGTGTATCGGGCGTCGCCGTCGGCCATGGCCTCGATCGCCGTCTCGGTCTTTTCCAGGTTGGCCCCGCTGCAGCCGGCGCCATGCATCCGCGCGGCCTGAGCCGGACCGAACGCCACGATTGCCGCAGTGATGAGCGCGGCCCCAAACAGTTTGTTCATTGTTCTTCCTCGCTGGTGCGGCGGCATCGGCATCATTACCGGATACCGCGACACTTTGTCGCACCTTCCGCAAGATGGCACGAAATGAAATCGCCGCGAGCGATCCGTGATGGCGAGCCTTCCATTCGAGAGGTAAAGCCAAAATAATGAATTTATATTCATTTTATCAACCCATGCATTTCGCGAGGTACGGGCCGGGCGGGCACCTCCAAAACTTGTCCAGCATCGGAGTTGGCATTACGCGATCCGGCAATCCGAACGAGCGATTGAAAAACCGCATGAATACGGGGTTTTTTGCAATTCGCTCAGCGGCTGGGCGTCCTGCCCGATTCTTACCCAAGCGTTACTCAAGCTATGCGCCGAGGGGTTAGCTGCATCGCAACATTCACGCTTCCGCATCGCAACATTCCCTTCTATGTTCATTTCAACGATGAAGTTCCAACGAAGAACTGAATCGCGAACTAAAGGAGATTTCTCATGTTGCTCTCGCTCATCCGCATGGTTCAGGCGTTCCGTGAGTATCAGCGCAACGTTGCCGAGCTGTCGCAGCTCAGCGATCGCGAACTCGCCGACATCGGTCTCGATCGCTCGGACATCCCGCGCGTTGCCGCCGGTCACTACAACGGCTGATCAGCACTCTTCCGATATCTACCGGACATCGCCCGCCTCGCTGCGGGCGTTGCCGTTTTCGGGCGGTTCGCACACGGCGACACACGCGCCCGCTTTCTCGCGCCGAGCCTCACTGGCGCATTTGCAGCGCTCGGGAAAAGCGCTACCTGTCCCGCGCATGACAGGCTCCAAATCACCTTCGAAGACCATCCACATTGTCGGTGCCGGCCTCGCCGGCTCGGAAGCCGCCTGGCAGCTCGCCGAGGCTGGAGTCGACGTCGTGCTGCACGAGATGCGGCCGGACCGCATGACCGAGGCGCACCGGACCGCGACGCCGGCCGAGCTCGTGTGCTCCAACTCGTTCCGCTCCGACGACGCGGCCAATAACGCGGTCGGCCTCCTGCATGCCGAGATGCGTCGGCTCGGCTCGCTGATCATGCGGGCCGCCGACGCCAACCAGGTCCCGGCCGGTGGTGCCTTGGCCGTCGACCGTGACGGCTTCTCGGCCGCCGTCGCAAGCGCGCTGGAAGGCCATCCGCGCATCGAGCTGCGCCGCGGCGAGATCACCGGCCTGCCGCCGGCGGACTGGGAGAACGTGATCATCGCCACCGGTCCGCTCACCTCGCAGCCGCTGGCCGAGGCCGTCCGTGACCTGACCGACGAGACGGCGCTCGCCTTCTTCGACGCCATCGCGCCGATCGTGCACAAGGACACGATCGACATGTCCAAGGCCTGGTTCCAGTCGCGCTACGACAAGGTCGGTCCGGGCGGCACTGGTGCCGACTACATCAACTGTCCGATGACGAAGGAGCAGTACGACGCCTTCGTCGCGGCGCTGCTCGCCGGCGAGAAGACCGACTTCAAGGAGTGGGAGACCAACACGCCCTATTTCGACGGCTGCCTGCCGGTCGAAGTGATGGCCGAGCGCGGTCACGAGACGTTGCGCCATGGTCCGATGAAGCCGGTCGGCCTGACCAATCCGCACAATCCGACCGTCAAGCCCTACGCGATCGTGCAACTGCGCCAGGACAACAAGCTCGGCACGCTCTACAACATGGTCGGGTTCCAGACGAAACTGAAATACGGCCCGCAGCAGCAGATCTTCCGCACGATCCCCGGTCTCGAGAACGCCGAATTCGCGCGGCTCGGCGGGCTGCATCGCAACACCTTCCTCAACTCGCCGAAGCTGCTCGATGCGCAGCTCCGTCTGCGCGCGCAACCTCGGCTTCGCTTTGCCGGCCAGATGACGGGATGCGAGGGCTATGTGGAGTCGGCGAGCATCGGCCTGATCGCAGGCCTCTACGCCGCCGCCGAGGTGCGCGGCGCCGATCTGCTGCCGCCACCGCCAACCACCGCGCTCGGCGCCCTGCTCGGCCATATCACCGGCGGCCACATCGAGACGATCGACGGCGCGACGCGCTCGTTCCAGCCCATGAACATCAATTTCGGCCTGTTCCCGCCGCTGGCGGCGGCCCCCACCCGCAAGCCGGACGGCACGCGGCTGAAGGGCAACGAGAAGACGGTGGCGAAGAAGCAGGCGATGAGCGCCCGCGCGCTGGCTGATCTCGACCGCTGGATCGCCGAGCACCTGCGCGTCGCGGCCGCTGCGTGAGAGCCCCATGAGTTTGCCGAAGACTGATTCCGCCGTGCTGGCGGCACGTTGGAGCGAAGGCGTGCTGCTCAAGCGCGACGTGTTCTCGACCGTCGAGCGCGGCCGCTTCAAGAGCGAGGCCGGCGAAGTCGATGCGGTGCTGCGCCGGCTCGACGAGGTGCCGTGGTGGTCGTTCGTGCTGGCGCGGCATTTGTTCGCGCGCGAGCGCAAGGCGCTGACGCGCGCCAGGGGGCTCAACGCCGGCCCCGATCTGCTGTGGGCGGGCGATCGCGCGCTGGTCCGCGGCTTCATCAATGGCGTGGCGCTGCATCTGGCCAAGCCGCACGGCAACGTCGCCTATTTCCGCTCGGCCAAGCGGATGATGCGCCGGCTGCATCGCGCCGGAATCACGCACAACGATCTCGCCAAGGAGCAGAACTGGCTGGTCGGTCACGACGGCCATAGCTACGTGACGGACTTTCAGCTGGCCGCCTGCTTCGACAGCCGCAGCCGCCTGTTCCGGATCGCGGCCTATGAGGATTTGCGTCACCTGCTCAAGCACAAGCGGAGTTACGCGCCCGAGGCGCTGACGCCGAAGGAGCGCAAGATCCTGGCACGCAAATCGCTGTTCGCGCGCATCTGGCTGATGACCGGCAAGAAGGTGTATCGCGCGATCACGCGCGGCATCTTCAATTTCACCGACCGCGAGGGGGGTGGACGGCGCCTCGTCAACGATGCGCCGGTGCTGATGGACATGATCCGGAAGAACCCGGCCGTGCGCGACGCCGCGATCGTCGCCTTCGCCGACCGCCGAACCGGCGTCGGGCTGTATGCCTTCGTCGAGGGGGAGCAGCCGACGCTTGAAACCCAGTTGCAGAACGAGCTTGCTTCAGCCAAGGGCCCGAAGCCGCCGGAGCACATCCAGGTCGTGCATGCCCTGCCGCGCGACGCCAGCGGCAGGCCACGCACCGAGCTGTTGCAGCTGGTCGCGATGAACCAGATCGACCTGATCGAGCCGATGCTCACGAGCGACAGTGATCGCGCCTTCCTCAAGGACATCCTGGACTCGCGCAAGAACCTGCGCGACCGGTTCAATTTCGAGGCCGACCTGAAGCTGCCTTCGGCCTGAGCGGACGAGACTTCGCGGCCCGGCCATTGTATCCTGTGGTTGCAATGTCGTTTGGGAGGATTTGGCAATGAACGTCGAGACCCGCGCGGCGACAATCTCTCGGTCGTCGAGCATCGAGATCATCCCGACTGGCCGGCAACTCGGGGCGGAGATTCGACATGTCGATCTCAGGCATCTCGACGATGCGGGCTTCGACGCCCTGCTCCGCGCCTTTCACACGCACTCCGTTTTGCTGGTGCGCGGCCAGGCTCTGACGGACCAGGACCTGATCGCCTTCAGCCGCCGCTTCGGTGATCTCGACTGGGCGCCGGTGCAGGAGAACGGGCGCCGCTTCGTCGACGGTCTGCCCGAAATCTATATCGTCTCGAACGTGAAGGTGAATGGCGAGGCGATCGGCAGCCTCGGCGCCGGCGAAGCGGTGTGGCATACGGACATGTCGTATCTCGACACGCCGCCGATCGCGAGCGCGCTCTACGCGCTGGAAATTCCGCCCGCCGGCGGCAACACCTCGTTCTGCAGCATGTATGCCGTGTACGACGCGCTTCCGCTCGAACTGAAGCGCCGTGTCGCGGATCTGAAGATCAAGCACGACGGCACCTACAACAGCGGCGGCTTCGTACGTCAGGGCGTGACGCCGACCGATGATCCGCGCACCTCGCCGGGCGCGATCCATCCGCTGGTCTGCACGCATCCCGATTCCGGTCGGCAGATGCTTTATCTCGGCCGCCGGCGCAACGCCTATCTGGTCGGGCTCGAACTGGCGGAATCGGAGGCACTGCTCGACGAATTGTGGGCGTATGTAGCCCGTCCGGAATTCGCCTGGGAGCATGTCTGGAAGGTCGGCGATCTCGTCATCTGGGACAATCGCTGCACCATGCATCGGCGCGATCCGTTCGATGATCATGCGCGGCGAATCATGCATCGGACCCAGATCAAGGGAACGAATCGCCCGCACTGATTCGCTTGCGCGCGACATCCGCACGATCAAGCGCCAGATTGCCTGCGAATGAGTTGCAGGTTGCTGGATATTTCCTCGTGCGTCGCCTTGAAGCGTCCAATTTCCGACTCAGAGCGGCAGAGTGTGCCGACAATCGGCAGATCGTGCCGCGATCCTTCCGCGAATTGCCTCCGAGCCGAAACACCCGCGACAAATTACGATGGTTGATTTGCAGGCGCTGGTGAAACTTGGGAGATGACGCAAGTGAGTCTCAGAAGCAACGTTGCTCGAAGCGCCGAAAGCAGCCTCATCCAGGTCATCCCGACGGGAAAGACGCTCGGTGCCGAGGTCTGCAATGTCGATCTCGGATCCTTCGATGATTGGGCGTTCGCCTCGTTCATGCGCGCGCTGCTCAAGCACCAGGTCCTGCTCGTGCGCGGCCAGCGTCTTGGTGAACGTGACATCGCGGCTTTCAGCCGCCGCTTCGGTCACGCGGATCTATTTTACACCTCTCCCGGCGGCTTGCTGGGCGACAGACTGTCATTCTGCAGCCTCTACGCCGCTTATGACGCGCTCTCGCCGGCGCTGCGCAGCCGCGTCGCTCATCTGAAGGTTCGTCATCTCGCGACCGACACCGCCGATGATGGCCGTCGCACCGTCATCGCAGGCCCGGTGCACCCGCTGGTCGGCAATCATATCGATACCGGCCGCTCGATGCTCGCGCTGGGGCAGCGTCGCCATTCCTACGTCGTCGGCCTCGAGCAGGACGAATCAGACGCGCTGCTCGACGATCTCTGGCAGCTTGCCGAACGGCCCGAGTTCAGTTGGACCCACACCTGCCGGCCCGGTGATCTCGTCGTCTGGGACACCCGCTGCACGATCCACCGGCACGAGCCGCCGGACATGCCGAGACTCCTGCACAGCCCGCCACTCTGGAACACGATGCCCTCGGCTTGAGCCCGCGACGGCGTCAGCGCGCGCGAAAACTCGCCGTCCCCGCGGCCCGCCACAGCGTCCACAGCGTCGCAAGGCGCGAGCGGGGGCGCGGTTGAAACGGATCGTCGCGGGGCCCGGCCCGCGCGAGGTCGCGCCGGACCAGCGCGAGCGGCAGCAGAACCGGCCGCACGGCCGGCGGCGCCTGACGCGCCAGTTCGAGGGTGTGATCGAGATGCTGCCGGGCCTGCCCGCGCAGGTCCATGATCACCTCCTGGATCGCCGGTGATGCCTTGCCGGAGAACATCTCCTCCTGGCCGACGGCATGCCGCGCGAGAAGATCGAGCGGAACGTAGAGCTGCCGGTGGGCGGCATCGCGCGGCAGCGACGCGATCACCTGGAGCAACCCTTGCGCGATGCCGGCATGGTGCGCGAGATGATCGGCGTCCGCAAACGGCGGCGCAATGATCTGCGCGGCCAGCGCGAACAGCGCGCCGCGCGTGTCGCCGAGATAGCCGTCCAGCGCCGCCATCGTCGGCATCGGATCGTTATAGAGATCGAACTGGTGCTCATCGACCAGGCGCGTCAGCCTCTCGACCGGAAGCGCGAAGCGCTGCACGGTGAGCAGCAATTCGGCCGCAACGGGATTTCCCTCGGCGCCGCCATGTTCGTGACCCGTCAGCGTGTCGTGCCACCACTGCAGCCGGACTTCGCCCGGCAGCGGCTGCGACACCAGATCTCGAATGCGGCTTACTTCGACGTTGAATGCGTACAGCGACAACAGCGCACGCCGGGGCTCGGGTGGCATGAACAGCGTCGAGGCGTAGCGGTCGAAATCGTGCTCGCGGACAAGGCCTGCACAGAACGCGGCGTCGCTGTTGGCGCTCGTCTCGCTCATGGGACGGCGATGAGCGCTGCCGCAACCCGGCGCCGCTCGCCGATCATGACGTTGTAGGTGCGAATCGCGGGGCCGGTCTGCATCGCATCGAGCACGACGTTCACGCCGCGCAGGGCCGCGCGCAGCGGTGCGGGCGGGATCCAGACTTCGTTTCCGGTGCCGATGATGAGCGTGTCGATTCTGTTCGCCGCGTCGAAAACGCGCTGCAGCGAATATCGGTCGATCTGGCCGGGCTGAGTGACATCCCAGGCCCAGATCGAGTCGGGCAGGCACAACAGCGAGCCGCGGTGCGACATGCCGGCAAAGGCAAAGCCGCCTTTGCCATAGCCGTCGATCGGCGCCGATCGCGGGAAGTGCGGAGTGTCGTTCGGAGTGCTCATGTCCGAGACCAGCTTGCTGCCTCCGGATCTGATCCGAAGGCAAGCTTCCTTCGAATCACGGCATCTTCTTCTTCGCCGCCGGCTTCTCCTCCTGCGCTTCGGCTCGGACCGAATGCACGCCGAGATAGATGAGGATCGGCGACGCGATGAAGATCGAGGTGTAGGTGCCGACCAGCACGACGCCGAACATCATCACCGCGGTGAAGCTGTGGATCGCCGGGCCGCCGAACAAGAGCAGCGCCAGCAGCGCCAGGGTCACCGTGACGTGCGTGATGATCGAGCGCGACAAGGTCGAGTTGATCGATTCGTTGAGCAGCTGCGGCATCGGCATCTTCTTGTAGCGCCGCAGCATCTCGCGGATACGGTCGTAGATGACGACGGTGTCGTTCAGCGAGTAGCCGAGAATGGTCAGCAGCGCCGCGATGCTGGTGAGGTCGAAGTCGACCTGGCTGATCGACATGAAGCCGATAGTCAGCACGATGTCGTGGACGTTGGCGATCATGGCGCCGAGCGCGAACTGCCACTCAAACCTGAACCAGAGATAGATCAGGATCGAGACGATCGCGAGCATCAGGCCAAGCAAGCCGACGGCGAGGAACTCGCCCGAGACGCGCGGACCCACGACCTCGACGCGGCGATATTCGACGGAATCACCGATCGCCGCCTTCACCTTGTTGGCGGCCTCCTGCTGCGCGGCATCACCGCCAGGCTGCTCGGCGATACGGATCAGAACCGATGCATCGGTATCAGCACCGAACTGCTGCAGCTGCACTTCGCCGAGGCCGAGCGTCGACAGCTTCGCACGCATCCCGGCGATGTCGGCGGTGCCCGACTTGGCCCGCACCTCGAGCAAGGTGCCACCGCGGAAGTCGATGCCGAGGTTCAGGCCGTGGGTGAAGAACAGCACGATCGCCAGGATCGACAGTGCCGCCGAGATCGGGAAGCTGATGCGGCGGAACTGCGTGAAATCGAAATGCGTGTCGTCGGGCACGATGCGCAGCGACGGTAGCAGGCCGAGCGCGCTGACCACCGTCAGCACCACGATCAGGATGCCAAGCCCGATGAGAACCCAGTGTGTCACAGTAGCTCCTAGATTGGCACGCTTTGCGGCCGCTTCCACCGCACCCACCCCGCCACGATCAGGCGGGTGAGCGTGAAGGCGGTGAAGACCGTGGTGAGGATGCCGATGCCCAGCGTCACGGCGAAGCCGCGCACCGGGCCGGTGCCGATGTAGAACAGCACGGCGGCGGCGATGAAGGTGGTGATGTTGGAGTCGAGAATGGTCGCCAGCGCGCGCTTGAAGCCGGCGTCGATCGCCGAGATCGCGTTGCGGCCGCCACGCAGCTCCTCGCGGATGCGCTCATAGATCAGCACGTTGGAGTCCACGGCGATGCCGACCGTCAGCACGATGCCGGCGATGCCCGGCAAGGTCAACGTGGCGTTGAGCAGCGACAGCACACCGAAGATCATGGCGACGTTCACGACCACCGCGATGTTGGCGAACACGCCGAACAGCCGGTAGGTCACCAGCATGAACACGATGACCAGGATCGAGCCGACATAGGAGGCGAGCTCGCCCTTGGCGATCGAATCGGCGCCGAGACCCGGACCGACGGTGCGCTCCTCGATGACCGTGAGCGGCGCCGGCAGCGCACCGGCGCGCAGCAGGATCGCAAGCTCGTTGGCCGACTGCACGGTGAAATTGCCCGAGATCTGGCCCGAGCCGCCGGTGATCGGCTCGCGGATGACCGGCGCCGAGATCACCTTGTTGTCGAGGACGATGGCGAACGGCTGCCCGACATTCTCGGTCGTGGCCTGCGCGAACTTGCGCGAGCCGGCCGAGTTGAAGCGGAAGGTGACGATCGGCTCGTTGGTGCGCTGGTCGAAGCCGGTCTGCGCGTCGGAGAGATCTCCGCCGGAGACCAGCACCTGCTTCTTGACGACATAGGGCTGGGTGGGCGGCGACGCGCTCTGCAGCACCTCGGAATCCGGCGGCACCCGCCCCTGCATCGCCTGATCCGCCGGCACCGAGGTGTCGACCATGCGGAATTCCATCTTGGCCGTGCGCCCGAGCAGGTTCTTGAGCTGCGTCGGATCCTGCAAGCCCGGCACCTGCACCAGGATGCGGTCGTTGCCCTGGCGCTGGATCACCGGCTCGACGGTGCCGAGCTCGTTGACGCGGCGCTCGACGATCTGCATCGACTGCTCGATGGTCTGGCGGATGCGTTCCGTGATGGCCGCCGGCGGGATCGTCAGCCGGACCAGTCCGCCGCCGGCATCGCTGACTTCGAGGCTGCGCTGGCCGCTGGAACCGAGCAGCCCACCGAGCGGCTGCGAGAGATCACGCAGCTTGGAGATCGCAGTTCCCGTGTCGCCTTCCTTGGTGATCCGGACCTCGACCCCATCACCCCGGCTCACCAATCCGGTGTAGCCGATCTTGGCATCGCGCAGCGTGCGGCGAACGTCGTCGCGCACGGCATCGAGCCGCTCCTTCTTGATGTAGTTGGAGTCGACCTCGAGCAGCAGATAGGAGCCACCCTGCAGGTCGAGGCCGAGCACCAGCCGGCGCTGCGCCCAGGCCGGCCAGGTCTTGACCGTCGCCTCGGAGAAGAAGTTGGGCACCGCGCACAGGCACACGACGAGCGCCGTGAGAATGATGCCCAGCGCCTTCCACCGCGTGAAATACAACATGGAGCTTGTCCGTAAGGGCCGTAGCCGGCCCGAAAAATCAGAACATCACTAGAGAGCGAAGGCCGGAGTTGATCTGGCCGGGCCGCAATCAGCTCGCGGCCTTCTCGTCCTTCTTGTCGTCCTTTGCGTCTGCCTTCGCGGGCTCGCCCTTGGTGCGGACGCCGGTGATCATCTGGCGCATCTGGCGCACGCGGATGCCGTCGGCGATCTCGAACTCGACCTGGTCGTCGTCGACGACCTTGGTCACCTTGCCGACCAGGCCGCCCTGGGTCACGATGGTGTCGCCGCGGCGGACGTTCTTGACCAGGTCGGCATGCTCTTTGACCTTCTTCTGCTGCGGCCGAAGGATCAGGAAATACATGATCACGAAGATCAGCGCGAACGGCAGCAGCGACATCAGCATGCTGTTGGTGTCGCCAGCGCCGGCGGCCTGGGCATAGGCAGGGGTGATCAGCATGTGGTCGATCCTCGTGGGCAGCGCCCGGTGAGACGGGAATAGCCGGCGAACCACGCATGTCTCGGCGCGGGCCGGCCTCTTGCGAATTTCGCGCGGAATATAGCGGCAGCAGTCCCAATAGCAAGGCGCCCCGCCCCTTCATTTCGCCCCGCTTGCGGCAGCCGGCGAGGCCCGATATGGCTGCCCCATCAGGAACTTGCAGCATGTCGAAAAAACCAGCCAAAGCCCCGTCCCGTAGCCCCGCCAAAAACGCCCTCAGACCGCTCGCCAAAGGCACCCGGCCTGCAGCGCAAAAGCCACCAGAGATCGCGGCAAAACGTCCTGCCCGCCCCGCCTCCGACGATACGGCTGACCGGATTGCCCGTGCGCTGGAAGCCATTGCCACGCATCTGGCGGCAACCCATGCGGGTGCCACGCCCGCGCTGGACCTCAACGCGGCCGACGCCTTCGTCTGGCATCCGAACGGCCGGCTCTCGACGGTGCCGCGCGTCAGCCGTGTCGAGATCGACCTGCTCAAGGGCATCGACCGGATGCGCGACATCCTGATCGAGAACACCGAGCGCTTTGCCAACGGCCTGCCGGCCAACAACGCCTTGTTGTGGGGCGCGCGCGGCATGGGCAAATCATCGCTGGTGAAGGCCGCCCATGCCAGCATCAACGTCACGCGCAAGCCGGCCGACCGGCTGAAGCTGATCGAGATTCACCGCGAGGACATCGAGAGCCTGCCGGCGCTGATGGACATCCTTCGTGCCGCGCCGTTCCACTTCATCGTGTTCTGCGACGACCTGTCGTTCGACGGCAATGATGCGTCCTACAAATCGCTGAAGGCCGTGCTCGAAGGCGGCATCGAGGGACGGCCCGAGAACGTCATTCTCTACGCCACCTCGAACCGACGCCATCTGTTGGCCCGCGATATGATCGAGAACGAGCGCTCCACCGCGATCAATCCGGGCGAAGCGGTCGAGGAGAAGGTCTCGCTGTCCGACCGTTTCGGCCTGTGGCTCGGCTTCCACCGCTGCAGCCAGGACGAATATCTCGCGATGGTCAAAGGCTATTGCGGTCATTTCGACATCGCAGTCGCCGAGGATCAGTTGGAGCGCGAGGCGCTGGAATGGGCCACGACGCGCGGCTCGCGCTCCGGCCGCGTCGCCTGGCAGTTCACGCAGGATCTGGCGGGCCGCCTCGGCGTGCGGCTGAGCGCGAAGTAATCCGACCTTCCGCGCCCCATCGCAGGCGATGACAGTCGCCTGCGTGGCACGCAACCAGTCTCAGCCTCCGTCATTGCGAGCGCAGCGAAGCAATCCAGAGTCCCGCACACCACCCTGAATTGCTTCGCTGCGCTCGCAATGACGCCTTTGGCTGATATCCCGCCTCAAACGACAAGGGCTCGCCCAGAGGCGAGCCCTTGCATGTGAGGACGGCAGGCGTCGCGGCTCACGCCCCGTTGAGGAATTGCAGCGGGTCAACCGGAGACGATCCCTTGCGGATCTCGAAGTGGAGCTGCGGCGATCCGACTTCTCCCGATTGACCCGACTTGGCAATGACCTGGCCGCGCTTGATCGGATCACCGCGCTTCACCATCAGCTCACTCGCATGGGCATATGCGGTGACATAGCCGTTGGAATGCCGCACCAGGACCAGGTTGCCGTAACCCTTCAATTCATTGCCTGCGTAAGCGACGACGCCATCTTCGGCCGCCTTCACCGGGGTGCCCTCGGGGACGGCGATGTTGATGCCGTCGTTGGACTTGCCGTTGGTCTTGGCGCCGTAGCTCGTGATCACCTTGCCGCGAGCCGGCCAGCGGAAGGTCGGCAGCGAGCTGGTGGTTTCGGCCGGCCGCGCCGGCTCCTCCTCCTTCTCGGGCGCCGGATTGGCCTGGGCCAGGCGGGCGCTCTGGACCGGACCTGCCGCCGCAACCCGCGTCGTCGGCGCTGGCGCCGGCACGGTCGCAACCGCCTGGGGAACGGTTGCGACCGGGGCCACCGGCGCGGCTGCCGCTACGGCCCTGCCAGGGACGGTCAGCCTGGTCCCGAGCTTCAGCGGCGATGCCTGATCGATGTTGTTGGCGCGGGCGAGCTCAGCCGCCGTCAGATGATTCTGGCGGGCGATGCTGGCGAGTGTCTCGCCGCGGTTGACGAAGTGGACGGTGGACGGTGCTGCGGCCGCCACCGGCTTCGGCGCGATCATTGGCGCCGCAGCAACGGGCTGGGCCGCGGGCGCAGCCGCCACCGCGCCAGGATGCGGAATGATCAGCTGCTGGCCCGGCGACAACGCGCGCGGCCCCTTGTAGCCGTTGGCAGCCAGGATCTCAGCCGGCGTCACGCGGTAGCGCTTGGCGAGGATGTCGAGCGTATCGCTGGTGCCGACGATGATCTTGGTGCCACTGGCAGGACGCGCAGCCGCGACCGAACGCGGCGGCACGGTGCCGGTGGTCTCGAGCCGCGGCTGAGCCGGCGGAGCATAGGAATGCGCCGGCTGTGCATAGGCCTGGGGTGCGGCGACGGCGGGCGCTGCGACGGGGACCGCAGCGGGTGGCGCATAGGATGCGACGCCGCGCCCGCCCGACGACATGCCTCCGGCACCGCCGCCCGTCGGATAGGATTGCGGAGCCCCGACCGCCGGGGGCGGCAGCGCCGAGGACGAATAGGCTGGCGCCGGCGCGGGAGCCGGCGTGTAGGACTGGCTGTATTGCTGGTGCTGCCGGGGCGGCTGCGCCTGCACCGACCCGGTGGAATCGGATGCAAACGGGTTTGAAAACGGATTTTGCGTCTGCGACAGCCGCGTCGACATGTCGGCGCTGCAGCCGGCGACGCCGAATGACATCAGCGCCAACGCCGCAACCTGCGGCAGGCGGCGCGAGCGAAGCAACTCGACAGTGGCGGGCATGGTTACTCACTCGTACGCAACAAACAACGAATTCGAGTAAACACAGCCGCGGTAAATAAGCGCTTAAGCCGCGAATAAAGCGTTGTGCGGCCTGCTGATCCGTCTCTTTAGAGTTCGCGCGCAATTCCCGGAATTGCCGGCACAAATCGCACGTCGACGAGCTCTTTTCGGTCGAAACGATCACCCGTCCGCGTGATCCTGACGAGCGTCTGCACCCCGTGTTGCGGCCCGACCGGCGCGATCAGGATACCGTCCGGCTCCAGCCGGTCGAGCAGGCTCTGGGGAATCTCATCCATCGCCGCCGTTACGATGATGCGGTCGAACTGGCCGCCCCCCGGCGGCAGCGCGTAGCCATCGCCGAGCATGACCTCGACATTGAAGCAGCCGAGCTTCTCCAACCGCTCCCTGGCCTTGTCGGCCAATGTCCGGAAGCGCTCCACCGTCAGGACGTTGGTAACCAGCCTGGACAGAATCGCGGCCTGGTACCCCGACCCCGTCCCGATTTCGAGGACACGATGGGACTTCTGCAGCTTGAGCTGCTCGGTCATGTAGGCGACGACGAAGGGCTGGCTGATGGTCTGTCCACAGGCGATCGCCATCGCGCTGTCGCGATAGGCGTCCGGGCGGTCGGCCGGCAGAACGAACTCCTCCCGCGGCACCTCTTCCATCGCACGCAACACCGCCTGATCGCTGATCCCGCGCCGACGCAGGGTCAGCTGAAACATCATTTTCTCGGGAGGAGCAGCTGGGGGCATCGGGATGTCGGTTGGTGGGCTCCTGCGCAATTTACCTGCCGGGCGAGGGTTGCGCACCGATTTTCCGCGCGCCCGTCGCAACCAGGATGCACCGTCATGGTCCCGACGACGACCGCGTTCCGCACGAGGAACCAAGTCGGGTCCGGTTCGTTCACCTTATGGGCGATCGTGCCCACGCCGCACGGCCATGAAAGACGACATTGTTGACGTTGCGCCATAAGCCGTTATTTGCGAGCGTCAAATCGGATATGGGCAAGGACTGACATCATGACTGCACCGCGGCCGCCGCGCGGCTCTGTGTTTTTGGTTGAAGACGAAGTCATGATCCGAATGATGGTGGCCGACATGCTGGAAGAGCTCGGCTACACCGTCGCGGCCGAGGCCGGCGAAATCGGCGAAGCGATGCGGCTGGCCGAGAGCACCTATTTCGACGTTGCCATTCTCGACGTCAACGTCAACGGCAAGGTCATCTCGCCGGTGGCCGATCTCATCAAGGCGCGCAACCGGCCCTTCATCTTCGCAACCGGCTACGGCTCGTCGGGGTTGCCGGAAGAATATCGCGACCGGCCGGCCCTGCAGAAGCCGTTCCAGCTCGAGACGCTCGGAAAGGCGATCGATCATGCCCTGCGTGGCGCTGAGCCGCAGGGGTAGAAGGCGCTTCAGCCGAGAATGTCGCTGAGCTTGCCGGAGAACGCCTCGTCCGTGCGATCCAGGCGAAGCGGAGTCACTGACACGTAGTGCGCCGCGAGAGCTGCGAGGTCCGTCCCCTCGTCGGGCAAATCGAGCGAAGCTGCCCGGTCGAAGCCGATCCAGAAATAGGGGTTGCCGCGGCCGTCGCGCCGCTCATCGACCTTCAAGAAGCCGAGATTGCGCTTGCCCTGGCGGGTGACCACGACGCCCCTGACCTCTTCCGGTGCACAGGCGGGGAAGTTGACGTTGATCACTGTATTCCTCGGCACGCCGGCTTCGAGCACCTTGCGCACGATCTGCGGGCCGAATTTGAGCGCGGTGTCCCAGGACGGCTTGTCGCGAGTGGCGATACTGAATTCCTGCGACAGGGCGAACGACGGCAAGCCGAGAATGGTGCCTTCGAGCGCGCCGGCGATGGTGCCCGAATAGACCACGTCCTCGGCAACGTTGCGGCCCTTGTTGACGCCGGACAGCACCACGTCGGGCAGCTTCGCCCCCAGGATATGCCGGGCCCCCATGATGACGCAGTCGGTCGGCGTGCCGCGCACGGCAAAGTGGCGCGGGCCGACCTCGCGCAGCCGCAACGGATCATTGAGCGAGAGCGAATGCGACACGCCGCTCTGGTCGAGCTCGGGCGCCACGATCCAGACGTCGTCGGACAGGGCCCGTGCGATCTCCTCGATCACCTTGAGACCCGGCGCATGGATCCCGTCGTCATTGGTGCAGAGAATCCGCATGGCCAACCTTCCGTCTCTTCGAAAGCATCGTTCGGGGGTGTCTTATCTGCTGTGCAGCAGCGAGGCAAACCCGAGCGCTCGCCGGCATCACCCGGTCAATGCCGGATCCGCCACTGCGGCAGGAACCTGGCGAACTGCCCTCGTATGCCCAGCCTCAACGGTAGGCTGGACGTGCCGGATACGCCGGCTGCCTGCTGAGCAGGAGGCGCCGGCACTGCTGAAGGCTCGGTCGGCGGCACTGCTGCAAACCGGGCCCGCGCGACACTCAACGCCTTCTCGAAGTCGACCGAGTTGAACCAGGGCTGATCGCGCAGCGAGTCGTGCAGACCCTCGTCCCAGACCCTCGAGCAATCGACGTCGAACGCTCCCTTCAGGCGCTGATCGACCGCCTGGATGCCGGAGCCGGTGACGGCCCATTGCCGCCCGATCCAGAAAATATCCCGATGCAGGACCATGTTGCCGGTTTCTGAAAAGCAATTGCTGAACAGAACCGGAGGATACGACCCGCCGGCCGCCACGCAATGGCGGCGACCGGGGCGGATGCAATTTGCCGCGGCGCTATGGCTCGGCGGCCACCACCTTGAGGCCGCCCATATAGGGCTGCAGCACGTCGGGGACCGCGATCGAGCCGTCGGCCTGCTGATAGGTCTCCATGACCGCGATCAGCGCACGGCCGACAGCCGTGCCCGAGCCGTTCAATGTGTGCACGAAGCGCGGCTTGCCGTCACTTCCGCGATAGCGTGCATCCATGCGGCGCGCCTGGAAGTCGCCGCACACCGAACAGCTGGAGATCTCGCGGAAGGCGCCGCCATCGCCTTGCCCCGGCATCCAGACCTCGATGTCGTAGGTCTTCTGCGAGGAGAAGCCCATGTCGCCGGTGCACAGCGTGATGACGCGATAGTGCAGATCGAGCCGGCGCAGCACCTCCTCGGCGCAGGCCAGCATGCGCTCATGCTCGTCCTTGCTGGCTTCCGGCGTCGTGATCGAGACCAGCTCGACCTTGGTGAACTGATGCTGACGGATCATGCCGCGGGTGTCGCGGCCGGCCGCGCCTGCCTCGGCGCGGAAGCACGGCGTCAGCGCCGTGAGCCGCATCGGCAGCTCCTTCTCGTCGACGATGGACTCGCGCACCAGGTTGGTCAGGGCCACCTCGGCGGTCGGGATCAGACCCAGCCGTTCATTTTTCAATTTAAGGAAGTGCCCCAAGTGCGCCATCTGCAACTCGTCGCGGTCGGCATTCGCAACCGCACTTTCGTCAGGCCCCACCGTCAGCTCGCCCTTCACGGCCCAGAACTGGTCGTCCTCGAACTTCGGCAATTGTCCCGTGCCGAACATGACGTCGTTACGCACCAGCAGCGGCGGGTTGATCTCGGTGTAGCCGTGCTCGGTCGTGTGCAGGTCGAGCATGAATTGCCCGAGCGCGCGCTCCAGCCGCGCCAGTCCCTTCTTCAGGACGACGAAGCGCGCGCCCGACAGTTTTGCGGCCGCCTCGAAGTCCATGCCGAGCGGTGAACCAATGTCGTCATGCGGCTTGGGCGCGAACGCGTAGTTGCGCCTGGCGCCGAACACATGGCGCTCGACATTGTCGTGCTCGTCCTTGCCGTCGGGCACTTCGTCGAGCGGCAGATTCGGAATCGCTGACAGCTCGCGCGCCAGCTCCTGGTCGGCCTGCTTCGCTGCGGCCTCGAGCTCCGGCATCGTGGTCTTGAGCCTCGCGACCTCCTCCATCAACGCGCTCGCACGCGCCTCGTCCTTGGCCTTCTTGGCCTCGCCGATTTCCTTGGAAGCGGCGTTGCGCCGGGCCTGCGCCTGCTCGGACGCCAGGATCGCCGCGCGACGCCGCTCGTCGATGCCCAGCAGTTGCGACGACTGGGGCGACAGACCCCGGCGCGTCAGCGCCGCATCGAAACCTTGCGGGTTGTCACGGATCGATCTGATGTCGTGCATGGTCGTTCGGTCCTGGGAACGAAAGATGTCGGCGAGTCGCCGTGGATCACGGGCCGGCCTGCACTACCGCGAAAGGCGGCGGATGGGAACAGGCAACGCCCGGGATGGAGCCCGGGCTTGCGGGCCTGCCCTATTCCGCTGGCGTGGTCGGCAAGTTGCCGGAGCCCGACGAAGAGCCCGCCTTGGCCGCAGCCGCCTGCTTCTCGACGATGCCGACCGCGATGATCGCGCCCTCGTACAGCGCGAGCAGCGGCAATGCCAGCGAGGCTTGGCTGAGCACATCCGGCGGGGTCAGCACGGCCGCAATGATGAAGGCGATCACGATGAAATAGCGCCGCTTCTCCTTCAGCATCTGCGAGGTGACGATGCCGATCCTCCCAAGCAGGGTCAGGATGACCGGGAGCTGGAATGCGATGCCGAAGGCGAAGATCAGCGACATCATCAGCGACAGATATTCGCCGACCTTTGGCATCAACGCGATTTGCGCCGTCTCGGGGCCGCCGAGCTGCTGCATGCCGAGTGAGAAGCGCACGATCATCGGCCACACCGCAAAATAGACCAGCATGGCGCCGAGCACGAAGAAGACGGGGGTCGCTATCAGGTAAGGGAGGAAAGCATTGCGCTCGTGGCGGTAGAGGCCGGGCGCCACGAACTTGTAGATCTGCGTCGCAATGATCGGAAAGGAGATGAAGCCGGCGCCGAACATCGCCAGCTTGAGCTGCGTGATGAAATATTCGAGCAGCTGGGTGTAGATGAACTTGCTGTTCTCGGCACCTGCCACCCAGACGAACGGCAGCACTAGGATGTTGTAGATCTGCTTGGCGAAGAAGAAGCAGAAGATGAAGGCCACGCCGAAGCCGAGCAGCGCCTTGATCAGCCGCGACCGCAGCTCGATCAGGTGGTCCATCAACGGGGCCTTGCTGGCCTCGATATCTTCGACGGTCATGACGCTTTGGCGTCCTTCAGGCGTTCAGCTTCTGCTGACGCAGACATTTCGGGCTGCGGCTCGGGCTTGATTTCACGTACGATCGCCAGCGGCTCGCCCACCGGTTGATGAGCTTCAGCCTCCACGAAGGTCTCGGCCTGTGGCGGTTCGGGGGTCGTCGGGGTCATCAAAGGAGGCTCGGACGAAGCAGCGGCCGCGTCCGGTGCGGGCGCCGGCTCAGTAGGCTTGTCGATCCCCTCGATATCGAGAGCCTTGTCGACGTCGCGCTGCAACGAGGAGATCACGCCGGTCGGGGTGAAACCGCTGGCGGCCTCACGGACCTCGTCGAAACTCTTCTTGAGGTCGGCCATTTCCGCTTCGCGCATCGCCTCCTGGAACTGGCCCTGGAACTCCGAGGCCATCCGGCGCGCCTTGCCGATCCATTGCCCGACCATGCGCAGGACGCCCGGAAGCTCCTTGGGACCGATCGCGATCAACGCGACGACCCCAATGACGAGCAGCTCACTCCAGCCGATATCGAACATGAAACAATCCGCCTACGCGACGACGCCTCTGATCCCGCCTGCCCGGGCCTGCCTGAACAGGTCCCGGTGCCGTCCCTGCGGGGGCGCGCCGCCCGCGCCTTTCACGCGCAGATCAAACGGCTTTGCTGCCGACATCCGTGCGGGTGGCCGAAGGCGTGGCGCCATGATCGATCGACTTGACGGGCTCGGTCTTCTCCGGCGCCTTGTCGTCGTCCTGCATGCCCTTCTTGAACGCCTTGATGCCCTGCGCGACGTCGCCCATCAGATCGGAAATCTTGCCGCGCCCGAACAACAGCAGGACGACCGCGATCACGACGATCCAGTGCCAAATGCTAAGCGAACCCATCCTGCAACCCTCCAAACACCGGCGCAGCCTTCACCCGACTGCCCGTCGACGCTACCGCCGAAACCGCGTCATATCCATGGACTTGACCGCGACACTTCGCTTCTAGCATTCGATTGCGAAACAGCAACACGAACGCGGCCTAGCACCGGCCGAAAATAGCGCGCGGACAGCCCGATCTGGGCGGAAGGTAGGCGCCAACGCCTCCAAAAACAAGCACTTAAGGTCCGACAATTCGCGGCGGGACCTACGTAATAACGCGAGTGTTAACAGCTCCGACCACTAGTTTTGGTGCGGCGAGCCGTCCTCGTCGGTATCGCGGTCGTGCTCGCCATCGGCTGCGTCGATCTCATGGTCTGCCGCGTCGATCTCGGCCTCTGCTTCTGCCTCGTCCTCCACCTGAGCCTGAGCCTCGGCAGAAGTTTCGACGAGCTCGGTCACGGCCTCGTCCTCCTGCTCGAGCTCGGTCTCCTCGACGGCGAAGTCCACCTCCGTCGTGTCGGTTTCCGCATCGGTGCCGGGCAGTTCCAGATCGCCAACGGCGACCTGCGACGAGGCGTCGTCCTGAACCGCGGTCTCGGCGGTTCCCATCTCGCCCTCGGCAGCCTCGGCCGCCGCCGTCTCGGCTGCGACTGTTTCCATCTCCGCCGTTTCGGCCTCTGCCGCCTCAGCGTCGCCAGGTTCGGCCTCGACCGCCGGCGCAAGCGCCAGATCGAGATCGCCCGGATCCAGCGGCTCCTCGTCCTCCCGGAGCGTCGGATCGTCCGATGGCGTCGGGACGGTGAAGCCGGTCGGCAGACGGGAATCCAGCAGGCCCGTGCCCTTCAGCTCTTCCAGGCCTGGCAGATCGCCCAGGGTCTCCAGGCTGAACTGGGCCAGGAACGCATCGGTGGTGCCGAAGGTCAGCGGACGGCCTGGGGTCTTGCGGCGCCCGCGCGGCTTGATCCAGCCGGTCTCCAGCAGAACGTCCAGCGTTCCCTTGGAGGTGACGACGCCGCGGATCTCTTCGATCTCGGCGCGCGTCACCGGTTGATGATAGGCGACAATGGCCAGCACCTCGATCGCCGCACGCGACAGCTTGCGCGTCTCGGTGCTCTCGCGCGTCATCAGCCAGGCGAGATCGCCGGCGGTGCGGAAGGTCCATTTGTTGGCAACGCGCACGAGATTGACGCCGCGATTGGCGTACTCCGCCTGCAGCTGCGCCAGTGCGGCCTTGATGTCGACACCTTCAGGCATACGCTTGGCGAGCGCGGCCTGCTCGAGCGGCTCGGCCGAGGCAAACAGGAGAGCCTCGAGGATGCGCAACTCTTCGGGGCGCGCCGCGGGCTCGATCGCGATCTCGTCGGGCTCTTCCATGCGCAGTTCCGCCAAGCTTGCCATGGCAGGGTCTCCTTGTTCGTTACTCAACCGTCAAGTCCGGCGCAGCCATGGCGCCGGGCTGGATCGGTGGACGCTTACGAAAATACAGCGGCGCGAACGCCTGCTTCTGGTTCAGCTCGAGCTTGCCTTCGCGGACCAGTTCGAGGACGGCCGCAAAGCTCGATGCGAAGACGGTGGCCTTCTGTGCAGGCTCGACGACGTAGTCCAGCAGGTAGTCGTCGAGACATCCCCAGTCGTCCGACACCTCCGTCATGCCGACGAGCCGTTCGAGCGACGCGCGCGCCTCGGCGAGCGACCAGACGGTGCGCTTGGCCATATGAACGGACGTGACGACGCGCGACTGCCGCTGGATGGCATAGGCCGACAGCAGGTCGAACAGGGTCGCGGTGAATTTGGGACGACGGACCTCCGCGATGGCCTCCGGGTTGCCGCGCGGGAACACGTCACGCTGGAACTGCGGCCGGTTCATCAGGCGATTGGCGGCCTCGCGGATCGCCTCCAGCCGGCGCAGCCGGTTGGCAAGTGCTGTGGCCATCTCCTCGGCGCTCGGACCTTCCTGCGCCGGCGGCTCGGGCAGCAGCAGGCGCGACTTCAGAAAGGCGAGCCAGGCCGCCATCACGAGATAGTCGGCGGCGAGCTCCAGCCGGATCTTGCGGGCGGCCTCGATGAACTGAAGATATTGGTCGGCGAGCGCCAGGATCGAGATCTTGGCGAGGTCGACCTTCTGCTGCCGCGCCAGCGCGAGCAGCAGATCGAGCGGGCCCTCGTAGCCCTCGACGTCGACGACCAACGCCGGCTCGGCCTCGGCCAGCTCCGTCGTGGGACGGCCGGTTTCAAACGACAGAATTTCAGCGGTCATGCGCTCGCGGGTCCCAGCCGGTTGATCAGGGCGTCGAGCTCGCCGCGCGCGGCGTCACGATCGAAGCCCGTGGGCGCCTTGCGCGCCGCAAGTGCACGATCGGCGCGGATCAGGGCTTGGCCGGCCAGCTCCGGCGTCTCGGCGGCCACGGCCTGCATCTCGTCGAGCTTGCCGTTGCAATGCAGAACCATGTCGCAGCCGGCCGCCACGATCGCACGCGTGCGCTCGGCGATCGATCCGGCCAATGCGTTCATGGAAACGTCATCACTCATCAACAAACCCTGGAACCCGATCCGTTTGCGAATCACCCGTTCGATCATTGTCGCAGAAGTCGTGGCCGGATGGGCGGCGTCGATCGCGCTAAACACAACATGTGCAGTCATCGCCATCGGGAGGTCGGCCAGCGGCCGGAAGGCGGCGAAATCGGTTGCATCGAGTTCCGCTTCCGGCGCGTCCACGGTCGGCAGCCGGAAATGGGTGTCGGCGGTGGCCCGGCCATGTCCCGGAATGTGCTTGAGCACCGGCAGCACGCCGCCCCGCTCCAGCCCCTCCGTCACCGCCCGGGCGATCGCCGCCACCTTTTCCGGCGTCGTGCCATAGGCCCGATCCCCGATCACGGCATCGGCGCCAGCGACGGGGACGTCGGCGAGCGGCAGGCAATCCACGGTGATGCCGAGCGCGATCAGGTCATCGGCGATCAGGCGGGCGCTGAGCCAGGCGGCACGGAGGCCTGCGGCCGAATCAAGGTCGTAGAGACGGTCGAACACCACGCCGGCGGGATAGGCCGGCCAATGCGGCGGCCCCAGGCGCTGCACCCGGCCACCCTCTTGGTCGATCAGAACGGGAGCGTCGGCGCGGCCGACGCAGGCCCTTAATTCCTCAACCAGTTCAGTCACTTGGGCGGGTGACTGGACGTTGCGCTTGAACAGGATGAAGCCCCAGGGCCTGAACTCGCGGATGAACGCGCGCTCGGCGTCGCTGAGATCAGGTCCGGAGATGCCGGTAATGAAAGCCCGCATGGTCATGCGGGCCGCATAGACCCCGCCTCGGAGGCGGTCAAGCGAGCCTTAATTGTTGCTAAACGGGAAACACTGTCCGCCGGCAGTTTTCAACGATCCGCACATCTTGTTGGCCTCTTCCTTCGTCGCGAAGGGCCCAACGGCCGCGCGGTACCTGACGCCACCCTTCTCACCCAGATCCATCCGCTTGATGATCGGCTCGTATTTGCCCAGCACGGCGCCGTACTTGTCCTGCACCGCCTTGTACGATGTCATCGCCTCGGCCTCGCTGGCCTGCGACGAGATCGAGACCAGATAACCGCCGGTCCGATCGTTCTGGGTCTGCTCGGTGACCGGCACGGCGGCGGCGATCCGGGCCGGCGCGCTCGCCGGCGCGGCCGGCTGCGGTGTCAGCGGCATCGGGCTGTCGTTGGCGGCCGACGCGTTGGCGTTGGCCGGCGATTTACGGCCCTTCGGCGTCGCCGCCGGTTTGGTTGCAGGCGTCGCAGGCATCGGCGGATCGACCGCGGCGGCCTGATTGCCTCCCGTCACGGACAGCGTCTTGATCGGACGCGGATCACTGTTGGGCAAAATGCCATTGGCATTGGCCATCTGCGACATCGGGGCCGCCCCGGCGCTGACCGGCGGCGGCGCCGCATTCTGGTTCATCTGCGGGAACACCACGCGCGGATTGCCGCCGCGGGTGTTCAGATCCATCGGCGTCTCCTCGCGGGACACCAGCTTCTCGCCGCCGTCATTGCCGAGCAGCCGATCCGGCACCTTCGGCGTCGGATCCTGCTGGGCCATGATCTTGGTCGGACTGTTGTCAGCGCGGATGATCGGCGGCTCGCCGGTCCGGCCGGACGAGATGTAGGTCTTGTAGCCGTAGGCGCCGCCGGTGCCGACCACCGCAAGGGTCAGCACCGCGAGCACGGTGCTCATGCCGCTGCGCCGCCGCGGCCGCTCCTCTTCCTCGCCTTCGTCGTAACCGTCCTGATAGCCGTATTGGCTGTCCTGGAAATCGTTGTCGCCCTGAAACCCCTGCTGTCCCGAGCCCATCTGCCCGAACAGCGCATCGTCATAGCGCGAGGAGTCCGGCTCGTTGTCATCGAAGCCATTGTCGCGGTTGTAGTCGCGATCATTCTCGGCGAACCCGTGGCGCGACTCGCCGACGCTGTAGTCGAGCTTGGACAACTGATCGGCAAACTCCGCGTTCGGATAACCCTGCTGCTGCCGGGGAGCGGGCGCGGGCGCGAAATCCTGATCAGGGAAGCCTGGCTGGCCGCGCGGATCCTGATAGCCCGCCGGAAAGGCCGGCGGTGCGGGCGCCGGCTGCGGCGGCTCGCGGCCCATGTCGGCGAAGGGGTTGGCGGCGGCAGGCTGAGCTCGCTGCATCCAGGCCGGGGCACCGGCCGAAGGCAGGCCGGGGACCGGCTGTTCTGGCGCGGGCGCCGCGGGGCGCGCCATCGGCCGCGGCTGAGACTGCGGGGTGGCCCGGCCCGAGGCGGCAAAAGGATCGTTCTGCCCGATCAGGCGAGCGAGTTCGGCGAGCGGATCGGCATCGGCCTGCTGGTTTCCACCACGGCCAAAACCATCAGCGGGAAAGGGTCTGTCCTGGTAACGATCAGCCATCGTGATGAAGCGTCCCTGCGGGTGAGCCGCATATGCGTCCTAAGGCGGACCCTGCCAGATTGAGGCCCCCAACTGAAGTCGTGTGTTTCCCCCAATCAGCGCATTGCATCAGGAGCATTAACGCCCAAGATCGCAAGTCCCGACGCCAGAACCGAGACGACGCCCTGAACCATGGCCAAACGTGCCTTGGTCAATTCTGCATCATCATCGATAATGAAGCGTAAATAGGGCAAATCCCGCCCCCGCGTCCAGAGGGCGTGAAATTCGCTTGCAAGTTCATACAGGTAGAAGGCGATCCGGTGCGGCTCATGCGCCAGAGCCGCGCTCTCCACCGTACGTGGGTACAGTGCCAGGCGTTTCAAGAGGTCGTGTTCGGCCGAGTCGGAGAGTTTTTCGAGGTTGGCCTCGCGGAGGAACGCCAGCCGTGCCCCCTCCTCCTCCGGCAGCTCGGGCACGCTCTCCCGCGCATTGCGGAAGATCGAATGCCCCCGCGCGTGACCGTACTGGACGTAGAACACCGGATTGTCGCGCGACTGCTCGATCACCTTGGCCAGGTCGAAATCGAGCACGGCGTCGTTCTTGCGATAGAGCATCATGAAACGGACCGCATCGCGCCCCACTTCATCAACAACTTCCCGCAAGGTGACGAAGTCGCCGGAGCGCTTCGACATCTTCACCGGCTCGCCATTGCGCAACAGCTTGACGAGCTGCACGACCTTGACGTCGAGCACCGCCTGTCCGGCGGTCACCGCTTTCACCGCGGCCTGCATGCGCTTGATGTAGCCGCCGTGATCGGCGCCGAACACGTCGATCAGGTCGGCGAAGCCGCGCTCGAACTTGTGCCGGTGATTGGCAATGTCGGAGGCGAAATAGGTGTAGCTGCCGTCCGACTTGATCAGGGGACGATCGACGTCATCGCCATAGGCGGTAGCGCGGAACAGCAGCTGCTCGCGATCCTCCCAGTCCTCGGGCGGCGCGCCCTTCGGCGGCGGCAGACGGCCTTCATACACGTCGCCCCGCTCGCGCAGGAACTCGATCGTGTCGGCAACCTTGTTGGTGCTACCTGCGATCAGCGAGCGCTCCGAGAAGAACACGTCATGACGGATGTTGAGCGCGGCGAGATCGTCCTTGATCTCGGCCATCATCATCGTGATCGCCTTGTCGCGTACGATCGGCAGCCATTCGGTTTCAGCGAGCGACTTGAGCTTGTCGCCGTGCTCGGTCGCGAGCGCCTGCCCGACCGGCTTGAGGTAGTCGCCCGGATAGAGCCCATCCGGAATCGCGCCGATATCCTCGCCGAGCGCCTCGCGATAGCGGAGGAAGGCGGAGCGCGCGAGTACGTCGACCTGGGCGCCGGCGTCGTTGATGTAGTACTCGCGCGTGACGTCGCGCCCGGCGAACTGCAGCAGGCTGCATAGCGCATCGCCGAACACGGCGCCGCGGCAGTGCCCGACATGCATCGGCCCGGTCGGATTGGCCGAGACGTACTCGACGTTGACTTTCGGCGCGCCCGGCACCGGCGCGACGCGGCCGTAGGCAGCGCCTTCGCGCAGGATCGTGCCGAGCGCTTGCGCCCAGACGGTCGGCTGCAGGGTCAGGTTGATGAAGCCCGGTCCGGCGACGTCGACCTTGGCGACCAGCTCGTCGGCGCGCAGGCGCTCGGCAATCTGTTCGGCGAGCTCGCGCGGCTTGGCCTTCGCCTCCTTGGCGAGCACCATCGCGGCATTGGTGGCCATGTCGCCATGGCTCGGATCGCGCGGCGGCTCGACCACCACGCGCGAGAAATCGATGCCCTCGGGCCAGCCGCCCTGCTTGGCGATGATGGCGCAGATGGTGTGGACACGCGCGAGCATGTCGGCAAAAAGGTAAGGGGTGGAAGCTTGTTCGACCATGCCGCCGCCTAACGCAAATCCGGAGTCGAGTCAAAAAGCCGGTGGTGCTCGGTTAAGGCGAAACGGTCCGTCATTCCGGCGATAAAATGGCCGATGCGGCGAGCCCGATCGCCCTCGCCGTCGCAACCGTCCAGCCAGCCTGCGGGCAGCGTCGAACCGTCCTCATGGTAGCGGCCATACAGGTCGGCGACGATGCGCTCGGCGTCGCGCATCACCCGCATCACCCGCTCATGGCGGTACATCCGCTGCCAGAGAAACCCCTTGATCGTCGCCTCGTGCTCAGCGACATCGGCCGGAAATGCCACCAGCGGCCCGCTGTGCCGCCTGATGTCGTGCGGCGACATCGGCTGCGCCCGCGTGATCCGGCGCTCGGCTTCGGCCGCTACAGCTGCGATCAGGTAGGAGATCAGCTCGCGCACCAGCTCGGCGCCGCGCCGGATCGGATCGAGCGCCGGATATTGCCGGTCGATCTCGGCGATCATCGCCGCGAGCAGCGGAATCTCCTGGAGGTCATCGACCGTGAACAGGCCGGCCCGCAGCCCGTCGTCGATGTCGTGGGCGTCATAGGCGATGTCGTCCGCGAGCGCGGCGACCTGGGCCTCGAGCGAGGCGTAGCTCCACAGCTCCAGGTCAAACCGGGCATTGAACTCGGCGATTCCCGGCGGGATCGGCGCCTGCAACGGCCCGTTGTGCTTGACGATGCCTTCGAGCGATTCCCAGGTCAGGTTGAGGCCATCGAAATCGGGGTAGCGCTGCTCGAACGAGGTGACGATGCGCAATGTCTGGGCATTGTGGTCGAAGCCACCATGCTCCGCCATGCAGCGGTTCAGCGCGCGCTCGCCGGCGTGGCCGAACGGCGGATGTCCCAGATCATGCGCCAAGGCCAGCGTCTCCGTCAGGTCCTCGTCGAGGCCGAACTGGCGGGCCAGGGCGCGGGCGATCTGGGCGACTTCCAAAGAATGGGTCAGACGGGTGCGGTAATGGTCGCCTTCGTGGAAGACGAACACCTGGGTCTTGTGCTTGAGCCTTCGGAAGGCGGTCGAATGGATCACCCGGTCGCAATCCCTGCGGAACGGGCTGCGGGTTCGGGACGGCGGCTCGGCGAACAGGCGGCCCCGGCTGCGATCGGGATCGCAGGAATAGGGAGCGCGGGGGGCAGCCATTCCGACCGACACGGGCAATTGTTCCTTTTGCGATTTGATTCCTCGGCGGAGCCCACATAACTATGGGGAGTGCCCGGGACCAAATGAATAGGGCATGACGCACTGCTCTCGGAGACCTCCTGCCATGACCGATGCCTCGACCGGCCCCGTCACCATCAGCGAACGCGCCGCCCGCCGCATCGGAGAGATCCTCGGCAAGGAGAGCGCCGGCGCGATGCTGCGCATCTCGGTCGAAGGCGGCGGCTGCTCCGGCTTCCAGTACAAGTTCGACATCGACCGTGCCAAGGCCGACGACGACCTCGTCATCGAGCGCGATCGCGCCGTGGTGCTGGTCGATCCCGCCTCGGTGCCGTTTCTCGCCGGCTCGGAGGTCGATTTCGTCGACGACCTGATGGGCGCCTCGTTCCGGGTCAATAATCCCAACGCCACCGCCTCCTGCGGCTGCGGCACCAGCTTCTCGGTCTAGCTCCCCTCGTTATCGGCTCAGGCCTCCGCCGTCGCAGCCGGGACATCAGACGGCGCCAGTGCCGGCGCCTCGACGCTGGGCGCGGGCGTGCCGATTGCCTTCAGCATCGCCGCCACCATCGCCGGCTTGCGCAACGGCTTGGCCAGAAAGTCGGTCATGCCGGCCTCGCGGCACTGCTTGATATCGTCGGGGAAGGCATTCGCGGTCAGCGCGATGATCGGCAGCCCGGCCAGCCGTCCACCCTTGGCCCGAATGGCCCGGGTCGCGGTGATGCCGTCCATCTCCGGCATGCGAACGTCCATCAGCACCAGGTCGAACGCCTGTTCGTCGGCCGCCTTCACCGCCTGCAAGCCATCCGGAACGATGCATTTGTCGACCGGGAACTCCTGCAGCATCTTCGACACCACCATGCGGTTGGTGGCGTCGTCCTCGGCGATCAGCACGCGCAAGGGACGGCCGAGCGCCTCGATCCGCGCCTTGAGGTCGCCGGCACCGACCCGGTCGGCGCGCTGATCGGACACCTGCTTGTCACTCCACGGCAAGGTCAGGCTGAAGCGGAAGGTCGAGCCTTCGCCCTGCACCGACGACACCGCGATGACCCCGCCCATCTGCTCGATGATCCGCCGGGAGATCGCAAGCCCGAGCCCGGTGCCGCCGAAGCGGCGGTTGATCGAGGCATCGGCCTGGGCGAAATCGGTGAACAGCTTGCCGACCCGGTCGGCGGGAATGCCGATGCCGGTGTCGGAGACGCGCCACTCGATGGTCGCCTTGTGGTCGTCGCGCTTGCGGCAGGCCACGGCGATGGTGATGCCTCCCTGCTCGGTAAACTTCACCGCATTGGAGGCGAGATTGATCAGCACCTGACGAATGCGCGCCACGTCGCCCTTGAGCGCCGGCGGCAGCTTCGGATCGATATCCGCGTTGACCAGCAGGCTCTTCGATTTCGCGTTGACGCCCATGATGGCAGTAACCGCCTCGACCAGCGCCGCCGGCGAAAACTCCACCGTCTCGAATTCGAGCTTGCCGGCGTTGAGCTTGGACAGATCGAGGATGTCGTTGAGGATGCGCTGCAGGTTGTCGCCGGACTCGCGGATCGTCATGACCGCATGACGCTGCTCGTCGTCGAGCTTGGTCTCCAGCAAGGTCGAAGCGAGCCCGAGCACGCCGTTCATCGGCGTGCGGATCTCGTGGCTCATCATCGCCAGGAAGTCGGACTTGGCGCGGCTTTCAGCTTCCGCCTGCTCGGCGCGCCAGCGCTCGGTGACGTCGCGGCCGAAGCCGCGATAGCCTGCGAACTTGCCCTCGTGATCCCGCGCCGGCCGCGCCGTCAGCGCCCAACGGCGGCGCTCGCCGCCGGCGACCACGACGTGGATCAGGATCTCCGGGATCGACAGCCGCTGCGCCATCCGATCGGCGAACGTCTTGAGCGTCGCCGTATCCGTCGGGCAGAGATATTTCAGCGTATCGATCAGCCGCTCGCCCTTGAGCTGATCGAGCGGAAGCTGGGCCACGTCGGCGAAGCGCTGCGGCGCGTCGATCAGACGGCCCTCGGCATCGGTCTGCCACAGCCAGCTCGCGGCGTTCTCCTGGAATTCCTTCAGAAGCAGCGAGATCGTCTCGTTCTGGCGCTCGTGCCGGATCTGCGCCTTCAGGTTTTCCAGGAACACGTTGCCGTGCGACACCAGGTGCCGCACCATGAACGAGGTATAGAGCAGCAGGAACACGACGAGCACGAGATAGGTCGCGCCGCCGCAAAGAAAAAGCGAGCCGACCGAGGCGAGCATCAGGGTCCAGGTGTAGGCGAGACCAGCCCGCGGCACGCTCGACATCGCGAACGCGCCACCGGAGATCATCCCGGTCATCAGCGAGCCCACGATGATCTGCAGATGCGGATCGACCTGCGGCATCACGATCAGCGGCAGCGATCCCCAGATGGTCGCCAAGAAAAACGCCTGCAGCGTCATCCGGGAGGTGGCGCGTTCGGACGCCTCCTGCGGCCGCGACTTGCGCGCGCGCCACCAGCCGCGCAGCGCCATGCCGCCGGCCACGCCGATCGCAGTGCCCCACGCGATCAGGAAGAGATTGGAGACCGTGTTCCAGAACACGCCGAGAATGATGGCCGCGTTCGCGAAATTGATGCCGATGGTCACGGGGACAAGGCGCGCGACGGCATCGACCTGCCGTGCCCGGATACGCCGGCGATCGCGCTCGGTCAGCGCTTCGTCGTCGAGGCCTTCGATGGCGTTGAAACCGCTGATCCAAAGGAAGAAGGCGCCCAGCAGACTGCCGCCCACGGTACGCTTCGCGATCGAGGAGTCCCCAGGCCAATTCATGTGGGCGCAGAACCTTC
Organism: Bradyrhizobium sp. HKCCYLRH3073; assembly: GCF_051167995.1. NCBI lineage: Bacteria > Pseudomonadati > Pseudomonadota > Alphaproteobacteria > Hyphomicrobiales > Nitrobacteraceae > Bradyrhizobium > Bradyrhizobium sp. HKCCYLRH3073. Next base: position 696,315 of record NZ_JBNPUD010000003.1, read on the forward strand.
CTTGTGATCCCTTGCCATGCCTGATCGGCTGCTTCAGCCGCGTTAATTGTTCCGCCCGTAGAATTACGGAACCTCCGAATGCGCGCGCTGACAGGGCTGGATGCAACTCGTCGTTCCCGCGGCACGATGTGCCCGAGTCATGATCGTCCATGTCCCCCTCGTTCAGGTCGAGGGCGCAGGGAATGCCGGGTGCTGGCCGCAACCCATGGCCCGCCTGCAGAAAGAAAGCAGGCGGCAGTCACCACAGGTCCAGCCGGTCAACCGGCATTCCCTGCACGACGGCTCTACGCCTTATACGCACTCTCCCCGGGGACCGGCTGTCTTGCCCCCGTCGCCGGCGGATCATCGTCCCCACCGGCTTGGCCTCAGCATCGGGAGGCCAGGACCATGCGATTTCGGCGTGCGCCAGGGCTGTTCGTCCGCACGGCATCAGCCATGCTGCAGCCCCAAGCGCCCATCGCATCCCACCCCGCGTGTCATGACGATCGCGATACGCCCCTCGTGCCGGGGCGGGACGGGCCCATCGAAGCATGAATTCCGGAAAAACGAAACAGCGATATTTTTCGCAGCAGGACTGGACAGGGCAAATCAGCTTGAAGGCGTTGGAGAAATGAATTTCTGCGCGCAGGCAGATTTAAAGCCGGTGCCGCCCGTTGCATCGCGCACAACAGCGATGAAGCGGCCTTGATTTGCCCGACGGGCATGGCCGATCGCATAGCGCCTCGCCAAGTACCTCGCCAAGCACCGCGTCGTCGTACCCTGTCAGATCACCGCGCCCGAGGCGTAGGCGCCGGCCCAATGCGGAAAGCCGTTTTCGGCGGCGCGCGCCGCCGCGCGATCCCAGTCATAGGTCAGCGCCAGCAGCTCGGCCTGCCAATGTCCGCGGCGCTCCGTCAGCACGGCGTAGCGGGCGTGCGGCGAGCGATATTCGAGCTGTGCCGCAATAGGAATGTCGCCGAACACGGGACAGCCGACGCTGCCGGGATTGACCACCAGGGGTCCGCGCGGCACCTGCACCATCGCCTGCCGATGACTGTGGCCGCACAGCACGAGCGTGGCACCGCCGAGATTGACGAGGCGCGAGGCCAGCACGTCGCGTCGCGCCGGGACGTAGCGGCCGTCATCGAGCATCTCCTCGAGCAGAAGGGCGCAGTCGTCGTCGGGCGTGCCATGGACGGCGAGGATGCCCTGCTCCAGGGCGAGCCGTGGCGGAAGCGCATGCAACACCCGGCGCTGCTCGGCGGTCAGCGCCGCGCGAGCGAAGCGACCGGCGGGAGAGAGCCTCTCTTCCGGAAACTCCTCGATCCAGCGGTCATGATTGCCACGCACGGTCGGCAACTGCAGCGACTCCAGCAGGTCGAATGTCTCGCGCGGCCACAACGGGCTGGTCACGCAGTCGCCGAGATTGACAGTGGCATCGACCCCGCGTGTCTCGATGTCCGCGAGCACCGCCTCCAGCGCCGGCAGATTGCCATGCACATCGGAAATCACTGCCAGCCGCATCGTCATCTCCTTCGTCACGCGGTTCGATCGGTCCGTTCAAGGCAAAGCCTTAGCATCTTCGCCATTGCGAGCGAAGCGAAGCAATCCAGGCCGCGCGTGGGACTCTGGATTGCTTCGCTCGCAATGACGGCGGAGAGGCCGGTGTCCGAAGCGACGCCAGCGGGCGGCGCGTGCCGACGACCCTCAAAGAGACGCGCGGATCACAACCTTGCGGGAACAACCGTCAACACCGGCGCGCGGCCTGCATAGCGCAGCAACAGTCGGTGGGTCGGATAGAAGATCACGAGCGGCAGGCCGATCAGCAGCATCGCGAACCATGCCGGAGCCGGCATGAAGCTCTGCGCCAGGGCATCGCTGAGGCCGAACACGTAGTTGATGTTGACCGGCAGGTCGCTGGTCGCGGGTGGCGGCGGCATCAGGAAGTAGCACACCGACAACAGCGCCCAGGCGGCGACGGTCCAGACCGCGAAGGCGCGGCGGTCGTAGCCGAGCCGCCATACCAGCCAGGCCAGCACGAAGGGCAGCCAGAAATGGAAGAACGACAGGCTGCGGGTGAACAGCGGCAGCTTGGCGTCGAACATGTAGGCCGTCATGCCCGTCAACGGCACGCCTGCAGCGGTGCCGAGGAAGTCGACGACCCACAACGCCTGCGGCAGGAGGATGCCGACCGCCGGCGCCGAGGCGAGCAGCGGGCTCTCCAGCCAGACCGCGGCCAGCGTCGTCAACAGCGCGACGTCGCAGAAATACAGGAAGTTGGTCGGGCCGTAGGCCATCAGATAGGTCGGCACCAGCACCGCGCAGAACGCGCTATAGGCAAGCTTGAACCACAGCGGAATGCCTGGCTTCGCGGCCTCGTTCATCGATCCCCTGCCCCTGCAATATGACTGCTTGCGAAATCGCGCGGAGATTGCGGGCAGATGAGACGGCGCGTCAATCAGAGCGCCGGTGATGTTCATCCTCAGCGTTAACAAGCGTTTGCGCTGACCGGATCTGCAGAGGAAATCGATGGCGCAGCAGCGTGCGCTGCCTGACACAGCGCCCTCTCCCCTTGCGGGAGAGGGCTGCACCGGCTTCTCGACGCACTCATTCGGGTGAGGGGTATCTCTCCGCGATCGCGGCTTGTGGAGACATCCCCTCACCCAACCGAGCTTGCCGCGCTGTCCTACAAGCCCTCTCCCGCAAGGGGAGAGGGCGCATTCACGGGCACCGCGCTCATTCTGACCTCACCTACAATGAGTTCTAACATCGCTATACTCTTGTGGCCATTGCCGCACCAATCGCGAACACGTCCGCGCGCTCGATGATCAGGTCGCGGAACAGGCGGGCGCGGTGCGACATCCATTGCGGGTCGGGATAGACAACGTGGAGCGGCAGCGACGGCACATCGTAGTCCGGCAGCAGGTGGACGAGCTTGCCGGAGGCGATGTGGCACACCGCGCACCAGTCCGGCAGGACGGCGGCGCCGAGGCCTTCCAGCGCCGCCAGCGCCATGATGTCGGCGTCGTCGCAGGTGAGCGAGGGCGCGATGCCGACGACGTGGCGGCCGGTCTCGGATTCGAAGCTCCACTCGTTCTTCGGCGACAGCCGCGAATAGGTCACACAAGGAAGCTGGCGCAGATCGTTGGGCAGGCGCGGCGGGCGGTGTCTCGCGAGCAGCGATGGCGCCGCGACCAGCAGCCGCTTGACCGTGCCGACGCGTCGCGCGACCAGCGAGCTCGATGAGAGCAAGCCGATGCGGATGGCGAGCTCGGTGCCGGTCTCGACGAGGTCGACGAACTGCTCGGTGAAGCGGATGTCGAGCCGCACCTCGGGATAGCGGCGGCCATACTCCGCAAAGATGTCGGCGAAGAAGAAGCGGCCGAACGAGGTCGGCACCGTCATCCGCAAGGTGCCCGAGGGCGCGCCGACGCGCTTCGGCGACGGCATGCCCGCGCTCTCGAACAAGGTGACGATGTCCTTGGCGAGCTTGAGCACGCGGTCGGCCTCGGCGGTCGGCCGCAGCTTGCGCGTGGTGCGTACGAATAGCCGACAGCCGAACTGTTCCTCCAAGAGCGCGATGCGCTTGGTGATCGCCGGCTGTCCCAGGCCGAGATCAGCCGCAGCCTGGGTGAAGCTGCCGGCCTCCATGACCCGGATGAAGGTCTGCAGCGCGTCGATCCGGTCCATCCATTCCTCCCCGGAATGAGTTTTATTCTGGCTATTCCGTATACGTCAGGAGGCGGCCTAGTCTAGCCTCTCAAAAAAGATCACAGGGAGGGGAGACCCATGGAGAAGTCGATTGGCATCGTCGGCGCCGGCATCGGCGGGCTGCATCTGGCGCTCTATCTGCAGCAGCACGGGATCCAGGCGACCGTCCTGACGGATCGCGCGCCCGAGCAGTATGCTGCAACGCGGCTGATGAACACGGTGGCGCATCACGGCATCACGGTGGCGCGCGAGAACGAGCTCGGCGTGAACCACTGGGACGATCCCGATGTCGTCTATCACCACCATGATCACTTCTTCAATTTTCCGGGCAGCCCCCTGCTCTTCCGCGGCGCCTTCAAGCAGCCGAGCCGCGCGGTCGACTACCGGATCTATTTGCCGGCGCTGATGAAGGATTTCGAAGATCGCGGCGGCACGATCGAATACGCCAGCATCCAGGACGACGACATTCCGGCGCTGGTGGCGCGCTTCGACCTGCTGGTGGTGTCGACCGGCAAGGGCGCGCTCGGGCGGATGTTCAGCCATCGGCCGGAGCTGTCGCCCTACAACCAGCCGCAGCGCCTGCTCTGCGTCGGCCTCTATGACGGCGTCGATCACGGCAGCCCCGAGGGTGACGATCCGCGCGGCGTCACGCTGTCGGTGTCGCCGGGCCATGGCGAGATGATCGTGATCCCGACGCTGACCTTCGGCGGCATGAAGACGGCGCTGCTGATGGAGAACATTCCCGGCGGCGACATGGCCGAGCTGGTGTCGCTCAACTACGACGCCGATCCCTCGGCCTTTCGGCAGACGCTGCTCGACAAGCTCGAAAAGCACCATCCGCACACCTACAACCGGATCGACACGCACCGCTTCGATCTGCAGCCGCTGGACCTCTTGCAGGGCGCCGTGGTGCCGACCGTACGGCGCTCCTCGGTGAGCTTCGACGACGGCAAGATCGCGATCGCGCTCGGCGACGTGCACTCCGTGGTCGATCCGATGATGGGCCAGGGCGCCAACATGGCTTCCTACGCCGCGTTCGAACTCGGCAAGGCGATCACCGAGGCCGTGGCGTTCGACGACCGCTTCGTCGAGACGGTCGATCGCGCGCGCGAGAACCGCGTGCTCGCCGCGGCGCGCTGGACCAATCTGATGCTGCAGCCGCCGTCGGAGGCGATGGGCCGGCTGATCTTCACCATGGCGCAGGATCGCGCGCTCTGTGACGAGTTCACCGACAATTTCAACTATCCGGAGCGGCAGTGGGACCGGTTGGCGAGCGACCGGCGTATTCATGCCTGGATCGATGACCGGGCAAGGCTCGCAGCGTGATGGCGGAGAGAAGCCGATGAGCCATCATCCGGACCCGGCCAGCTTTCGCGCTGCCGCCTCGCGGTTCTCGACAGGCGTGACCGTCGTGACGAGCCGCGATGCCCAGGGCGCACCGGTCGGGATGACCGCGAACAGCTTCACCACGGTCTCGATGCAGCCGCCCACGGTGCTGGTCTCGCTGAAGCGCGGCCGCACCTGGCAGGCGGTGAGTACCTCCGGCCGCTATGCGGTCAACGTGCTCGCGGCGGATGACGTCGCGATCGGCCGGCATTTCGCCGGCGCACCGCTGCCGCAGGGCGCACCAAGCTTCGACGAACGCGATGGATTCTTCCTGCTGCCGCAGGCGATCGCGCAGTTCGGCTGCGAGGTCGTCAACGCGATCGAGATCGCCGACCATACGCTGTTCATCGGCGAGGTCCGCTGGTGCCGCCACCAGGAGGGCCTGCCGCTGGCGTTCTATGCCAGCCGATTTTGCAACGGGCTGGGCGCTGAGATCAAGCCGGCGGAGGCGCTGGCGTATCCGGCAGAGGGATGGAGCATTTGATCGCACAGCCGGCGAGCCGAATACGCCACCCTCGTTCGCCGTAAGCAGCTTCGCATGATCAAGGTGCAGCGCCGCTCTCGGAGCGGCCCTCAAGGTGAGGAGGCGCGGAGCGCCGTCTCGAACCATGAGGCCACAGTGTGGGCCTCGCCCTTCGAGACGCCCGCCTGCGGCGGGCTCCTCAGGGTGAGGAGCAAGAGTTTCGCTCTTCAACACAAATCGGATGCGGTTCGCCGGGACGACTTAGTGAGCCAAACATCGTCACATTGAAGACTGCGGGTCCGGCACAGTCGTGAGGCTCAACCGCCGATCGGTCCGGGGTCGATGCCCCCCGTTGTGGCGGCTCCAGAATGACCGGAGCGCGGCCACGTGACGATCGAAGCGTGATTTTAGTGCCGGCCGGGGGACGTCGTCAAATGCATCGGCGCCGCAGGCACGAGGCCTGCGGTCGATGGTCCACAGCAGTTTCGCTCGTCGGCTAGCGCCGCTCGTTCAGCATCGGGAAGCCGCGCTGATGCCAGACCGGATAGGCCGCGGGAATGTCGCTGGCGGCATCGAGCGTGGCCACGTGCTCCGCCGCCAGGCTCCAGCCGAGCGCGCCGATGTTCTCCATGAGCTGGCTCTCGTTGCGGGCGCCGACGATGATGGTCGACACGGTCGGGCGCTGCAGCAGCCAGTTCAGCGCCACCTGCGGAATCGTCTTGCCGGTCTCCTTGGCGACGCCGTCGAGCGCATCGACGACGCGATACAGCCGCTCCTCCTCGTAATGCGGTCCCGTGCCGGCGATGTCGTGGGCGCGGGTGCCGGGCTTGGCCGGCTGTCCGCGGCGGATCTTGCCGGTCAGCTTGCCCCATCCGAGCGGGCTCCAGATCACGGCGCCGACGCCCTGGTCGCGGCCCAGCGGCATCAGCTCCCACTCATAGTCGCGGTTGAGCAGCGAGTAGTAGGCCTGATGCGCGACATAGCGCGGATAGCCGTAGCGGTCGGAGGCGGCCAGCGACTTCATCAGGTGCCAGCCGGAGAAGTTGGAGCAGCCGATGTAGCGGATCTTGCCGGCGCGCACGAGCTGGTCGAGCGTGGACAGCGTCTCCTCCACCGGCGTGTTGTAGTCCTGGCCGTGCAGCTGGAACAGGTCGATGTGGTCGACGCCGAGCCGCGCGAGCGAGCCGTCGATCGCCTCGATCAGATGCTGGCGCGAGGAGCCATAGTCGTTCGGGCCACTGCCTTTCGGGAACGTCGCCTTGGTCGAGATCAGCAGGCGGTTGCGCTTGCCTTTGATGGCCTGGCCGAGAATGCTCTCGGCCAGGCCGTCCGAATAGACGTCGGCGCTGTCGAACATCGAGAGGCCATGATCGAGGCAGACGTCGATCAGCCGGGAGGCGCCGTCAGCGTCGGTCCCGCCCCAGGCCTTGAAGAAGTCGTTGCTGCCGCCAAAGGTCGCGGTGCCGAAGCTGAGCGCGGGCACGCGGAGGCCGGAATGGCCGAGACGTCGATGGTCCATCATGATCTCCCTGGGTGTTGGCCGCATGAATACGCGCAGCGCGCGCCCCCGACCATGCCGCACCGTGCATGGCATTGTTGCGACGCCTGTGATTCCCACGCCATTCGCCTTGACCGGAGTGGTCGCGGCTTGATCTAACCGGGGCCGTTTCTCTTTCCCCCCGGGAACCTCAGGCCATGCGTATCGCCACTTGGAACGTCAATTCGGTCCGGCAGCGGATCGATCACCTTCTGACCTGGCTCAAGGAATGCTCCCCGGACATCGTCTGCCTGCAGGAGATCAAGTGCACGGACGACGCATTCCCGCGGCTGGAGATCGAGGCGCTCGGCTACAACGTCGTGACCCACGGTCAGAAGACCTTCAACGGCGTCGCGCTGTTGTCTAAGCTGCCGTTCGACGAAACGAAGTCCGGGCTCGATGGCGATGCCGAGGACGTGCATGCGCGCTTCCTGGAGGGCGTGGTCAGCCTCAAGAGAGGGGTGGTGCGCATCGCCTGCCTCTATCTGCCCAACGGCAACCCGCCGAACACGGAAAAATATCCCTACAAGCTCAAATGGATGTCGCGGCTTCGTGACTACGCGCGTGAACGGCTGAAGACCGAGGAGCCGCTGATCCTCGCAGGTGACTTCAACGTGATCCCCGCCGCCGCCGACGTCTCCAACCCCGAGGCCTGGGTCGAGGACGCGCTGTTCCGCCCGGAGACGCGCGCGAGCTTCCAGTCGCTGCTCGGCCTCGGGCTCACCGACGCGCTGCGCGCCGTCACCGACGCGCCGGGGCAGTACACGTTCTGGGACTATCAGGCCGGCGCCTGGCAGAAGAACATGGGGATCCGGATCGATCACCTGCTGCTGTCGCCGCAAGCCAGCGACCGGCTGGTCGAGGTCGGCATCGACAGCTATGTCAGGGCCTGGGAGAAGCCGTCGGATCACGTGCCGGTGTGGGCCGATTTCGATCTCGAGACGGCGTCACTCGAGGACGCTCGATGACGATGTACACACGGCGGCAATTGTTTCCGCTCGCACTCGTGCCGCTGCTGGCGGCGAAGCCGGCGCTTGCCGCCGACCTGCAGGCGACGATCGCCGGCATCGAAGCCGACAGCGGCGGTCGGCTCGGCGTGGCCCTGCTGGACACCGCGAGCGGCGCCCTCGGCGGCCATCGGCTCGACGAGCGGTTCCCGATGTGCAGCACCTTCAAGGCGCTGCTGGCGGGCGCGATCCTCACCAAGGTCGATGCCGGCTCCGAGCAGCTGGCGCGCCGCATTCCGATCGCGCAAGGAGACATCCTGTCCTATGCGCCGGTCACCAAGGCCTATGTGGGGACGTCGGGCCTGTCGGTCGGCGAATTGTGCGAGGCGACCGTGACGCTCAGCGACAACACCGCGGCGAATCTGCTGCTGGCGACGCTCGGCGGCCCCGCCGGCTTGACCCGCGCCATCCGCGGCTTCGGCGACGCCATCACCCGGCTCGACCGCATCGAGCCTGCGCTCAATGAAAGCGTGCCCGGCGATCCGAGGGACACCACCACGCCCGCGGCGATGGCCCAGACCTTGGCGAAGCTGACCACCGGCACTGCGCTGTCGGCGGCGTCGCGCGATGTCCTGAATGGCTGGCTGATCGCCTGCAAGACCGGTGGCGCCAAGCTGCGCGCCGGCCTGCCCGGCGAATGGCGCATCGGCGACAAGACCGGCGCGGGCGACAACGGCAGCAGCAACGATGTCGCCGTGATCTGGCCGACAGGGCGCGCGCCGGTCCTCGTGAGCAGCTATCTCACCGAGACCAAGGCCAGCGACGAGAAGCGCAACGCGGTTCACGCAGCGGTCGGCCGCGCCGTCGCCGGCGCGCTCGGGGCCTGAGCCGCCGCCTCGCGATAGATCGCGGCGATCGCGTCGAATCCGGTGCGCAGCTGGCGCATCTCGCGGGCGGCGAGGCGCACGCCGAGACCGGCGCTCTCCGGCAGCAGGCTCGCCGCGGCGTAGAGGCCGTCGATGCAGGACAGCGCATCGGCGAGACGCTGGCGGAGCGCGGCGAGATCGTTCGTCGGCGGCAGCATCAGCACGGCCGAGCCGAACGCGCGATGACCGTTGAAGACGGCGACATCAGGATCGCTCAGATGCATACGGTCGATGAGGAGCGGCTCCTCGCCCGTCCGGCGCACGACGAGCGCGGAGTCGAGCTCGCGGAACAAGCGTCCTTGCCCGTCCGGGTCATGCATCGTGAAGGCGTCGGTGACGAGCGCCGATGCATCGGCGGCGCAGTTCAGGTCGAGCACCTGGCACAGGGCCGCCCCGGGAAAGAGGATGCGCGGCTCCGGCCGATAGTCGAGCCTGGCGCCGGTCGCGACCCGGAGCAGAACCTGCTCCTTGGCACGTGCGCCCGGCTCGGCGCGATGTACTGAGGTGGCGCCCTGCGTGGCCACGCAAACGGCTGTACCCGCAGATAGCGTGAAGCGCTGCGTCAACCGGTCCTCGCCATGCACCGCGCCACTGCCCGTCTGCAAGATCACCCTGAGGCAATCCGGCCGCGCAGCATCGGCGTGGAAGCTGCGCGTCAGCACAAACGGCCAGGCGAACAGGCGCCGGTCGATCACGGTACGTCCGCCCCGGCGGACGAAGGAGAGATCGAGCCGCGGCGGCTCTGGGGCGGAAGCGCTCACGAGCGGAACAAAACCTCGCGCTCCAACAGATCGACGATTGCGTTCACGCCTTCGCCGCGCCGGCAGTTGGTCAGGAGCACCGGCCGGCCGCCGCGCACGTCCGTCGCCTCGCGCTGCATGCGCGCGAGATCGACGCCGACATGAGGGGCGAGATCGACCTTGTTGATCACCAGGAGATCGGCGCGGATGACGCCGGGGCCGCGCTTGCGCGGGATGTCGTCGCCGCCGGCGACGTCGATCACGAACATCCAGAAATCGGTGAGGTCGCGCGAGAAGGTCGAGGCGAGATTGTCGCCGCCGCTCTCCAGCAGGATCAGCTCGACGCCGGGAAAGCGCCGCTCCAGTTCGTCGGCGGCCTCGATGTTGAGCGTCGGGTCCTCGCGGATCACGGTGTGCGGACAGGCGCCGGCCTCGACCGCCGAGACCCGCTCGGGGTCGATCAGGCCGGAGCGCCGCACGCGCTCGGCATCTTCGGCGGTGACGAGATCGTTGGTGATGACGGCGATGTCGATGCCGCGCGCCTGCAGCGCCGGGATCAGCCGCTCGACCAACGCGGTCTTGCCGGAGCCGACGGGGCCGCCGATGCCGACGCGCGCGGCGGTCATCGGCGCATCGGTGCGGGTGAGAGCGAGACGGCTCATCGCAGCATGAACCTCCTGGCAAGCGGCACGGTGGTGGCTGGCGGACACATCAACAGCTTGCCGTCGGCGCGCACCTCAAAAGTTTGCGGATCGACCTCGACATGCGGCATCGCGGCGTTGCGGACCATGTCGGTCTTGCGCAGGCGGCGCACGTTCTTGATCTGCACCGTCTCGCGGCCGAGCCCGAGCCTGCCGCGGATGCCGGCGTCGACCGCGAGCTTCGACATGAAGTTGACGCCGAGCCGCTGTGGCGCCGCGCCGAGCGCGCCCCACATCCGCTTCTGGATCATCGGCTCCGACAGGCCGAGGCTGCCGTTGCCGTCGCCCATCGCGGCCCAGACTGGGAAGCCGTTCTTGATCACCATGTACGGCTTGAGCCCGAACGAGGCGCGCGGCCACAGCACGAGATCGGCCATCTTGCCGACCTCGATGGAGCCGACGACATGATCGATGCCGACGGCAATAGCCGGATTGATCGTGAGCTTGGCGACGTAGCGCTTGATGCGCTCATTGTCGGCCCGAACAGTTGTCTCCTCCGGCAGCCGGCCGATGCGGTCCTTCATCACGCTCGCAAGCTGCCAGCACTTGGCGACGTTCTCGGCGAGCCGGCCCATGCCCTGCGTATCCGTGCCGAAGATCGAGATCGCGCCCATGTCGTGCAGGAAATCCTCCGCCGCCATCGACTGCGCCCGCACCCGCGCCTCGCCGAACATGACATCCTCCGGCGCATTGTAGTTGAGCTGATGACAGATCATCGTCATCGGCACGCCCTCCTCCATCCCATAGGAGGTATAGGGATTGGTCGGGTTGGTCGAGGACGGGATGACGTTGGGCCAGGACACCACCTTGAGCAGGTCGGGCGCATGGCCGCCGCCGGCACCCTCGACGTGATACATGTGGATGGTGCGGCCATCGACCGCGGCCATCGTATCCTCGCAGAAGCCGTATTCGTTGATCGAGTCGGTGTGCAGATGCACCGCGAAGTCGTGACGATCCGCCGCGATCAGGGTCTTGTCGATGACATCGGGCGACGCGCCAAAGTCCTCGTGGATCTTGACCGACATGCCGCCGGCCGCGACCGCCTCCTCGACCGCTGCGGGATCGGAGCCGCCGCGGCCGAACAGCGCGTAGTTCAGCGGCGAGAACTCGATCGACTTGAGGAAATGGCCGAAGTTCGGGCCCGAGCCTGAGCCGACGTCGAACACCGGCCCCGAGCCGTTGCCGACCATCGTGGTGGTGCCGCCGGCCAGCGCGTGATCCGACTGCTCCGGCGAGATCAGATGCGCGTGGCTCTCGATCGCGCCCGCGGTGACGATGAACGGGCCGCCGGCGATCGGCGCGGTGGTGTGACCGACCACCATGTCCGGATGCACGTCCGGCATGATGTCGGGATTGCCGGCCTTGCCGATGCCGACGATGCGGCCGTCGCGGATGCCGATGTCGGCCTTCACGATGCCGATCACGGCGTCGACGATGGTCGCGTTCTTGACGACGACGTCGAGGATCTTGTGGGACGAGGTGCGGTGGCCGGCGATGGCCTCGCCGTCGCGCAGGTTCTTGCCGGCGCCGACCAAGAGCTCGTGGCCGTAGGTCGTGTAGTCGTGCTCGATCTCGGCGAGCAGGCTGGTGTCGGCGAGACGGACAAGATCGCCTTTGGTGGGGCCGTACAGCTCGGCATAGGCGCGGCGGGTCAGCGTGGCCACGAGTTCAAGCTCCCAGATAACCGCGCGACTGCGCGAGTTTCAGCGCGGCATCGCGCGCGCCGGGCGCGTCAAGCGGACCGTTGACCAGCCCGGCCTGGCCGCGCACGATCCGGTCGCCCGTGATCGGCACCAGCCGCACCGATTTGAAGATCCCCGGCTCGAAGCGCATTCCGAGTCCTGCCGGGCGATCGATCTTCATGCCCCAGGCCGCGGCGCGGTCGAAGCGCAGCGCACGGTTGACCTCGAAGAAATGGGTATGGCTGCGCACCTGGATATCGCGATCCCCGGTGTTGACGACGTCGATGGTGACCGCCGGCACTTCGCTGAACATCGCGATGTCGTCGCCGCCGGCGATGATCTCGCCGGGCACGATGGTCTCGGCGGCCGCGCCTTCGGCCGGCTGGATCGGCTCGAACAGCGCCATCACCTTGGTGCCCTCGGCGAACATCAGCTCGACATAGAGCATCGGAATCATCTGGGCGACGCCGGGCTCGACATCGTCTGATGTGAGCAGCCGTCCGGCCATGTCGCGGATCTCGGCATAGGGCAGATTACGGCGCGCCGCGGTCATCACCTCATCGGTGATGTAGGCGACCGCTTCGGGATGGCTCAGCTTGATGCCCAGCGAACGGTTGCGCCGCGCCATCTGCGCAGCACTGAAGATCACGAGACGATCGAGCTCCGTCGGAGACAGATTCATCATGGCGCAGCACCTCAGGTCGTGAACATGCGCACGCGCCGCAGCGGCCCGCGCGAGATGGCGATATCGATGAAGGGCGTGAAGCTCGACGGCATCGCGTCGTCGTCGGGTGTGTTGGCAAGCAGCTCGGCGAGACGCGCGCGGGCGCGTGCTAGACTCTGCTGCGAGTCGATGTGGCCGATCAGGCCGAGCCGCACGGCGGCGCTGACGAGGCCGGTGACGAGGGTCCAGCCGGAGACCAGTTCGGCCGCGTCGAGACCAAGGCCGGCATCGCGGCCTGTGATGGCCTGGACTACGGGCAGATGGCCAAGCCGCGCGTCGGAAGAAACGCGGGCACGGTACGCTTGAGATAAAGGACCGACGAGCTTGACCCAGACGCCGAGCAGCGCCCTGCCCGCGCGCCGCGAGCCCTCGCGCATCTCGGCCGACGGCGTTGTCGCCTCGGCGAGGCGATCGACGGCGGCGATCGCGGCAATGTCGTTCGCGTGCCAGGCGCGCCGCAGCAGGATGCGATCCATCGTGGCCCAGCGCTGCGCAAGGTGATCGGCAACGACGCCGTCGAGATCGCTACGGTCGGACAGCAGGCCATCGGCCGCGAGGCCCTCGATGCCCCAAGAGAAGGCAAAGCCGCCGGCGGGAAAGGCGCTGTCGCCGAGCTGCAGCATCGCGAGCGCCTCGCCGCGGTCAAACATGCACGCGCTCCACGACTTCGCCGACGTCGAGCAGCGGCTTGATCCGCGCGCGATAGGTCTCGATCGGGGCGTCGAGCAGCACGACGAGACTGTCGCCCTCGAAGCGGACGCGCCAGTGCAGATTGCCGGCATGCCAGCCGAGCTTGAGCGCGCTGGCCTCGTCACGCGCCTTGAGGCGCAGGACCTGCTGCTCGCCGAAGCGGGCGATGATCGCGCGCTCCGTATCGAGATGCAGCAGCGCGCCGTCGATCAACTCCTCATCGCGGTCGAGGCTGACGGCGCAATCGGTGCCGCGGTCGGTGGTCAGGCGGAAGCGCTTGCGGCCGGCATCGGCCGGCGGCACGAACAGCAGCTCGATGCCGCCGCGATGCTCCAGCGCGTGGATGCGGCCGGCATAGGCCTTGTCGCTGGCGCGTCCCAGGATGCCGTGCAGACGGAGCATCGGCGGGGTTCCTCTTGTTGATATAGTCTTCGTCATTCCGGGGCAGCCTGTCAGGGCTGAACCCGGAATCTAGAGATTCTCAGGTGCGCAATTGCGCACCATAGTTCGATGCTGTCGCATCGCCCCGGAATGACTGTGGAGACGGTTGGCGCCTGCCCCTACCGCAGCGTCGCCGACACCTCCTGCGAGGTCACCAGGATGACCTCGCCATCGAGGATCGGCTTGGCGATGCCGAAGAAGGTCGCCACCGCGGCGGAGCCGTTGTGGCGGTCCATCGCGGCCTTGTCGGCGAAGCGCTCATAGGTGGTGAACAGACCGGGCTCGGTCTCGCTCTGCGAGATGAAGAACCCGATCGTCTCCGGCTCGTTGGCCGCGACATGGGCCGCGACGGCGACGAGAGCGTCGCGCATCGTGGCCTCATGTCCCGCCTTGGCCCTGATGACCGCGGTGATGGTGATCATCAGAAGGTCTTCCAGTCGCCGTCGGCCTCGAACGCCGCCGCCGCCTGGTAGATTGTGGATTCGGCGTAGTCCTTGCCGATCAGCATCAGGCCGACCGGCAGGCCGTCCGAGAGGCCGCATGGCAGGGTCATTGCCGGATGGCCTGTGACGTCGAACGGGCTGGTCGTCGCGGTCATCTCGAAGGCGCGCTGCACCACCTCGGCGAGCGGCGCGTCCTTGGCCGGGATCGGCGTGGCGACGCACGGCAGGGTCGGCATCAGCAAGAGGTCGTAGGAGCCGAACATCGCGTCATAGGCCGCCTTCGCCTGGATCGCGATGTTGCGCGACTTGGCGTAGTAGCGGCCGCGGTAGTGCTCGAGGCCCCACTGCCCGACCAGCATGGTCAGCTTCAACGTCACCGACAAATCGTCGGCGCGCGTGCGCCAGCCGGAATGCGCGTCGAGCAGGCCGACGTCGTAGAGGCCCTTCCAGTTGAAGCCCATGCCATTGCCGAGCATCATCTGCACCAGGAAGCCTTCGAGCGTGATCGGATTCCACGCCGCCAGCGCATGCATGTGCTCGGGGATCGAAACCTCCGACACGGACGCGCCCATCTTGGCGAAGCGCTCCGCGCCGGCCTTGACCTTGCTGACCACGCCCTCTTCCATGTTCGGCGCGCTGAAGCCTTCCTTGAGCACGCCGATCTTGAGGCCCTTGACGCCCTTGCCGAGCGCCTCGGTGTAGGCCGAGACCTTCGGCGCATATTGCCGCGGGTCGAGGCCGTCGGCGCCGGCCAGCACTTCGAGCAGCAGCGCGTTGTCGGCGACCGACTTGGTCATCGGCCCGGTGTGGTCGATCGTCGACTCGATCGGCATGACGCCGGTGTAGGGAACGAGACCGTGCGTCGCCTTCATGCCGTAGATGCCGCAATAGGACGAGGGAATGCGGATCGAGCCGCCCTGGTCGCCGCCGATCGACATGTCGACCTCGCCGGCCGCCACCAGCGCAGCGCTGCCCGAGGACGAGCCGCCGGCCGAATAGCCCATCTTCCAGGGATTATGCACCGGCGCGGGATTGGAGGTATGGCTGCCGCCGGACAGGCAGAAGTGCTCGCAGACGGCCTTGCCGACGATGGTGCCGCCGGCATCGAGAATACGCGACACGATGGTGGCGTCGGCGGCGGGAATGAAGCCTTCGAGCGTGGTCGAGCCGTTCATCATGGGAACGCCCGCGAGCGCGACGTTGTCCTTCAGCACCACCGTGCGGCCGGCGAGCTTGCCGGACGACGCACCCTTCACCTCGGTCTTGATCGCCCAGGCGTTGTACTTGTTCTCCTTAGGCATCGGCTTGGCGCCGGGCGTGCGCGGATATTTCACAGGCGGCAGCGGGTTCGGCAGCTCATCGATGATGTCGTACTGGTCGAACATGCCGCCCATCAGCGACAGATATTCGGCGGCCTCCTCGACCGTCATGTTCATGTGCAGACTGGCGGCGAGATCGGCGACTTCCTCGGCATTCGGGCGTTTGATAGACATGAGTCATCCTTTCTTGTGAGGACAAGCTGGCAGAGACAGCAAATTATCAGTTCAATGGGCCGGCGCTCGCGCGCCGGTACGGGCTCTAGCTCGGGATCATCTGACCTTCCCGGGCCAGGAGAGTCTCACGGTCGAGTTCCTCGGTGATACGCCCCTTCTGGATGTGCAGGATGCGATCCGATAACGACGTGATGAATTCGAGGTTCTGCTCGACCACGATCAAAGACATCTTCCAGCGCGACTTCAACGCCAGCAGCGTCTCGATGATCTCCTCGATGATCGACGGCTGGATGCCTTCGGTCGGCTCATCCAGCAGGATCAGCTTGGGCTTTGTGCACAGGCAGCGCGCCAGTGCCAGCAATTGCTGCTCGCCGCCCGACAGCGCGCCGCCGCGGCGGTCGAGCAGCCGCACCAGGCGCGGAAAATCCTGCAGCACGGCATCGATGACACTGCGGTCCTCCTTCGGCGCCGCAGCGAGCCCCATGCGCAGATTTTCCATGACCGACAGGTCCGGAAAGATCTCGCGGCCCTGCGGCACCAGGCCGATGCCGAGCCGAGAGCGCTCGTGCGGCTTCAGATGCGTGATGGCTCGGCCTGCGAACACCACCGAGCCGTCGGTGGTCGGCAGATGCCCCATCAAGGTGCGCAGCGCCGTGGTCTTGCCCATGCCGTTATGGCCGAGGATGCCGAGATATTCGCCGTCGGCCACCGTCAGGTCGACGCCGAACAGGATCGGAATCCGGCCATAGCCGGACTTGAGCCCCTTGACCTCGAGAAGCGCGCTCATGCCGCCACCTTCTTGCCGAGATAGACGTCGCGCACGCGCTGGTCGGCGAGCACCTTGTCGACGGTGTCCTCGACCAGCACGCGCCCCTGGTGGAATACGGTCACGCGCTTGGCAATCTGCTTGATGAACTCCATGTCGTGCTCGACGACGACGATGGCCCGGGTCTGGTTGATCTCGCGGATGATCGCGGCGGTGTGGAAGGTCTCCTCGTCGGTCATGCCGGCGGCGGGCTCGTCGAGCAGGATCAGCTCCGGCTCGGCGGCGAGCACCATGCCGATCTCGACCCATTGGCGCTGGCCGTGCGACAAGGTCGCGACGATACTGTCGGCGTAGTCGGTCAGCCGGATCATCTCCAGCACGGCATTGACCGCCGGCCCCTGCTGCCGCGGCGTTGCCTTGCGCCGTACCGCCATCCAGATGTTCTCACGCACCGAGAGGCCGTTGAACACGTTCGGGACCTGGGTCTTGATGCCGATGCCCATGCGCGCGATCTCGTGCGACAGCTTTCCCGCGATCGGCATGCCGCGGAACGCGATGCTGCCCGACGTCGGCACCAGTTGTCCGGTCAGCGTCTTGAAGAACGTGCTCTTGCCGGCGCCGTTCGGGCCGATCAGGCAGCGCAGCTCCATCTCCTGCAGGGTGAACGTGATGTCGTCATTGGCGACCACGCCGCCGAAGCGCATCGTCAGGTGCTCGGCCTTGAGCAGAGGAACGAGGTCGGCCATGTCACTCGGCTCCTGCAGGATGCGGCGCCGCCGCTGACGGGACCGGCGGACCATTGGTCTTCGGCTTCTTGTCCGGGATCAGCCGCATCACCAGATCACGCGCGGTCGGGAAGATGCCCTTCGGCAGGAGCAGCACGAACACCACGAGTACGCCGCCGAGAACGAGGTTGGAGTTCAGGAGCTGCTGCGAGCCGATATAGGCGACGATGTACTCGATCACGACGCAGCCGATGATCGGCCCGAGCAAGGTGCCGAGCCCGCCGACCGTGATCCAGATGATGATCTCGGCGGACAGCGACAGGCTGAAGATGGTCGGGCTGACGAAGGCGCCCCAGTTGACGTAGAGCGCGCCGGCAAGACCGGCGATGGCGCCGCCGAGGATGAAGGTCAGGCACTTCACCAGCCGCGGATCGTAGCCGAGCAGCGACGCCCGCACCTCGTTCTCGCGCACCGCGACGATGATGCGCCCGGCCGGCAGCGCCAGCAGCAGCCGCAGCAGCAGGAACACGCCGAGCAGCACGTAGGCGGTGGTCCACCACGACTGCTCGGGCGACAGCACGGTCGACGGATCGAACGGCATGTTGAAGGTCGGCACCGCCGGCATGCCGTTGAAGCCGCCGAGCAGCGCCTTGCCGATCTTGTAGGCGTCGCCCGAGGTCGAATTGACCGAGTTGAACAGGATCAAGGTGACGGTGAGCGTGATGACGCCGAGATAGACGTCCGAGATGCGGCCGAAGAAGATGAAGTAGCCGAGGATCGCCGCGAACAGCGCAGGCACGGCGATCGCCAGCAGGATCGCCGGCGTCGAGTCCTGGAAGTTGACGGCAGCGATCGCGTAGGCATAGCCGCCGAGGCCGAAGAAGGCGGTTTGGCCGAACGACAGGATGCCGCCATAGCCCCAGATGAAGGCGAGGCTCAGCGCCAGAACCGACATCGCGGCGAACAACGTCAGTTGCATCAGGCCGAACAACTCGATCACGCTCGGCATGATCGCGATCACGCCAATGGCGACGACGGTCCCCGCGGCCTGGAGAGCGAGGCGAAGGCGCTTGTCCATCACAGGTTCCCCTTGAAGAAGCGCCCGGAGATGCCCTGCGGCAGCAGACGGATGAGCACGATCGCGGTGGTGAAGACGATCACCTCGCCATAGACGGGCGTGGTGAAATAGGCGCCGATCTGGTTGACCGAGCCGAACAGGCTCGCCGCCGAGAGCGTGCCCGACAGGATCGCCGCGCCGCCGCCAACCACCGTCATGAAGGCCTTGGCGACATAGGCGCCGCCCATCACCGGCGTGATGCCGGACACCGGCGCCAGCAGGCCGCCGGCGAGACCCGTCACGGCGGCCCCGAGCGCGAACGTGCTCATGTAGACGCGGGCCGGGTTGACGCCGAGCGTGGCCGCCATCGCCGGGTTCTGCATCGTGGCGCGGGCGACCAGGCCGAACCGGGTGTAGCGCATCACGCCGTAGATGATGGCCATCATGACGGCCGCCATCAGTGCAAGGAACAGCGTGTAGTAGCTCGACTGGTACGAGCCGATCGAGAAGCCGCCGAGCGGCGTCGGCACGCCCTGCTGGGTGTTGCCGTAGATCGTGGTGATGATGCCGATGATCAGGAGGCTGAGGCCCCAGGTCGCGAGCATGGAATCGACCAGGCGGCCGTAGAGAAACCGGATCAGGCAGCGCTCGATCACGAGGCCGACGATGCCGACGAACAGGGGCGCGATGATCAGCATCGCGATCCAGATGTTCACCCCGGCATTGGCCGAGATCACGGTGGCGTAGGCGCCGAGCATGATGAACTCGCCATGGGCGAGATTGATGATCTTCATCATGCCGAAGATGATCGCCAGTCCCAGGCAGAGCAGGAACAGCGATGAGATTCCGTTGAGGACATCCAGCGCGAGGATGACGTAGATCGCCATGCGTCAGGTCTTTCAGGGCAGTCCAATGAAACCGGGTCCCGCCGAATGGCGGGACCCGGCACGCGTCAGAGATTGATGATGTACTGCTTGACGTCGTTCGGGTTCTTGACGAGGTCACAGACGCTCGCGGTGTCCGCGGGCTTGGCGTCGGTGTAGGTCTCGAGCACCGACCATTTGCGGTCCTTCACCTCGGCCAGGAACGCGTTGCGGACGGTGTGATGGGTCTGCTTGTCCAGCGAGACCTTGCCGCTCGGGCCGTCGAAAACGAGGCCGCTTTCGAGCGCCTCGATCACCTTCATGCGGTCGATGCTGCCGGCCTTCTTGACGCCTTCAGCCCAGAGCATGACGCCCTCATAGGTGCACGAGGCGAGCTCGCTGATGTAAGGCGAATCCGGATGCGCCTTCTTGATCTTCTCGACGAAGCTCTTGGAGGCCGGCGTGGTCAGCTCCTCGAAATAGCCGTAGGCCCCGATGACCCCATCGCTCTCCGCCGCATCCAATGTCGAGGGCTCGTTGACGAGACCAAAGGTGGTCGAGGCGATCGGGATCTTCCCCTTCATGCCGGCCGCGGTCCACTGCCGGTAGAACGCGGTGTGGTTGCCGCCGACCAGCGCCGACAGGATGAGGTCGGGCTTGGCCGCCTGGATCTTCGAGATGGTCGAGCCGAAATTGGTGACGTCGAGCGGGAAGAAGTCGGTCGCCAGGATCTCGCCGCCATTGTCCTTGCAGTATTTGGTCATCCACTTCGCGGTGATCTGACCGTAATTGTAGTCGGCCGCGATGATGTAGGCCTTCTTGCCGGACTTCTTCATCGCGCTCGGCACAAGCTTCTCCACCGTCTGCGCCGGCGTCGTGCCGGTGCAGAAGGTGTTGCGGTCGCAGACGCCGCCTTCATACAGCGTGTTGTAGAAGTACAGCACCTTGAAGCGGTCGAAGGTCGGACGGATCGCCTCGCGCGAGGCCGAGGTGATTCCGCCGTGAACGACGTCGACCTTGTCCTTGACCGCCAGCTGCTGGGCGTATTGCGAATACATCTGGATGTTGGACTGAGTGTCGTAGTGGATCACCTTCAAGGGACGCCCGAGCAGGCCGCCCGCGGCGTTGATCTCCTCAACGGCAAGCTGCAGCGCGTAGACCATCGGCGTGCCGGAGGTGCCGATGGGACCGGACTGGTCGTGCAGGCTGCCGACCGTGATCGGGTTCTCGGCCGCGAGCGCACCCGAGCGCAGCACGGCGGGTGCCGCGATCAATGTCGAGGTCGCGATGGCCGAGCGTTGCAGGAAACGACGTCGGGAGAGAGTCATAAAGGTCCCCATGGGTTGATGATGCTGGTTCATGATCCGCGAGAAGTTTAAAATTACAATATTTGAAAAGGCAAGTGTTTTTTGGAGCGCGCCCTGCGCCTCAGCGCGAGGCGACGACCGCGAAGTCGTAGCCATCCAGCTCGGCGAGATGGATCGGATGGCGCCCGCCAACCACCGGCTGCGCCTCGTTGCCGCGCGCCGTGCGCCGCTGCAGCGTGCGCCCGAAGACGCGCCTGAGATCGCGGGCGTCGAAGCTCTCGGCGCACTCGATCAGCGCGGCGAGCGCGTGAATGCCTTCGTAGCAGGACTCGCCATAGCCGTTCGGCGGCGGCGGATTGTCACCGAAGGCCGTGTAGTAGCGCTCGAGAAACGCGCCGTTGTTGCGCGAACGCAGCGAGGCGAAATAGCTGGAGGCGACATAGACATTCTCGGTCTCGCCGCTGTCGAGCCCGTAGACGATGGTCTCGTCGAAGGCGGACGAGAATCGCAGCACGTGACGGCTGAGACCGGCGGCGCAGAAGGCGCGGCTGAAGGCGATGCAGTCGAAGCCGAGAAAGACCGGCAGCACCACGTCGCTGCGCGTGGTCTTGATGCGGTCGAGCATCTCGTCGAAATCGTGGACGCCGACCGGCACGTAGCATTCGCCGGTCACGGTCCCGCCGAAGCGCGCGATCAAGCGCCTGGCGATGCCGAGCGACGAGCGCGGCCAGATGTAGTCGTTGCCGCACAGGAAGAAGCGCCGGGCGCGCTTGATCTCGGAGAGCCACTGCACCGCCGGCCCCAGTAATTCGCCGGCGGTCTCGCCCGTGGTCATCACATCGCTGTTCGCCGGCAGGCCCTCGAACTGGGGCGTGTAGACGAACGGCACGCGGCCGCGCGCGGCTTGCGCGACGGGATCGCGCGCGTAGCTCGGCAGCATGCCGATCAGGCCATCGACGGCGAGCTCGTCGACCGCCTCCACCGCAGCCCGGCCCGCGCTGGCGCCGGTCGCGCCGGCGTCGATGACGATCAGCTCGACCTGTCGGCGGCGGATGCCCGCGGCCTGGTTCAGCTCGGTCACGGCCAGCCGCCCACAGGCTTCCGCGGAGGGTGCCCACAACCCTGCCGAGCCGCGCCGAGGAATGATCAGGCCGATCCGAACGCTGCGCAAACGTGCCGCCTCTGCTGTTGCAGGGGACTTGCACTCACGAATCGTGCCAAGCGCGTTTTGGCGTCATCGCGGTCGTTCGTGTACCAAAGATCGCCGATTTTGGTTATGGAACCTGACGCCGATCAAAACATCGGCGCGCCGACGCCTATTCGTTAGGCATCCGCGGCCATGGTCTCGATGTCTCACCATGGCTCGCGACTCACGGCGCAGTGGCGAGGGTCTTGCTCATCGGATAGGAGGCCGCGGTGCCGAACTTGCCGGCGGGCACGCCGACATCCGCGTAGCCGCGGGCGAGATAGAATCGGTGCGCGGTCTCGGTGCTCAGCAGGGCCACGTCACGCGCGCCCAGTGCGGCCGCCCGCCGCTCCAGCTCCGCCAGCAGAGCCGAGCTGATGCCGCGAAAGCGTCCGCGCGGCGACACGTAGTTGAGCGTGATCTCGCCGGGGTGGGCGAGCCCGCCGACGGCGAGAATCACATCATCCTCGACCGCGACGAGCAACGATCGCCCTCGCCCGTCCGCCCAGGCCGCGACGTTCTGCGGTGTCTTGTTGGCGAGCCAGCGCGCCAGGATATCAGGGTTGCCGCGGTGATCCGCCAGGCACAATTCGGATATGGAGGCGCGCAGCACGGCGCAGGCCGCCTCGGCATCGTCAGCCGTCGCATCGCGGATGATCATCGCAGTCCCTCTGTCGAACGGAGGGAACGCGATGCATTCCGCTCCTGCTACTCGCGCTTGCCCTGCACCCAGCTCTCGAGCATCTGCAGCGCCGAGGCGCGGTCATCGTCCGAGGCCTTGGCGAAGGCGCGGTTGTAGCTCTCCTTGATCCAGGCTTCGTCCGGACCGGCGCTGTCGCGCGCCAGAGTGAGCCACATCAGTCCGCGCGCCGGCTGGCGCGGCAACCGGTCGCCGTTGAACAGCATCTGACCAAGCAGCGCCTGGGCCTGGTGCTGGCCCTTCTGCGCGGCGAGGCCGAGCCAGCGCGCGCCATAGCGGAAGTCGTCGCGCGAGGCGTCTGCGGTCTTCAGGTACATCCGCGCCAGATCGTACTGGGCGTCGGCATTGCCGAAATAGGACGCCGCATAGGAGAACATCTCCCGCGCGCGATCCGGATCGGCCTTGACCTTCGTGTTCGGAATGCCGCTCAGGTAATAGCGGCCGAGCGCGACAAAGGCATTGGCGACGATCTGCGCCTGAGGCGCCGACGGACTGTCCTCCGCATGCGCATTGGCGATGCGGCTGAAATAGTCGAAGGCGCGCATGTCGTCGCGCGCAACGCCATCGCCCGCCGCATACATGCGGCCGAGCTTGAACTGCGCAATCGGGTGACCTTCCTCCGCCGCGTATTGCAGCGCCGTCAGGGACTGCGTGGGCGAGGTCGAGGACGTCGTCGCGGGCAGCGCCTTGCGCAGCGCGCCGGCGCCAGCCTGCTGTCCAGCCACGGGGATCGCCGGCTCCTGGTTGACCGGAGCGCCATCGAACGCGAACGATGGCGTCGGCAACGCGAGCGGGGCAACCCCCAGCATCAATGCGAAAAGGATCCGATCAGATGTCCGCATAGCAATACTTCTCTTGCGCACCACCTGGATGGGTCACGGCGCCCGCCACGGCCGGCCCCACCTGCTGGGCATATTTCCAAAGTGCACCTGACGTGTGATGCGTCTCACGCGGCGTCCACTTGGTCTTGCGTGTCGCCAGCTCGGCATCGCTCAACTTCACGTTAAGGATGCCCGCCTCGGCGTCGATCTCGATGATGTCGCCATCCGCGACCAGCGCGATCGGTCCGCCGACCGCCGCCTCCGGTCCGATATGGCCGATGCAGAAGCCCCGGGTCGCGCCCGAGAACCGGCCGTCGGTGATCAGCGCGATCTTGCCGCCCATGCCCTGCCCGGTCAGCGCCGCCGTGGTCTGCAGCATTTCCCGCATGCCCGGACCGCCGCGCGGCCCCTCGTAGCGAATGACGATCACGTCGCCTTCGCGATAGGTGCGCTTCTGGACGGCGTCAAAGGCGTCCTCTTCCCGATCAAAGCAGCGGGCCGGCCCAGAGAATTTCAAGTTCGACATGCCCGCGACTTTCACGATCGCGCCCTCTGGCGCGAGATTGCCTTTCAGACCGACCACACCTCCGGTTGCAGTGATCGGCTGGTCGGCCGGCCTCACCACGTCCTGGTGCGGATTCCACTTCACGCCTTTGAGGTTTTCGGCGATCGTCCGGCCGGTGACTGTGAGGCAGTCGCCGTTCAAATAGCCATGGTCGAGCAACGTCTTCATCAAGAGCGGAATGCCACCAGCCTCGAACATGTCTTTGGCGACATAGCGGCCACCCGGCTTCAAATCCGCGATATAAGGTGTCTTTTTGAAGATTTCGGCGACGTCGAATAAGTCGAACTTGATGCCGGCCTCGTGTGCAATCGCAGGTAGATGCAGCGCAGCATTGGTCGACCCGCCGGACGCCGCCACAACCGCAGCGGCATTTTCCAGGGATTTTCGCGTGACAATGTCGCGCGGCCGGATGTTGGCGGCGATCAGCTCCATGACCTTCTCGCCGGCGGTCATGCAGAAGGAATCACGGATCTCGTAAGGCGCGGGGGCGCCGGCCGAATAAGGCAGCGCCAGCCCGATCGCCTCGGACACCGTCGCCATCGTGTTGGCCGTGAACTGGGCGCCGCAGGCGCCGGCCGACGGACAGGCGACGCGCTCGAGCTCGTCGAGGTCGTCGTCCGACATCGCACCCACCGAATGCTTGCCGACAGCCTCGAACATGTCCTGCACCGTGACCTGCTGGCCGCGGAAATTGCCGGGCAGGATCGAGCCGCCATAGATGAAGATCGAGGGCACGTTGAGCCGGACCATCGCCATCATCATGCCCGGCAGCGATTTGTCGCAGCCGGCGAGGCCGACGAGCGCATCGTAGGAATGGCCGCGAATCGTGAGCTCCACCGAATCGGCGATCGCCTCGCGCGACGGCAGCGACGAGCGCATGCCGTCATGGCCCATTGCGATTCCGTCGGTCACGGTGATGGTGCAGAACTCGCGCGGCGTGCCGCCGGCGTGGGCGACGCCCTTTTTCACCGCCTGGGCCTGCCGCATCAGCGCGATGTTGCAGGGCGCAGCCTCGTTCCAGCACGAGGCGACGCCGACGAAGGGCTGATGGATCTGCGCCGTGGTGAGGCCCATGGCGTAGAGGTAGGACCGATGCGGCGCACGCTCGGGCCCTTCCGTCACATGACGGCTGGGCAGCCTGCGCTTGATGTCGGTCTTCGCGTCCATCGCTGTTTTGGCCTCCCGGTGCTGCGGAGAACGCTCAAAATCCGGCAAGTGGATTTTCGGCAGCCTCACACGCACTGGTTATGTTCTGATCAAAGTATTTCACGACCAGGTGTGGCTAAAAAGCGGCGCGTTTGCGGAGCGCCGGAGATTGTTACCAAAACTTCGCAAACTGTGGCGACGTCGCAACATTCGTGGCCGATGCGCAACCATCCTTGGTTGGCAGGAATTGCGGGCGCCTACTCCGGCACCACCCCGGCGGCGCGGATCATCGGCCACCATTTGCGGATCTCGGCCCGCTGCAAAGTTCCAAGCGCGGCGGGGCCGCGCTGATCGGCCGCCGGCATCTGCAACCCCAGGTTTTTCAACTGGTTTCTCACATCCGGCTCGTCCAGCGCGGCCACCGCCGCCGCACTGAGCGTATCGACGATCTCCTTGCTGACGCCCTTCGGCAGCCAGAGGCCCGACCACAGGGTCATGTGGAAACCCGGCAGGCCGGCCTCGTCGGTGGTCGGAATCTCCGGCGCGGACTCGAGCCGCTTGGCGTCGGTGACGGCGTAGGCGCGGATCGTCCCGGCACGAACCTGGTTGATGGCGTTGGAGGTCTGGTCGACGATCAGGTCGATCTGGCCAGCGACCAGATCATTCATCGCCGGCCCCGTGCCGCGATACGGCACGTATTGCAGCTTGAGGCCGGTGACCTGCTCGAAATAGAGCCCTGCGATGTGGCTGCCGGAGCCATTGCCGGCGGTGCCCGCCGATACGGGGTTCGGCTGCGATTTCACCCAGGCGAGAAACTCCGGCAGCGACTTGGCCGGGATGTTGTTCCTGCTGACGATGATCATCGGATTGCTCGGCAGCAGCACCACCGGCTCGAGATCGGCCTCGAGGTCATAGCCGAGCCGGTAGACGGCGCCGTTCGCGACATGGGTGCCGAGATGGCCGAAGCTCACGGTGTAGCCGTCGGGCTTCGAGCGCACCGCGCGTCCCACGCCGATCGAACCGCCCGCCCCGGTCACGTTCTCGATCAGAATGGGCTGCCCGAGCGTCTGTCTCATGTGCTCGGCGAGGATGCGCATCATCGCATCCGACGGGCCGCCGGCGGCGAACGGCACGATCACGGTGATCGCGCGCGAGGGATAATTGTCGGCGCGCGCCGGCAACGCCAGCGCGAGACAGACAAACAGCACGGCGCAAAGAGCTCGTCGCATCACGTCCTCCCTTGTGTCGCACGCGCCGGTCACAGACGCTGATGCGTCTGCGCCGGAGCATGTGCCCGAGGCCGCGGTGCTGGTTGTTAGTTAGAACTGCCCGAAGTCGATCGGCTGGTGACGATCGAGCGTGCGGGTGACCGGCGGCAGCGGATATTTAAGTCCTGTCGCGCAATTGAACAGCATGACGCGATCGTTTTTCGTCACCCGTCCGTCGGCCAGGCTCTGCTTGTAGGCGGCATAAGTCGCCGCGCCCTCCGGGCACAACAGCAGCCCCTCCTCGCGCGCCACCTCGCTCAATGCAGATGAAATCTTCTCGTCATCGACCGCGATGGCGAAACCTTTGCTCTCGCGCACCGCCCGCAGGATGAGAAAGTCACCGACAGCCTGGGGCACACGGATGCCGGAGGCGATCGTGTGGGCGTCCTCCCAGCGCGTGGCGTGCTCGACGCCCTGCTCGAAGGCACGCACCATCGGCGCGCAGCCGGAGGCCTGCACCGCCACCATGCGCGGACGTTTTGCGCCGATGAAGCCGATCTTCTCCAGCTCGTCGAACGCCTTCCACATGCCGATCAGGCCGGTGCCGCCGCCGGTCGGATAGAAGATCACGTCGGGCACGTCCCAGCCGAGCTGCTCGGCGAGCTCCAGGCCCATCGTCTTCTTGCCCTCGATGCGATAGGGCTCCTTCAAAGTCGAGGTGTCGAACCAGCCGACCTTGGCCTTGCCCTCGCCGACGATCTTGCCGCAATCATCGATCAGGCCGTTGACGCGATACACGGTCGCGCCTTGCAGCTCGATCTCGCTGACATTCACCTCGGGGGTGTCTGCCGGACAGAAGATAGTGGTCTTGATGCCGCAGGACGTTGCATAGGCCGCGAGCGCAGCACCGGCATTGCCGTTGGTCGGCATCGCCATGTGCCTGATGCCGAGCGCCTTGCCCATCGACACTGCCATCACCAGGCCGCGCGCCTTGAACGAGCCGGTCGGCAGCCGGCCCTCGTCCTTGACGATGATCTCGCCGCCGCCGAGCTTCTTCGACAGCTTGGGCAGATTGATCAGCGGCGTCATCACCTCGCCGAGGCTCACGATGTCGGCGCATTTGCGCACCGGCAGCAGCTCGCGATAGCGCCACATGTCGGCCGGACGCTGCGCCAGCGCGTCCTTGGTCAGCGCCTGTTTCACCCCTGCGAGATCGTAGCGCACCAGCAGCGGCTTGCCGGCCTTGGAGAGGTTGTGGACCTGGTTCGCCGGATAATGATCGCCTTCCATCGCGCATTCGAGATGGGTGACGAAGGTCGGGCGCTCGGTGGTGAGATTGTCGCTGGATTTCACGGCGGAGCCTCTTGTTGTGCCCGTCTGGTCATCTCCGTCATTGCCGGGCTTGCCCCGGCAATCCATCCCCTTCGCAAGGATTTTCGAAGGGGATGGATGCGCGGGTCAAGCCCGCGCATGACGGCCGGTGAGCGGATTACATATTCAGCACGCGGCCGTAGGCGTCGAGCACAGCTTCCTTCATCATCTCCGACAGGGTCGGATGCGGGAACACCGTGTGCATCAGCTCTTCCTCGGTGGTCTCGAGGTTCATCGCGACCACATAGCCCTGGATCAGCTCGGTGACCTCGGCGCCGACCATGTGGGCACCGATCAGTTGCCCGGTCTTCTTGTCGAAGATCACCTTGACCAGGCCCTGGTCCTCGCCGAGCGCGATCGCCTTGCCGTTGCCGACGAAGGGGAAGCGGCCGACTCTGACGTCGCGGCCCTGCTCCTTGGCCTTGGCCTCGGTAAGACCGACGGAGGCGACCTGCGGATGGCAATAGGTGCAGCCCGGAATCAGGTTCTTGTCCATCGGGTGCGGATGCAGCCCCTTGATCGCCTCGATACAGACCACGCCTTCATGCTCGGCCTTGTGCGCGAGCATCGGGGGCCCCGCGACGTCGCCGATCGCGTAGAGGCCGGGCACGTTGGTCTTGCCGTAGCCGTCGATGACGATGCAGCCGCGGTCGGTCTTCACGCCGAGCTTCTCCAGCCCGAGATTCTCGATGTTGCCGACCACGCCGACCGCCGAGATGACGCGGTCGAACTCGACCGACTCGGTCTTGCCCTTGCCGTCGTCGATCGTCGCCACCACGCTGTCGCTCTTCTTGTCGAGCTTGGTGACCTTGGCCCCGGTCATGATCTTGAGGCCCTGCTTCTCCAGCTGCTTGCGGGCGATGCCGGCGATCTCGGCGTCCTCCACGGGGAGGATCTGCGGCAGCACCTCGACCACGGTGACCTCGGAGCCCATGGTGCGGAAGAACGACGCGAACTCGATGCCGATCGCGCCGGAGCCGACCACCAGCAGCGACTTCGGCATTTTCTCTGGCACCATCGCCTCGAAATAGGTCCAGACCAGCTTCTTGTCCGGCTCGAGGCCCGGCAGCACGCGCGGCCGGGCGCCGGTCGCGACGATGATGTGCTTGGCCTGATAGGTGCCCTCGCCGAGCGCGCCCTTCGGCGCCTCCACGTCGGATTTGGTCACGGTGACCTTGCCGGGCGCATCGATCGCGGCACGGCCCCAGATCACCTGGACCTTGTTCTTCTTCATCAGGAAGCCGACGCCGTCGTTCAGCCGCTTCGACACGCCACGCGAACGCTGCACCACCGCCTTCGGATCGTAGGAGATCTTCTCCGCCGACAGGCCGTAATCCTTGGCGTGCTGCATGTAGTGATAGATTTCGGCCGAGCGTAAGAGCGCCTTGGTGGGGATGCAGCCCCAGTTCAGGCAGATGCCGCCAAGATAGGACTTCTCGATGATCGCAGTCTTGAAGCCGAGTTGGGCTGCGCGGATCGCGGTGACGTAGCCGCCCGGGCCGGAGCCGATGATGATGACGTCGAAGGATGTGTCGGCCATTACGGCTCCCATTCAACTGAAGCAGTTGGAAATCAGATGGTCGTGGTGCTGCCGACGGAACGTCGCCAGATCAAGGCTCGAACCATTGCCTCCAGCAGCACCAGCACGGCGCAGATCGCAAATCCGGCAAGCACGATCGGCGCCCAGATGCCGCGCGACAGCGCCTCGCCGGAGTAGAAAGCAGAATGGATGACGTCGATCCCGAGCGGGTTGGCAAACAACGCGGCGCTCACCAGTGCCGTGATCCAGGGCCACCGCGTTCTGATGCGCATGCGCTGGCCCCGTCTGCCATCCCGCTCCGGAACGCAACGTCACACCATCATCATCACGGGATTCTCGATCAGCTGCTTGAACGCGCCGATCAGCTCGGCGCCGAGCGCGCCGTCGATGGCGCGGTGATCGCACGACAGGGTCACGCTCATCATGCTGGCGATCTCGATCTTGCCGTTGCGCACCACGGGGCGTTCTTCCGAGGTGCCAACCGCGAGGATCGTCGCATGCGGCGGATTGATCACGGCGGTGAAGTGATTGATGCCGTACATGCCAAGGTTGGACACGGCCGTGGTGCCGCCCTGATATTCCTCCGGCTTCAGCTTGCGCGAGCGGGCGCGTGCGGCGAAGTCCTTCATCTCGCCCGAGATCGCCGACAGCGTCTTGGTCTCGGCCTTGCGGATGATCGGCGTGATCAGCCCGCCCGGCATCGCCACGGCGACGCCGACGTCCGAATGCTTGTGCTTGACCATGCCGCCTTCGGTCCAGCTCACATTGCAGTTCGGAATCTTCTGCAGCGCGACCGCCATCGCCTTGATGACGAAGTCGTTCACCGAGAGCTTGTAGAGCGGCTTCTTCTCCTTGTCCTTTGGAGCTGCCGCATTGATCTCCTCGCGGGCGGCGAGCAACTTGCCGATGTCGCAGTCGATCGTGAGATAGAAGTGCGGGACGTTCTGCACCGACGCGGTCAGGCGCTGCGCGATGGTGCGGCGCATGCCGTCATGCGGGATGACCTCGTAGGAGCCCGGCTCGAACAGCGCCAGGATCTGCTTGTCCGACATCGACGGCGCCAGCGCCGGCGCGCCTGCCGCGGCAGGTGCCGCCGACGGCGCAGCCTTCAGGCCCTTGCCGGACTTTGCGTCCTCAACGTCGCGCGCGACGACGCGGCCGTGCGGGCCGGTGCCGGTGATGCGGCCGAGATCAATGCCGGCATCCTTGGCGAGACGACGTGCCAATGGCGACGAGAAGATGCGCGCGTGACCGTTGACCTGGGGCGCAGCCGCGGGAGCGGCCGGCGCAGGAGCCGCGGCCGGCTTCGGCGCGGGCGCGGCGGAAGGTGCAGGTGTGGCGGCGGGCGCCGCCGCGGACACCGTCGGCTTCGCCTCGGGCTTGGGAGCCGCCGCCGCCGGCGCGCTGCCGGCCGCCTTGACGTCCTCGCCCTCGCCGGCGAGCACCGCGATCACGTCGTTGACCGGCACGTCCTGCGTGCCTTCCGGCACCAGGATCTTGGCGAGCGTGCCCTCATCGACCGCCTCGACTTCCATCGTGGCCTTGTCGGTCTCGATCTCGGCGATGACCTCGCCGGACTTGACCTGGTCGCCTTCCTTCTTGAGCCAACGAGCGAGGTTGCCCTTCTCCATCGTCGGCGACAGCGCGGGCATCAGAATGTTGATCGGCATGATCAGTGACCTTGTTTCGACCTGGGGCTGGTGGTGCCCATATCAGTCGGCCGAGCCAGCTCGGCTTCGAACATCTCGACGATGCGCTGCAGCGCCTCGTCTTCGGAATAATCGCTCTCGCGCGCATAGGCGCGCGCAGCATGTCGGGCGACGTCGACCAGGAGCAGCCCCCACACGTCGGGCTCCTCGAAGGCGCGCTGAAACGCGATCGAGAGCCCGCCATCGAGCACGAAGGCGCGCAACACTTCGGTGGCGTCCTCGCGGCCGACGACGTCGGGCGGCAGCGGCTGCTCCTTGGGTCCGGCCATCTGGGATTCCCTTAGCGGTAGCAGACGGACTTGGCGGCCTGCACGACCTCGGCCGCCGACGGCAGCGCGAGCTTCTCGAGATTCGCCGCATACGGCATCGGCACGTCCTTGCCGGACACGCGCGTCACCGGCGCATCGAGATAATCGAAGGCGTGCTCCATGATGCGCGCGGCGATCTCGGCGCCGACGCCGCTCTGCGCCCAGCCTTCTTCCACCGTCACCGCACGGCCGGTCTTCTTGACCGAGGCGACGATGGTCTCGGTGTCCATCGGACGCAAGGTGCGCAGGTCGATCACCTCGGCCTCGATGCCCTCCTTGGCGAGCTCATCGGCGGCCTTCAGCGCGTAGGTCATGCCGTTCGACCACGAGATGATGGTGACGTCCTTGCCGCTACGGGCGATGCGCGCCTTGCCGATCGGGATCACGTAGTCGTCGAGCTTCGGCACCTCGCCGGAGTGACCGTAGAGCACCTCGTTCTCGAGGAAGATCACCGGGTTCGGATCGCGGATCGCGGCCTTCAACAGACCCTTGGCGTCAGCGGCGGAATACGGCGCAATCACCTTGAGGCCGGGAATGTGCGAGTACCAGGACGAGTAGTCCTGGCTGTGCTGCGCGGCGACGCGCGCGGCAGCACCGTTCGGGCCGCGGAAGACGATCGAGCAGCCCATCTGGCCGCCTGACATGTACAAGGTTTTGGCAGCGGAGTTGATGATCTGGTCCATCGCCTGCATGGCGAAGTTGAAGGTCATGAATTCGACGATCGGCTTCAGGCCGGCCATCGCGGCACCGACGCCGATGCCGGCGAAACCGTGCTCGGTGATCGGCGTGTCCATCACGCGGCGGGCGCCGAACTCCTGCAGCAGGCCCTGGGTGACCTTGTAGGCGCCCTGATATTCGGCGACCTCCTCGCCCATGATGAAGACGTCGCCGTCGCGGCGCATCTCCTCGGCCATCGCGTCGCGCAGCGCTTCGCGGATGGTTTGCGTCACCATCTCGGTGCCCGCGGGCACCTCGGGATCGGGCTCGGCCACGCTCTGCGGCGCAGCCACGCCGGTCGGCGCAGGCGATGCCGACACCGAAGCAGCCGGCTCGGCCGGCGGCGCCGACTGCGCGGCCTTCATCTCGGCTGCAGGCGCTGCCGCCTTGCCGAGATCGGCGGCGGTCTCGCCGTCGGCGAGGATGGTCGCAATCGGCGTATTGACCGCGACGTCGGCAGTGCCTTCGGGGATCAGGATCTTGCCGAGCGTGCCCTCGTCGGTCGCCTCGACCTCCATCGTGGCCTTGTCGGTCTCGATCTCGGCGATCACGTCACCCGACTTGATCGCCTCGCCTTCCTTCTTCAGCCATTTGGCCAGATTGCCCTTTTCCATCGTGGGCGACAGCGCAGGCATCAAAACTTGAATAGGCATATCAGCTCCAGAGAAACAGCTTGCGCGCGCTCAGCGATAAACGTCGGTGTAGAGCTCGGCGACATCGGGCTCGGGATCGGCTTGCGCGAAATCGGCGGCCTCGTTGACGATCTTGCGCACGTCGGCATCGATCGTCTTGAGATCCTGCTCGCTGACCTTGGCCGCCAGCAGGCGGTTGCGCACCTGCTCGATCGGATCCTGGTCGTGACGGACCTTCTCCACCTCCTCGCGGGTACGGTACTTGGCCGGGTCCGACATCGAGTGGCCGCGATAGCGGTAGGTCTGCATTTCCAGGATGTACGGACCCTTGCCCTCGCGGCACCACGCGACCGCCTTCTCGCCGGCGGCCTTCACCGCGCGAACGTCCATGCCGTCGACCTGCTCGCCCGGGATGTTGAAGGAGATGCCGCGCTTGGAGAAGTCGGTCTGCGCCGAGGCGCGCGACACCGCCGTGCCCATGGCATAGCGGTTGTTCTCGATGACGTAGATCACCGGCAGCTTCCAGAGCTCCGCCATGTTGAAGCTCTCATAGACCTGCCCCTGGTTGGCCGCGCCGTCGCCGAAATAGGCGACGCTGACCGAGTCGTTGCCGCGGTAGCGGTTGGCGAGCGCAAGGCCGGTGCCGAGCGAGACCTGGGCGCCGACGATGCCGTGGCCGCCGAAGAAGTTCTTCTCCACGCTGAACATGTGCATGGAGCCGCCCTTGCCCTTGGAATAGCCGCCGCGGCGTCCCGTGAGCTCGGCCATGACGCCCTTGGCATCCATGCCGGTGGCCAGCATGTGGCCGTGATCGCGATAGCCGGTGATGACCTGGTCGCCCGGCTTCAGCGCCATCTGCATGCCGACGACGACCGCTTCCTGGCCGATGTAAAGATGGCAGAAGCCGCCGATCGCACCCATGCCATAAAGCTGACCCGCCTTTTCCTCAAAGCGGCGGATCAGCAGCATGTCGCGCAGCGCAGCCAATTCCTGTTCTCTGGTGAATTCCGGCGGCGGGCCGTTATCTCTGTCCTGCCCTTGTTCCTTTGCGGCGGTCTTCTTCGGTGCGGCCATGGCAATTCCGGATGAGAGAAAAAGTAGCTCTCTCTAGCTCAACTCCAGGAGACGTAAAAGGACCGCGTGGCACGTCCGAAGGCTTTGGCGTGCCGCACTGCAATGCACACGAAATATTGCAAATACAATTCCACCATTTTTGGAATCCGACCGCAGGCCGCTACAAAAAAGAGCAGTCATCTCAGCGGATGGGACGCGTCAGGCCAAGCCGACGACGCCCTCCGCGACACCCTCATCGGTGGATCTCGACGACGCCATCGGCGACCAAAAAACCCGACATATCGAACATCGGCATAACGGATATTCCGACCGAGCAGCGGCAGAGAGTCTCCGTGTTTCTACGGGCCTTCGAATCAATCAATTCTAAACCTTCCGCAATGCACAATTTTTCCGAATTCATCAACGAAATCAAATAACTCAACGGAAATCCCTGGCTGCCTGAACTGTCCGGCTGCCTCGGCCCCCTGACAGGAACGAACATGGTTCTCACCATCCCTCGCCGCTTTGCGGTTCTGGTCGCGTTATCCATCGGCGTCTGTATCGTCGCCGTCGTCAGCCAGCTGCTGGCCACCCGCACAGCCCTGGTCGAAGAGCGTAAGGCCGCGGTCGTCGGACAGGTGCAATCTGCCGTGTCGATCGTGAAGGGCTTTGCCGATGCGGCAGCGAAGGGCGCCCTGACCGCGGACGAGGCGCAGAACCGCGCCAAGGCCGTGCTCCGCGGCATCCGGTTCGGCAAGAACGACTACATCTTCGTCTACCAGCCGGACGGCGTGAACCTCGTGCTTGGCCCGAAGCCGGATTGGGAGGGCAAGGGCCTGCTCAACGAGAAGGACGCCAACGGTCTGCCTTTCGTACGCGAGTTGATCGCGGCTTCGACCCAGCCTGGTGGCGGCTTCGTCAGCTATATGTTCGCGCGCGCCGGCAGCAGCGTCCCGGTGGCGAAGCTCGGCTACACCTTGAAGGCCGATCCGTGGAACTGGGTCGTCGGCACGGGCGTGTATGTCGACGATCTCGACGAGGCGTTCTACGCCTCCGTCAAGGTGACGCTGATGTGGGCCGTCGGATTGATCGCCCTGCTGTGCGTTGCGACCCTGATGATCGCGCGCGGCCTGGTCCGGCCGCTGCAAGCGATCACCCGGACGATGACCGAGCTTGCGAACGGGAATCTCGCTGTGCAGATACCGAGCTCGGAACGGCGCGACGAGGTCGGCGAGATGGCCCGTGCCGTCGAGGTGTTCAAGGTCAATGCCGTCGCCCGCCAGCGGCTCGAGGCCGAGCAGAATGAGCTGGAGGCACGCCAGGCCGAGCAGCGCAAGATCGATACGATGCGCCTCGCGAACGATTTCGAGACCGCGGTCGGCCAGATCATCGAGACCGTGTCGTCGGCAGCGACCAATCTGGAGTCATCGGCCCAGTCGCTCAGCGCAACGGCCGAGCGCTCGAAGGGTCTCGCCACCGTCGTAGCCGGCGCCTCAGGCGCCGCCTCCAACAACGTCCAGTCGGTCGCCGCCGCCACCGAGGAAATGTCCTCCTCCGTGAACGAGATCAGCCGGCAGGTGCAGCAGTCTTCGGCGATCGCCAGCGAAGCCGTCGAACAGGCCCGCAAGACCAATGAACGCGTGGGCGAATTGTCGCAAGCGGCGGCTCGCATCGGCGACGTGGTGGAGCTCATCAACACCATCGCCGGCCAGACCAACCTGCTGGCCTTGAACGCCACCATCGAGGCGGCGCGGGCGGGTGAAGCCGGCCGCGGCTTCGCTGTCGTCGCCTCGGAGGTCAAGGCGCTCGCCGAGCAGACGGCCAAGGCGACCGGAGAGATCAGCCAGCAGATTGGCGCCATCCAGACCGCCACCCAGCATTCGGTCACCGCCATCAAGGAAATCGGCGACACGATCGGCCGGATGTCGGAAATCGCCGCCACCATCGCAGCCGCTGTCGAAGAACAGGGCGCCGCAACCCAGGAAATCTCGCGCAACATCCAGCAAGCCGCCAGCGGCACGAAAGAGGTTTCCGCGAATGTTGCCGACGTCCAGCGCGAAGCAACCGAGACGGGGACGGCTTCGTCCCAGGTGCTCAACGCCGTGCAGTCACTGTCCCAGGACAGCAACCGCCTGAAGGCCGAGGTCCACAAGTTCCTCGCCACCGTGCGGGCCGCATAAGGAGCAGCGCATCAGCGATCGTCGAAGGCCCGCGCGCAGCGCGGGTCTTCCTCGTCATGGGCTTGTCGTGCACGCGTTCGGTACGCAGACGCGAGGCCAGTCTCCCAACGGATGCCTCGCGGAGACCGGCTCGCTCAGTTTGGCCGATTGATCCGGATCAGATCACGCGGATTGGCGTAGCCGAGCTGGAAGCGGGCGCGCTCATCGAGCATGTCGGGATCGACCCGGTCGGAGCGCAGCAGCGACACGCGCTTCTCACCCTCCGCCCGCTCCTGCTTCAGCCGGGCGAGCTCGGAGGTCAGCGCGATGATCTCCTGGTCGAGCTCCTGGCGCGCGGTCAGGCCGTAGCGGCCGGTATAGGCGTTGATGCCGAAATAGCCGATGATGGCGGCCGCCATCGTGTAGAGGGCGAGCCCGGTCAGGAACGATTTGAGCCGCGCGCGGGAGACCATGGCCGGAAGATGGGGCACCTTGGTTAAGGATCTGCTAATCCGCCCCGCGAGGCTTCTTTACGAAGGTCGCATCACCCGTCACGGGCTGACGGATTGCCGAAGCACCGTGAAACACAAGGTGGCTCGCGACACGAAGCCGAGACGCTCATACAGCGCGATCGCGGCATGATTGTCCTCTATGACGTGGAGAAACGGCGTCTCGCCCCTGCCCCTGATGGCCGTCATCAGGGCCGTCACGAGCCTCTGGGCATAGCCACGGCCGCGAGAGTCCGGATGGACACAGACCGCGCTGATTTCCGTGAACCCGTCGAGGCGCATGCGCTCCCCGGCCATGGCAGCCAGGCGCTGCCCGTCGCGGATGCCGATGTAGCGGCCCAGCTCGTGGGTCCTGGCCAGGAACGGGCCGGGCTTGGTCAGCGCCGTCAGCTCCAGCATCGCCGGAATGTCACGCTGGTCGAGCGTTTCGATCACGGCATCCCCAACAGGGGCCTCGGCCTCGACCGCAACCATCTGGCGGACGCTGGCGCTGAACCAGGCGGCAAGGCCGTGCAGGTCGCCCGGAGGAGCGGGAGTCACGATCGCAACCACGTCCTTCTTGGCGAAGTCGGCGAGCTCCGACCATGCGGCATCGCTGTCGTCCGACATGGCGGCAAATGGTGCAATCGCCGCAGGATAGCGACGGGCATGCGCGGCGCCCTCGGCAAGCGCCCGGTGCCCGGTGGTCAGGGCTGACCAGACGGGACGATCCAGCGCTGCGCGCTGCTCGGCAGAAAGCTCCAATCTGGACATCGCACCAGCCTCCAGACGATCAGTCCTCAGCTCCGGTAGACCGGCTCCTCGAGGTCGAGCATGCGTTTGACGGCCTCGAGGTGCAACCGAGCCGATTCCGCATCTCCTTCGCGCATCTGGCGAGAGGCGGCTTCCGCGATTGCCGGCGCGACGGCGGTGACCTTGCGGCCGGTCGACAGCGCCAGGCACTGCACCTGGCAGGCGCGCTCGAGATAATAGAGATCGTCCCAGGCTTCGGCGATGGTCGGCGCCAGCACCATGACGCCATGATGCTTCATGAAGACGATGTCGGCGTTGCCGACCGCCCCGGCGATGCGGTCGCCCTCCCGCGCGTCGAGCGCCAGCCCATTGTAGTTCGCGTCGACCGCGGTTCGTCCGTAGAATTTCAGCGCCGTCTGCCCGGCGAAGATCAGCGGGTCGCCTTCGGTCATCGACAGCGCGGTGGCGTAGGGCATGTGGGTGTGGAACGCGACCTTGGCCCGCGGCAACGCCTTGTGGATGCGGGCATGGATGTAGAAGGCAGTCGCTTCCGGGCGGCCATCGCCGGCAATGACGTTGCCGTCGAAATCGCACACCAGCAGCTTCGAGGCCGTCAGCTCACGAAAGGCATAGCCGTAGGGATTGACGATGAAGAGGTCGTCATAGCCGGGCACCAGCGCCGAGAAGTGGTTGCAGATGCCCTCTTCGAGCCCGTGCCGCGCCGCCATCCGGAAGCACGCCGCGAGGTCGATCCGCGCCTGCCAGACGGCCTCCGAGTCGAGATCCGGCTGGTTCGGGCCGGGCCTCGACGACGACGCGGGTGTGAACGAATGGGCCATCATGCTTCCTTGGCAATGCGCATCCTTGCGCTGGTCCGGCATGGCCTTGAACGGATCGGGCAAGGCGCGTCAACGCCCTGCCCGCATCATACCCGTCATGCAGTTGGCGACCGCCGCACGGCGACGACCAAGGTCAGCCGTTCTGCTTGGCCACGAAGGCGGCGAAGGCATCCAGATATTGCTGCAACACCGTCTTGAGCGAATCCTTGACCAGCTCACCCTGGGCGTCGAACGCGTCGCCGACGCCATTCAGGTAGATTTCCGGCTGCCCCATGATCGGGCCCGAGATGCCCGGCATGATGTTCTGCAGGTGCTTGGCCGCCGCCACGCCGCCGAGCGGGCCCGGCGAATTGGAGATGAGGCCGACCGGCTTGCCCAGGAACGAGCTCTGCCCATAGGGGCGCGAGGCGATGTCGATCGCGTTCTTCAGCACGCCGGGGATCGAGCGGTTGTATTCCGGCGTCAGGATCAGCACGCCGTTCGAGGCCTTCAGCTTGTCGCGCAGGGCGAGCCAGTCGGCCGGCGGATTGGCTTCGAGATCCTGGTTGAAGAACGACAGGCCGTTGAGCGTGGTGACGTCGATCTTCAGGCTGGCCGGCGCCAGCTTGGCGAGCGCATTGGCGATCTTCAGGGTGAAGCTCTCCTTGCGGAGACTGCCGACGAGGGCGACGATGGCGTACGGAGCAGGCATAGGGCATCCTTTGCAGGGGAACGTGAGGGGTGCACTTAAGACACATGGGCAAGACCATGCAAGTGCATGAAAACAGCGTGTCGCGAAACTCAGCGTTTCATCGCGAGCAGGGCTCCAATGTTCCAGACCTTCGCCGCGGCGAGCTCAAGCCGTGGCTTTGAGGCTGCGGGCAAATTCAGCCACCGCCTGATGCGTCAGCCAGATCGCCTGCCCGTCGACCGGCTGCGCCCATGACGAGACCTTGGCGATCACGATGCCGTTGGCGGCATCGACGAACAGGTTCTGGCCGTGAATGCCCATCGCGAACATCAGCTGCGGCTGATCGTTGATGACGTACCAGCCGCTGCGATAGTGCATGTTGCGGCTGATCGCGGCAAAGCTGTCGCGCCACTGGCCGTCGCGCCAAGCCTGCACATCGCCATTGTGCCTGATGTCGTCGAGCCAGGCCTCGGGGATGATCGCGTGCGAGCCGCGCCGCCCGCCTGACAGCACGAGCTGCCCAAGGCGCGCGAAATCGCGCAAGGTGGCGCAGATCCCGCCGGTGCAGCGCGGCGCGCCCTTGCGATCGAGGGTAATGAAGGCCTCGCCGCTCGCCCCCATCGGCTTCCACAGCAGGCTGCCGACGAGGCTTGCGAAGCTGCGGCCGGTGGCGCACTCGATGGCCCAGCCCAGCAGATCGGTGTTGGAGGAGACGTAGCTGAAGGCGCCGCCATGCGGCGCCGACTGGGCGCGCATCGTCGCGAAGAAATCGTGCAGGTTCGGCGTGGTGCCCGGCGCGACCGGCTCCCAGCCGCTGGCGTCGGCATAGGCCTGCAGGCCGACGCCATCGAACACGACGCCCGCACGCATGTCGAGAAGCTGCCGGATCGTGGCGCCGCGATAGGCCGTGGCGGCCACCTCCGGCACGTAGCGCGTGACCTCGGCGTCGATGTCGAGCTCGCCGCGGCCAGCCAGGATGCCGACCATGAGGCCGGTGATCGACTTGGTCGCCGACATCAGGATGTGCGGCGTGTCGCGGTCGGTGCCGCCGTCATAGTGCTCGAAGACGATGCGGCCGTCCTGCAGGATCAGGAGCCCGTCGGTCGCCGTCGCCTTCAGGAAACCGTCGAGATCGAGCGTCCCGCCCTTGGGCAGCCGCACGCTGAAATCCTCGAACGCAACTGGGCTCGCCGGCAGCGGCCAGGCGCTGCCGGGCGCGCTCTCGACGTCGGCGGCCGGCAGGATCGCGCGGATGTTGTGAAAGGCCCAGCGGCTGAACGGCGCAGTGCGCCAGTTGGAGAGATCGGCGGTGGTGGGAGAGAGGTCGATCGACATGCAAGGCCCTGCGGAGTCCCGGGAACGCCTGACATAGGCGTTCGCCGGAGCGGCGGGAAGCCCGGCATTTCGCATATGCAAAACAAGCAGGCCGCATCGAAAGACGGCCTGGCACACTCCATCCCCGTCATTGCGAGGAGCGAAGCGACGACGCAATCCAGAGTCCCGACCGAGCCCCTGGATTGCTTCGCTTCGCTCGCAATGACGGAAGTTAGATCACCGGATTCCACGGCGCCGGAATCAGCCGGTACTTGGCGCCGTCCTTCTCGACATAGCCCACCGAGGGGAACGAGAAGTGGAAGCCGATCACCTTGGCCTTCTCGGCGGCGGCCATGTCGTAGAACTTGTGCCGCGTCTCCTGGGCCATCGCGGCATCGGTGTCGAACATCACGTGCCAATCCGGATTGCGCAGGAACAGCTCGGGGACGTTGGTGACGTCGGCCTGGATCAGGACCCTGGCATTGCCGGAAGCGACCGCGAACGAGGTGTGTCCCGGCGTGTGACCGGGCGTGCCGAGCGCGGTGATGCCGGGCGCGACCTCCTTGTCCCACTCGTACTGCGTGAGCTTGCTTTCGAGCCCGCCGAACACCTTCTTGAAGTTGGCGAAATTGCCCTTCATCAAGTCGGTCTGCGCCTTGGCGGCGTTCTCGTCGCTATTCCAGAACGCCCACTCCTTGGCCGGCACCTTCAGCTCGGCGTTCGGGAACGCCAGCGAGCCGTCCGCGAGCTTGAGGCCGTTGATGTGGTCGCCATGCATGTGGGAGAGCACGACGACGTCGATGCTCTTCGGATCGACGCCGGCGGCAGCGAGGTTCTGCAGCGTGCGGCCGACCGCGCCCTTGCTGGCCTCGAAGGCCCCGGCCCCATTGCCGGTGTCGATCAGGACCAGCTTGGAGCCGGTGTTGATCAGTTGCGGATTGAAGGGGATCGTGATCATGCCCTTCGGCATGTAGGCGCTTTCGGCAGCCGCGAGCGCGTCGTCCTTGGCGGTGTTGACGACGAACGTGTCGGGCATCGGGAAGGTGCGCGCGCCGTCATTGACGGAGGTGCATTCGTAGTCGCCAACCTTGTAGCGGTAGAAGCCGGGGGCCTGCGCGCCGGCGGGCGCAACCGCCGCGCGTGCCTGTCCGGCCAGCGGCGGCAAGGCGGTTGCAGCTCCGGCGAGGGCCGCACCAGCCAGAAATCGACGGCGATCCAATCGGGTCATGACAAATCTCTCCTCAGTGCTTCATGCGGCTGACGCCGCCCCCCAGACAAACGGGGCGGATTGTCTCCGCATGCGGGCCAAACGCAAGCCCGTCAGCAACGTCCGAGGAGCGACGTTAGGTCACTTATCTTTGTTGGGGTCGATGAGGAATTTTTCGCCGGTGGCCCGTTTGGCGTACACGGCGAGGTTGGCCGGATCGAGCGCCTCGGACAAGGAAACGACCTTGGTGTAGTGGCTGGCAAAGGTCGTCTTCAGCTCGTCGACGACGCGCTGGCGCAGCCGCTCGGTATCCGCCTTGCCGATCTTCATCAGGAACGGAAACAGCAGCCAGCCGCCGACGCTCCAGGTCATGCCGAAGCCGCGGGTGATCTCGGTCGGCCTGACGTCGAGGCTGCCGTAGATGTAGACCTGCTTGTGCACGTTCGAGCCGTATCGGCTGTACGGGTGCTTGCCGGACTTGTTGATCGCGGCTTCCATCGCGTTGAGGATCTGGCCGGCGAGCTTGCCGCCGCCGATCGCATCGAAGGCGATGGTCGCGCCGGTCTCGACCAGCGCCGCGATGAGTTCGTCCATGAAGGTGGGCGAGGTCGAATCCACGACGTATTTGGCGCCGAGGCCGCGCAGGATCTCGGCCTGCGCCGCACTGCGCACGATGTTGACGAGCGGGATGCCGTCCTTGAGGCAGATCTTGTTGAGCATCTGCCCGAGATTGGACGCGGCCGCGGTGTGCACCAGCGCCGTATGGCCCTCGCGCCGCATCGTCTCGGTCATGCCGAGCGAGGTCAGCGGATTGACGAAGCAGGAGGCGCCCTCGGCCGGGGTCGTGCCGGCCGGCAGCGGCAGGCATTCGGAGAGCTTCAGGCAGCGATACTGGCTGTACATCGCCCCGCCGATCGCCGCGACCGTGCGGCCCATCAGCGCCTTGGCGGCGTCGGAGGATCCGGTCTTGACCACGACGCCAGCCCCCTCGTTGCCAACAGGCATGGACTCGTCGACCCGGGCGGCCATCGCCCGCATCCCGGTTTCCGGCACCTTCGCGATGATGACCGGACGGTCCTTGGTGCCGGACGCCTGCATGGTCGTGAGGTCGGCAGCGCCAACGAGCAGGCCGAGATCGGACGGGTTGATCGGCGCCGCCTCGATCCGCACCACGACCTCGTCCGGCCCAGGCTCGGGGGTCGGCACGTCGACCAGCGAGAGCTCGAGCTCACCGCTGCGCTTGATCAGCGTCCGCAGTTGCAGGCCTGTCTCGACACCCATGCGCGCCTCCCTCTTCCGTGTTGCGTTCCGGACTCAGGCCAGTGCCTTCAGCGCCGCCCTGCCCGCATATTTGGCCTGCGCGTCGAGCTCCTGCTCGATGCGCAGCAGCTGGTTGTACTTGGCGGTGCGGTCGGCGCGCGCCAGCGAGCCGGTCTTGATCTGCCCGCAATTGGTGGCGACCGCGAGATCGGCGATGGTGGAATCCTCAGTCTCGCCGGAGCGGTGCGACATCACGGCGGTGTAGCCGGCCTTGTAGGCCATCTCGACCGCGGCGAGCGTCTCGGTCAGCGTGCCGATCTGGTTGACCTTGATCAGGATCGAGTTGGCGCGGCCGTTACGGATGCCGTCCTCCAGACGGTTCACGTTGGTCACGAACAGGTCGTCGCCGACGAGCTGGCACTTGTGGCCGATCAGATCGGTCAGCTCCTTCCAGCCGTCCATGTCGTCCTCCGACATGCCGTCCTCGATCGAGGCGATCGGATAGCGCGCGACGAGGTCGGCGAGATATTTGGCCTGCTCCGAGCGCGAGCGCGACTTGTTCTCGCCCTCGTAGACGTACTTGCCGTCCTTGAAGAACTCGGTCGCGGCGCAGTCGAGCGCCAGCATGACGTCCTCGCCCGCGGTGTAGCCGGCCTTGCCGATCGCGGCCATGACGAAGTCGAGCGCGGCATCCGCCGACGGCAGGTTCGGCGCGAAGCCACCCTCGTCGCCGACATTGGTGTTGTGACCGGCCTTCTTCAGCTCGGCCTTCAGCGTATGGAAGATCTCCGAGCCGCAGCGCAGCGCCTCCGCAAAGGTCGGTGCGCCCACCGGCATGATCATGAATTCCTGGAAGTCGATCGGGTTGTCGGCGTGGACGCCGCCATTGACGATGTTCATCATCGGCACCGGCAGGGTGCGCGCCGAGGTGCCGCCGACATAGCGATACAGCGGCATGTCGTAAGAGATCGCCGCCGCCTTGGCGCAGGCGAGCGAGACGCCGAGGATGGCGTTGGCGCCGATCCGGCTCTTGTTCTCGGTGCCATCGAGCTCGATCAGGATCTGGTCGATCTGGACCTGGTCCTGCGCCGACATGTCGCTGAGCGCCTCGTAGATCTCGTCGTTGATGGCCTCGACCGCCTTCTGGACGCCCTTGCCGAGATAGCGATGCTTGTCGCCGTCGCGCAGCTCGACCGCCTCATGGGCGCCGGTGGAGGCGCCGGACGGCACCGCGGCACGGCCGACCGAGCCGTCCTCCAGGACGACGTCGACCTCGACCGTGGGATTGCCGCGGCTGTCCAGGATTTCGCGGCCGATGATGTCGACGATGGCGGTCATGGGGTCCTCTTACGGCGTTTCCGGGTGGGCATTGCTGCGCCGCTTCTACCGCAAGGTCACGGGGGCGAAAAGGCCAAGTCGAGCGGAAGTCGGGCAGAACTGGCGTCGAAATCACGAACCGGATGACGCCCGGCCGGCGATTGGCTAAAGGGGCGCCAATTGCGACGGATGGCACAAAACATGGCGAAGAAATCCACCCCAGCCCTGACATCGGCCGGCCTCCAGCTCGGCCGCGAGGTGGCGGCCCCGGACAGTCCGGAGGCGGCCAAGCTCGACCGCGTCCCCAACCCGCAGAAGGACACCGATTACCTGGCCCGCTTCACGGTGCCGGAGTTCACCTCGCTGTGCCCGGTGACCGGCCAGCCGGACTTCGCCCATCTCGTCATCGATTACGCTCCCGGCCCCTGGCTGGTCGAATCCAAGTCCCTCAAGCTCTACCTCGCGAGCTTCCGCAACCACGGCGCCTTCCACGAGGACTGCACGGTGGCCATTGGCAAGCGCCTCGCCGCCGAGATCAAACCCAAATGGCTGCGCATCGGCGGCTACTGGTACCCCCGCGGCGGCATCCCGATCGACGTGTTCTGGCAGACGGGGAAGCTGCCGAAGGGCCTGTGGGTGCCCGACCAGGGCGTCGCGCCGTATCGCGGGCGCGGGTGACGGGCGAATGCTTGGCCACCATCGTCATTGCGAGGCAAGGCCGCAGGCTCAGGTCTCGGAATGAAGGCCGTTGTAACGTACGATCATCGCAGTCCATAACGCCCATCCGTGGCGTGCGCATTGGGAGAGCGTCAGGCGCTTCACCACCGCCCGTCTCTGGCCTTTACCAAAGCGACCCGCAGGGAGGCTTCGATATTGTCGCTCTTTAGTCGCATATCCACTTTGGCGCGATATTGATCGTAGGTGCAGATCTTTGAGATCGTCTCCTGATCGGTGAAGTAAATTCCGCCGTAGAGCATGAGCGTGAGACCGTCAACCACACGCTGATCCTTCAGCTCAGCATCCAGCGCTCTCCGGCATGGATCGTCCCAGATCCCCGTATCGAGCATGGTGTAAATC
The DNA here is from genome assembly GCF_051167995.1 of Bradyrhizobium sp. HKCCYLRH3073. Classification (NCBI taxonomy): domain Bacteria; kingdom Pseudomonadati; phylum Pseudomonadota; class Alphaproteobacteria; order Hyphomicrobiales; family Nitrobacteraceae; genus Bradyrhizobium; species Bradyrhizobium sp. HKCCYLRH3073. The sequence continues at coordinate 740,936 of NZ_JBNPUD010000003.1, forward strand.
GGCGTCAGGTCCCAACGGCATGGGATCAGCTTCCCGCTCAAGTGCTCCGTTCGCCAGCGATGAGACAGGTCATTGGCGACTGCGTCCGTTTGCTCTGCGGTTAGAATAGCCGCATTTTCGGGATGCTTCAAATGTCCATAGAGACCATGACGAAAGACTTGCCGACGAAGCCACAAAGGTACGAGTTCGTCTTCTTCTTGGTTCTTGAGGTTGACGAAGATCTTGGTGGCTGTCTCTTGGAAATCTGGATTGCGCCGAACGCAATTCTCTAGGATCTCAGCGAGATTTTGAACGATTTCGTGCATCGGACTGTAGCTATGAAGCCATTCGCAGTCAGGCTTCCTGGCAAAGAGCGCGATGCCGCGCCATAGATTAACATGGTCGATGCTGGGCACCTGGGTGTAGATGTCGTCAAATCGATCGATGAATGCGCGCAGGGAGCCTTTGCTGAATGCTGTACGAAGTATCTCTGCAGCCTCTTCAGGCGGAGCTTTCAAAAACGCCAGAATGCTGGTCCGCGAGTATTCGCCAGGTGGCAAGCCCAATCTCAAGGTTGTTATGAATGGACGGCGATGGTGGATCGCATCCGGGCTATCGTCGTCTCGGCTCTTACTTTGCAACGCCGAGGAGACCACCGGGAACATAAACCCGAGCAATGATCGGATACCCTCGGGATACTCGGAGTCTGGCAGGAGCTTTTTGAGCCGTTCTCCCTTTTTTTCCTCCTGGTGGTCGAGCCGATCCTGAAGGCGGCGAACCATACCTGCCTCCGAGAAGATCTCGCTCGTAAACTCGTCGGGCTGTGACCGCAGCAATTCCACTGCCTGGGGTGCCTTTGTAAGGAGGACGCTGAAGCCGAGCAGATCGATCCAGTCCACTTCGTCGCGCAACATTCCGGCGATCGCGTGGAACGTGCCCGTCAGTCGTGATACATCGCGAGGCGTATCTAGAACTTGTTCGGAGAGAAGCTTGACCAGCTTTTGATAGCGGTCCAGCGTGTCGAAGCCGTCCGGCAAAGCGAGCTGGTCTTTGAGCATCTGGAGCTCGTTCGTCAAAAGCTCGGCGACCTCATTCGCAAAGATTGTTGGAAGGGGAATTTGGAGTTGGACGATCTTTTCAAGATAGGCGCGGCCGCGCTTTTCAGCGGTCGCGTCGCTATGCCCCAGTCCCAGGGCCTGAACGACGCGCTTCTCGTCGTAGGCCAAGACGTAGGAGATTCCGGGGAAATCGGCGACGGAACGGACCAATTGCGCGATGGTGCGTATTTCTTCATCTTCAACCCGGTCGAGCTCGTCGATTAAAACGACGATCGGCACATCGACCGCAGCGAGTTCCCTCATGAGGCGGGATTTCAGGGCGCTGAGACTCTCGCTGCTTTTGGCCGCCTCTTTGTAGGCGTCCGCTCCGCCTTTCATGATGAGGCCAAGCAGCGGGTTCGCCATACTAGCGATTGGGGCGATATAGCCGCCATAGGTCGCGAGGGTTTGCCCAATTTTCCGTAGCTGCGCGCTCGCCCTCGACCCTGCATTGATCGTACGGATGAGTTCGCGAATGAATTCACCGATCAAATCCGTGCGACCAGAGATGAGCCACGGATCGAAACGGACCACGACCGATTTGGGATACGTTGTCTTTAAATGCTCGCTTAACAGATTTAGGATTGAAGACTTACCGCTTCCCCAAGGTCCCGTAATGCCAACGGCAATGCCGCGAGACTTTTGCGTCAGCTTATCAATCAATGAATCCGCCAGTCGCCGGACGAAATTCAACCGCCCAAGGACATCCTGGCTTGCATGATCGATCGGGCGCTCAGGCTTGCCCGGCGACTCCGACCCTTTCTCCTTGCTGTCCTCAGCCATGGCACCTCTTTTCTACTGATGACATTTCGCGCGGCCAGACTTGGCGGGCGCCACTCAGTCGCCTAAAATCGCTGATGCTGAGGGCGCCGCGTTCGTTGCGGGCCCGAGAGCCCGGTTCGGCAAGGCGCCGGGAGACCGAGCTGAAGGGCGCTTCCCACATTTCAACTGGTTCAAGGATCGCGGCGTCTAGCAGCACCAGAAGAACCACGTCGCAGGCGGAGTCGAGCTTGATGCGCCCGATCCGCTGGCCTCGGTTTGCATTCCCGGTGCAGGCGCGGCCCTTGATCTGGATACGGACCGGACCGTCCGGACTTTGGCGAACGGCGTCATACCCAGCGGTACGCGCCACCGCGAGCTCAAGATCGAGGCATTCCGCGGCGACGAACTCGGCGATCTCACCGGTGACGCCGAGGGGTTTACCTGTAAGGGCATAGTACTCGGCTGCCAGGGGGCGGACGGCCGCCAGGATTGCACGAACGCGTGCGGCAGCGTCTACATTGATGGGCGAGATATCCGTGGAGGAACGATCTTCGGTTGTCATGCCGCCATCCTGCAAGAAGATTTGGCGGGAGCAAAGACGTATTTCCGGCAGTTATTTTCTAGAGCGACGATCAAACATCGTCTCAATTTTCTGCAAGCACCAGCTTCAGCCCTTCCTGCCACGAGAGGTAGGTCGGCAAATTTCGGAGCTTGCCGTTCCGATCTATGAAGATGGGAGCGTTTCCGGCAACCGTATACTGAAACTCGTCCGTCTCTTGATGCAACTTCGAGTCATAAAAGAAGACCCATCCTTGCTCCACATTTTCCGTGGCCTCTTCAAGAACCAGCAACTCGCATCCAGCCACTTGCTCCAGTCCCGCGATATGACTGGCGGCCAACTCTCTCGCTTCGTCGAAAGAAACCATCCGTGAGTCCTCAAACACCATACAAACCGGCATACTTATACCCGCTTGTTGTGGGCATTCCGAACAAGTTCAGAACGTGTTTCGGGGAATGTTCAGGCAGCCTGCGCCTGTGTGGCCTCGCTGATACTTATCTATTTAGCTTGGTACTTTTCAGTTGAGCAGGCCTTCCTGGGCCTCAGCCCTGTACCGCACCACTGAATGAATCTTCTCCCGCCCGCGAGCCTATGGCCACTGAGTCGCCCGACGGGCACGCTCCCGATCGACCTTCTCAGTCGACGCAACCATCAAACCGTTGCCCTCGAAAGCCAATTTGTGCCACGCTTTCAAGCCGATCACCGCTCTCAGACCTCCCGCTAAGAATATTTCACTTTCGCTTTATCGGAATTCATGATTGACTATCTCCGTCCCGTCTCGATCAGAGGGGCGCTTCGCGGTCGTCACGGACGTTGAGGCGGGATGCGGTGGGTGTGTCGGGTTCGCAGCGTGATCAGTCACGCGGACGAACGGACCTGATGCGCCGGCGAAGTCGTATGGTCCTGGCCTCCCGACGCTGAGGCTACGCTGGCGGGGATGATGATCCGCCGGTCACGGGGGCAAGACAGCCCGGTCCCCGGGGAGAGTACGTATAAGCCGCCCAACCATCGCGCGGGGAATGCCGGGATGTCTCGGCTGAACCTGTGGTTCCTGCCGCCTGCATTTTTTTCTGCAGGCGGGCCATGGGGGCGGCCAGCTCCCGGCATTCCCCGTGCCCTCTTCGAAGGAAAGAGGGCATGTCCAAAGGCAAAGCTCGGACGCAGATGCGCCGCGAGATGGCGGCGGTGTGCGCCCAGGGCTAAAGCAGCAAACGATGGGCCTTTATGCGCTCGCCTGTCTCCACGTCGTCATGCCCGGGCTTGTCCCGCCTGCGCGGCCGAAGCCGCTTCGGCGCGGCGAAGGCCCGGGCATCCACGTCCTTCTCGGCGTGCCGGACGACGTGGATGGCCGGGACAAGCCCACGGCTGTCCGGTTCAGCTTTCGCATATTGCGAGGCTCAACTGTTGTGGGTTTTTGGCAAGTTGGGGTGGCCCCGTGAGCAATTGATCGATGGGGCGG